>NZ_JBQFOQ010000001.1:0-760235 GCF_056533645.1 Ruegeria sp. G10 | reverse complement strand
TCATGCCCGGCGACAACGTGTCGTTCGGCGTTGAGCTGATCGCACCGATCGCGATGGAAAACGGCCTGCGCTTCGCAATCCGCGAAGGTGGCCGCACCGTCGGCGCCGGCGTTGTGTCGAAAATCATCGAGTAATCGGCGACGGTGCTGAGATTATTCGTCGAATAATCTCGGACCCAATCGCTGAGACTAAGGAAGGCCGCTCCAATCAGGGGCGGCCTTCTTTCATTTCCAGGCGGATGTGGCTCGTGTACATCTAACTTTCAGCATGCATTCGTTGCTTCTCAAGAAAGTGCACAATTCATTTCGTTTCATTTGTTCCATTAAGCATGCGATCAACCTCGTCAAATCGTATGGCAGCGCCTGATCTGCCTGGTAGCGTCGCGACATTCTGAAGATAGTTCAGATAAACTCCGCAATACTTAGGATCTCTCCAAGCGTCTGTGTACAGTGGTTCTAGCTCTAGATCAGTTGCGCCGTCGTCCTTTATTCTCGTTATCAACCTATCGTAGTCCTCATCGGTCGGCGGAATAGGTGCATCTGCCTCGTTGGATTCTGCCGCACGTGCATCAAGGAGGTGCGAGGTCATTGCTGCCATAAACTGATCGAGTTCTAAATATACGAGCGAAAGCTGATCATAACTAAGTTGAACCGCGCCATGACGCGCTACAAGTGAGCAAGTCGCTGGGTTCTCGAAAGTCTGTAGAAATCGGATACGAGCGCTTATGATGTCGGCTCTTTGCTTATCTGAAAGTGCCTTCGAGTATTTTGCCAATCGCAGTCTGTATGCCAGCAACTCGCGGTCCAGTTTGTTTCGTACATCTTCGCTTGTTCGAAGACTCGATCTTACCTCGAAAAAGCGGTTGATGACGTAATCCAGATCTTCCGGAGCCTTTTCGTCAACGACTTGCCAGAACGTCGCCAGTTTACCACGCAGCATCAATTCACGCGTTTCGGGTGCGCCGACCGGTATATCTCGTATGTCTGCCATAGCTGTGCCGCTGCTACGAGCATCTGGAACATTCTCACTCGCGGCACCCCCACGAAGCAGCATGAAGACCGCCAGCGAAGTACAGATCGTAGCTGCACCAAAAGTAAAGAACTGCGTTTTCATTGTGGCTGCTTCCAGAGTCTGCTTATTCTACCTATGGTGGAAGATGGTCTATGTGTCCTCAGATGTCGATGGGGGTTGCGCAACACTGGACTGGAGAAAACCCACCCAATACTCTCTTTCGCAGGGCAACCATTTCCCCCTTGCCAAACCCCACCAACCCCACTAATACGCGCGGGTTCTCAACAAGAACGTCAAGGCGGGGTGATTCCCGCCTTTTGGGTTCGAAGAGGGTTGGCGATGCGCGTCTGTCCTCCTCTCAACCTCAACGCCTAAAAAAGGCTGTATCTATGCAAAGCCAAAACATCCGTATTCGGCTGAAGGCATTTGACTATCGCGTTCTGGATGCCAGCACGCAAGAGATCGTCAACACTGCCAAGCGGACCGGCGCGAACGTGCGCGGCCCGATCCCGCTGCCGAACAAGATTGAGAAGTTCACGGTTCTCCGTGGCCCTCACGTTGACAAGAAATCCCGCGACCAGTTCGAGATTCGCACGCACAAGCGTCTCTTGGACATCGTTGATCCGACCCCCCAGACCGTTGACGCGCTGATGAAGCTCGACCTCGCTGCTGGTGTGGACGTCGAGATCAAGCTGCAGTCGTAATCGGAGGGTATGAGAATGCGCTCTGGTATTATCGCAAAAAAAGTTGGCATGACCCGCCTGTTCATGGAAGACGGCAAGCAGATCCCTGTGACCGTTCTGCACCTGGACAACCTGCAGGTTGTTGCACAGCGTACCGCTGACAAAGACGGCTACACCGCCGTTCAGCTGGGCGCCGGTGCTGCCAAGGCAAAACGCACCTCGAAAGCCATGCGCGGTCACTATGCCGCTGCAAAGGTTGAGCCCAAGCGTAAGCTGGCCGAGTTCCGCGTCTCCGAAGATGGCCTGATCGATGTGGGTGCCGAAATTTCGGCAGAACACTTCCTGGAAGGTCAGAAAGTTGACGTTTCGGGTACCTCGATCGGTAAAGGCTTTGCCGGTGCGATGAAGCGCTGGAACTTTGGTGGTCTGCGCGCCTCGCACGGTGTTTCGATCAGCCACCGTTCGCACGGCTCAACGGGTCAGTGTCAGGACCCGGGCAAGGTTTTCAAAGGCAAGAAGATGGCCGGTCACATGGGTGCTGCCCGTGTCACCACCCAGAACCTGGAAGTCGTTAAAACCGACGCCGACCGGAACCTGGTCTTCATCAAAGGCGCCGTTCCCGGACCGAAATCGGGCTGGGTCACTGTCAAGGACGCCGTGAAGAAGAAAGCACCGGAAGGCCTGCCTTTCCCGGCTGCTGTTAAATCGGCTGCAACCGAAGCACCTGCGGAAGAAGCGCCCGCGGAAGGTGGTGAAGCATGAAACTTGATGTAATCAAACTGGACGGCGGCAAAGCCGGCGACATCGAGCTGAACGCCGATCTGTTCGGTCTCGAGCCGCGTGCGGACATCCTGCACCGTGTGGTCCGTTGGCAGCGTAACAACGCGCAGGCCGGCACCCACAAGGTCAAGACCCGCTCGGAAACCAGCTACTCGACCAAGAAGATCTATCGCCAGAAGGGCACCGGTGGCGCACGCCATGGTGACCGCAACGCGCCGATCTTCCGTGGTGGTGGTATCTACAAAGGCCCCGTCGTCCGTTCGCACGGCCACGACCTGCCGAAAAAGTTCCGCAAGCTGGGCCTGCGCCACGCTCTGTCGGCCAAAGCCAAGGCAGGTGAACTGGTCGTAATCGAGAACGCTGAAGCCGAAGGCAAGACCGCCGCTCTGGCCAAACAGGTTGCAAACCTGGGCTGGAAACGTGCTCTGGTCATCGACGGCGCGACCGTGAACGAAGGGTTCCTGAAAGCGTCCAAGAACATCGAAGGTCTGGATATCCTGCCGTCGATGGGCGCAAACGTCTATGACATCCTCAAGCGTGACACCCTGGTGCTCACCAAAGCGGCTGTCGAAGCACTGGAGGCTCGTCTGAAATGAGCGCGAAGGCAGAACATTACGACGTGATCCGCAAGCCGGTCATCACTGAAAAGTCGACTATGGCGTCCGAAAATGGCGCGGTTGTCTTTGAAGTCGCGATCGACAGCAACAAGCCGCAGATCAAAGAGGCCGTTGAGGCGCTGTTTGGTGTGAAGGTCAAAGCGGTGAACACCACCGTGACCAAAGGCAAGGTCAAGCGGTTCCGCGGCCAGTTGGGTCGTCGGAAAGACGTCAAAAAAGCATATGTGACCCTGGAAGAGGGCAACACAATCGACGTGAGCACCGGTCTTTGATCCGACGCTTACTGCGACTATTCACGGCCTCGGCGGTTCAACCCGCCGGGGCCGATTTCGTTTCAGACCCTGAAACTGTGCGTGCGCAAGTGCTGGAACAGATGCGGGCGTTCAGCGCCGAGCCCTATTTTCAGATTGCCGATGAAAAGCTGGGGCTGCTGTCTGTGTTCGATGACCTGAAATATGACCGGGCGGATGTGGACATGATCTCCCCGGCGATGCGCGAACACGTCGTTGCTAAGCTGGGTCCGCTGGGGTTTCGCCAGACTTCGGGAACGGTGCTGGAGCACGCCGAGGCCGATATGCGTGTGCACATCCCAAAGTTCCACGCCCTCGGCGCGTCGCCCTTCGACATCGCGCGCTATACCGAGAAACGCCCGCAGGACTACTGCCTGCTGACGCCCACGCAGGTGGCCTGTCAGTACGTAGATCACTATGAGTTGGACGACGCCCTGCAACGGATCGAGGCGTTGATTTCGAAGCACCCGATCAACCTGCTTAAACTGGTGGATTATCTGGAAGGCAAACCCAAACACCGCGCCTTTCGCGAGGTACTGGGCCATATCAAGCTCAAGCAGAGGATGGCAGTGGAGTCCGAGCCGCTGTGCCGCAGGCGGTCTTTGGGGTGAGCGCTTGGTTTAGGATTGGGAACTTGTATTTATTGGGGTTCGAGACATGGTTCGGAGAGTTGTTTTGAGGTTCTTATTTTCGATTTGGCCGATATTGTTTGTTGGATTGGCCACCAGTCTTCTCGCTCAAGAAGACCAAATAGCGGTCGCCTCCAGAAACGAAGTTTCAGCCGCAGCAAATGAGGTTGCCGAACTCGCATCAGTTCTGGAAGAAGACCTGCTTGCAAGGATTCCTGTCGCCGAAGGTTGGGTTTGCGAAAGAAGCTACAAAGAAGAGGCATCCCACGTCGCAGCGCTCCGTGCGATACCCATGGTTTTGCTGAAATGCAGCAAGGGGCATCAGGTTCTTTCTGCTAATTTTGCTCTCGAATCTAGTCATTCAAAGTTGCTTTGTGACGTTATCGAGTCGAAACAAATGGGGATTGCCGATGGGCGAGTAAAACCTGACCTGTTTCGATTCTATGGGAACGGCACGTGGAGCTTGATGCGGGTGTCTGTGGACTTGCAAGGGTGTTATCGAGATGAGCTTGCGTTTTGGGCAAGCGGTTTGCGTGACCAAAACGCGCTAGACGTGGGTTTCGATCTAATAGACGAGTTTGGCGAAGCAATACTCGAAATGACGATTGCTGATATAATAACCTCTGAGACCTACGCTCTACATCAAGGCGCTATGCAGAGGTTTGTCGGTTCGTTGAAAGCTCAATCTGATGCACTGTCAAACAACATTCCATTTCTGGAATCGAACAAGGCACATGAAGTTCGCCAACATCCATCTGTTTCAGCGCCGCAGGGGTTCTCTATTCTGATGATGGACCTTGTAGTTAGTCCGGCTGCAAGCACAGCACTCAACATAGATGGATGCAGCGTACTGATTGATTTGATCGCCGGAGAACAGTCCATTCGTGAAAAAAACTGGATTGGAGCCGGTGGGGCAGATGGACGAAAAAACGGAGCGTATCTGCGGATTAAAACAGATAGGCTCGACGGTCGAGAAAGATTGGATGGGACGGGTGTTGAGGTTCTTGCAGACGACCGTGTAGTGGTCAGGGTCTCAGTTCCGGGGGGCAAGCCTTGCGAAAGTAATCCCGATATAGTCAGGGAGCTTTTCGACCAGATATCCCAAAACGACTTCAGTTCATTCGGTTTTGATTAGGTGAAGTTCAACCTAGCTGGGGATTGCCGATAAACCCTATAGACACCCACCCCCAACACTGCTAAATGCACCCAATCTTGCGGCCTCGGATTCGTTCCGGGGCCTCTGATATTTGTAACCGGGGACCTTCGGGGCCCTATACCCTTGGCACCTACGGGGGCCTATCACATAGCAGGGAAACCCCCTGCACTTGCTAAACGGAAGACAGAAAGCATGGCACTCAAGTCGTACAAGCCGACGACGCCGGGCCAGCGCGGGCTGGTGCTGATCGACCGTTCGGAGCTTTGGAAAGGACGTCCGGTCAAGTCTCTCACTGAGGGTTTGACCAAATCGGGCGGCCGGAACAACACCGGACGGATCACTTCACGCCGCCGCGGCGGTGGCGCAAAGCGTCTCTACCGGATCGTTGACTTCAAACGGAATAAATTTGATGTCGCGGCAACCGTCGAACGGATCGAATATGACCCGAACCGGACCGCATTCATCGCACTGGTAAAATACGAAGACGGCGAGCAGGCATATATCCTCGCTCCGCAGCGTCTGGCTGTCGGTGACAAAGTCGTGGCATCCGCCAAGGCCGACATCAAGCCGGGCAACGCAATGCCGTTCTCGGGTATGCCCATCGGTACCATCGTCCACAACATCGAGATGAAGCCTGGCAAAGGCGGTCAGATCGCACGTGCGGCCGGTACTTACGCTCAGTTCGTTGGTCGCGATGGCGGCTACGCTCAGATCCGTCTGAGCTCGGGCGAGCTGCGCATGGTTCGTCAGGAATGCATGGCCACCGTTGGTGCCGTGTCCAACCCCGACAACAGCAACCAGAACCTCGGTAAAGCCGGTCGTATGCGCCACAAGGGCGTGCGCCCGTCGGTTCGTGGTGTTGCAATGAACCCGATCGATCACCCGCACGGTGGTGGTGAAGGTCGTACCTCGGGTGGCCGTACGCCGGTTACACCGTGGGGTAAGGACACCAAGGGTAAGCGTACCCGCAACAAGAACAAAGCGTCCCAGAAGCTGATCATCCGCTCGCGGCACGCCAAGAAGAAGGGACGTTAATCCATGTCTCGCTCTGTTTGGAAGGGTCCTTTCGTCGATGCTTACGTGCTGAAAAAAGCCGAAGCAGCGCGCGAGTCGGGCCGCAACGAAGTCATCAAAATCTGGTCGCGTCGTTCCACCATTCTGCCCCAGTTCGTGGGTCTGACCTTTGGTGTGTACAATGGCCAGAAGCACATTCCCGTCAACGTCTCGGAAGACATGATCGGTCAGAAGTTCGGTGAATACTCGCCGACCCGTACCTATTATGGCCACGCCGCAGACAAAAAAGCGAAGCGGAAGTAAGTCATGGGCAAGGAAAAGAACCCCCGCCGCGTGGCTGAAAACGAAGCAATGGCGAAAACCCGCATGCTTCGCACCAGCCCGCAGAAACTGAACCTGGTTGCGCAAATGATCCGCGGCAAGAAAGTTGAGAAGGCTCTGACCGACCTGACTTTCTCGAACAAGCGTGTCGCGCAGGACGTCAAGAAGTGCCTGCAGTCCGCAATCGCGAATGCCGAAAACAACCACAACCTGGATGTTGACGAGCTGATCGTAGCCGAAGCATGGGTTGGCAAGAACCTGGTCATGAAGCGCGGTCGTCCGCGTGCCCGTGGCCGTTTCGGCAAGATCATGAAGCCGTTCTCGGAGATCACCATCAAGGTGCGTCAAGTTGAGGAGCAAGCCTAATGGGTCATAAAGTAAATCCGATCGGCATGCGCCTGCAGGTCAACCGCACCTGGGACAGCCGCTGGTACGCCGACACCAAGGACTACGGTGATCTTCTGCTGGAAGACCTCAAGATCCGTGAGTTCATCAACAAAGAGTGCAAGCAGGCCGGTGTTGCCCGTGTGATCATCGAACGTCCGCACAAGAAGTGCCGCGTTACGATCCACACAGCACGTCCCGGTGTCATCATCGGCAAGAAAGGTGCAGACATCGAAGTTCTGCGCAAAAAGCTTGCTCGTATGACCGACAGCGAACTGCACCTGAACATCGTCGAAGTGCGCAAGCCCGAGCTTGACGCGCAGCTGGTTGCCGAGTCCATCGCTCAGCAGCTGGAACGTCGTGTTTCGTTCCGTCGCGCCATGAAGCGCTCGGTTCAGAACGCCATGCGCATGGGCGCCCTGGGTATCCGGGTGAATGTCGCTGGCCGTCTGGGCGGCGCCGAAATCGCACGGACCGAGTGGTATCGCGAAGGCCGCGTGCCTCTGCACACCCTGCGTGCCGACATCGATTACGCACATGCCGAAGCGATGACTCCTTACGGGATCATCGGGATCAAGGTCTGGATCTTCAAAGGTGAGATCATGGAGCACGATCCGCAGGCACGTGACCGTAAAGCACAGGAACTCCAAGACGGCCCTGCACCTCGTGGTGCTGGTGGCGGTCGTCGCTAAGGAGGGAAAGATATGCTTCAACCAAAGCGTACTAAATTCCGCAAGATGCACAAAGGCCGGATCAAGGGTCTCGCCAAGGGCGGCTCTGATCTGAACTTTGGCACCTACGGCCTGAAAGCTCTTGAGCCTGAGCGTGTGACTGCACGCCAGATCGAAGCTGCACGTCGTGCTATGACGCGTCACATGAAGCGTCAGGGTCGTGTATGGATCCGCATCTTCCCCGACACTCCGGTCACGGCTAAGCCGATCGAAGTTCGTATGGGTAAAGGTAAAGGTTCGGTCGACCGCTGGGTTTGCAAGGTCAAGCCCGGTCGCGTGATGTTCGAGATCGACGGCGTCAATGACGACATCGCCCGCGAGGCCCTGCGCCTGGCTGCGATGAAGCTGCCGATCAAGACCCGCGTCGTGGTTCGCGAAGACTGGTAAGTGATTGGGGGAAACCCCGGTTTGAAAAGGCCCCCGGCGTATTCGCGTCGGGGGCTTTTTATATTCCGGCTCTGCCCGTGTTAGGTGGGATCGGGCTCGGCCGAGCTCCGCGATACCAAGGTGCGCCAAACCCAGGCGAGGATCAGAGTCATCCCAACATGCGCGATGAATGAGGATTGGGTATAGGCGCCGAACCCCATCATGAAGCTGCGGTCGACCAAAGGTGCCAGAACACCTTGTGCCACAAACCACAATGCAACTCCGGCCAATGCGCCTGACGCGATATGGCCCAGTCCGCTTACTTCCTTTACAGCCCAGACTATCCCTGCAAAGCCTACGACGCCGATGAGAAAGTGTATCGCAAAGGCCGCCCCGTATGGCAGTGCGAGACCAGTGAACTTGGCGGTCAGCGCGATAACAAGATTGGCGGGCTGAAGGGTGACTCCAAACAGCAATGGAGACACAAACCAGGCGTAGACCTCGAAGGCCAATTCGCCGATCAATCCGGCAACAAGAAGGGGAACGACAAAGGGAAGCTGGGGCATGAATGTGGGTCCAATCGAGAGCAGGCTGAGAACAAGATGGTAAGCAGCAATCGATCTATTCACTGGACCCTGCATTGCCAGCCTAAATGCCACCGGAATTGGCCAAGGTAACGCAAATCTGAAGTGCTCTTGCCTATTCTCGACCAGCGCTTAGGCTTTGGATCGGATCTGAGAGGGGACGCTATGGTTCAGCTACGAAAAAAGGTGTTTGCCAAGGAAATCATAACAACCGACCAAATGGGCCAGCCTTGTGATCCGATCAGCCGGGTTGCTGCGCTTGCGGTATTCCCGAACCCGCTGGCCGGCCGGTTTTCTGACGATCTTTCAGAGTTGTTTGAGATCGGTGGCCTTCTGGGTCCTGAACTTGCCGCCGAAGCAATTGCCCAATTGGAGGGTGTCCCGATTTCATACGGCAAGGCTGCGATCGTTGGCGTCAACGGCGACCTCGAGCAGGCAGGGGCGGTGATCCACCCCAAGCTTGGTGCCCCCATGCGCGCCGCTGCAGGTGGCGGTGAGGCGGTGATCCCCTCGAACGCCAAGCTCGGCCCTCCGGGCTGCGTGATTGACTTGCCGCTTGGCCACAAAGACAATCCGTGGTCGTTCGATCATTTCGACACGATGACGCTAAGTATTCCGGACGCGCCGAAACCGGATGAGATCGTGCTGTGCCTCGCTTACGCTGATGGCGGTCGACCGATACCACGGTGTGGCAAGGGGCCGGTCCGAAGCTGAAGCCTGACAGGGGCTGGTCTAGGGGCAGGGCTTGGGCTATGCCCGGCTCATGGCACAGATTGAATCACTCTTCGTTACCCGTCTTTATCGCGCAGCTTTGTCCGAGTTCGATCCCAAGATCGATGCGGAGGAACTGGAAAGTTCTTGCCTTGTCATTGCCGAGGATGACGAGGCCGGGCAGGAGTGGTGCGAAGAAAATGGTTACCCCGGTTACACCAGCTATGCCTCGTTGACCGATCTGCCCTGGCGGTTCCCGATCTTCGCCGATCTGGTCGCCGCGCTGGATAAGCACGTTGCGGCCTTCGCCAAAGATCTGGAGTTCGATCTGGGTGAGGGCGAATTGAAGCTGGAAGACCTCTGGATCAACATCCTGCCCGAAGGCGGCATGCATTCCAGCCACCTGCATCCGCACAGCGTGATCTCGGGCACGACCTATGTGGCGATGCCCGAAGGGGCGAGCGCATTGAAACTGGAAGACCCGCGCTCGGGCCGCATGATGGCTGCCCCGACGCGCCTGAAAGGCGGGCGGCGGGATTTGCAGCCGTTCATCTATATGAAGCCGCAGGTGGGCGACGTCCTGCTCTGGGAAAGCTGGCTGCGCCATGAGGTGCCGATGAACATGGCCGAGGATGAGCGGATTTCTGTGAGTTTTAATTATAAATGGGAGTAGCTAGCTTGAGGGCTTCAAGGTAGCTAACTCATACATCACTGGATAGTTATTTAATAATCTCGTGGATGAATATTGTGCTGGTATTACTTGCAGTGGCGCTCATTTTAGCGATCGTTTTGCCCGTACTTGTAGTCGGTTGGCGAATTGGGTGGTGGCGCACCCCCAGCGGACTTGCGGAACGCTCTGGTCTAATCAAAGCAGTGCTGACAAGAAAGAGCTGGTCCATTGAGTCGTTCATTTGTCTTCTGCTGTTGGTTTTGCCGACTGGCTTTCCGCTACAGTACTTGATTCTGAGTAAATTCAGGGTTTGGGAAGACCACTGTGTACATGTCGGTGGCTTTGGTGGAATGCGATGCGATCTGGGAAGCTATTCATCAGCGGTGGAAGGCTTGATACTAGCGCTCGAAATGGGGTTGTTCCTTGGTTACTCTTATATTTGGTTTGCTGCCAACATAGCGCTATTGGTCGGGCTGTTTACTTCGACATCAAACTGGCTAAGACACCAATCTTGATCGCGGAGCCCGCTATTTTGTGCTCGGAAAAACTTTCCCTTGCCACTCACCCCCCAAACCCTTATACGGCGGCATCCTGCGATCTCCCGGCGTTGTCGGGCGATTCGTATGTCTATCATTCATCCACCAGGTCAAAGGTGACCCGTGTACGGGGCCTTCTGGTGTTTTGAGCAAAGGAAAAAGGCGATGAACGCCCAAGAACTGCGTGACAAGACCCCGGACCAGCTCCGCGAGGAACTGGCCAATCTGAAGAAAGAAAGCTTTAACCTGCGCTTTCAACAGGCAACCGGTCAGCTGGAAAACACAGCCGGCATCAAAGCGGCCCGCCGCAATGCTGCCCGCGTCAAAACCATCCTGAACGAAAAGGCCGCTGCTGCGGCATCCGAGGAGTAATCAGATGCCCAAGCGTATCCTGCAAGGCACCGTGACCAGCGACGCCAACGAACAGACCGTAACCGTATCCGTCGAGCGCCGCTTTACGCATCCGGTTCTGAAGAAAACCATCCGTAAGTCCAAGAAATACCGGGCTCACGATGAAAAGAACGCCTTCAAGGTCGGCGACACCGTACGCATCATCGAATGCGCGCCGAAATCGAAGACGAAACGTTGGGAGGTTCTGGAGGCGTAAGCCCCCGGGACTTTTCCATTTGTCGAAACCCTGGGGGATTTAACGAGACCAGCCCCCACAGGTCGGGAGAAACCACATGATCCAGATGCAGACCAATCTGGATGTCGCTGACAACTCCGGCGCACGCCGAGTTCAGTGCATCAAGGTCCTGGGTGGTTCCAAGCGTAAATACGCCTCCGTTGGCGACATCATTGTCGTCTCGGTGAAGGAAGCCATCCCGCGCGGCCGCGTAAAGAAAGGTGACGTCCGCAAGGCCGTTGTCGTACGCACCGCCAAGGAAGTCCGTCGCGAAGACGGCACCGCGATCCGCTTTGATCGCAACGCCGCCGTCATCCTGAACAACAACAACGAGCCCGTAGGTACCCGTATCTTTGGCCCCGTTGTTCGCGAACTGCGCGGCAAGAACTTCATGAAAATCATCTCGCTGGCTCCGGAGGTGCTGTAATCATGGCTGCTAAACTCCGCAAAGGCGACAAGGTCGTCGTGCTGGCCGGCAAGGACAAGGGCAAAGAAGGTACTATCACCTCGGTTGACCCCAAAGCCGGTAAAGCTGTTGTCGATGGCATCAACATCGCCATCCGCCACACTCGCCAGACCCAGAACAGCCAGGGTGGCCGCCTGCCTCAGGCAAACCCGATCGAGCTGTCGAACCTGGCTCTGCTGGACAAGAACGGCAAAGCAACCCGTGTTGGCTTCCGCATGGAAGGCGACAAAAAGGTCCGCTTCGCCAAGACCACAGGGGACGTGATCGATGCTTGATACCGCAACCTACACCCCGCGTCTGAAAGCTCAGTACGTTGAAACCATCCGTGCCGCTCTGAAAGAAGAGTTCGGCTACAAGAACGACATGCAGCTGCCCAAGCTGGAAAAAATCGTTCTGAACATCGGTTGTGGTGCTGAGGCCGTCAAAGACTCGAAGAAAGCGAAAGCTGCTGTCGAGGATCTGACTGCGATTGCCGGTCAACAGGCCGTTGCAACCAAGGCGAAAAAGTCGATCGCGGGTTTCCGCGTCCGTGAAGACATGCCGCTGGGTGCGAAAGTGACCCTGCGCGGCGACCGGATGTACGAATTCCTGGATCGTCTGATCACCATCGCGATGCCGCGTGTTCGTGACTTCCGCGGTGTGAAGCCCTCGTTCGATGGTCGTGGCAACTTTGCCATGGGCATGAAAGAGCACATCGTCTTCCCGGAAATCGACTTCGACAAGGTCGATGAAGTCTGGGGCCTGGATATCGTAATTGCCACCACAGCGAAGACCGACGCTGAAGCGAAGAGCCTGTTGAAAGCATTCAACATGCCCTTCAACGCATAAGCGCCGGAAGGATAGAGACATGGCTAAAAAAGCAATGATCGAACGCGAGAAGAAGCGCGAGCGCCTGGTGGCCAAATATGCCGCAAAGCGTGCCGAGCTGAAAGAAATCGCGAATGACGAGAGCCGCCCGATGGAGGAGCGTTTCAAAGCGCGTCTGAAACTGGCGAAACTGCCGCGCAACAGCTCGGCGACCCGTCTGCACAACCGTTGTCAGCTGACCGGTCGTCCCCACGCTTACTACCGTAAGCTGAAGGTCAGCCGTATCGCGCTGCGCGAGCTGGGTTCTGCTGGTCAGATCCCCGGCATGGTGAAATCGAGCTGGTAAGGGAGACATAGATATGAATGATCCTATCGGCGATATGCTCACCCGTATCCGCAACGCGCAAATGCGCGGCAAGTCCACCGTTTCCACCCCCGCATCCAAGCTGCGCGGTTGGGTTCTGGACGTGCTGGCGGACGAAGGTTACATCCGTGGCTATGAAAAGACGACCGGTGAAAACGGTCATCCGGCCATCGAAATCAGCCTGAAATACTACGAAGGCACCCCTGTCATTCGCGAACTCAAGCGGGTTTCCAAGCCCGGCCGTCGCGTCTACATGGGCGTCAATGACATCCCGCAGGTCCGTCAGGGTCTGGGCGTGTCGATTGTCAGCACTCCGAAAGGTGTGATGTCGGATGCAAACGCTCGCTCCAACAATGTTGGCGGCGAAGTGCTCTGCACCGTCTTCTAAGGAGGTCTGCAATGTCTCGTATTGGTAAAAAACCGGTCGAACTGCCCAGCGGCGTTTCCGCCTCTGTGTCGGGTCAGACCATCGAAGTGAAAGGTCCGAAAGGCACCCGCAGCTTCACCGCAACCGATGACGTCACGCTGTCGGTCGAAGACAACGTTGTGCAAATCAACCCTCGTGGCATGTCCAAACGTGCCCGCCAGCAGTGGGGCATGAGCCGCACCATGGTTGCCAATCTGGTAACCGGTGTGACCGAAGGCTTCAAAAAAGAGCTGGAGATCCAGGGTGTTGGTTACCGGGCTCAGATGCAGGGCAACACCCTGAAGCTGAACCTGGGCTACAGCCACGATGTTGATTTCGTTGCTCCGGAAGGTGTCACCATCACCGCGCCGAAGCAGACCGAGATCGTTGTGGAAGGTATCGACCAGCAGCAGGTGGGCGAAGTCGCGGCCAAAATCCGCGAATGGCGCCGTCCCGAGCCATATAAAGGCAAGGGCATCCGCTATAAGGGCGAGTTCATCTTCCGCAAGGAAGGCAAGAAGAAGTAAGGACGCAAACAATGGCAAACAGCAAAAGAACCCTGTTTCTGAAGCGCCGCCTGCGCGTTCGGAACAAACTTCGCAAAGTCAACGCGGGCCGTGTACGCCTGTCGGTTCACCGTTCGAACAAGAACATCAGCGTTCAGTTGATCGACGACGTTCGTGGCGTGACCCTGGCCTCGGCCTCGACCCTGGAAAAAGATCTGGGCGTCGTTGGCAAGAACAACGTCGAAGCGGCCACCAAAGTGGGCGCGGCCATCGCCGAGCGTGCCAAGAAGGCAGGCGTCGAAGAGGCCTATTTCGATCGTGGCGGCTTCTTGTTCCACGGCAAGGTGAAGGCAGTTGCCGACGCCGCGCGTGAAGGTGGTCTGAAGATCTGATGGTGTGCCGGGCTGAAGCCCGGCCTACCTGAAACACCGCCGTAGGCCGGGCTTCAGCCCGGCACCGGCACTTGAAGGCAAGGTCACTTGCCTCGATGATCGGGGGGCTTCCAGCCCACTTCGATTGAAGAAAACGGCGTCACAACGCCACATGAGAAAAGGGATGCCAAATGGCAGAACGTGAAAACCGTCGGGGCCGTGGCCGCGACCGTGAAGAAGCACCGGAATTTGCCGATCGTCTGGTCGCAATCAACCGCGTGTCGAAAACCGTAAAAGGTGGTAAACGCTTTGGCTTCGCCGCTCTGGTGGTTGTCGGCGATCAGAAAGGCCGCGTCGGCTTTGGCAAGGGTAAAGCGAAAGAAGTACCCGAGGCCATCCGCAAGGCGACCGAACAAGCCAAGCGTCAGATGATCCGCGTGCAACTGCGCGAAGGCCGGACTCTGCACCACGATATCGAGGGCCGTCATGGCGCTGGTAAAGTGGTTATGCGCACCGCACCTGAAGGTACCGGTATCATCGCCGGTGGTCCGATGCGTGCCGTGTTCGAAATGCTGGGCGTCAAGGACGTTGTGTCCAAGTCGCTGGGCTCGCAGAACCCGTACAACATGATCCGCGCCACCATCAACGGCCTGCAGAAAGAGCAGAGCCCGCGTTCGGTCGCCGCACGTCGTGGTAAAAAAGTTGCCGACATCCTGCCCAAGCGGGACGAAGCACCGGCTGAAGCCGAAGCGTAAGGAGAGCGAGTCATGGCAAAAACCATCGTCGTCAAGCAGATCGGTTCCCCGATCCGCCGCCCCGCCGAACAGCGCGCAACCCTGATCGGTCTAGGCCTGAACAAGATGAACAAGACCCGCGAACTGGAGGACACTCCTTCGATCCGCGGCATGATCCGTAAGATCCCGCATCTGGTTGAGATCGTCGAAGAGCGCGGCTAAGCGCGACTTCTTCGAAGAACTTGAAACGCCCTCGACTTAGTCGGGGGCGTTTTTTCTTTTAAGGATGGCATTGGCTATTGCGGTCGACGTCATGTCGGTATCGGAAAAGATCACCCGAGGCTGGTTTGCTTTGACTGGATTCAAAGCGCTTGGTCGACGGGCAGATCGAACCGCTTTGTAAGAAGCTGAGAAACACCGGAGGGGGAGAACTCGTGACGACACGCGGAAAGTGTTTTTGTGGACAAACCCGTTGGGAATACGATGGGGAACCCAACTGGGCCTGCTATTGTCACTGCGATGATTGTCGCAGAAATTGTGCCGCCCCGGTCGTTGCATGGCTTGGCGTACCTCTGACCAGTTTCAGGTGGTCTGCGCATCCACCGAAGACGCTTGAAAGCTCAAAAGGTGTTTTCAGACATTTTTGTGAAAACTGCGGCTCACCCATGGGCTTTGAGGCTGATCATTATCCGGGCGGGATGCACCTTTACGCGGCTTCGCTTGAGGCCCCGCAGGCGTTCAGGCCGACATTCCATGTGAATTATCAAAGCAAACTCCCATGGTTTGATATCCAAGATGACCTGCCAAAATATGACGGCACGCTTTTCGACAACCCGAACGAGCATGATCATTACTGAGGATATTCATTGAGTCTCTGCTATGCTGCTGATGCAAACCGGCTAGACCCAAAACTGCATTGTTAGCGATATCTTTCGCCCTTATCTGAGCGTTGTCCACAAAGGAACAAATGGAAACGCCCGGGGAATGCGCCCCGGTACAGAAAGGAAATTAGATATGGCACATACAGCTACTCTGACACATGGCGGCTTCAATCTGAGCGCCCGCATTGCAAACCTGTTCGAGCGCGTAAAAGAAAACCGCGCGCGCGCTGCGGAATACCATCGCACCTATCGCGAGTTGCAAAACCTGAGCAATCGCGAGCTGGACGATATCGGTGTCCGCCGCTGCGATATCGCTGATATCGCGCGTGAACACGCCTATTGCGCGTAACACATCACTCACTCACGGAAGAAGAGGCGCCATCCCGGCGCCTCTTTTGGTTTTGTGCGCTGTGATACAACACATCTTGCAACCAAAGCCGGGACGCTGTAGAGCGCTCCAGTGGATTTCCGTCCACGAGAATCAAAACCAAGAAACGCCGTGGTTGACCCATCACGCTTCGGGGGTCACATCCGGCTTAGGAGAAGCGAAATGAAACTGAATGAATTGCGCGACAATCCTGGCGCAGCACCGAAACGCACCCGCGTTGGCCGTGGTCCGGGTTCCGGCAAAGGGAAAATGGGTGGCCGTGGTATCAAGGGTCAGAAATCCCGTTCGGGTGTGGCCATCAACGGCTACGAAGGCGGCCAGATGCCGCTGTACCAGCGCCTGCCCAAGCGCGGCTTCAACAAGCCGAACCGCAAGGCGTTCGCCGTTATCAACCTGGGCCTGATCCAGAAATTCGTCGACGCCGGCAAGCTGGACGCAAAGGCTGCGATCACCGAGGATGCGCTGGTTGCATCTGGCCTGGTGCGCCGCAAGCTGGACGGTATCCGCGTTCTGGCCAAAGGTGAAATCACCGCGAAAGTGAACCTGGAAGTCACTGGTGCTTCGAAGTCTGCCGTTGAGGCGGTCGAGAAAGCGGGCGGTTCACTGACGGTAACAAAAGCTGCTGCGGCAGAGTAAGCGCTTGTGAGCGGGCCCAGACCCGCTTACATAGACCTCAGAGTTTTCCAAGACGCCGCCCGAGCCGGAAAACGGTTCCGGGCGGTGTTTGCATAAGAGAGACCGATTTATGGTATCAGCAGCAGAACAAATGGCAGCCAACACAAGCTGGGCTGCTTTGGGCAAAGCCACCGATCTGCGCAACCGCATCCTGTTCACGCTGGGTTTGTTGATCGTCTATCGTCTGGGCACCTTCATTCCGGTGCCGGGGATCGACGGGCAAGCGCTGCGCGAGTTCATGGAGCAGGCGGGGCAGGGCATCGGCGGCATGGTTTCGATGTTCACCGGCGGGGCGCTGGGTCGAATGGGTATCTTTGCCCTCGGGATCATGCCCTATATCTCGGCCTCGATCATCGTGCAGCTGCTGACATCCATGGTTCCCGCGCTCGAACAACTCAAGAAAGAGGGCGAGCAGGGCCGCAAGAAGATCAACCAGTATACCCGTTTCGGCACCGTCGCTCTGGCCACGGTTCAGGCCTATGGTCTGGCCGTATCCCTGGAGTCGGGCGATCTGGCGACAGATCCGGGCATGTTCTTCCGCTTGTCGACCATGATTACGCTGGTCGGCGGCACCATGTTCCTGATGTGGCTGGGTGAGCAGATCACCGCACGCGGCATCGGCAACGGTATCTCTTTGATCATTTTCGTCGGCATCATTGCCGAGGTTCCCGCTGCACTAGCGCAGTTCTTTGCCTCGGGCCGCAGCGGCGCCATCAGTCCCGCCGTGATCGTGGGTGTGATCGTGATGGTCATCGCCGTGATCACCTTTGTGGTGTTCATGGAGCGCGCTCTGCGCAAGATACACATTCAATACCCGCGCCGTCAGGCCGGTATGAAAGTCTACGAAGGCGGGTCGAGCCACCTGCCGGTCAAGGTCAACCCATCGGGCGTTATCCCAGCGATCTTTGCAAGCTCGCTGCTGTTGCTGCCGGTGACGATCTCGACCTTCTCGTCGGGTGCGACGAACGGGCCTGTGATGTCCTGGCTGCTGGCCAACTTTGGCCCGGGACAGCCGCTGTATCTGCTGTTCTTCGCCTCGATGATCGTGTTCTTTGCCTATTTCTACACGTTCAACGTGGCGTTTAAGCCGGACGATGTGGCAGATAACCTCAAAAAGCAGAACGGTTTCATTCCCGGTATCCGTCCGGGCAAGAAAACCTCCGAATATCTGGAATATGTGGTCAACCGCGTGCTGGTTCTGGGCTCGGCCTATCTGGCGGCTGTCTGTCTGCTGCCGGAAATCCTGCGGGGCCAGTTTGCCATTCCGTTCTATTTCGGCGGCACCTCCGTGTTGATTATCGTCTCGGTGACCATGGACACGATCCAACAGGTCCAAAGCCACCTGCTGGCGCATCAATATGAAGGGCTGATCGAAAAGTCCCAACTGCGCGGTAAATCCAAGAAACGCGGCAGAAAGGCACCGTCCCGTCGATGAACATCATTCTTCTCGGCCCCCCGGGGGCAGGCAAAGGTACGCAGGCGCGTCATCTGGTTGACACCCGCGGCATGGTGCAGCTCAGCACAGGAGACATGCTGCGCGAGGCCAAAGATAGCGGCACTGAAATGGGCAACCGCGTGGCCGAGGTGATGGCAAAGGGTCAACTTGTAACCGATGAGATCGTCATCGGCCTGATCCGCGAAAAGCTGGATGCCGGTGCCGAGGGCGGTTTTATCTTCGATGGCTTCCCTCGGACGCTGGCCCAGGCCGATGCTTTGGGCGAGTTGCTGGCGAGTACCGGCAACAGTCTTGACGCCGTCATCGAGATGGAAGTGGATGACGCCGCTCTGGTTCAGCGCATCACCGCGCGCTCGACCTGTGGCGGCTGCGGTGAAGTCTATAATGACATCACCAAGCCGATCCCCGCAGAAGGCAAATGCACCAATTGCGGTAAAGAGAATGACTTCAAGCGCCGTGCAGACGATAATGAGGAAAGCCTCAAGACCCGACTGATGGAATATTACAAGAAAACCTCTCCGCTGATTGGCTATTATTATGCCAACGGGCAACTCACCAAGATCAACGGTCTGGGTGAGATCGGAGAGGTTCAAGGTGCGATTTCGGACGTTCTGAACGGCTGACGCAACACGGTTTCTGATATGGGCTTGACGTCAAGTCCAAAAGCCCATATCGACCCACATCCCTCTGGGAATCACTATCGCGCGCGGGATTCGTCCCGGCCGCCCCGACCACCTCGAATAATGCTGGACCCACTGGCGACACTGCCACGGTCAAGCGTTGTGAAAAAAGGTTCTGGAGTTACGGAACCGCAACGAAAAGGAAAGTGACACGTGGCACGTATTGCCGGCGTAAACATCCCGACTGCAAAGCGGGTACCAATCGCCCTCACATATATCACCGGTATCGGAAACACCTCGGCCAAAGCGATCTGCGAAGCCGTAGGCATTGAAGCGCACCGTCGCGTCAATGAACTGTCCGACGCCGAAGTTCTGGCCATCCGCGAACATATCGATGCAAACTTCACCGTTGAAGGTGACCTGCGTCGTGAAGTTCAGATGAACGTCAAGCGCCTGATGGACCTGGGCTGCTATCGCGGTCTGCGTCACCGCCGCAACCTGCCGGTTCGCGGTCAGCGTACCCACACCAATGCTCGTACCCGCAAAGGCCCCGCAAAGGCCATTGCCGGTAAGAAGAAATAAGAGGGGGTCTGACTGATGGCACGTGACAAGACTCGCGTTAAGCGCAAAGAGCGCAAGAACATCGCATCGGGCGTTGCCCATGTGAACTCGACCTTCAACAACACCAAGATCCTGATCTCGGACGTACAGGGCAACGCCATCTCGTGGTCGTCTGCCGGTACCATGGGCTTCAAAGGATCGCGGAAATCGACCCCCTACGCCGCTCAGATGGCTGCAGAAGATGCAGGCAAGAAGGCGCAGGAACATGGCGTCAAGACGCTGGAAGTCGAAGTTCAGGGCCCCGGTTCGGGCCGTGAATCTGCTCTGCGCGCGCTGGCTGCCGTGGGCTTCAACATCACGTCGATCCGCGACGTGACCCCGATCGCTCACAACGGCTGCCGTCCGCCGAAGCGTCGTCGCGTCTAAGCGATTTTGAATTAGGCTGGGGCTGTGTTTTTGCACGGCCCCAGCACGTCATTTTGAACCTCGGGCGTCTGCACCTTGTTGGTCATGGGGCGCGGACAGGAATGGAGGGATTACATGATCCACAAGAATTGGGCAGAATTGATCAAGCCGACCCAGCTGGACGGCAAGCCGGGCAACGACCCTGCGCGTCAGGCAACTCTGGTCGCTGAACCGCTGGAGCGTGGCTTTGGTCTGACCCTGGGCAACGCGCTGCGCCGCGTTCTGATGAGCTCGCTGCAAGGCGCGGCCATCACCAGCGTTCAGATCGACAACGTCCTGCACGAGTTCTCCTCGGTTGCAGGTGTCCGCGAAGACGTCACCGACATCATCCTGAACCTCAAGGGCGTGTCGCTGCGCATGGAAGTCGAAGGGCCCAAGCGCCTTTCGATCAATGCCAAAGGCCCCGCAGTTGTCACCGCTGGCGACATCAGCGAAAGCGCTGGTATCGAGGTTCTGAACCGCGATCACGTCATCTGCCACCTGGACGATGGCGCCGACCTGTTCATGGAACTGACCGTCAACACCGGCAAGGGTTACGTTTCGGCTGAGAAAAACAAGCCGGAAGATGCACCTATCGGCCTGATCCCGATCGACGCAATCTACTCGCCGGTCAAAAAGGTTGCCTATGACGTTCAGCCGACCCGTGAAGGTCAGGTTCTGGACTATGACAAGCTGACCCTGAAGATCGAAACCGATGGCTCGATCACGCCCGAAGATGCGCTGGCCTATGCCGCGCGTATCCTGCAGGATCAGCTGTCGATCTTCGTCAACTTTGACGAGCCGGAATCGGCTGGCCGCCAGGACGAAGACGATGGTCTGGAGTTCAACCCGCTGCTGCTGAAGAAAGTCGACGAGCTGGAGTTGTCGGTCCGTTCGGCAAACTGCCTGAAAAACGACAACATCGTTTACATCGGCGACCTGATCCAGAAGACCGAAGCCGAGATGCTGCGCACCCCGAACTTCGGCCGCAAGTCGCTGAACGAGATCAAAGAAGTGCTGTCCGGCATGGGTCTGCACCTCGGCATGGATGTCGAGGACTGGCCGCCCGACAACATCGAAGATCTGGCGAAGAAATTCGAAGACGCGTTCTAAACGCGTCTTCCCCAATGCCCGGGCTTCCGGGGACCATACGGGCACTTCCGCCCCAAGGAGAGCCGGTGACACGCATCGCTGGCCAGACAAAGCAAAACGCTAAAGAAGGATTAAGAAAATGCGTCACGCACGTGGTTACCGCCGCCTGAACCGTACTCATGAGCACCGCAAGGCTCTGTTTGCGAACATGGCTGGCTCGCTCATCGAACATGAGCAGATCAAGACAACTCTGCCCAAGGCAAAAGAACTGCGCCCGATCATCGAAAAGCTGGTCACCCTGGGCAAGCGCGGCGACCTGCACGCCCGCCGTCAGGCCGCAGCACAGCTGAAAGAAGACAAGGACGTCGCCAAGCTGTTCGAAGTTCTGGGCCCCCGCTACGCCGAGCGTCAGGGCGGTTATGTCCGTATCCTGAAAGCTGGTTTCCGCTATGGCGACATGGCCCCGATGGCGATCATCGAATTCGTAGATCGTGACGTCGACGCCAAAGGCGCAGCCGACAAGGCCCGTGTTGCTGCCGAAGAGGCCGCAGAAGAATAAGATCAGGGACAGTGCTGATCAGAAACCTCCGTTCGGGCAACCGGGCGGAGGTTTTCTTTTGGCGCATCGCCTGCTTGCAATCATGGCGCGCGGCCAGCATATCTGGGCTGATCCAAATCCCCGGAGCCCCCATGATCCGCGCCTTTCTGACCCTGATTTTTTTCGCAATTGCGACCCAAGGTACCGCCGAGACGCGGGTTCCCCAGTCGCAAGCCGAAATTAGCCTCGGGTTTGCCCCGGTGGTCAAGCAGGCCTCGCCTGCCGTGGTGAACATCTACGCCAAGATCGTGCGTGAGGGGCGTGTCAATCCGCTGTTTTCCGACCCCTTCTTCCGCGATTTCTTTGGCCGAGGGTTCAATGAGCCCCGGCAGCGGGTGCAGAATTCGTTAGGGTCGGGCGTGATCCTTTCGGCGGATGGCTATGTGGTTTCGAACTATCATGTGGTTGGTACCGCGACCGAGATTCGTGTGGTGACAACTGACCGGCGTGAATACTCGGCGCAGGTGGTTCTGGGCGACAAGGAAAGCGACATCGCGATCCTGCGGCTGGAAGAGGCCGAGGACCTGCCATTCCTGACGCTGCGCGACTCGGATCACGTTGAGGTCGGAGAGCTGGCGTTGGCCATCGGCAATCCGTTTGGCGTAGGGCAGACCGTGTCGTCGGGCATCATTTCAGGGCTGGCACGCACCGGGACAGCGACCGGCAATGCGCGAGGCTACTTCATTCAGACGGACGCGGCGATCAATCCGGGCAACTCGGGCGGGGCGCTGATTGACGTGAATGGCGATCTGATCGGCATCAATACCTCGATCCTGACGCGTTCCGGCGGCTCGAACGGGATCGGCTTTGCCATCCCGGCCAATCTGGTGGCCGAATTCCTGCGGCAGGCGCAGGCGGGCAATGACAGTTTCGTAAGTCCTTGGGCGGGTATCGCGGGTCAGCATATGAGCGCGGATATCGCCGAGTCTCTGGGTCTGACTTTTCCCATGGGCGTCGTGATCTCGGACATCCATCCGCTCAGCCCTTTGGGCGAGGCCGGGTTGCGGGTTGGGGATGTTGTGACCCATGTGGATGGGGATGAGGTGAACTCACCCGCCGAGATGAAATTCCGCATGTCCGTGGCGGGTGTGGGCGGCACCTCGGTCCTCACGCTCCTGCGTGGGGATCAGAGCGATGATATCAGCGTTGCGCTGGTCAGGGCTCCGGAAACACCTGCAGCGGACGAGACCACTCTGGACGACAACACAGTGATGCCCGGCCTGACCGTCTCGCGCATCAACCCGGCGGTGATCACACGGCTGCGGCTGCCCCTGTCGGTGACCGGCGTCGTGGTTGTCGATGCAGCCCGGTACGGCGGGCGTTCGGGCCTGCGGGCCGGCGACGTGATCAGCACCATCAACGGGGCCGAGATCGTCGAGCCTGAGGACGTGACCAATGCGCTGACCGACCCCGGCCGCCGTCTGCAGTTTGAGATTCAGCGCGGCGGGCGGCCCGTTTCGCTGCGGTTCCGGTTGTGATCTGTGTCTGATCTGTTCGATACCGGCGGTGACGAGCCTGCCGCCGCACCCCATCGCCCGCTGGCAGACCGGTTGCGCCCGCAATCGCTGGCCGAAGTGATCGGGCAGACGCAGGTTCTGGGCCCGGACGCGCCTTTGGGGGTGATGCTGGCCTCGGGCAGCCTGTCCAGCCTGATTTTCTGGGGTCCGCCGGGGGTTGGCAAGACGACGATCGCGCGTCTGCTGGCGCAGGAAACCGACCTGCATTTCGTGCAGATCAGCGCCATTTTCACTGGTGTGCCCGATCTGAAAAAGGTGTTCGAGGCGGCGAGGATCCGACGCCAGAACGGGCAGGGGACGTTGCTGTTCGTCGACGAAATCCACCGGTTCAACAAGGCGCAGCAGGACGGGTTTCTGCCGCATATGGAGGATGGCACCATCCTGCTGGTCGGGGCCACGACCGAGAACCCTTCGTTCGAATTGAACGCCGCTGTGCTCAGCCGGGCGCAGGTGCTGGTGCTGGAACGGCTCAGCCTTGCTGATCTGGAACGGTTGACCCAGCGCGCCGAGAAAGAGCTGGGTCGTGCCCTGCCGCTGACCCCGGCGGCGCGGGATGCGCTGCATGAGATGGCGGATGGCGATGGGCGGGCGCTGCTGAACCTGATCGAACAGGCGGCGGCGTGGAAAACCGAAAAGGCGCTGACGCCCGAGGCGCTGTCGACCCGCCTGATGCGCCGGGCCTCGAAATACGACAAGTCGGGGGACGAGCATTACAACCTGATTTCGGCCCTGCATAAATCGGTGCGGGGATCGGACCCGGACGCGGCGCTCTATTGGTTCGCGCGCATGTTGACCGGCGGGGAAGACCCGCGCTTTCTGGCCCGCCGCCTGACCCGCATGGCGGTCGAGGATGTGGGGCTGGCTGATCCGCAGGCACAGGCAATCTGTTTGCAGGGGTGGGAAACCTATGAACGGCTGGGCTCACCCGAGGGTGAGTTGGCGCTGGCGCAGGCGGTGGTGTATCTGGCGCTGGCTCCGAAGTCCAACGGAGCTTATGTGGGCTATAAAGCCGCGATGGCGTTGGCCAGGAAATCGGGCAGCGAACCGCCACCCAAGCATATTCTGAACGCGCCGACCTCGCTGATGAAGGATCAGGGATATGGCAGCGGCTATGCCTATGATCACGACGCAGAGGACGGGTTTTCGGGCCAGAACTATTTCCCCGACGACATGGAGAGACCGGCACTCTATCAGCCTGTCGAGCGCGGGTTCGAGCGCGAACTGAAAAAGCGGCTGGAGTATTTCGCCAAACTGCGGGCGCAGCGGAACGCACGGTAGGGCTGTCTTGACTCTTTGCGCGCGGCGCGCGACAGACGCGTGTTTCGGGGCCGGACATCAGGCAAGGGGCAAGGATATGAGCGGCGTACAGATGATCATCGTGGCGGAAGGCGATGGCGAGCAGCGGCTGGATCGCTGGCTGCGCCGCCTGTTCCCGCATGTCAGCCAGGGCCGGATCGAGAAGATGTGCCGCAAGGGCGAGCTGCGGGTCGACGGCGGACGGGTCAAAGCCTCGACACGGTTGGAGGTCGGGCAGTCTGTGCGCGTGCCGCCGCTGCCCGATGCGGACCATAAGCCGGTTGAGGTGAAGCACCGTGTCTCGGATGCGGATGCGAAGATGATCCAGTCCTGCGTGATCTATCGCGACGACCATATTCTGGCGCTAAACAAGCCCCATGGCTTGCCGGTACAGGGCGGCAGCGGCCAGACCCGCCATGTGGACAGCCTGTCCGAGGCGCTGCGCTTTGGCTATGGCGAGAACCCGCGCCTTGTGCACCGGCTGGACAAGGATACCTCCGGCGTGCTGTTGATGGCGCGCACGCGCGAGGCGGCCAAGGGCTTGACCGCTGCATTCCGCCACCGCAACACGCGCAAGATTTACTGGGCGCTGGTGGCTGGCGTGCCCACGCCTTATCTGGGCGAGATCAAGACCGGGCTGGTCAAGGCCCCCGGCCATGGCAAGCAGGGGGAAGGCGAGAAGATGATCGCTATCCATTCCAGCGAAGTGAATGACACACCCGGCGCAAAGCGGGCGCATACGCTTTATGCAACGCTTTATCGCGTGGCGGGTCGGGCCGCATGGGTCGCGATGGAGCCTGTCACGGGCCGGACCCATCAGTTGCGCGCGCATATGGCAGCGATTGGCCACCCGATTATCGGCGATGGCAAATATGGCGGTTCGGGGCAGGAAAATCTCGGCGATGGCTGGGGCGCGCAGCTGGGCGGCGTGATCAGCAAAAAGCTGCACCTGCATGCAAGGCGCTTGTCCTTTGAACATCCGATGACCCGAAAGTCGGTGGCGATCGAGGCCCCGCTGCCGGAGCATATGAAGCACAGCTGGGATACGCTGGGCTGGACTGAAGACCTTGCCGCTGATGATCCGTTCGAGGAGCTGCGATGAGCACGCCCCTGCGGCTGGTTCTGTTTGATGTGGATGGCACTCTGGTCGACAGTCAGGGGGCCATCGTTTCGGCCATGACCGCCTGTTTCGAGGCGCTGTCGCTACCGGTGCCTGACCGCAGGGCGATTCTGTCGATCGTCGGCCTGTCCTTGCCCCACGCGATGGCGCGCCTAGCGCCAGACCAGCCTGAGAAGGTGCAGGGACAGTTGGTTGAGGGATACAAACAAGCCTATCACGCCCAACGGCTTGAACAGGGCGCGGCCAGCTCGCCGCTTTATCCCGGCGCGCGCGCGGTGATCGAGGCGTTGCATGGGCAGGACGAGGTTCTGCTGGGCGTGACCACGGGCAAATCCCAGCGCGGGTTGGATGCGCTGCTCGAGGCGCATGGGCTTGAGCGCTATTTTGTCACCCGGCAGGTGGCGGATCACCATCCGTCGAAACCGCACCCGTCGATGATCGAAACGGCATTGGCGGAAACCGGAGTATCGCCCCGGCACGCGGCGATGATCGGCGACACCAGTTTCGATATGGAGATGGCCGCCGCCGCGCAGGTCGCCGGGATCGGCGTCAGCTGGGGCTATCACGACCGGTCCGCCTTGCACGCCGCGCGCATGGTGATCGACGGGTTTGAACATTTGCCAGACGCACTGGCCAAGATCTGGGACAACTAAGATGAGCGACTGGAAACCCAAACGCTTCTGGACCGACAGCGCGGTCGTGGAGACCGAAGGCGGTCATACGGTCGAACTGGATGGCCGCAGGGTGAAGACGCCTGCGAAGGCTGCCCTGATCCTGCCCACCCGCGCCATGGCCGAGGCTGTGGCCGCCGAATGGGATGCGCAGGAGAATGAGGTTGATCCAACCACCATGCCCTTCACCCGCTCAGCCAATGCGGCGCTGGACAAGGTGCAGCATCAGCATCCCGAGGTCGCCGACATGCTCGCGGATTACGGCGATTCGGATTTGTTGTGCTATCGCGCCACCCACCCGGAAGCGCTCCAGGCCCGGCAGGCCGAGGCCTGGGATCCGGCGCTCGACTGGGCCGCCGAGGCCTTGGGTGTAAGGCTGATCCCGCGGGCCGGGGTGGTGCACCAGCCGCAGGATCCGCAGGCTTTGAAAAAGCTGCGCGCGGGGGTTCATGCGCTCACGCCGTTTCAGATGGCGGCGTTTCACGATCTGGTCAGTCTGTCCGGTTCCTTGATTCTGGGTTTTGCGGCTGCTCAGAATTGGCGCAAACCGGATGAGATCTGGCGTATTTCCAGGCTAGACGAACTTTGGCAGATCGAGCAATGGGGCCATGATGACGAGGCCGAAGCCGCCGCGCAGGTCAAAGAGGCCGCCTTTATGCACGCTAAGCGTTTCTATGATCTCTCCATCTGAGACCAGACGGACAAAATGACGATCTCGCCGCTAAATTCCGTCTGATTGACCTATCGATTTCCATGATCCGGCCCTTGACGTTTGCTGATGAATACGCCCAAACTCGGGCCACTAAAGGGGAGACACCTTTTGGGTAACCTTTCTGGTGCGCATGCGCCGGATCGAACCGTTCCGCTAAGGAGCGGAAAATCAGGAAGAGGTAAAAATGAAAAAATCCGTAATCTTGGGCGTGGCGACAATTGCCGGCCTGGCCGCCGGCGCCGCTGCGGCAGGGACCGTTGACGATGTCAAAGCACGTGGCAAGCTGAACTGCGGTGTGACCACCGGTCTGGTCGGCTTTGCTGCACCCGACGCGAATGGCGAATGGCAGGGCTTTGACGTCTCGCTGTGCCGCGCTGTTGCCGCTGCCGTTCTGGGCGATGCAAGCGCTGTTGAATTTGTTCCGACCACCGGTAAGACACGCTTCACCGCGCTGGCCTCGGGTGAGATCGACATGCTGGCCCGTAACACCACATGGACCTTCAGCCGCGATGTCGACCTGAAGTTCGAATTTGTTGGTGTAAACTACTATGACGGTCAGGGCTTCATGGTTCCCAAAGCATTGGGCGTGACCTCGGCCAAGGAACTGGACGGCGCGACCGTGTGCATCCAGACCGGCACCACCACCGAGCTGAACCTGGCGGATTTCTTCCGCTCGAACAACATCAGCTATGAGCCGGTTCCGATCGAAACCAACGCCGAAGCGCAGCAGCAGTACCTGGCTGGCGCATGTGACGTTTACACCACCGACGCCTCGGGCCTGGCCGCAACCCGCGCCACGTTCGAAAACCCTGGTGACCACGTCCTGCTGCCCGAAATCATCTCGAAAGAACCGCTGGGCCCGCTGGTCCGTCACGGCGATCACGAGTGGGGCGATGTTGTCCGCTGGACCCTGAACGCTCTGGTCTCGGCCGAAGAGCTGGGCGTGACCTCGGCCAATATCGACGAAATGTCGGCTGGCACGGACAACCCAGAAGTCAACCGCCTCCTGGGTACCGAAGGTACGCTGGGCGAGATGCTGGGTCTGGACGCAGACTGGGCCGCCAAGGCGATCAAAGCCGGTGGTAACTATGGCGAGGTCTTTGCCAAGAATATCGGCGAAGAAACCCCGATCGGTCTGGCACGTGGCCTGAACGCACAGTGGACAGACGGCGGCCTGCTGTACTCACCGCCGTTCCGCTAAAATTTCGAAGGAGAGGGCGCGGGGCAACCTGCGCCCTTTTCTCATCAAATTGCTGCGGCGCGCTCGGGAGTGGGGAAAACCCCGCCGATAACGAAGCCTCCGCATGCTACGGGGATCTCAAAATATGTCGACTATGACTGACCCACCGAAGGCTGACTTTCGGTTGTCTATGCTCATAAACGATACCCGCTATCGCTCGCTTACATTTCAGGTGATTGCGGCCATCGTTATTGCGCTTAGCATCTGGTATCTGGGAAACAACCTGATCCAGAACCTCCGGGCCGCTGGCCTGAACATTTCCTATTCCTTTCTGGGCGATCCGTCCGGATACGACATTAACCAACGTCTGATCGAATATGACAGCCAGTCCTCGCACGGGCGGGCTGCGGTTGTTGGTATTCTCAACACGCTGCTGGTGGCCTTTCTGGCGTGTATCACAGCAACGGTGTTCGGTGTTATTGCCGGTGTTTTGCGCCTGTCGAACAACTGGCTCATCTCAAAACTGATGGCGTTTTATGTCGAGATCTTCCGGAACATTCCGGTTCTGATCTGGATTCTCATCATCTTCTTCATCATTACCGCTGCGATGCCTGCGCCAAGGGCCTATTTGGGTGAGGATGCCGAGCGTGGAATGGCGCTTGGACTTTTTGCCTTTACCAACCGGGGCATTTACGTACCGTTTCCGTACTTTACCGGCGGTTTTGGCGGCGTCGCGAATTGGTTGCTGGTAATCGCCGTGTTGGTTGCGTCCTATTTCTCGACGCGGGTTGTGAATAAAAACGCACAGCTAAAGCAAGAGAAAACAGGCGACAGGCCGAATACGTTGCTTTTGAATGCAGCGATCTGGTTCGTGCCGCTGATCATTGTTCTGTTTTTGCTGGGACTTTCCTGGGACCTGCCTGATCCTTTGGCAAACCGCTTCAATCTGCGCGGGGGTCTTCAGATCGGTGCGCCCCTGATCGCGCTATGGTTTGCTCTGTCGATCTACACAGGCGCCTTTATCGCGGAAAACGTCCGCGCGGGTATTCAGGCGATCAGCAAAGGCCAGACCGAGGCGGCCGCTGCGCTGGGTTTACGCCCCGGTCGGATCATGAATCTGGTGATCCTGCCGCAGGCTTTGCGCGTGATCATCCCGCCGCTGATTTCGCAATACCTGAACATCACCAAGAACTCGTCGCTGGCGATTGCTGTGGGATACGCGGACATCACCGCGACCTTGGGCGGCATCACGCTGAACCAGACCGGTCGTGCGATCGAATGTGTTCTGTTGCTGATGCTGTTCTACCTGACGGCCTCGCTGCTGATTTCGCTGGTGATGAACGTCTACAACGCATCCGTCAAGTTGAAGGAGCGCTGAGCCATGAGTGATCAAACGACAAATTCGATCGCCTTCGTGGCAGAAGGTACGATCCCTCCCTCACCGCCCCCGGCAAACGAGGTCGGTGTGGTCAAATGGATGCGCGAGAACCTGTTCTCGGGCGTGACCAACACGATCTTGACGATCCTCTCGCTGATCCTGATCTACCTCATCTTGAAGAATTCGCTGCCGTGGATTCTGAATGGGGTTTGGAATGCCAACTCGCTGGCCGAATGCCGCGAGATACTGGCAGGAAAAACAGGGGCCTGCTTTGCAGTTCTGACCGAACGTTGGCCACAGCTGATCTATGGATTCAAATATCCAACGGATGCCTATTGGCGGCCCAATCTTGCCTTCGTGCTGATGCTGGTTGCTTTTGCTCCGGTCCTGTTCTTCGACCTGCCGCGCAAGATGCTGATCTTTACCGGACTATACCCGTTTATTGCCTTTTGGCTGATCTGGGGCGGCACGATCCTTGCGCCATTGGTTGCTCTGGTGGGTTGTATCGCTGCGGGCGCGGTGTTTCAGAAACTGGGCAAGAACAGCTTTGCCGCCGGGTTCTTCGGTGCGATCATCGTTGCTTTGATCGTGTGGAATATTGGCGCGGCTCTGATCCCTGAAGGTGCGTCGGAAAATGCTTGGCTAAGCTATGTTCCCAGCCGGGATCTGGGCGGCTTCATGTTGAACATGATGCTGGGCGTGACCTGCGTGTCGCTGTCAGTGCCGCTTGGGATCGCTCTGGCGCTTGGTCGTCAGTCGAACATGCCGCTGATCAAATGGGTCTGTGTCATCTTCATCGAATTCATCCGTGGCGTGCCTCTGATCACGCTGCTGTTTGTGGCTTCGGTGATGCTGTCATATTTCTTCCCGCCTGACAGTACGGTCGACCTGTTCCTGCGCGTGGTGATCATGATCACCATGTTCTCGGCCGCTTATATCGCCGAGGTGATCCGCGGCGGTTTGGCTGCGCTTCCACGGGGACAGTACGAGGCTGCAGACAGTCTGGGTCTGGATTACCCGCAGGCGATGCGTCTGATCATCCTGCCGCAGGCTCTGAAGATCTCGATCCCCGGTATCGTGAACGTGGCCGTTGGCCTGTTCAAGGACACCACACTGGTTTCGGTCATTTCGATGTTCGATCTGGTGGGCATGATCCGCGGCCCCATTCTGGCGTCGACCGAATGGCAAGGTATCTACTGGGAGCTGTTTGGCTTTGCCGCGCTTCTGTTCTTCGTCGTCTGTTACGGCATCTCTCAATATTCCCAGTGGCTCGAGCGTCGCCTTGCCACGGATCATCGTTAAGGAGTTCAACATATGTCTGAACTTGCAGTAGAACGCGAAATCGACCGCTCGAAGATGCAGGTGAGCGATGAGGTCGCCATCGAAATCAACGGCATGAACAAGTGGTACGGGTCTTTCCATGTGCTGCGCGACATCAATCTGACCGTCAATCAAGGCGAGCGGATCGTGATCGCGGGGCCCTCAGGATCGGGTAAATCGACTCTGATCCGCTGCCTGAATGCGCTGGAAGAACACCAGCAGGGCACGATCGTGGTGGATGGGACTGAGTTGTCGAATGACCTCAAGAACATCGACAAAATCCGGTCCGAGGTTGGCATGGTGTTCCAGCACTTCAACCTGTTCCCGCATCTGACCATTTTGGAGAACTGCACGCTGGCCCCGATCTGGGTACGCAAGACGCCCAAGAAAGAGGCCGAAGAGCGCGCGATGCATTTCCTTGAAAAGGTGAAAATCCCCGATCAGGCGTTGAAGTACCCGGGACAATTGTCCGGTGGTCAGCAGCAGCGCGTGGCGATTGCCCGCTCGCTTTGCATGATGCCGCGGATCATGTTGTTTGATGAACCGACATCGGCGCTGGATCCCGAGATGATCAAAGAGGTGCTCGACACCATGATCGAACTGGCCGAGGAAGGCATGACCATGCTGTGTGTGACGCACGAGATGGGCTTTGCCCGTCAGGTCGCCAACCGAGTGATCTTTATGGATGCCGGGCAGATCGTTGAACAGAATGAACCCGAAGAGTTCTTCAACAACCCGCAGAGCGAACGGACAAAACTGTTCCTGAGCCAGATTCTGGGTCATTGAACCCGGGAACTTTTGAATAATAGGGTTTTCGGCGATCACGTCGGCATGACGAAATGTAAAGAGCCGCCACTTGTTTGGCGGCTCTTCTCGCAGATTTAAGTGCTTTCGCACCGGTTTGAAGTTAAGTGCAACAAGCTGCTGCTTAGAAAAGCACCTCTACTTGAGTTTCCATGTGTTCTTTCTCGGTTGTCCGTCTTCATAGATACGAAATTCGTTTGTGCTAATGCGTTCAACGCTCCAACACTTCTGACCCCAATCCCCTTTTTCGCACCACTGGTCGCCTTTGACGAACCAATCTCCGGAGTACTTGTCCTTTCCATTCCAAAGGCCATTGAGCTTGCCATTCTTCTTGCTTGTCGCCTTGCTATAAGCTTGTACCCAAGGCGTTTTTCCGTCGTTGTTGGATATCCCGGATATTTGGGCGCCGGGTATGGTCGCAAGAAGCTCTTCTTGGGTCATGAACTCCTGAGCAGACGCCATCGTCGCGGATGTGACACCAAGGGTTACTACCGCAAAAGCCACTCTCGAAATGGCGCGCAGGTTTGTTAAGTTGAAGTAATAAGGCCCAAAAGACATGTAGTAGCCCTTTCTGATAAATTCGAAATTGTAGTCAATGTCCCGTGATCAAAAGACTGGAACGGCTAGTGCGCCGACCGTAGCACATAGCCTACAAATCACCAAAATCCCGGTCTGAGGGGTGCCGTAAACTCAGGCGGTCTCAGGGAGCGCATCTGACTGGCGCGTCGCGTGCTTGCGTTTTTTTGGGCTTCACGCGCGAAGCTTCGGGGCAAGTGCTCGAGAGTTATTGTATCAATCTCTTTGGCACAGATCGTGCTCACTCAGTGCACTGCGTTATTCCAGAAACTCGCGTGGAATGGCAAAGCCTAACACTTCTCCGCGGTGCCATGTTAGCTCTGTCCAGCCTGATATGTCGAACCGGATCACCGTCGTTGCGCAGGTGGGATAATCATGAAACCGGCTATGATCCGGCGCGAGCGCCACGGCGCGGCCTGCAAACTCGCCGATCCCCGGATTGTGCCCCAGCATCAGCACGGTGGATCCGGTTGCGGCTGAAAGCGCGCGCTTCATGTCTGCAGATCCGGCATGATAGAGCGATTTGTCGAAACCAACCTTACCCGCTTGCAAGCCCATACGGTCCCATGTTTCTCGGGTGCGCGCAGAGGTTGAGCTTAGAACCTGATCCGGTAGCCAGCCCTTTTCACGCAACCACAATCCGATCGCACGGGCCGATTTGCGCCCACGCTTGGTCAGGGGACGGTCGTGGTCGGCGAGCATGGGGTCATCCCAACTGGATTTCGCATGGCGGGTCAGGATCAGGGTGCGGGTCATGATGGGTGAAAAGCCTGCATGTGATGGGCGGATTGCTCCGGATCACGCTCGGCCCCGGCGCTGAGCGGACAGGCAAGCCGGGCGAGGCATCCGCCAGTCATGCAGGTTTGGCCGTCTGGCGTATCCAGATGGTCGTGGCATGCCGCCACGTTGTAGAAATCCTCGGTGTTCAGCGCCTCAACCGGGCAAGCCGTCGCGCAGGGGGCCGGGCACGTGATACAAGGCGAGGGGCCAGGGGCTTGCGGGATCCCGACTTCATCAGGAAAATGCAGCGCGCCGCGATACGAAATCAGCATCCCCACGGCATCATGTACCAAAGCGCCGACCGGACTGCTGAAGGCCCGCCCGGATTTCAACGCCCAGTCGATGAAGGGTGCATAGGGCGGACCACCGAAGGGAAAATGGGCCTGGGCACCTAAAGCCCCGGCCAGTTCTCCGATCACGCGGATTGACCAGCGATCGACCGGATCAGGGCCATCCCATTCCGGCGCGGCTTGCAGCACCGGCCAGAATGCTCCGGCGGTGCCCAGCAGGACTAGGGTGCCACCATCCAGTTGTTTGGCCTCGGATATACGGGGATGAAGGGCCCCCATGACGATCAGGCCAACAGACCGGGCCGCCTTGTCAACGCGCGTGAATTCGGGGCTGGCGTTCGTCTGATCCATCTCGCGCCCCTAGTCCAATCAATCCGGTCGGATCAGCGAGCCGGCGCCGTGTTCCGTGAACAGCTCTAACAGAACGGCATTGGGCGCGCGGCCATCCAGAATGACCACCGCACGCACGCCGCTGTGCAGGGCATCCAGCGCGGTTTCGGTCTTGGGGATCATGCCGCCCGCGATGGTGCCTTCCAGCGTCATCTCGCGGATCTGACCGGCCTTGAGCTCGGTCACGACATCTCCGGCGGCGTTCTTGACGCCTGAGACATCGGTGAGCAGCAACAGGCGATCGGCCTTCAGCGCCGAGGCGATCGCTCCCGCAGCGGTATCGCCATTGACGTTGAATGTCTCACCCTCACGGCCGGCACCCAAAGGCGCGATTACGGGGATCACATCATGCGAGAACAGGTCGTGCAGCACTTTCGGGTTCATCTGCGACGGTGAGCCCACAAACCCCAACGAAGGATCGGTCTGATTGCAGACCATCAGGTTGGCGTCTTTGCCGGACAAACCTACAGCCGAGCCACCCTGACCGTTGATCGCCTGCACGATGCGTTTGTTGACCAGGCCAGACAGTACCATCTCGACCACCTCAACAGTGGCTTTGTCGGTCACACGCTTGCCGCCGACAAACTCGGACTGGATGTCTAGCTTGCCCAGCATCGCGTTGATCATCGGACCACCGCCATGAACGATCACCGGGTTCACGCCGACCTGACGCATCAGCACGACATCACGCGCAAAGCTTTCCATCGCCTCGTCGCTGCCCATGGCGTGCCCGCCCAGCTTGATGACGACAATCGCGCCATCATAACGCTGCAGATAGGGCAGGGCGCTGTTGAGTGTGGCGGCGGTGGCGATCCAGTCCCGGTTCATGTCTCTTGTCTTCATGGCTATATGTCCCTCTGGCCACCCGTGTTAGGGCCTTTGGGGGGTGCTGCCAAGGGCCAAGCTATTCCAGATGCGCGATGATCGAGCGCAAGGTCGGAATGCCGTCGCCCTTTTCGGACGAGGTCAGCACGATTTCAGGGAAGGCCGCGGGGTGTTTCGACAGCGCGCCGCGCACCTGATCCAGCACTTTTTCGCGATCCTTGGCTTTGACCTTGTCTGCCTTGGTCAGCACGGCCTGAAAGGTCACGGCGCTGGTATCCAGCAGCTTCATGATCTCGGCATCCACCGGTTTCACCCCATGCCGCGCGTCGATCAGCACGAAGGCCCGGCGCAGAGTCTGGCGACCGCTCAGGTACTGCTTGAGCAGTCGCTGCCATTTTTCCACCACCTTCACTGGCGCATTGGCATAGCCATAGCCGGGCAGGTCGACCAGATACAGCTCGGGGCCTTGGGTGAAAAAGTTGATCTCTTGCGTACGACCCGGCGTGTTCGATGCGCGCGCCAACCCTTTGGTTCCCGTCAGCGCGTTGATCAGGCTGGATTTGCCTACGTTCGAGCGGCCTGCAAAGCAGACCTCCAGTCGATCTGGGGCGGGCAGGCCGTCCATGGCCACGACACCCTTGACGAATTCAGACTCGCCCGCAAAAAGCTTGCGCCCCGTTTCTTTAGCAAACTCGTCTGGCTCTTCCGACAAAGAGAAGGGCAGAGTGGTCATAGCACCTGCACCATATCGCCGGTTCGAATGGTGCCGCCTTCCAGAACTTCAGCATAGACGCCAAAATCCCGATGGTTCCAGGTGCTCAATGCGCCCAGTGTGTCGGCGTCGCGTTCACCTGTTTCGGGGTTGGCGGTTGTCGCAAGGCAGCGCGTAATGCGTTCGCGGATGCGGAATACGGCGTCTCCAATGCGAATATCGCGGCCCAGCCACTCGAACTCTTCCCATAGGGGCAGCCCATCAAGCCAGATGTTGCCGCGCCAGCGTGCGATGGATAGATCGCGCCCTAGCTTCTGTTCGACCGCGCGGTGCGTGGCCATGTTGCACAGGCTGATCGAAGGGAAGTCGCTGTCGGTCATGCCCCGGCCTGGGACGCGGACAATACGGGCCGAGGCCGCGCGGTCAGCAGGCATCAGCGGTTTGACCCAATTCAGAAACGCCTCTTGTTGCGTATCGGGCTGAAAGCTCAGATCAGGTCGGTCTGGATGGCGCAATGTCACCGTATCACCCTGCAACTCAGCCGAGATTGCCATCAGCTGAGGTGCTTTGGCGCCGCGGCTGAAATTGGCACAGGGTGCCCATTCTGACCCGTCGATCTTGGACGCCTCATGCGCAACGGCCCAAACACGATCCCCGGGCATGGTGTGCCCGGGGGTCATGGAGACGTGATCGAGGTGCTCACGCCCATGGCTTTTGATCGGGTGCCTCCAAAGGCTGGTGACCGCTCCGCTCATTTGTCGTCCGTCTTCGGTGTTTTCTTGAAGCCGGATTTGATGTTGCCGAACACATCGGGCGTATAGCCCTGGCTGCGCATGATCAGGTACTGTTGCGTGAACGTGATCGTGTTGTTGGCGATCCAGTAGACCACAAGGCCACTTGCGAAACCGCCCAGCATGAACATGAACACCCATGGCATCCAGGCAAAGATCATGGCCTGTGTTGCATCGGTGGGTGCCGGATTCAGTTTCTGCTGTAGCCACATCGAAATACCAAGCAGAAGCGGCAGGATGCCGATAAAGATCAGCGCCATAAAGCTTTCAGGTTGCGGGCCCGCCCAAGGCAGCCAGCCAAAGAAGTTGAAGATCGAGGTTGGGTCTGGTGCGCTGAGATCCTGAAACGGGCCAAACCATGGGGCCTGGCGCAGTTCGATGGTCACAAATATCACCTTATAGAGCGAGAAGAAGATCGGGATCTGCATCAGGATCGGCAAGCAGCCGGCGGCCGGATTGACCTTTTCTTTCTTGTAAAGCTCCATCATGCCCTGCTGCATCTTCTGGCGATCGTCGCCCGCAGCTTCTTTCAGGGCTTCCATTTGCGGCTGCAGTTCCTTCATCTTCGCCATCGAGACATAGGATTTGAACGCCAGCGGGAACAGGATTGCCTTGATGATTAGGGTCAAGCCGATGATGGACCAGCCCATATTGCCGATCAGCAGGTTGATATTGTGCAGCAGCCAGAAGATCGGCTTGGTCAGGAAAAAGAACCAGCCCCAATCAATACTGTCGATGAACTTCTGCACACCCTCTGACTGATACTCGCGGATTGCGTCCCATTCTTTCGCGCCGGCAAACAGCCGGGTGGTCACCTCTGCTGTTTCTCCCGGTGCGACGGTCAGTGTCGGCAGAACCGTTTCGGTCTGATAAATCTTGCGACGCGAGTCGTATTTTGCGGCGGCCTTGAAGGCCGAACCGGGTTCGGGGATCAGCGTCGTCATCCAGTAGTGGTCGGTGAATCCGATCCAACCGTCTTGCTTGACCTGATAAACTTCGGCCTGGGCACGTTCGTTCGGATCAATATCAAAGTCGCGCACATCGCCATAGTCGACCTCGGAAAGGGTGCCGTCGGCCATGCCGATCACGCCCTCATGCAAGATGAAGAAGTTCTTCAGACCCGGCAGGTCGCCGTCCTCGCCGATGCCATGGCGGGCAAGGATGCCGTAGGGTGCCATGCCAACTTCGGACTGGGTGGCGTTTTCGACCGATTGGGTGACAGTGAACATATAGTCCTGATCGACCGAGATGGTGCGGCGGAAGGTCAGACCGTTCCCGTTTTCCCACGCCAAAGTGATCGGGGCCTCGACACCCAACGCGTCACCCTCTTCCAGTGTCCACAGCGTGTTGGGACCGGGCACATCGGTGCCTGCAAGACCTGAACCCGGGGCCCAGCCATAAAGAGCGTAATAAGCGGATTCTGTGCCAACCGGGGACAGAAGTTCAACGATAGGTGCCCCCTCGTCGATCGAGACTTTGTAGTCTTTCAGGAACAGCTCATCAATGCGGCCACCCGAAAGGGACAGGCTGCCTTTCAGACGCGGTGTGTCGATCTGTACGCGCGGGGCTTGTGTCTCTGGCTGAGCTTCTTCAGCGGCGGTGGTTGCTTCGCCTACCGGGCTGGCGGCGCTGGGCGTCTGAACCGCTTCGCCTTCAAGGGCGGCGATGTCGGCCTCTTCCTGCGTGGCGGTTGGTTCCGGCGGTGGGAACAACACGAACCAGACCAGGATCACCAGAAAGCTGAGCGCGGTTGCGAGGATGAGATTCTTATTCTGATCGTCCATCGGGGACAGCCACCTTAAGCATTGGAACACACCCGGTGGGTTCAACAGAGTGCAGCCCCAAAGGTCAAGCGGAATCGCCCGCCAATTCGCCGCAACTCAGGATTCAAAGCGTTACAAATGGTGATTTCATCCCATTTTGCGACCGATCTTGGGCGTCCCCTTGATCTTGGCGCGATGTGCGATGATCCAGTCCTGCGTTTGCTCATAGGGCATAGGTTTGGCGATGCCGAACCCCTGCACATGATCGCTGCCCAACTGGGCCATCAAAGCATGCTCTCCGGGGGTCTCAACACCTTCGGCGAGGGTTTCCAGATTCAGTCTTTCCGCCAGAGTCAGGATAGCACTGACCAGCTGCTGCTGGCCGGGGTCCTGATCGGCCTTCGCAACAAATGAGCGGTCGATCTTGATGCGCGAGACGTCAAAGCGCTTGATCGAAGCGATCGAGGCATGACCGGTGCCGAAATCGTCCAGGTCAATGCAGCACCCCAGCGCGGCAAGGCTTGTGACATTGCGGGTGATTACGTCATCCGGACGGCGCGAGAACACGGTTTCCAAAACTTCGACCGCAAGCCGGTCCGGTGTCAGGTCGAATTGATCGAGTTCCCATTTCAAACGGTCGACAAGACCGGGATTGCGCAGTTCATCGGATGAGAAATTGATCCCGATCCGTGGTACAACCAGACCCGCCGCATCCCATTTCTGCATGGCGTCAAACGCATGGTGGCGCATCACCTGGCCCAACCTTTCCATCAGGTCGGCCTGTTCGGCGAATGGCAGGAATACCTGCGGACCGAGAACCCCCTTCTTGGGGTGCTCCCAACGGGCCAAGGCCTCGAACCCGGTGATTTTCCCGGTATCCGTCGAGACCTGGGGCTGGAACCAGGGGCAGATCTCTCCATGGTCCAGCGCGGCTTGGAAATCCCGACGCAGGTTTGCACGCACAAGCGAGCGCCGCCGCGTCTCGCTTGAATAGGCACGGATTGTTGAGGGCCCGCTCCGCTGCGCCTCGGACAGGGCCGCAGTGGCGGCTTCGATCCAGTCCGCCGCCTCAGCGGTCGGGAGGTCGGAATGCAGGCAGAAACCAACTGAGCAAGACAGATAGACGCTGGCACCGCTCAGCAAGACCGGTTCTTCTATGGCGCTTTGAATACGCCCGGACATCTGGATGCAAGCCTCCAGGTCAAGCTGAGGGGACGGCTGAAGCCCGATCAGAAACCTGTTCCGATCGATATGCGTGAAGATGTCGTGGCTTCGGATGATCGCAAGGATGCGATCGCCGAATTGCAGGGCGACATGGTTCGCCGCTGCCTGGCCGTGCGTGTCGTGAAGTTCAGCATACTCATCCAGCGCTACCGCGATACAGGCTGCGTTACTGCCGGTGCTTTGAGCGGTCTTGTGCAGGATCTGAATCTCGGTCTGGAAGACATCGTTGGCCACCAGCCCGCAGGGTCGCGCGCCCGCGCTTGTCGCTGTGTGCAACCGGCTGCCCCAAATGCCGGTCGCAGCAAAGACAAGGGGCAGGCCAAGCGCCGCCAAGATCAACGCGCTCTCTCCACCCAGCCAGAAGGCGGCGAGACAGGTCGCGGGTAAAAAGGCAAGTGCCTGTGGCCCTGTCAGGCCGGTCCGCAGCGTTTCAAGTATTCGGTCGACAGAGACAGTATTCCGCATCGGTTTTGACGGCCTTCGGCTTATGCATGGGTCGCGCAGCCCAACCGTAGGAAACCAATCTGAGTCAGTCGTTAACGCAGCAGCGGAATTTCGTCCGAATTTTCGTCTTTTTGACTCGGATTAATGGAAAGTCCTGAAAAATCAAAGAGTTTAGGGTCCAGAAGATGCGAAGGCCTTGCGTTTGTCAGTGCCCGGAACATCACCTGTCGACGCCCGGGGGCATTCTTTTCCCACTGATCAAGGATCTGTTTCACCTGTTGCCGCTGCAGGCCATCCTGACTGCCACAGAGATCGCAGGGAATGATAGGATAGTTCATCGCCCGCGCGAATTTCTCGCAATCCGCTTCGGCCACGTGGGCGAGGGGGCGATAAACAAACAAATCGCCTTCTTCGTTTACCAGTTTCGGGGGCATCGTCGCCAGACGACCGCCATGGAACAGGTTCATGAAAAAGGTTTCAAGGATATCGTCGCGGTGATGGCCCAGCACGACGGCCGAGCAGCCTTCCTCGCGCGCAATGCGATACAGATTGCCGCGACGCAGGCGCGAGCACAGCGCGCAATAGGTGCGGCCTTGCGGGACTTTGTCGACGACAACGGAATAGGTGTCCTGGAATTCTATGCGATGCGGGACGCCCATCTGCTTGAGGAACTCTGGCAGAACCGTGGCCGGAAAGCCCGGCTGGCCTTGATCCAGATTGCAGGCCAAAAGCTCTACCGGAAGCAGGCCGCGCCATTTCAACTCGTACAGAACCGCCAGCAGGGTATAGCTGTCTTTGCCTCCCGACAGACAGACCAGCCAGCGGGGCGTGCAATTGTGGTTCCGATCCACCATGCCGTATTGCTCGATCGCTTTACGGGCCTGGCGTACGATGCGTTTGCGCAGCTTTTTGAACTCGGTGGTCGAGGGCGCGCCAGCAAAGAGCGGATGGATGTCGTCAGCGTCGTCAAACATGGGGCGGGCCTATCGTAGATGGGTGAGCCGGGCAAGGGTCGGGGTTATTCGTCGGGCACAGGATCATAGCCGTCGCCCCCCCAGGGATGGCAGCGCCCAATGCGCCGCGCGGCCAGCCATGTGCCTTTGATAGGGCCATGTTTTTCCAGCGCTTCCAACGCATAGGCCGAGCAGGTCGGCTGATAGCGGCAATTGAAGCCCACCCACGGGCTGAAGATCAGCCGATAGGCCCGCACCGGCAGGGCGAGGATATGGGCAAACAGCGTCATTTTCCGCCATGCAGTTTGCGCAGGGCATAGCGCAGATCGTCTTGCAGCGCATCGAATGGGCGGGCGGCGGTGACTTCGGCGCGCCCGATCAGCACATAGTCCCAGCCGTCGCGGCCTTGCTGGGGCAAAACCGCGCGAGCGGCCTCGCGCAGGCGGCGTTTGGCGCGGTTGCGGGCTACGGCATTGCCGACCTTCTTGGAACAGGTGAACCCGACGCGAATACCCTGCACTTCGTCCGGGCCGCGCTTGCGGGCCTGTACCATCATCGAGGCCGTGCCCTGCCGTTTCGCGCGCGCGACTTTCAGAAAGTCAGACCGGTTCTGCAGCACTGTCAAAGTTTTAGGTGCGCAAACGGACGCCGCCGGGGGCGTCACCCTCGGCTGGCTGTTACCATCCTCAGGGGCCTCCGGCGGCGTCATGTTCATAACCTGGTCGGTGAGGCGGTTTACGCGCTCAGCGACTTGCGGCCACGAGCGCGGCGCGCGTTCAGGATTTTGCGGCCGGCTTTGGTGGCCATGCGCGCGCGGAAACCGTGGCGGCGTTTGCGAACCAGGTTCGAAGGCTGATAGGTGCGTTTCATCGCTCCGTCTCCAATCTATAGCGGTGGGTGCGGCGCGGATTCGCCTGGCCCTAATGTTCGAAGCCCGTCCTCTACTGGGTCACGGGTGCTAAGTCAAACCCCAAGGTGGGTGTTTTGGCGCCTTTTGCAACAATTCTGTAACCGGCGCCAGCAAAAGGTTTCAAATCGCAGGGCTCAGCGCCGGAAACTCTCACATTCCTTGCCATAAAGATCAACGCCGCGTGAGGTCTCTGTTGTGCGGCCCGCAGGCGTCGCATGTTGTATGCAAATGAAACGAACAAAACCGGACAAGCTGATGAGTGATACGGCTCAGGCCCCGCGCAGCGGACTTGCGCGTCATATTCCATTGCTGGTGATTCTCGCTGTTGCGGCAGTGGGCTTCTTCACCTTGGGCGACTACCTGACATTTGAAACCTTGCGAGACAACCGCGAGTCGCTGCTGAACTGGCGAGACAGTCATTACTGGACGATGGCTGCAGCGTTTATCGGGATTTATATCGTGATTGTTGCCTTTTCCCTGCCTGGCGCAGCGGTCGCGTCGATGACCGGAGGGTTCTTGTTCGGCCTGTTCGCGGGAACCGTGTTCAACGTCTTTGCGGCAACCATCGGTGCCTCGGCGATCTTTCTGGCAGCCCGCTGGGGGTTGGGTGAATCACTGACCGCCCGGTTGGAATCGTCCGAGGGGACGGTCAAGAAACTGAAGGACGGGCTGCGCGAGAACGAGATCTCGGTCCTGTTCCTGCTGCGACTTGTGCCTGTGGTGCCGTTCTTCGTGGCCAATCTGGTGCCCGCGCTGGTGGGGGTGAAGTTCCGCAATTTCCTCATCACGACAGCGCTGGGCATCATTCCGGGCGGTATCGTCTATACATGGATTGGGGTCGGGCTGGGCGGCGTGTTCGACCGCGGTGAGACCCCGGATGTTTCGTTGCTGTGGGAGCCGTTTGTCATCGGCCCGATCATCGGCTTGTGTGTCCTGGCCGCTTTGCCGATCGTCATCAAATCCCTCCGTGGTCGAAAGGACGCCTGATCCATGCAAAAGCTGAAGACCGATATCCTGGTGATCGGCGCCGGGTCGGGCGGGTTGTCCGTGGCAGCCGGTGCCAGCCAGATGGGTGCGGACGTCATCTTGCTGGAAGGGCACAAGATGGGCGGAGACTGCCTTAATTTCGGGTGCGTGCCCTCGAAGGCACTGATCGCCAGCGGCAAGGCCGCTTATGGGCAGGCGCATTCGGCGGCGCTGGGCGTGGCGGATGTGGTGCCGCAGGTGGACTATGCTGCGGCCAAGGATCATGTGCATGATGTGATCGCCCAGATCGAACCGATGGACAGTCAGGAGCGTTTCGAAGGGTTCGGCGTCAAAGTTATCCGCGAATATGGCAGCTTTGTTTCCCCCACGCAGGTCAAGGCCGGTGATCACCTGATCACCGCGCGCCGCGTCGTGGTTGCCACCGGGTCGTCACCCCTGGTGCCGCCGCTGCCGGGGCTGGATCAGGTGCCTTACTATACCAATGAGACGATATTCGACCTGCGTGACAAGCCCGAGCATCTGCTGATCATCGGCGGCGGCCCCATCGGGATGGAGATGGCGCAGGCGCATATCAGGCTGGGGTGCAAGGTTACTGTGATCGAAGGGATGGCCGCGCTGGGAAAGGATGACCCCGAGGCGGCCGCGGTGGTGCTGGACAGCCTGCGGGCTGAGGGCGTGGCAATCCATGAACAAGCCATGGTCGCCCAGATCAGGGGCGAGGCCGGGGCGATCGATGTGGTCACTGAAAACGGCGATATCCACTCGGGTACGCACCTGCTGCTGGCGGTGGGGCGCAAGGCAAATATCGACCGGCTGAACCTTCAGGCGGCAGGCATTGATCGCACACGGACGGGTATCAAGGTCGACGACTCGCTGCGGACGTCCAACCGTAAGGTCTATGCCATCGGAGACGTAGCGGGCGGGATGCAATTCACCCATGTTGCAGGATATCAGGCTGGCGTCATCATTCGCTCGGCCCTGTTCGGGTTGCCGTCGAAGGCCAAAACCACGCATATACCTTGGGCCACCTATACCGATCCCGAGCTGGCGCAGGTCGGCCTGACCGAAGCACAGGCGCGCGCGCAGCACGGAGACGCAATCGAAGTTGCCCGCTTTGATTACCACCACAATGACCGCGCCATTTCCCAGCGCAAAACAAAGGGCTTCATTAAGGTCATGGTGTTAAAAGGCCGTCCGGTGGGCGCGACAATCGTGGGGCATCAGGCCGGGGAATTGATCAACTTGTGGTCTCTTGCTCTGGCCAATACCCTCAAAATGGGTCAGATCGCCGCAATGGTTTCGCCCTATCCAACGATTGGAGAGCTTAACAAACGCGTAGCGGGAGCCTATTTCTCGCCAAGGCTGTTTGAGAATCAAACGGTTAAACGGGTGGTCAGGTTTGTCCAGCGCTGGATTCCCTGACCCGAGGAGGAGCGTAAAGTGAACTCGCTGTCGGGCCGATTTCTGATCCTGACGACGGTCTTCGTGATGTTGGCCGAAATCCTGATCTTTGTGCCCTCGATCGCGCGGTTCCGCGAGGATTTCCTGCTGACCCGGCTTGAGCGCGCCCAGATCGCTTCGTTGGCGTTGCTGGCCGATGACATGCTGGCTGATGATCTGGAAGCCGAGTTGCTGGTGAACGCGGGCGTCTACAATGTCGTTCTGCGCCGCGATGAGGTGCGCCAGCTGATGCTGTCGTCGCCGATCCCGGACCGGGTCAACCAGACCTATGATCTGCGCGACGCCAGTGCCTGGGTGTTGATCCGCGATGCGACCTTGCGCTTTTTCACACCCGAGAACGAAGTCATCCGCGTGATCGGCGCCCCGGTAAAAGATGCGGGCTTGCTGATCGAAGTCACCATGGACAGCGATCCCTTGCGCATGGCCATGACGGATTATGGCCTGCGCATTCTGGGTCTTTCTTTTGTCATCTCGATCATTACGGCGTCGCTGCTGTTTTTGGCTGTGCGGGTGGTGCTGGTGCGACCCATCAAGGGGGTGGTGGGATACATGCAACGCTATGCCAGCGCGCCCGAGGATGCGCGCGGCATCATTTCCCCCAACTCCAAAGTAACCGAACTGCGCGAGGCGGAAGAGGCGTTGCAGATGTTGCAAACCGATCTAACCCAAGCGTTGAAGCAACGCGAAAGGCTGGCGCAATTGGGTGGGGCAGTTGCCAAGGTCAGCCATGATTTACGCAACATCCTGACATCGGCCCAGCTGTTCACCGACCGGATTGAGGCCAGCGATGACCCGCTGGTAGCGCGTATGGCGCCTAAACTGGTGAACTCGATCACCCGCGCGGTTTCCTTATGTGAAAGTACATTGGCCTTCGGTCGCGCCGAAGAACCGGCCCCCACGCTGACGATGGTGCCGCTGCATGATGTTGCCGCTGATGTCGTCGCCAGCGAGCAACTGGCGATTGCGGATGCCTGTGTGGAAATCCTCAATGACGTACCCGCCGAGCTTGTTGCCCGCGCCGACCCTGAGCAGATGTTCCGCGTTATCATGAACCTCGTGCGCAATGCCCGGCAGGCGCTGGTGGCAGCAGGCAAACCCGGCCGCATCACTGTTACCGCGTCTGAGCATGATACCAACTGGTGTATCGAGATCAGCGATACCGGCCCCGGCCTGCCGCCCAAAGCGCGCGAGAACCTGTTCACACCGTTTCAGGGCGGTGTCCGCAAGGGCGGCTCGGGTCTTGGGCTGGCTATTTCGCAAGAACTGGTCCGCGGGCACGGCGGAGAGCTGTTTTTGAAAGACACCGGGCCGAACGGAACCACCTTTGAAATAAGGCTTCCCCGAGGCGACGTGACTTTTTGATGATTTTTTGAAGAATCAGCTTGCACGTCCCCAGCCCGAGGTCTAAACAGCGCCTCACCAACGCGGACCGATAGCTCAGCTGGATAGAGTACTTGACTACGAATCAAGGGGTCGGGGGTTCGAATCCTCCTCGGTCCGCCACTGGTTTCCCCCCTAAAACACTGAAAATAAGTAACTTCTTGTTTCTGAGGTTCGAATCCGTCGCGGGATTTAAGCCGATCCCGCAACAAATCCCGCAACATTTGTGTTCAGTAGCCGTTCCTGACTTAGTTCAGAAATCCGTAGTCAATAGACGCTCGGCATCAGAAGGCTTTCCAAGTCAAATCGCAGCTTGAAGTTGAATGCCAGAATTAAGGCACGTTAATAACCGGTACATGCGAGATTAAGCAAAAGACCCGATCTATTCCTTGAACCAAGCGAAAAATCAAAGGGGGAATAGACTATGGCCTACACCGATTATGGCACTGGCAACGGTATCTTATCCAACCTCTTCGCTTCTGCCGATGAAAGGAAGGCGAGGCGTGAAAAGAATGCCGAATACAAAAGGAAAATGCGTGAAATCGACATGATGTCCGAGCGCGAGCTCTTGGACCTTGGTCGTTGTCGACGCGATATGAAAGATATTCTCTATCGCCACTATTTCGCGCGTTAACCAAGAAAGAGTGGTGAAATATACCAAGTTCACGTTCCTGCCTTACGTGATGCTCCACGACTGAGCATTGGCAGAAAGGGACGCTCCTAATTTAGACGTCACATATTCAATTCGACAGCACTCGCGTAGCCGCGTTTGAAATCAGAGCGGATATTTGTTCGCTCAATACTGGGCAACACTGAAAATGTGGCCTTTCTCGAAAGCTGACCGACTGCATAACTCGGAGTCAGAGCAATGTATGACGAAACCAAGACGGAAGCCGGTGACCCACGCGCTTTTTCCCGAGATGATCTGATCGAGATCGGCCTAAAGGCATCGGATCGCAAACTGCGTGATCAGGTACAAACTTGGGAGCGTTACACAGATGAAAAAACGGATGTAGCGTGCGATTTGATGCGCGGTGTCAAGTCACTCTTGCGCGAAAACCCAACAGATAAAGCCCTAAGAACCCTCTCTATAGGCTCAAGTGAAGAACCGCAGTTTCAACTGCTGCATGCGCTGTCCGACGGTGGACTGTGGCTCTATGATCGCGATCCCGAAGCGCTAGAAGCCGTAAGAAACCGCGTCGAGAGAACTCTGCTGAACAATGTTCATTTGGTGCAGGGTGATTTTCTGATTGATTTCACAAACGAAGTAGCCATCACCAACGCTTTGAGCAAGTATTTCGGTGGCGGGTCCTTTGACCTGATTACGCTCCACCATGCGCTGTATTATTGTCCAATCGAAATCTGGCCCCGTTTGGTGAACATGATTTGCACCCAGCTGTTGAACAGGCCGGGTAGAATGCACCTGGCGCTTATGTCATCTTCGACCGAGCGCTCCCATACAACTACCTGGCTTTACAATCGGTTTGCCGAAAAATTTCATGGTACGCGCAACAACCAGAATTTGCTTGATCTTCCATCGCAGATGCGAAGCTTAAATGGCTTGGATACGTTCCGGTTTTCTACTCGCAGCAATGCAGTCCGATGCCGTCCCAAAAGATTTGACGAGTTGATGGCAGTGGTTTGGATGATCATGCTCTATCCGTATGTTCATGATTTCAACGTCGACCAAAAGGTCGAGATAACGGAGTTTGTGCTGGATGAATTCTGGCTGACTGGGCGCGACCTCGTACAGCAGCAAGACTATCTGACGATCAGCACAGTGTAATGCGCTTGGTGTTCGTGCATGGGATGCACAGCCAAGAAATCCCCGGCTACTCAATCAACCTAGTAGCCCCGGCCGGGCGCCGACTTAGGAGAGGTTTACGACACTCCTGGCCCCGCTGGTCACGCCCGGGACCTGTGCTTTCCGATCCGTACCAGATACTCCCTGATCGATTGGAACGCTGCGTATAGCACCGGGATCATGAGCAGGCCGAGCGTGCTGTCGACGATCATCCCGAATAGGACCGGATAGCCAATGGATGTCCGCGCAGCGGCACCCGCGCCACTGGAAAGCACCAGAGGCAACACGCCGACGATGAAACACAGACCTGTCATCGTGACCGGACGGAATCGGATTTCTGCCGCCTTCAGCGCTGCGTCTTTGATGCTGGCTCCGCTCAGACGCTCTTGATTGGCAAATTCGACGACCATAATTGCTTTCTTCGCGGCCAAACCGATCAATAGCACCATGCCGACCTGCGCAAAGATATTGCTGGTCAAGAAGGGGTAATAGGCCAGTGGTATCAACGCACCTAGCAAAGCAAACACCGTCGAGGTCACAATGGACAGCGGCAGGACCCAGCTTTCGTACAGCACAACCAGGAAGAGGTAGGCCAATATCAAGGCGGATAGCATGATGTAAGGAACCAGACCTTGTGATTTGACCTCTTGCTGGGTCACACCAGACCATTCAATGCGGAACCCGTCGGGCAAGGTATCGTCGGCGATCTTCTGCATCGCGTTGATCCCGTCACCCGAACTGACAGATTCCGCGAGCTGGGCGCTGACCGAGGCGGCCGTGAACAGGTTGTATCGCGGGATCGAGTCCGGGGCGAGGACGGGTTCGCTTGTGATGAAGTTCCGCAGTGGCAACGACTCACCCGCGCTGTTTTTGACGTAGATATTGTCCACGTCTTCCAGGGTCTGCCGAAACGGGGCATCAGCCGAGATGATGACCCAATACACACGCTCTGACAGGATGAAGTTGTCCACGAAGTAGGAACTCAGGTTGGCCTGAAGCGCAGTAAAGATATCTGACACGTTTACGCCTAGCGCCTCGGCCCGGTCACGGTCCACCGACAAGCGGTACTGAGGCGTTTGGCCCGAGAAACTGCCATGTGCACGCACGAATTCAGGTGCGGCGTTCAGCGCGGTGACAAAGGCGTTCATCACCGAATCCAGCTGGCCACCATCGCCTTTTTCAAGATCCAGAAGCTCGACCGAAATGCCCCCGGTCGAACCCAGCCCGTGAATGGTCGGGAAGGGGAACACATAGCTTTCAGCCTGGGGCAGAGTGGCGAGTTGTTCGTCCAGTTTCTGCATGATGGCGTTCCAATGCAGATCCGGTGTTTTGCGCTGATCCCAGGGCGTCAGCGTCACGATTGCCATACCTGCATTCGATCGACCACCGGCCAGCATACTTGCACCTGAAACAGTCGTGACCGTGTCTACGCCCGGGGTCTTCTCGATGAGTTCCCCGGCCTCGGCCATAAACGCCTGCGTGCGCTGCAGCGAGGCACCGTCAGGAAGCTGCATCGCTGCAAGCAGTACACCATTGTCTTCCTGCGGGATCAGGCCGGTCGGCACGGTCTTGAACAAGTAAGCCGTGGCACCGACGCATGCTGCGAATACGATCAGCGACACGACCATATAGCGCAGCATCAGGGACACAAGTTTCACGTAAAGCCGCCTGATCGCGCCCACAACCGCGGGGACAAAGCGCAGGGGTCCGATCGGTTTGGTTCCCGACTTCAGGACCATCGCGCACAACACCGGCGCCAAGGTCAGAGCATTCACAGCGGACAGAACGAACGCAAAGATAATGGTTGCGGCGAACTGGTAATAGATGGTTCCGGTCACGCCGGGAAAGAAACACACCGGGACAAAAACCGCGCCGAGAACAAAGGTCGTCGCGATAATTGGCCGGTTCACCTGCGCCATTGCCTTGAGCGTGGCTTCACGCGGACCAAGGTCTTCTTCGCTGGCGATGCGCTCGGCGTTTTCGACAATGATGATCGCATCGTCGACGACCAGGGTAATCGCCAGCACCAGGGCGAACAATGTGATCATGTTGGCGCTGAACCCGATGGTATAAATCAACGCGACCGCCCCCAGCAGCGACACAGGGATCGCGATGGCGGGCACGATGGTGGCCCTGAAGCTGGCCAGGAAGAAGAATGTCACCGCGATCACCAAACCGGCGGTCAAAGCGAGCGTTTTCAGGATGTCCTCGATTGAAACGCGAACGGCATCGGTGGCGTCATAAGTGATCTCATACGAGACGCCGTCTGGGAACTTCTTCGAAAGCTCACCCATCAGGCTTTGAATGCTATCCGAAATCTCCAGCGCGTTAGCCGTGCTTTCCTGATGCACGGCAATCGCAGCAGTGTCTTTCCCGTCCAGCTGAGAAGACCCGGAGTACGTGGCCGAGCCCAGCTCGATACGCGCGACATCCTCAAGCCGTGTAACCGATCCGTCGTCGCCAGTTGCGACGATGATCCGCCCGAACTCATCGGCGTCCCTCAGCAACCCCTCGGCTCGCAGCTTGAACTGAAAGTCGGTACGTGCATCGCCAAACGGAGGGGCACCAACCTGCCCGGCCGCGGCCGCAACATTCTGGTTTTCAATCGCATCGGCAATCTCGGCCGCAGTAATGTTCAGCGCGGCCATGCGTACCGGGTCAATCCAAACCCGCATGCTGTATTCCAGCTGACCAAATTGCGAGACCCCGCCCACCCCAGGCAAGCGCTGCAATGGATCATGCAGGAAGTTGGCGGCATAATTGCTCAGATACAGCTCGTCCCGCGACCCGTCGGGAGAGGTGAGGTTGATCACAAGGATCATGTTGCCCGATTGTTTGGTGACTTCGATACCTTGCTGTTGAACCACGGCGGGCAGCGCCGAGCTTGCCAGTGCGATCCTGTTCTGAACCTCGACCGCCGCGACGTTGGGATCAGTCCCCAATTCGAAAGATACGCTTAGGTCATAACTGCCATCGTTCGAGCTGGTGGATTGCATGTACAACATGCCTTCGATGCCGTTCACGCGCTCTTCGATCGGGGTGGCTATGGCTTCCTGGATCACCTGTGCATCGGCACCGGGATAGTTTGCCGAAACATAGACCTGAGGTGGGGTGATGTTCGGGTATTCCGAGATCGGTATCAGGCGTACACAGACTGCGCCAAACAGCACCATCAGGATAGCGATTACAGCGGCAAAATGCGGACGGTTGATGAAATAATGAGAGATCAAGCCCGTCCCTAACCTTGGCTATCAACCGCTTTCACGACCAACCCATCGTGAATTTTCTGCAACCCCTGCACAACAACGCGATCCCCTTCTTTCAGGCCCTTCGTCACTTGCGTTTGGGTGGCTGTCTGAACGCCAATCTCAATATCGGTGCGATGAACCGTGTCTTTATCGTCCACCGAGAATACAAAATACCCTTTGTTGTCGAACTGGACGGAATTGCGCGGCACAGTCAGCACTTTGGCGTCTTCTGACCCGCTCAGGCCAACGACAACAAATTGGCCCGGGATCAGCAGGCCATCCGGGTTGGCAAACGTGGCTCTGAGTTCGACTGTATCCGTATCCTGGCCGACATTGGGGCCGACGTAGGTCACCTTGCCTGCTGTCGCATAGGCCTGACCATCGGCCAGTGTGATCTGGGTCGTCAGCTTGATATCTGTCGGGGTGATCGACCCGTTCCGACGCTCGCGCAGCAGCACCGGCTCGCTGACGAAAAAGCTGACCAGTATCGGGTCAATGCTGGTGACGGTCGCCAGCACACCGCTATCAGAGCTAACGAGGTTGCCAGCATCCACGGCAGACAGTCCGATACGCCCATCCAGGGGGCTGGTGATTTCTGTGTATCCAAGATCAATCTGCGCAATTTTCAAAGCGGCTGCGGCCTCATCCACCGCAGCCTGCCCCTCGGCAAAGGTCGCGCTGGCGGTATCCAGAACGGATTGAGCTATATCGCCCTTGTCAAAGAGGGCCTGTTGCCGGTCCAGCTCGGTCTTGTCGCTGGCAGCAGCAGCTTGCGCGCTTTTCAACGCCGCCTGCGCACTGGCGACGCTGGCCTCATAGCTTTGCTTTTCGATCCTGAAAAGGACGTCGCCCTCGGAAACCACGCCGCCTTCGGCAAAATTCACTTCTTGCAGCACGCCTTCGACGCGGGCCTGTAGATCAACGCTTTGATCCGCTACCACGCGCCCGACAAATTCATCCTGTTTCTGGACCTCATTCATCGATGCAGTCGCAACGACAACACTGGGCGGCGTCGGAGAGGATGATTGCGCCATAGCCGCATTCGCTAGCCCGAATGTAACGAGGGACAAAAGTATCAGGTTTGTGCGTTTCATCCCGCGCTCGACAATCTGGAAGCGAAATCTCATACGTCTACTATTCATTGCGGTTTACCAAGGCGCAACGCAAATCTGGGTGCGCTTTGGAAGTGCTGTAACCCGGCACTCATCCTGTTCCAGGCAATCCGCCAAACGGACCTGAGTAAGGTTCGGACCACCAACCGTCGATGACCATCACGGCGTTTGACATCATTCCGACCGGCTCACCTTCAATAATTGAGTAGGTATATTCTAGCGTGTCGCCAACGGATTTGGGTGCCGAGATCTCAACGATCACAACATGCGCTTTTCCATCTATTTCACCAGACAGCGCTGCGTTCGGAGGGTTTACCGCAAAGCTGTCTTTGCCGAATTTCCAAACATCCAGAAAATGATCCACCGAAATCACGCCCGCGTCGCGATAGGGGCGATCGGCGAACACCGAGACCGCATCATCGACCCCATGCAGCACCAGTTTTCCATCAGCCAATTCGACTGTGTTTGCGGTTTCGACGAACAGATAGCTTTTGTTGGCGGCGTTATCCGCCAGCGCCGTGGACGCAACCAGAGCGCCTAACCCGATGAATAAGAATGGGGCCGCTTTCATACCAATTCCTTTTTTATGTCTGACGTGTTTCTCGCGTTCATTCTGCGGCGAACATTTGGGCCTATGTGCCACAACTCAACCTTAGTGCTAAATTAATAATCGTTAACCCCGTCTTGTAATGTATGCGTGACAGACAATTTATTGGGGTAAGCGGCACTGCCAATACACTACCACCTAAGCTCATTACTTTTTTCGTCGGAAACAGCCACAGTTCAATAAAGGGGCACGTCATGAAGCGCTTGTTCAATTCCATAGCGACAGTCATTTTGGTCGCTGGATCAGCTGGCGTTGCAGCCGCACAATCGGCGGAAAAGGACGATGGCGAAGCCTTGTTTGTTCAGCATGCGGCCTCGGCCACATTATCAGACGGGGTTTTGACGCTGAGCGATATCGACTCTCACATGATTGCATTCACTGACCGCCCGATGCGCGCCGCTGCTTCAATTCCAACGGCAAACCTGATTGAAGTCTGGACCAAAGGCCAAGACAGTTTCGCCGATGATCCGCCGAACGCTGTTTTGGTCGGCCAAGCAAATGGCGAACCGACCTCGGTTGTTGTCGAGCTGACAAATCCCAAGCTCAGCGATGGCACGCTGGTTTTTGACTACAAGGTTCTTGAAGGGCAGGATTCCATCGTGCTGGAGGACAGTTATTTCGTCATTGATGAAACCCCATGGGGCGACGTGCTTTGGTCGATCGACATGATTGACGGGAATCCGAACGACGCGCAGGCCCTCGAGGCGACAAATGAGTGAGCGTTTCTGACGACGCGCACGTTAAGTCGCCACGCTCATCAAATGAACGCAGTCCAGGTTGAAAAAGTAGAGGCGAAAGCAGTCTCGATAAGTCTAGAGTTGAGCAACGCCGCCCGACACACCCCTTGGAATACGCGACGCAAAATCGAATTTCTACCGATCTGAAAAGAATGGAGAACCAATGACACACATACTGAAAGTGCTTCACGCTTCACTCGCTACCTTGGCTATCGGAGCGGCCCCCTCTTTTGCGGCGAACGACGAAGACCCGGCGAAGGAAACTTATCTATTTGTTCAGCATTCCGACACGGCGACGATGGAGGATGGTATTCTGACCCTTCTGGATGCGGATCCGCATATGGTGATTTTTGCAGACCGGCCTTATCGCGCTGCAGCAACCGTACCCAGTGCCGATATGATAAAAGGCTGGGGGGAAGGTCACGACAGCTTTGCCAGCGATCCACCGAACGCAGCGCTCATCGGGCAATCGGACGGGAAACCGGTATCAGTCGTTGTCGAATTGACTGAGCCCAAGCTAATCGATGGGAATCTGACCTTTAGATATACTGTTTTGGAAGGTGCAGAGACGCAGTCGTTGCAAGACAGTTATGTCGTAATCGACTCCAGCCCTTCCTACTTCTTCAAAGGCTGGGCGGACTTGGGTTCTCTTGTGACCGGAAACTCATCATCCTTGGTCCCGTTCGAGCAGGACATCGGTGCTGCACCACAAGTCAAAAACTGATAAAGCCAGATCGCATGATCTTTGGTGCTTGGCGCTACCCAATTCCAAAGCCTTGATGTTTTGAAAAGGGGTAGCCCGGCACCATCTTGTGGCCACGGCAAGTCCCGCGCAATACCGATTGGCTCAGTCCTTGGGAGAGACCGCAAGCTTCCGATCAGTCATCTCACCGGAATAGTCGACAACCGTAGGGACCTGAGAGCAATACCAAAGTGGTGGTGATACCATCCCGTCTGCTGTCTGGGCCTGCGGGGTCGGCAAAGACGGGAAGAGCTTGGAAAATCCGGCCGCCGGGAATGTGACTGACGAACACATCGCCAACGCATGAAGAACGGTTGTGACCCGTGCATGTTCAACGACCTGACCAAAAGTTCTCGCATTCGGCAAACTCATGGCATTTGCGAGTTCCTGACCGAACAGCGGTGCTGAAATGTCTATGTTGAAATTCGATGCTTGCTCACTTCCGGCTGATGTAAGGACATAGTCGATCCTTTCACTATCCGAGGCCAGTTGGTGAAAGGATTCAAAAACCAAGTTGCTCGAGCAGGAATCTAGAATAAGGGCGACGCGCCCCGGAATCGTCTCCAGTGCGCTCACGAGCTCGCCCGCAGGAAGCCAGTCCTTCTGGGCGATCGCCAGTACCGGCACGGTGGGCTCTTCCTTGGTCCAGAAGACCAACAAATCCTCGCCGGGGTTTGACACTCGATTATTGACATCCCGGATCGTCTGATCGGGGTTGTAGTAATCCGCCCACTGATAGAACGCGTCCCCGTGCAGGATAAGATACACGATCAAACGGTCCTCGGGTTTTATCTTGGCACTCAGATCGTCAATGTTTTTCAGAACATTAACGCCGGTCGAGTGTTCGTCGACAAGTGAAACGACGTTGTCAGCGCTGATCCCGAGACCCGATTTGAAATTCGTCACAATCGAGTCGACACCGTTCCTGCAGGCCTCGACCGGAATATGGGTCCGATAGGGCGGACAAACCCCGATCGCCAACAGATAGGTTTCACCGTCCTCAGCCTCGGCCGATGTTGCGTCGGATTGCTGCGCCTGAACCGGTCCCGCGATGAATGCGAAACATAGCAATACCGCATGAACCAAGCGTATGATCGACATAATCCGCCCTCGCAGTTGAATAACGCAACAGTACCCGCGCATTGGGAAAGCATCACCGGGGCTGAATGGCCGATTGACGCTATTTCCCCGGGGGTGGCTCAGTTGTTATCGGTCGTGGTTTCAGCACCATTGGTGGTCGGATTTGAACTTGCGACCTCTTGCACTGTTCCACCAATGGCCGAGCATGCCTCGTCGGTCTGCGCTATCACTGCGACGTCCGGACTTGCGTCCCCGCTATCTGTCGCCGCAGTCGATTTCACCATGCAAACAACCGGGCGTGGGGCTGCAGCCGCTTGTCCGGCATCCTGACTGGCTGCTGGTGCCTGAGGCTGTGGATAAGGCAGCACCGGGGCGTAGACGGGAACCATCCTGTATCCAACAATCGGCGGGCCATATGAGTGCAGCGGCGCGCCTAGCGCAACGGGCCCTGTAACCGGCCATCCAGAAGCTGCCCCGCCCCATCCATACTGAGTTTCCCCAACGCTTGGGCCGATCGTACCCCAGCTTGGCACGCCGGCCGTATAAAATGGCCAACCGGGCAACCCGCCCCATCCGTATTGCGTTTCGCCAACGCTTGGGCCCGCGTTGCTATACCCGGGCAGCCCACCCCAGCCATACTGCGTCTCGCCCTCCGTAGGACCCGCGATGGCCTGTGGTGCCGTGGCACCTACCAGAAGCCCCGTGATTGCAACGCATGTCAGTCGCTTCAAAGTAAGGTACATTTGCAAACTCTCTTAATGGTTGATCGGTTGTATCAAGTTCTGGCGAAACCGCATTCGCTTGTGATGTTAGCGTTGTGGCGACTCATAACCCGTATTTAGCCGCCAATGTCACTCCAATTACCCGTCATCAGGCAGTACGACGTTCCGGTGATACAGATGTCGTCGATGATCAGTGCTGCGTTTTGCATCTCTCCAACCTCGGGGCCGGCCAGCTGTTTGACGGTGAAGCTGAGCGTGTCATTCTCGTGTTTTGGCTCCCTCAACTCTAGGACGAGTCCAACTTCAGCGCCATCGACTACGCCTGTCAGTGCGGCGTTGGGTGGATCGGAGGCCAGATCGTCAGATCCCTTGGACCAGTTCTCCATCATATCTGACAACGAAAGGGTTTTTGTGTCACGATAGGGGCGATCTGAAAACGCTAGAACCGACCCGTCTATCCCGCTGAGCGTAAGAACGTCTCCTGCGATCTGCGCAGTTTGGGCAAGCTCAACGATCAGAAAACTCTCAGGTTTTTGATCCTGAGCCAGTACAGAGCTTCCGGCAATTACAGTAAACACTGCTGCAAGTACGGTTGATTTCATTAGTTCGTTTCTCCGTCAAATCGGGGCCACAGCCAATGTGCGGGGCCTCAGGGTTTGTGGTATGCAAATCGCAAAGAACGACTATTAACGTCGATTGGTAACTTCCTTTGCGTCAACTAGCAATTGTTCCAACATTAATTTTGCTTTGGAAAGCTCAGACGCCATCAAACTGATGTGCGTTTGATAGGCGCGTCGGTTCAAAATGGTGCAGGATGGCGGTGATTTGCAGCGCGCGTCGCAATGGCCCGGCGACCAAATCTGTGTCTTGATTGGTCAAGCCGAGGCCGCATGACAGGGCCGCTCAAAGTCAAAACCACGTCGAACAGACGTGGTTTTGACGCTCGGCCTGCGCACAATCGAAAGTTGCTTTGTGGGCGCGTACGTTAGATCCTGCTGCAATACCATCCTGAGTATCGCCCCAGCACCGGCATCGCTTTTTCCCCAAAGCGGGTAATTCTGCACTCCGCTACTTCGGAGTTTTGGCGGGGATCAATTGTTGCAGTCTTCACCCCACGAAGCCCAACATTGAAACGTATAATAAATAGAGTCGACAACCAGCGAGACGGACTCGAGCTGTGTTACATCTGTTCCATGCAACGCCTCGTAGTCAAAGGTCAGAGCATCATTCTCTAGCTTAGGATTGCTGAGGGTGACAATCATACCAACTTGCTTGCCAGCGCTCATACCGGACAAGGCTGCGTTGGGCGGATCAGACGCAAAGCTGTTTTCGCCGTGGCCCCAGTTCTCCACGATCGATTCAACAGACATATTCATCGCGTCGCGATAAGGTCGGTCTGTGAACAGAGTGATCTGATCATCAATCCCGGTCAGGACCAATTGACCGTTTTCGAGCGTGGCGTTTTCGGCAACTTCCATCAAAAGCCAACTCTTCGCGTCTTCGGCCGCAACCTGTACGGGGCACAATGCGATGCCCATTCCGATCCCTGCAAGAAACAAGCGAGTTTTCACGTTAGTCTCCTATACGAATTCTTGTTTATGAAGCTGTCAGTTATGTTCCTTCATAGTTTATGGGGCACATCGCTTTGCAACTGCAAGTTACGAATTCTTAAACTCCCACTGCAAGAGTACGCTCCGACTGCAGCCCTTTTGAGTTGTGCGACATTTGGAGGGGCTGAAATTGAACGAGCGCCCAGCCGCAAAACCAAGTCTCTAAGAAAGAAGAATTTGCGATCATTTAGCCAGATTAACAGCAGCAGGCAGCGCAGTTCTACAAGAACACTCTCAGGGATCACTTTTCTCAAACCTATTCGCCCGGGCCAGGTGACTGCTTTGTAGACCCCGATAGAATCCGCCGGGCGATGCCCAGAGCACCCATGAGCCATGTTAATCGCCTCAAAAGCCTACGACCCTGCGGCGGCATGCATCTGTTCAAATGCGGTTTGGGTCGCCGTGTCGCTTGGAAAATACAGTTCGACTTTCAAACCATCGAGCAGAAGGTCTTCCGGTGTCCCGAACTGAGAAATGGTCGCGAACATCGACAGGCGCAAATCACCGTGCTTTAGAACAGTCGGGATGACCGGCCCGGGCGTGATAGATTTTGGCTGCGGAACGCCCAGCAAGTATTCGATCACGGCTTCGAATTCGGGCACGCCACCCGAAGCCGCGTTCTCCGTCCGAAGTCGCGTCGCTACGCTATGGGCGACCTCTGCCCAGTTCTCGACGTACTCCGGCAGCGCGCTCATCATCATCAGATCCAACATGCTGTCTCCGACACCGATGCCAAACAGGTCGAAGAGCGCAAGCGCTGTCGTGTTCGCCTCTCGGATCGTCCACAACCGATCAACGGCCAACCCTGGATAGGGCGCGTGCCGCTCCAACTGCCATTGAACCGCGCGGCGTATCGGGGCCATTTCAGAGGTGTTCCAATCGCGACCTTGATAGCGAATGGCAAAGCCTGCGTTTGTCAGCATCTGATTGCGGGCATCAAGCGGAAGTTTCAGCGCCTCACCCAACCGTATGACCATCTCGCGGCTGGGATTGGCGCGCCCAGTTTCCAGGAATGATAGATGCCGCGTGGAAATCTGCGCCTCCATGGCCAGGTCAAGCTGACTGAGACGGCGCGACGCGCGCCAGGTTTTCAGTGCGTTTGCAAATTCGGTCATTCCATAGTGTTAACCGACACCACGACTAAGTGCACTTACCTCTGAGGTAATTGCAGCAGTTACGGGACCGCCGATAGTGTCCAGACGAAACATTGAATAGGGTCACCATGAACACACACGCTGTACACAAGTTCTGGCTGAAGATTTCGGCGATTGTCATCGGTTTTTTTGGGCCGGCGCTGATACTTGGTACAATCCCGGCTACGAATGAGCCAGCCAGGCTCGGCCTTGATATCCTGACCTGGCCCATCGACGGCTTCCCGGACTACCAGTCAGAGGAAATCCGTTTTCTGTCGGCGCTCGCAGGCGGATTCCTGATTGGTTGGGCGGTGATGGTCTGGACGCTTTCGACAATGGCCTACGATCACGCGCCGGAAGCGGTGCGAAAGTCGCTGGTTTATGGTGCTTGTGCATGGTTTGCCGCTGACAGTTTTGGCTCGGTTGCCTCCGGACACTGGCAGAACGTTCTTTGGAACACTCTTATTCTGCTTTTGGCTGTTGGTCCGATGTGGCGGCCCGCCGAAGCTTCTTCCCGCTAATCAGCGCACGTCGCCATTTTCTGTTAATTTGGTCTCTAACGAATTGCGCAGGATTAGTCGTTGCGTTCAGTGCAACGGTAATCGCGACTTTTTACCAATTCTGATCTGACGCGCCCAACCCAACCTTGCATGTCATAACCACAGCGCAAGAGGTGATACCATGTCAGAGCTTCATCCTATCGTTATCGACATCTGGTCAGACTACGTCTGTCCTTACTGCTATCTCGAATTACCGGTGCTTGACGCATTGAGGGCCGAAAGCGAGCACCCGATTACCGTGAACTGGCACGCGTTTGAACTGCGTCCCTACCCAAACCCAACGCTCGACCCCGACGGTGGCTACTTGCGCGATGTCTGGGGCCGCTCTGTCTATCCGCTGGCGGAAGAGCGTGGGCTGCCCCTGAAACTGCCGCCGGTTCAGCCCTATAGCAAGGATGCGTTGGCCGCTGCCGAATACGTCAAAGAAACCCCGCATTTCGACAGGTTCCATAGGGCGATGTTCAAGGCTTTCTTCGAAGACGGGCGGGACATTGGATCGCGCGAAGTGATCGAAGATGTGGCGAGGCGGGTAGGTCTCGACCCTGTGGCGATATCTGACGCCATCGACCACGGTGATTACGGGGCGCGGGTGGATGGCTCGCTGCGCCAAGGTCTTGCCCTCGGTGTCCAGGGCGTCCCGTCGATTTTTCTGACAGACACTGTCACAGGGCGGAAGCTGCGGTTACCGGGTGCTGCGAACCTTGCCACCTTCAAAGCAGGCTTGGCTCAACTGAACGCGTCCGATCAGGCCGCATGACCAATGAGGCCTCGGCGCGCCTTTGCACACAGGGTTGCTGTTATCAGTTGTTGACAAAGGATGCGCGACTGACGGCAATTAGCGGTCATGGATAACCTGTCGGACCTCAAACTGTTTGTCCGCGTCGCTTTGACAGAAAGCTTCGCAGCGGCGGCGCGTATTGAAGGAATGACCAGTTCTGCCGTCTCAAAAGCTGTTCAGCGTGTCGAGGCCGACGTCGGCGCAAAGCTGTTCTCGCGTACCACGCGCTCGGTCGCGCTGACCGTGGAAGGTGAACGGCTACTGGAGGGTGCGCGAAAGCTGCTGGATGATGCCGAGAGTCTGAAAACCGAATTCACGGATAGTTTGGACGAGCCCAGGGGAAAACTGGTAGTTTCGGCGTCTGCCGTTTTTGGGCGGATGTGGCTGACGCAGCGGGTGTTGTCGTTCATGTGCCGCTACAAGCATGTCGAGGTGGAGCTTCGCTTTGAGGACCGGATTGTCGATCTGGCTTCCGAGGGGATTGATGTCGCCATTCGTATCGGTGAACTGGGTGACAGTGCCAATCTGGTCGCACGAAAGCTGTTCGATGATGTCATCCACACTGTCGCGGCACCGTCTTATGTAAAACGCTACGGGCACCCACAGCGAATACCTGATCTGGAAGCACATCGGGGCATACATTATCGCGCTCAGAACACAGGACGGTTGTTTCCTTTCATATTCGAGTGTGAAGGCAATGTGGTGCGCCGGACGCTTGATCCGGTCCTGATCGGAAATGATATCGACGCGATCCACCAAGCTGCAGAGGCCGGTCTTGGGATTGCACAACTACCGACTTACTTGATCCTTGAATCCTTGGAAAAAGGCCGGTTGGTGGAAGTGATGCAGGAGGTCCGGATGGACAGATTTCCCTACTCCATCGTCTATCTCGACCGCAGACTCGTCGCCCCGCGCGTCAGGGCGTTCGTGGATTTCCTCGTGTCAAACCCTCCAAGCTTTTGAAGATAATAGATTATCTGGCGTCGCTTCAATTGCGTCCTGACGGGAAATAGTGATGGTCCTGCCAACTGGCTACACGAGCGGGTACTAAAAGCGACATTCTACCCACAACCCCGGGCTATTGCCCAATGGTGAGGATAGAATGATGTCATACAAAGGTTCCCTATTTTCCGGTATCGCGATCGGCGCCGCTGTTGCCGCCGGTCTTTGGTACGGAGCGAGCAAATTTGAACTTCCCAGTTTTGTAGCTGCGGCGCAGGCCTCCGCACCCGCTGCAGCACCTGTTGCGCCGACGGTTGAGGTTTTTCTGGCGGAAAGACGTGATGTGGATGCTTGGGACGAGTTCACTGGCCGGTTCCAAGCGGTGGACGAAGTTTTGGTCCGCGCCCGCGTGTCCGGACACCTGGACAACGTGCATTTTAAGTCCGGCCAGATCATTCAGAAGGGCGATTTGCTTTTCTCGATTGACCCGCGTCCTTATCGGGCGATCTTGTCAGACGCTCAGGCCGGCCTGACCGAAGCCGAAGCAGCTGCCGAGCTTAGTCGGGCCGAACTTGCGCGGGCTGAAAGCCTGCGCGAACAAGGCCATATCAGTCAGTCCGTTCTGGACACGCGGAGACAGAACGCGGCGATTGCGAAGGCCAGTGTAGCCTCGGCCAAGGCAGCGATCGAACGCGCACAGCTGGACCTTGAATTCACGCAAATTCATGCGCCGGTCACGGGGCGGATATCCGACGATTTTGTAAGCGAAGGTAATTTGGTTTCTGCGGGCTCTACCTCAACCCCACTGACAACGATCGTTTCCATCGATCCGATTCATTTCGTCTTTGACGTGACCGAACAGCAATATCTTGACTATATGCGCCTTCACGACGAGGCAGGTTTTCGCGGCGTTGCCGGTGATCTGCCGGTCGAGATCAAGCTCACCGGGGCCGCGGATTTCGAGTATCCCGGCCAGATCGATTTTGTCGACAACCGGCTGGATGCAAGCACTGGGACCCTGAGGGGCCATGCGGTGCTGAACAACACTGATGGCCTTCTGGTGCCCGGAATGTTCGGGCGTATGCGGATGGCCGCCGAGACAGATGCGCAAGGCATTGTCATCCCAGAACAGGCAATCAACTCGGATCAGGCCGCCAAGTTCGTCTGGGTTGTCGATGCTGACAATGCGGTCAGCCGCCGCGATGTCGTTCTTCATGATCGTCATGATGGATTGCGTGTTGTCGAGGGTCTGGATGCGGGTGAGCAGGTGGTTGTCAGCGGGCTGCATATGATTGCCGCTGGTGCGAAAGTGCAGGTTCACCAGACATCACAGACAGAAACGACCAAGGTCGCGTCGCGCTGAGCGCGAGGCAAAATTCAGGTGAGGACATTCCAATGAAACTGCCCCATTTCTTTATTGACCGACCAATATTTGCGATTGTGATTTCCGCATTTATCACCATCGTCGGAGCTCTGAGCTATTTCACGCTGCCGGTCGCGCAGTACCCCGAGGTTGCACCTCCGACGGTGCAGGTGCGCGCGCAGTACCCCGGTGCTTCTGCAGAGACGATTGCGCAAACGGTTGCAACACCGCTTGAACAGCAGATCAACGGCGTGGAAGGGATGCTCTATCTGTCGTCGCAAGCGACCGGGGACGGGAATCTGACAATCACCGTCACGTTTGAACTGGGCACTGATCTGGATGCAGCACAGGTTCTGGTTCAGAACCGGGTCGCGATTGCCGAGCCGCGCCTGCCGGAAACCGTACGCCGCCTTGGTGTGATCACGCAAAAGGCGTCTCCGGATTTGTTGCTGGTTGTGCATATGTTCTCGCCGGATGCCTCACGCGATGCACTGTACATCACCAACGCGGCGCAACGCGTGCGCGATGAGCTGACGCGGCTTGGTGGTGTCGGCGACGTGACCCTGTTCGGTGCGCGGGATTACTCCATGCGCATCTGGCTGGATCCCGAACGCATCGCCGCGCTCGATATGACCCCGGGCGAAGTGATCTCGGCCCTGCGGAGCCAGAACGCACAGGTCGCATCCGGCCTTCTGAACCAGCAACCGACGCCGGATGCTGCGGATTTTGAGGTATCGGTGCAAACGGCGGGCCGTTTGACCGACGTATCCGAGTTCGAACGGATCATCGTGAAACGCTGGGATGAAGGCCGGATCGTACGCCTGTCCGACATCGCGCGCATCGAACTGGGTGCTGCGAACTATACGACACGTGCCTATCTCAATAAGGATGCCGCTGTCGCGATGGTAGTGAACCAGCGTCCCGGCACCAATGCACTTGCAACCGCCGCCGATGTGCTTGAAACGGTCGAGCGGTTGAGCCAGGACTTTCCCGAAGGTCTGGCCTATGACGTGATCTATAACCCGACCGAATACATTCAGGCGTCGATTGATGCGGTTGTCAAAACCATGATCGAAGCCGTCGTTTTGGTTGTGGCAGTGATCCTGCTGTTCTTGGGCACATGGCGTGCCGCTGTGACACCCATTCTTGCAATCCCTGTATCGTTGGTTGGCACATTCGCGGTCATGTCGGCACTGGGGTATTCGATCAACAACCTGTCGCTGTTCGGGCTGGTCCTTGCGGTGGGTATCGTTGTTGACGATGCGATCATCGTAGTCGAAGGGATTGACAAACACATCCGCAACGGCGCGTCGCCGCGCGACGCAGCACGTAAGACGATGACCGAAGTCTCTGGTGCACTGGTTGCGACCTCTCTGGTCCTCGCAGCGGTGTTTATCCCGACAGCAGCCGTTGCCGGTATTTCGGGCGAGTTCTATCGTCAGTTCGCCGTCACAATCACCGCTGCCACTGCGATATCTCTGCTGGTGTCGCTGACCCTGTCGCCGTCGCTGGCCGCGATGCTGCTGAAGCCTCATGCTGAACAGAAGCCCGGCCTGCTGGTGCGTCCGGTGGTCTTTGCATTGTCCAAGTTTGACGCTGGCTTTAATCGCGCGTCCAACGGCTATGCCTGGGCCACCCGCCGGTTGGTTCGTGTGCCAGCCATCATGCTGAGCCTGTTTGCCGGCCTTCTGTTGCTGACGGATGCGCAATTCTCGAAGGTTCCGGGTGGCTTCGTTCCTGAGCAGGATCAGGGGTATTACATCACAGTCGTCCAACTGCCTCCGGGTGCATCGCTGGAACGTACGGACAAGGTCGTTCGCCACGCGGTTGATGAATTGCTTGAGATCAAAGGCGTGGAAAACGCCGCTGTCTTCTCTGGCTTCAACGGTGCGACCTTCACCACTGAATCCAACACCGGCGTGATTTTCTTTGCCACCGCACCGTTTGAAAATCGTAAGGCACAGGGCGTAAAGGCCGAAGAAGTTCTGGCCGAAGCCCGCCAGCGCATGGCAAGTATCGACGATGCGGCGATCTTTGTCATCGCGCCCCCGCCAGTGCGCGGAATCGGGACCGGTGGCGGATTCAAGATGATGCTGCAGGACACGGGCAATGTCGGTCCGGTTGCGCTGGAACAAGCCGCGCGTGCCTTGTCTGCTGAGGCCAACGCAGATCCCGGACTGGTCGCTGTCTTCTCGCTCTATTCCACCGGCAACCCACGTGTCTGGGCCGAGATCGATCGTGAACGCGCCGAGATGCTGAACGTGCCGGTTGCCAATATCAACGAAGCGTTGGAGGTCTATCTTGGGTCGTCTTATGTGAATGACTTCAACCTGTTTGGCCGCACCTATACCGTGGTTGCACAAGCGGATGCCCAGTTCCGCGAAACCGCCGAGGATGTCGCGCGTTTACGTACCCGGTCTGACGATGGTGCCATGGTGCCTCTTGGAGCTGTGGCAAGCTTTGAGGATACAACTGGCCCGCTACGCCAGCCGCGCTACAACCTCTTCCCCGCGGCCGCCGTGCAAGGCCAGACGATGCCGGGTGTGTCCTCAGCGGAAGCTCTGGAGCGCATGGAGAAACTGGCCGACCAGATTCTGCCCGCCGGTATCAGCTATGAATGGACCGAGCTGAGCTATCAGGAGAAGAATACAGACGACGCCGCGCTGCTTGTGTTTGGTTTCGCCGTACTCTTCGTGTTCCTTGTTCTGGCCGCACAGTATGAAAGCTGGGCTTTGCCGGCAGCCGTTATCCTGATCGTGCCGATGGTACTTCTGTCTGCGATCACCGGGGTATGGATTGCCGGGCTGGATAACAACATACTTGTTCAGATTGGGTTTGTCGTGCTCGTTGCACTGGCCTCAAAGAACGCGATCCTGATTGTCGAGTTCGCGCGCCAGGCCGAGGATCAGGGTTTGGATCGCTGGCAGGCTGCGGTTCAGGCGGCTCAAACCCGGCTGCGTCCGATCATCATGACCTCGCTCGCATTCATTCTGGGCGTTGTGCCGCTGATGGTCGCAACCGGTGCAGGCGCTGAGATGCGCCAGGCGCTTGGTGTCTCGGTCTTCTCGGGCATGTTGGGCGTCACGGTGTTCGGACTGCTGTTCACACCGATGTTCTATGTTGCGTTGCGCGCGGTCGAAGAGCGTCTCTTTCGCAAAAAGGCAACACCGGATGTGACGATAAAAGAGGCGTTGAAATATCAAAGCGTCTGACCCTCACCTTCAGATGCCTTGATCAGGCCCGCCACATCGTGTGGCGGGCCTAGTCTGTTTGGCACACCTGTCTGGTTGCAGGCCAAAACTTGGTCCGGCAAGCAACACGCCGCATCACTGCGCGTAGAAATTTCGGTCATAGCGGCCAAGGGCAAATATTTACGCGGGGCGCTGTCCTCAGTGAGCGCGCAGACACCGTCGTAGGGGGTATCGGTATCGCGAGATGCCTGGGTGGCGCAAACTGGAATGAGGTCGTCTACATCCCAGAAAGACCCGCATTCGTGTTCAAAAGAAACTGACGGAAAATCGGGCTGCTCGCGGCTCCGATACCTCGCGCGTTTTCTCCAATCGCGGCTGCTTCCACAACAGGAGGAATCAAACCGCGTTTGTCCTGGTTTGCCAAATACCGGCGCACGCGGGCGACAAGCTCGTCCCGAACGTCGGTCGGGAAAGCCCCGTCGATGAAAATAGCCTCGAAGTCGATGACGGCGCAGATCGACAGCGCCGCCTTTGCCAGTTCCTGTGCGGTGGTTCCGATCCACGGCTCGACATAACGTGAGATGCTGCTCCAATCCTGCGGCTTGTTCCAGAGAATCCTGGGATCAACACCGGCTTCGATTAACCTATCCTCAAGCAGGAACAACGAGGCGGTGTCGATCAATTGCTGGCTTTCACCCAGAGGACCGGTTGTACGCATGGCACCCAGAGCACCCGCATTGCCTTGGTTGCCTTCAAATACGGTGCCGTTCAGTGCGACACCGCCACCGATCATCGAACCGATAAAGAAATAGAAATAGTCACGGTATTCGGCCCCGCGGCCATACAGATGCTCGGCACGACACGCGGCGGTTGCGTCATTCACAACAAAAACCGGTAGGTCAGTGAATTTGGCAACTTCCGAGAAGAAGTTGACATTTCTCCATGAGCTGAACTTTCTTGCAGCAATTCCCGTAAGGTCGTGCCATTTCCAAAGCTCGAACGGGGTACCGATCCCGATACCGCAGACTCGGTCGCGCAACCTTTGGGGCTCGCGGGCCAAAAGCGTTTCCAAACCGGTTTCGAGAAATCCGAAAATCACATCGGGCAGGGGATAGTCGTAGGCCGTTGTCAGCTGGTGGCGGGGCTTGCCCGTAAAGTCAATCAACAGAAGATCGGCACTGCGCCGTCCGATTTTCATCCCCACAGACAGGATGCCTTCGGGGTTGAGTTCCATCGGAACCGAGGGCTTGCCAACTTTTCCACGCAAAGGGGTTCCGCGTTTGAGAATCTGGTCTTTTTCGAGCTTGCGTAAAATGATCGATACTGTCTGCGGAGACAGCCCCGTCAGCCGTGCGACATCTGCGCCTGCTGTAGGTCCATGTCGTTGTAAAACGGTCAAAATCAGACGTTCGTTGTGGTCACGAACACCGCTTTGACTGACCCCGCCGGTCAGGATTTTGAGCGCCTCTTTCTCCATAACTCTGAACATAAACGCGTTGTTTTCTTATGAAAAGACGCTCGGGAAAATTAATAAATAAACTTTATTTATTTATTGACACAGAGACCAGAATCACGGTTTCTTGAACAGGACCTTCATTGGAGGATGGAGGCACGTCTTGCGGGCACGCTGGCGAGGCGAAATCTATTTTGGGAGGACAACATGAGAAATCTACTCACGCTTGCCGCATCAGCGACGGTGCTGACGATGGCGGCTGCATCTGCTCAGGCGGCCGGAGAAACCGTATGTCTGATCACCAAGACAGACACCAATCCTTTCTTTGTCAAAATGAAGGAAGGCGCGACTGCCAAAGCAGAAGAGTTGGGCATGACGCTCAAGGCGTTCGCTGGCAAGGTTGATGGCGACCATGAAACGCAGGTCCAGGCCATCGAAACCTGCATTCTCGATGGCGCCAAGGGTATTTTGCTGACGGCCTCTGACACAAGCTCGATCGTGCCTGCCGTTCAGCAGGCGCGGGACGCAGGCGTGTTGGTCATTGCGCTGGATACGCCGCTCAGCCCGATTGACTCTGCCGACGCAACTTTTGCGACGGACAACTACAAGGCGGGTTTGCTGATCGGCCAATGGGCCAAAGCCAAGATGGGCGATGCAGCGGCCGACGCAAAAATTGCCACCCTTGATCTGAACGTCAGCCAGCCGACGGTGGATGTTCTGCGCAATCAGGGCTTTCTGGATGGTTTCGGCGTAGACCTGGCGGACCCGAATGTCATTGGTGATGAAACCGATGCGCGTCTGGTTGGCAGCGATGTCACAGATGGCAACGAGGAAGGCGGCCGTCGTGCGATGGAAAACCTTCTGGCCAAGGACCCCTCGATCAATGTTGTGCACACGATCAACGAACCCGCTGCAGCAGGGGCCTACGAGGCGCTGAAATCCATCGGGCGTGAGAACGACGTCCTGATCGTTTCGGTCGATGGGGGTTGCCCCGGCGTTCAAAACGTCGAAGCCGGAGTGATCGGAGCCACAAGCCAGCAATATCCGCTGTTGATGGCATCGCTAGGGGTTGAAGCCGTGAAGAAGTGGGCCGACGAGGGCGTGAAGCCTGAAAACACGCCCGGCAAGGACTTCTATGACACGGGTGTTGCGCTTATCACCGACCAGCCCGTTGATGGTGTAGAGTCGCTTTCGGTCGCAGAAGGTCTTGATCTCTGCTGGGGCTGATACCGCCCTTTCATGGTGAGGCGTATCAGAGCGCCTCATCATTCCGTTCACCAGCAAACTGAAACTTCCTGTACACTGATTTCGTGGGGGCTATTGCAGGCCACGAAAAAGGGGGAGATATGTCCGAAGCAAACCAAAGCGCCCAGGAATTCGAAGCCGCCGCCAGCAAAACGGAAACAGTGGCAGAGTTTGAGGATCATCGGCGTGGTGTTCTGGGGAAGTTGCAGCATCTTCTCCATGTCAATCCGTCCTTCGTTCCGCTGATCGTCCTGATTGGGGCGATAGCGATCTTTGGCCTTCTGCTGGGTTCAAAATTCTTCTCACCCTTCGCGATGACCCTGATCCTGCAACAGGTTCAGATTGTCGGCATCGTGGCCGCAGCGCAAAGCCTGGTCATTCTGACCGCAGGCATCGATCTGAGCGTTGGTGCGATCATGGTTTTTTCGTCCGTGATCATGGGCCAGTTCACATTCCGATACGGTATCCCGGTCCCCGTTGCGGTGATGTGTGGACTTGCAATGGGAACCCTGATCGGTGCCCTCAACGGCTGGCTTGTCAGCCGCGTGAAACTTCCGCCGTTTATCGTCACGCTTGGGATGTGGCAGATCGTGCTGGCCACAAATTTCCTGTACTCTGCGAATGAGACCATTCGCAGTCAGGATATCGAGGCCAACGCGCCGTTCCTTCAGTTCTTTGGCACCAAATTCAGTGTCGGCGGCGCGACCTTTACAGTCGGCGTCATCTTTATGCTCGTTTTGATTTTTGTGCTGGCCTACGCGCTCAAACACACGGCCTGGGGCCGGCATGTCTATGCCGTGGGTGACGACCCCGAGGCCGCCGAACTGTCGGGTGTCAATGTCCACAGAACGCTGATGTCGGTCTATATGCTCTCGGGTTTGATCTGTGCGTTTGCGGGATGGGCTCTGATTGGGCGCATCGGATCGGTGTCACCGACATCGGGCCAGTTGGCCAATATCGAAAGCATCACCGCAGTGGTGATCGGTGGTATCTCATTGTTTGGCGGGCGGGGGTCCATTCTGGGGTCGCTGTTCGGGGCGCTGATCGTCGGCGTGTTCACCCTGGGGCTGAGATTGCTGGGCGCGGATGCGCAGTGGACCTTCCTGCTGATCGGTCTTCTCATCATCGCAGCGGTCGCGGTCGACCAGTGGATCAGAAAGGTATCGGGCTAATGTCAGACACAACACCAGTCGTCCAGGGCCGCGGGATCGTGAAGCGCTATGGCCACGTCACCGCAATCGATCATTCCGACTTTGAGCTGCGGCAAGGTGAAATCCTTGCGGTGATCGGGGACAACGGCGCAGGCAAATCTTCCATCGTCAAGGCGATCTGCGGTGCCACGATTCCGGACGAAGGCGAAATCCTGATCGAGGGGGAAAAGGTAAACTTCTCCTCTCCTATCGACGCGCGGAATATGGGTATCGAGATTGTCTATCAGCAACTGGCAATGTCGCCGGCGCTGTCGATTGCAGACAATATGTTCATGGGTCGCGAAATCCGAAAGCCGGGTTTCATGGGGCGGTATCTGCGTCAACTCGACCGTCCCGCTATGGAGAAATTCGCGCGCGAAAAACTGACTGAACTTGGGTTGATGACGGTGCAGTCGATCAATCAGGCTGTCGAGACGCTGTCAGGTGGTCAACGGCAGGGTGTCGCGGTTGCGCGTGCCGCGGCCTTTGCGACCAAGTTCATCATCATGGACGAACCGACCGCCGCATTGGGCGTAAAAGAAAGTCGCAAGGTGCTGGAGCTTATCCAGGATGTGCGCGCCCGAGGCATACCGATCATCCTGATCAGCCATAACATGCCGCATGTATTTGAGGTTGCCGACCGTATTCACGTGCATCGGCTGGGCAAACGGCTTTGCACGATTGATCCCAAAGACTACACGATGTCGGATGCAGTGGCTTTCATGACCGGGGCCAAAGAGCCCCCGAAAGAAGACGCCGCCTGATCCGGCGAAATCAAGAATGTGCTGGCGGTTTGATCGGTCCTTGGCCACCCGGCTGGGAAAAGGTCAGTCCGGATATCGTTTTGTTTTCTGTACGATGCACCTGCGCCTGCGACGGAAGTAAGTTGATCCCGCCTCGGTGAGGGTCAGCTCGAGGTGACGTTGCTCTGGCGATCGCGTAGATTCGTGATATCCACGCGCAATAGAGTGAACTGAGGATTGACCCATGAAAAAAGTTGTAGCGCTCGTCCTCATGGGCCTGCTTCCCGCTGGCGCACTGGCGCATTCAAAGGTGCAGGAGACGACGCCGGCGCATGGCGCGACAATTGATGCGGCACCTGCTGAAATCGGCCTTACTTTTGACAAGGGCATCAGGTTGACGCGGGTAGAAATGGCGCATGACAACAGCCCTGCAGTCAGCCTGGAATTGGGTGAGCAGACGGGTTTCGATCGGGTGTTTGCGGTTCCCTTGCCGACCGCCGAAACCGGCCTCTACGTCATCGAATGGCGTGGATTGGGTGAGGATGGCCATGTGATGCAAGGTGAGTTTTCCTTTACTGTGGAATGAGCATGCCAGACATCTGGGAAGTTGCGGCACTCCTCGCCAAGCTCATGCTTTATTTCGGGTTTGTGGGAGCGGCCGGGCTTGTTCTCGTCAATTGCCTGTATTCGGATCTTGTCAAACCGGTGCGTCTGATGATGAAGCGCCAGGCGATGACCCTCGCTTGTCTCGCTATTGTGGCTGCGATAACCGGCTTCATGCTTGGCGCGGCGGCCTTGACGGGCAGCGTGGAGGGTCTGGTCGACCCTGAGATGCTTGGTCTGCTTTGGCAGACTTCCGCAGGCCATGCGCTGGTGTACAGGCTGGCCGGGGCGGTTTTGATTCTTGTCGGGCTGTCTTTGCCGCGCGTCGGTAATTGGATCGCGTTGCCGGGCGGAGCGCTGGCTTTGTGGTCATTTGCGCAGATCGGGCATGTTCTTCAGATGGACTATCTTTATGTCCAACTCTTGTTGTTTTTGCATCTGCTCTGCATAGCCTTTTGGCTCGGAATATTCAGCCCGCTGCGGGCGTTGGCGCTGCGGCCCGAGTGCATTGAAGACGCGGCTGCGCTGGGGCATCGGTTTGGGCAAGCCGCTGCGCTGGCGGTTCCAGTTTTGATTGCTGCGGGTCTGTGGATGTCCTGGCTGCTTGTAGGTACGGTGCAGGGTTTGGTTTCTACGGGCTACGGACGCGCGCTGCTGGTCAAAGTCCTGCTTGTCGGGTGCCTGTTGACGTTGGCGGCCGCAAATAAACTGCGATTTGTTCCGGCCCTGCGAAATCGAGACGCCAAAGCGGGCCACCACCTTGCCCGATCTATCGAGGTCGAGGTCATCGTCGGACTGGCGGTTCTGGCCACAACCGCGACACTCACAACCATGCTGACACCTCCAAACTGAGGTCGTCTTTCTTGAAAGATTCGCGCACCAAACCACAAGACTCGGCTGAGATGAGGGCCGAGCTGCCGGACCAGCCGGTCATTGCGCAAGTGGGGGCGGAGTGACTGATTGTGATGCGGTTCAAGATGCAGCTTGTGCAAAGGATGATCAGCCGCAAAGCAATCACTGTTAAGTCGGCGGAACCGGCCCCAGCGACTGGCGTAACCGGATTTCAGTTGGCAGTTCGACGCTCTGACCTTTCAGGCCATCTGTGATCATTTGAATAAGCATACCCGCAGCGCGGCGTCCCATCTCGCGATGGGGGACATGAACGGTTGTCAGGGCTGGTTCGGCAAGCATGGCAATCTCGATGTCGTCAAAACCGGTGATCGATATGTCCTTTGGAACCTTCAGGCCCATTTCGCGCGCTGCGCGCAACGCGCCGACAGCCAAAACGTCGTTCACGCACATCACTGCCGTCGTCTGCGGCGCCGCTGTCATAAGCTCGCGAAATGCGATCTCGCCGGTTTCGATGCCGTAGGCGGTCTCGATCAGAAATACGGAATCCGGATCCTGGCCCGCTTCGATCTTGGCATCACGTATACCGTGCAAGCGCCCGCGCGCGCGATCGTTCGACCGGGTCGGAGCGGAGATGCAACCGATATGCTGATGCCCCTGTGCGATGACTTGCCGGGCGAGGGCTTGCATGGCCGCCCGGTTGTCAAAGCCGATCGCTGTCCGCGATTCCTCGGGGTTGAAAGACCAGGCGATCAAGGTTGGCACGCGCCGCTTTTCAAGAAAATCGTAGATCTCTGGTTCACGATCGTACCCGATCAGCAGAAGGCCGTCGGCCCCCCTTGCCACCAAAGCGCGCACCTGTTGTTCCTCAAGCTCGGCATCATAGGCCGATGATGCAACCAGCAGCGTTTTACCTTGTCGGACAAGTTCTTCCTGAAAAGCCTGCAGCCCACGCGCAAATACGGCGTTTTCCATCGTCGGTATCACAGCGGCGATCGTATTCGTCTGCCGCGCCGCAAGGGCCCTTGCGCCGAAATTTGGCGCATAGCCAAGCTCGCTGACGGCGGCCAGAACGCGGGCACGGGTGTCCGGCCCGACCCGCTCGGGCGAATTCAGACACCGTGATACGGTTGCGGTGGATACCTTCGCATGACGCGCAACATCTGCGAGCGTGGGGACCGGGTTTTCGTTTCCGCTTTGAAGCATGGTTTTTCTTATCATTTGGGGCGGGCACCTAGCCCAGGTTGCGTGCAAGCAAAAGGGCGAAGTCAAAGGCCAGCTTAGCATAGATATAATGTAAGCGCTTGCATCACAAAATGTAAGCGCTTACATTTGCTGCGACTCGGTGCCGTACATTGGGCGGGTCAGGGAGGGTGCATGCCGTACTTGATAGCAGGGATATTGCTGGTTGCCTTTGTCGCGAATGTGGTGATCGGGGCGGTCTGGAAAGCGCCTCTGGTCAACAACGTCTGGGAAATGCTGATCTTGTTCGCGGCGGCCATCGCCTTCTCGGTCGGCATTCTACGCAGCGAAGCAAAAGAAATTTCGGAGGAAAAACCAAAGGAATAAATCCGAAAAAAAGTCCAACGGGAGGATAACACATGGACAAGACCAAACAGGAGCTGGCTTCGGCTGAGCGTCGGAATTTTCTGAAACTTGCGGGCACCGGGTCGTTCACGGCGGCCATGGTTGCGGGTGCTGCGGGCACATTGTGGTCCAGCGAGGCCGCAGCGCAAACAGCGGCAGAAGAACGTGATCGCGAAAATGCCGCGGAATTCAAGATGACGCTGGCCACCGCATATGTTCTGGGCGCATCGCGGAGCTATCCGATCATGCAGCTGGATCTTAAAGAAAATATCCAGAACATGACGAATGGCAAAGTCTATGTGAAGCTTGCTCCGGGCGGACAGCTTGGCGCGGGCGGGGCCTTGGCGCAGGCGGTCCAGGGCGGCACGATTCAGTGCGCGCAGCACTCGCTGGCCAATTTCGCGCCGTTCGCAAGTGTCGTGGACCTTATCAATCTTCCCTATTTCTGCGGCTCGAACCAGCGGTTTACAAACCTGACCTCGTCCGAGGCCTGGAAGTCGGAAGTCGATCCAAAAATCGCGGCATCCGGGTTTAAGGCGCTGATGTACATCGTGATCGACCCGCGTGTCGTTGCGGTTCGCAAAGGTGGCAATGCGATCATCACGCCCGGTGATATGTCCGGCGTCAAATTCCGTGTACCGGGATCAAAAATGCTGCAGCAGTACTACGGGATGGTCGGTGCAAACCCGACGCCTGTGGCCTGGGGTGAGACCCCGTCGGCCATCCGCCAGGGTGTTGCAGACGCACTTGATCCCTCGGTCGGCGCGCTGCAAGTCTTTGGTTTCGGAGAGATTCTGAGCCACGTGACCTTCACGCAGGCGGTGCCGGACAGCCAGGTCTATTCGATCAACCTTGAATGGTTCGACAGCCTGCCAACGGATGTGAAGGAAGGTATCGAGTTTGCGGGTGATGTCACCCAGCAGCAAAACCTGTCCAAGGTACCCTCGGCGCGCGCCTATGCGATGTCGCAGCTGATTGCCAACGGTGTCGAATTCCACTCGCTGAGCGAAGATCAGTTGGCCGAGTGGCAAGAGGTCGGCGGGTACCAGCGCAGCGAATGGGATGGTTTCAAAACCGAATTGGCCGGGTCCATGGAGACCTTCGCCAAGCTGGAAGAAGCCGCAGGGACACGCGCGAAATACTACGTGCATGACGCCTGATGGCGTCTCTGGGCCGACGCCTTGTGCGTCGGCTCACCCAATTCTTGTTTTACCAAAAAACCCACTAGAACACGTCGCCTCTGCGCGACGGCAGTGAGGATGCCATGTCTCAGCTCTTTAGGGCGATTGATAAGAACGCCGAACGTTGGCTGCTATTAGTCTTCTACGTCATGCTTGTTGGCACGATGTTCATCGAAGTGGTCCGGCGCGAGCTCTTTGCCTACTCATCCATCTGGGGCGAAGAAATCGTCCGGTATGCGTTTATCTATCTTGCATGGATCGGGGCAGCCGCCGCAGTGAAAGAGCGCGGGCATATCCGAATTGATGTTCTGATGCACTACGTGCCGCACACCGTCAAAACGCTGCTCTACATATTCGGCGACATCGTCATGTTCATTGTGGCGCTTGTTGCGATCTACTGGTCTTGGGAGACCGTCCACGTGTCCTGGAAGTTCGGGTCCGTCACGCACGGTCTGCGGATCAGTCAGGTCTTTTTCCTCATGGCGGTGCCGTTCGGCTTCGCGCTGGTCATCTTCCGGCTGGTGCAGTCCTTCCTCCGCGATGTTGCCGACCTTCGAGCGGGCCGTCCCGTCTACGAAGGCGACAAGCTGTTTGATTAAGGGAGGGATCGAGCCATGATGTGGCAACAACTCGGCGGTCAAACGCTGGAACTTGGCTGGGATTTCTACGCCTCTGTCATTCTCTTCGTCGTCCTTGTGGCGCTGGCCGTCCCGGTCTGGGCCGCCATCGGCGCCGCGTCGATCACCATGCTGCTCATGTCCGGCGCATTGCCGCTGAGCCTTGTGGGTGAAAAACTGTTCTCGGGCATTGACGCCTTCGCGCTGACAGCCGTTCCGCTGTTCATCCTGACCGGGGATGTGCTTGTCCGAACGGGGCTCAGTCGCAAATTTCTGGACGTAGCCGAGGCGCTGACCTGTTGGGCCAAGGGTGGGTTTGGCTCGGCCACTGTGCTTGTCTGCGGCATGTTCGCGGCGATCTCCGGCTCGGATGCGGCGGGCGCTGCCGCGGTTGGTCGCATGACCATCGACCGCTTGGTCGAAAGCGGTTATCCGCGCCCCTATGCTTGCGCCTTGGTTGCCGCAGGGGCCTGTACCGGCATCCTGATCCCGCCCTCCATCGCCTATATCATCATCGGGCTTGTGCTGGGCATTGCGGTGTCGACCCTGTTCCTTGCAGCGTTGATCCCCGGCCTTCTGATCCTGACCGCGATCTTGATCACCAATGTGGTGATGAACCGGCTCAACCTCTGGGAAGGTGGTGGCATGATGACCGCCGCTGAATGGCGCGCGAACCTGTGGAAGACGGTCAAGTCCGGCTGGTATGCATTCCTTGTGCCGGGGATCATCTTTTACGGCATCTTTTCGGGCAAACTGACCCCGACCGAGGCCGGCGCGGTGGCCGTGGTTGTCACCATCGTCATCGGATTTATCCTGGGCACGCTAAAGCTGTCCGACTTCCCGGCGATGCTGGTCAGTTCGGCCAAGGTCAACGGTGTGATCCTTCCGATCATCGCGTTCTCCATCCCGCTGGCCGAGGCTCTGGCCATTATCGGCGTGCCACAGGGCTTTGTCGGCGCTCTGACCTCGGTCAGCACCAACGAATACGTTCTGATCGGCATGATGGTTCTGATCCTGATCATCGCGGGCTGCGTCATGGAAACGACACCCAACATCGTGATACTGGCGCCGATCCTGTACCCGTTGGCGCAAGAAATCGAAATGAACCAGATTCAGTTCTGCATCATGATGATCACGGCGCTTGGGGTTGGGTTCATCACCCCACCGCTGGGGCTAAATCTGTTCGTTGTCTCGGGAATTACGGGCGAGTCGATCCTCAAGATCGCTTACCGCGCCATCCCCTTCGTCTTCTTCATGCTGATCGTGACACTGATGATCGCCTATATTCCGGCGTTCTCGACCTCACTTTTGCCTGATGTCTATCGTTAAGCCGCCGAAAGACGCGGTAGGAAAAAGGAGTCACTTCATGACCCGTGAGTACCTCAAGAAAGCCACGCTGACCGCGCGTAGCGGCGCCTCGGATGTCAGCGAAATCGTTCAGGGGATTCTGAACGACATCGAAGCGGGGGGCGATGCCAAAGCGCTGGAATACGCCGCCAAATTTGACAAGTACGAAGGCAATGTCATCCTCAGCGACGCAGAAATCCAGGCCGCGATCGATGCGGTCCCGGAAAAGCTGAAGCGCGATATCGAGTTCAGCCACGGCAATGTCAAACGTTTTGCCGAGGCGCAAAAGGCATCCATGACCGACATCGCGGTGGAGGTTGTGCCGGGTCTGACAGCCGGGCAGAAGATGATCCCTGTAGATGCTGCAGGCTGTTACGTGCCGGGCGGTCGGTATAGCCACATCGCCAGTGCGATCATGACGGTGACGACGGCCAAGGTGGCGGGATGCAAGCACATCGTGGCGTGTTCGCCCCCGCGTCCTGATGTTGGTATCGCGCCTGCGATCGTCTACGCGGCGCATATCTGTGGCGCAGACAAGATCATGGCCATGGGCGGTGTACAGGGGGTTGCGGCGATGACCTTCGGGCTGTTTGGTCTGCCAAAGGCAAACATCCTTGTGGGCCCCGGCAACCAGTTTGTGGCCGAAGCCAAACGCATCCTGTTTGGACGCGTTGGCATCGACATGATCGCGGGGCCGACCGACAGTCTCGTCCTTGCGGATGCCACCGCTGACCCGATGGTTGTCGCGACCGATCTGGTTGGACAGGCCGAACATGGCTACAACTCGCCGGTCTGGCTGGTGACAGACAATCGTGATTTGGCCGAAGAGGTCATGCGTCTGGTGCCGGTTCTGATCGACGATCTGCCCGAGGTGAACCGTGAAAACGCGACCGCAGCATGGCGCGACTATGCCGAGGTCATCCTGTGTGCAGACCGTGAAGAGATGGCTGCGACATCTGATCAATACGCCCCGGAACACCTGACGGTGATGGCAGACGATCTTGATTGGTGGCTGGATCGGCTGACCTGCTACGGGTCGTTGTTTCTGGGCGAAGAGACTACGGTGGCCTTCGGTGACAAAGCCTCGGGCACCAATCACGTGCTGCCGACCAGCCGCGCCGCGACCTATACCGGCGGTCTGAGCGTGCATAAATACATGAAAATCGTGACCTGGCAGCGCTCGACTGCGGACGCGATGAAACCAATCGCCCAGGCCACGGCCCGCATCTCGCGCCTGGAAGGGATGGAGGCGCATGCGCGTACCGCGGATATTCGACTGGCCAAGTTTTTCCCCGGCGAAAACTTTGATCTGACAGCCGAAGACTGAGTCTGCTCGTGGCCTATCACCCTGATCTTACGGGACATGTCGCGTTGGTGACCGGGGCCAGTTCAGGCCTCGGACGTCGCGCAGCCCACGTTCTGTCGCAGGCTGGTGCCAAGGTTGTTGGCGTCGCCCGGCGTGCTCAGGCGTTGGCAGAGTTGGATCAGGTCCACGCCTTACCTTGGGATCTTTCGGATCGTGATGGCCTGGCCGAGCTGGCGGTTGTTGCGGCACAGCCATTTGGCGCGCCGGATATTGTCGTGCATGCCGCCGGGATCAACACGCGCGAAGCTGCGGATGATGTCTCGCCCGAGGGATGGGATATCACGATCGGGCTGAATCTTGCGGTACCCTTCTTTTTGTCGCAGCATCTTGTCGCCGGAATGAAGGCAAAGGGATGGGGGCGGATCGTCAATTTTGCCTCGCTCCAGTCCAGCCGGGCCTTTCCGGGGGGACTCAGCTATGGGGCATCGAAGGGTGGTGTCGCGCAACTGACCCGGGCGATGGCCGAAAGCTGGTCCTCAAGCGGTATATGTGTGAATGCCATTGGTCCGGGGTTTTTCCGAACCGAACTGACGGCCGCTGTGTTCGACGACCCCGCGCGCGCGGCTCGCAACGCGGCCCAGACCTGCATCGGGCGGAACGGTGAACCTGAAGATCTTGATGGACCTTTACTTTTCTTATGCTCGGATGCTTGCGCTTATGTGACCGGGCAGGTTCTGATGGTTGACGGGGGGTTCACCGCGAAATGAAAGCGCTGGTCTATACCGATGTCGAAACGCTGGACTACCGCAGTTTTGCGGATCCCGAGCCGCGCCCGGACGAGGTTCTGGTGCGCATCGACAGTGTTGGAATTTGCGGATCGGACATGCACGCCTATCTGGGCCATGACGAGCGGCGTCCGGCCCCGTTGATCCTTGGCCATGAAGGGGCTGGAGTGACCTCGGATGGTCGGCGCGTCACGATCAACCCGTTGGTTACGGACCCCAACAGCGCTGCCAGCCGGTCGGGTCGCGAAAATCTGTGCCCCTCGCGTCAGATTATCTCGATGCCGCCGCGTGAGGGCGCTTTCGCCGAATACGTCGCCATACCGGATCGAAATCTGGTTGAAGTGCCTGCGCATATCACGCTGGAGCAGGCCGCGCTGGCCGAACCGATTGCGGTCAGCTGGCATGCGGTGCGGCTTGGGCTTGCAGCCTTGCATCCCGCAGATGACCGGCGCGCCCATGTGATCGGTGGCGGCGCGATCGGCTTGGCCGCGGCGCTGGCGCTGCGTGCGATGGGGGTTGAGCGGGTGAGCCTGTCGGAACCCAACGCAGACCGCGCCGGCTATCTGCGCGATGTCTGTGGCATCGAGGTGGTGGAGGCCCCGGAACAGGACATCCCATTGGTGATCGATGCGGTGGGTTTTGCCGCCACCCGGGCGGTTGCATCCGCACTCGTTAGCCCCGGTGGGGTCATCTTGCATATTGGCCTTGGCAGTTCCGATGGCGGGCTGGATATCCGGCGTATCACGTTGCAGGAAATCACCCTGATCGGTACCTATACCTATACCGCACAGGATTTCCGCGACACGTGCAGCGCCATGTTCGATGGCCGTCTTGGATCGCTCGACTGGGTGGAAACCCGCACCCTGTCCGAGGGGGCCGCCGCCTTTGCAGACATTCGCGCAGGCCGAACGCTTGCGCCGAAAACAATCCTTAAACCATAGCGAAATCGGAGACGTTGATGTCAAATCCAGCCCCAAACGAAATACCGCACCTTTTGGTGCATGAAGAGGAAGACAATGTCGGTGTGGTGGTCGTCGAAGGTCTGACCGCAGGCACGGACATGCTGTGCTGTATCACCCACGATAACTCGACCTTCCGCCTGACCGCAGGCGCAGACGTTCCGATCGGGCACAAGATTGCCCTCAAGGACCTCAAAGACGGGGATACCGCGATTAAATATGGCGAGGATATTGGCAAAATCATCGCCGACATCCCCCAGGGCGGGCATGTCCACACCCACAATTGCAAGACCAAGCGTTGGTAAGGGATCAATAGCATGAGCAAATATTCAAACATGACCGTCATGGGCTACCGGCGTGAAAATGGCCGGGTTGGTGTGCGCAACCACGTGCTGATCCTGCCGGTTGACGATATCTCGAATGCCGCCTGCGAAGCGGTGGCCAACAACGTCAAAGGCACGCTGGCAATTCCACACGCCTATGGCCGCCTGCAGTTCGGCGAAGACCTCGAGTTGCATTTTCGGACAATGATTGGCACGGGCGCCAACCCCAACGTGCATTCGGTGGTGGTGATCGGGATTGAACCCGGTTGGACCAAGCGCATTGCCGATGGCATTCGCGAGACGGGCAAGGACGTGGCCGAGTTCTCGATCGAACAAAACGGTGACTTTGAAACCATTCGCCGGGCGTCGTGGGCGGCCAAGGACTTTGTCCACAAGGCCACTGAAATCCAGCGCGAAGAATGCTCGATCAACGAGCTGTGGATATCCACAAAATGCGGTGAAAGCGACACGACAACGGGTCTGGGGTCCTGTCCGACCGTCGGCAATATGTACGACAAGCTGTTGCCCGAGGGGATTACCGGCTTCTTTGGCGAAACTTCAGAGATCACCGGGGCGGAACACATCTGCCAGAAGCGCGCCATCAACGAAGAGGTGGGCGAGCGCTGGTACAAGATGTGGAAGGCCTATCAGGACGATGTGATTTTCGCGCATCAGACCGATGATCTGAGCGACAGCCAGCCAACCAAAGGTAACATCGAAGGCGGGTTGACCACCATCGAGGAAAAAGCGCTGGGCAATCTCGAAAAGATCGGCCGGACCTCGCAATATATCGACATTCTCGAACCCGCCGAGCAGCCGCAATCGGGCAAAGGGCTTTACTTTATGGACAGTTCTTCGGCGGCGGCGGAATGCGTTACGTTGATGGCGGCGGGCGGGGCCGTAATCCATACCTTCCCGACAGGGCAGGGCAATGTGGTCGGCAATCCCATTGTTCCGGTTATCAAGATCACGGCGAACCCGCGCACCGTGCGCACCATGGGCGAGCACGTGGATGTCGATGTTTCGGGCATTCTGCGCCGCGAGCAGACGATTGATCAGGCCGGAGACGCGCTGATAGACATGATCCGCCGGACCGCGAACGGCCGCAATACAGCGGCTGAAGCATTGGGGCATCGGGAGTTCTCGATGACCAAGCTGTATCGCAGCGCATAAACTCCAAGAGGCGGCGGCTGGTGCAGCGGCCGCCTTTCGGATGAAACCGGGGCTTAGATGGCTGATACGATCCACCTGACGCTTGCAGAGGCGATCTCTCTGCTGACTGCTGTTTTCGAGAGAGCGGGCGTTTCCAATGCTGTCGCGACAAGCGTCGCGCGCGCATTGGTGGCTGCGGAAAGCGAAGGGCAGGTTGGTCACGGCTTTAGCCGTGTGGCCGATTATGTGGCGCAACTGGGCAGTGGAAAGATCAACGCAGATGCCAAACCAGTCGTCGCGCAGCCTGCACCCGCAGCGGTGCATGTGATGGCGGATCACGGCTTTGCTTATCCGGCCTTGGAGGCAGCGCTCGAGGCGGGAATCCCCCTTGCGCGTGACATGGGCATTGCTGTCATGACCATCGGCAACTCTCATCACTGTGGGGCGCTGTCGGTGCAGGTCGAACAGATCGCCGAGGCGGGCCTGATCGGCCTGATGTTTGCCAATACGCCTAAGGCGATCGCGCCTTGGGGTGCCAAAGAGCCCATCTTCGGGACCAATCCGATTGCCTTCGCAACGCCGGTCGCGGACGGCCCGCCACTGGTTATTGATTTGTCCTTGTCCGTCGTGGCACGCGGCAAGGTTATGGCGGCGAAGAAGGCGAACACCTCTATCCCGGCAGGCTGGGCGTTGAACGCCGCAGGGCACCCCACCACAGATCCCGAGGCCGCGCTGGGTGGCACAATGCTGCCAATTGGTGACGCCAAGGGCACTGCGCTGGCGCTTATGGTCGAAATTCTGGCCGCCGCACTGACAGGAAGCGCGTTCAGCCGCGAGGCGGGTTCGTTCTTCAACGCGGATGGAGACGCGCCAGATGTGGGTCAAACCCTGATCGCCATCAATCCGGGTGCGCGGTCTGGGTTCGCTGGCCGGGTGGCTGACCTGCTTGGACAGATCAGCGCGCTGGATGGCGCACGTCTGCCGGGCGAGCGCCGCCGCCGTGCCATCGCGTTGGCTGATAAGGACGGGTTGCGCGTTCCGGCGCATCTTTACAGGCAAGCCCTGCATCTGGCTGACCCCGCCGATCCGGCGAGTTTGTGAGATATATGATGAGCCATCAGCCCTACACCCTTGCGCAGATTGCCCGTGGACAGGATGCGCCGCGATTGGATCCAGTTGTCAGGCGGGCATCCATGGGACCGCCCTCAGACGACACCTCTTCCCAGTAAGGAGCACCTTATATGTTCAAATCCGTACTGATACCCGTTGCCATCGATCACGAAGAACTGGTCGGCGAAAAGATCGCTACCGCCCGAAACCTGTTGGCCGCAGGGGGGAAGATCACGCTTTTGACCGTGCTTGAACAAATTCCCGGGTTCACCGCGGAATTTGTGACCGTGAAGTCTGAAAATCACCTGACCGACAAGATCATGACAAAGCTTAGATCGCTTGCAGCGGATACCACAGATATCGATTGTCAGGTTGAGACCGGAAAACCCGGTATGCGCATCACCGAGGTTGCGCGTGAAATCGGCGCTGACCTGATTATCGTCGGCGCTCATCATCCGTCGGCCATTGACTACTTTCTTGGTTCGACAGCCGCGCGTGTCTCTCGCAGGGCTTCGTGTTCGGTTCTCATCCAGCGTCCGCAGACCTCTGGCACGTGACAGAACGTGGCGTGTAGCCCCGTGTCTGTGCGCGTCGGTCGTTGTTGAAAGAAGCCTTTGCAAAACGACCAAATCCATCGGCGCCAATAGCAAAAAAGGCCGCTCTGACGAGAGCGGCCTTTCTGTTCACTGTCTCTCTGGATCAGGATCAGGCGGTCAAAGCAGCCTGAGCTTTGGCGACGATTGCACCGAACGCTTCCGGTTCGTGTACAGCCAGATCAGCCAGAACTTTGCGGTCCACTTCGATACCGGCCAGGTTCAGGCCGTTGATGAAGCGGGAATATGTCAGGGCCTCGTCATGGCTGCGCACAGCCGCGTTGATGCGCTGGATCCACAGCGCGCGGAAGTTGCGCTTGCGGTTCTTGCGGTCGCGGGTTGCATACTGGTTGGCCTTGTCTACGGCCTGACGGGCAACTTTGAAGGTGCTCTTGCGGCGGCCATAGTAACCTTTGGCGGCCTTTATGACCTTCTTGTGACGGGCGTGAGTTACGGTTCCACCTTTAACGCGGGACATCTCTTAATCTCCTCTTAGCGGTCGTAGGGCATGTAGCCCTTGACGATCTTGGCGTCGGGGGCGGACAGGGTGGTGTTGCCACGGGCGTCGCGGATGAATTTCTTGGTCCGCTTGATCATGCCGTGCCGTTTGCCGGCCTGGCCAGCAAGGACCTTACCGGTCGCAGTCACCTTGAAGCGCTTCTTGGCGCTCGACTTCGTCTTCATCTTAGGCATTTCCGTCTCCTATTCTCGGGTTCGGTTTCAGACGCGACTCGGCATGCCATCTCGGCCGGTCACGCAACAGATGCGCCGTTTACGCAAGTTCGGTCATACTGGCAAGGGGGTTTCGACCAGAATCTGCGGAATCCGCAACGGTCATGCACCGGGGCAGCTGCGGGCCGCCCCGGTGAAAGCGTTTAGTGATCGAACTTGCGGATCTCGCCGCTTTTCAGCCGTTCCGCGTAGGATGCCAGCTCCTGACGTACCACTTTCATCAGGAAGTAGAGCGCGAAGACGTTCACAACCGCCATGGCAAAGATCGCCGCGTCCGAGAAGTCGATGACCGGGCCAAGGTTGGCCGCCGCGCCAATCACCACGAAGACGCAGAAGATGATCTTGAACACCAGCTCCTTGGTGTGGCCTTCGCCGAACAGGTAGGTCCAGGCCTTGAGGCCGTAGTAGGACCAACTGATCATGGTTGAGAAGGCAAACAGGACCACGGCAATCGCCAGCACATAGGGGAACCAGCTGAAGGCGCTTGCGAAGGCGGCTGAGGTCAGGCTGACGCCCGAGTTGCCGTCAACGGTTGCAATCGCGTTGCCCGCTTCGTTCAGCATGTAGTTGCCGGTGTCCGGGTCGATGATCAGCTGCTGGGTGATGATGATCACCAGCGCGGTCATGGTACAGATCACGACCGTGTCGATGAACGGCTCAAGCAGCGAGACAAAGCCCTCGGTGATCGGTTCCTTGGTCCGCACGGCCGAGTGTGCAATCGCCGCAGACCCAACGCCTGCTTCGTTCGAGAACGCCGCACGGCGGAAGCCCTGGATCAGCGCACCGACCATGCCACCAGCAACGCCGAGGCCGGTGAAGGCACCTGCGAAGATCTGACCAAAGGCCCAACCGATCTGGTCTGCGTGCATGATGATGATGATCAGCGCGGCCAGCACATACATCACACCCATGAACGGCACGACCTTCTCGGTCACGCTGGCGATGGATTTCAGGCCGCCCACGATCACCGCGAACACGATGCCCGCAAAGACCAGACCTGTGATCCAGCCCGGATAGTCTCCGACGATGCCCGCGATCTGCTGGTGTGCCTGATTGGCCTGGAACATATTGCCCCCGCCCAACGCGCCGAGAATACAGAAGATCGAGAACAGAACGGCCAGAATCTTGCCACCCGGCAAGCCCAGCTCACTGAACCCTTTGGACATATAATACATCGGGCCACCCGAAACGGTGCCGTCTTCGTATTCGTTGCGGTACTTCACGCCCAGCGTACATTCGGTGAATTTCGACGCCATGCCCAGCAGGCCCGCGACGATCATCCAGAAGGTTGCGCCCGGTCCGCCGATACCGACGGCGACCGCCACACCGGCGATGTTCCCAAGGCCAACCGTACCTGACAGGGCCGTTGCAAGCGCCTGAAAGTGGCTGACCTCACCCGCATCATTGGGGTCAGAATAGTCACCTTTGACCAGGCTGATCGCATGGCTGAAGAACCGCAGCTGCACGAAGGCAAAATACAGTGTGAACACCGTGGCCGCGATCACCAGCCAACCCACGATCCATGGGAAGCCGGTTCCCGGAAATGGTGCGAAGATAAAGCTGACAAAGGGGCCGGTGAAATCGGCAAAGGCCTGATTGATCTTTTCGTCCAGCCCGACGGTTTCCTGTGCCATTGCAGGGCCCGCGGCCAGAGTGGTCAGAGCGGCAAGGCCCAGTTTGTTGTGCATATTCATTCTTGTCCCTCCCCTCAGTTCACGACCGTAACCGGAACATCGGCATGCATGACCAGATTCTGGGTCGAGCTGCCGAACAGGCGTTTCTTGAATCCGTCTGCCGAGGCCCGACCGACAACGATCTGCGACCCGCCGTTTTCGACGGTGATCTTGTTCAGCGTTTCAGCCACATCGCCATGACGCACGATGCCATGCGCCTCGAACCCGGCGGCTTTCAGCGCCTCGACCGCAGGCGCGATGATGCGCGTCGTGGCCAGTTCAACCTCTTCCTCGCGCCGCTTGTGACGCAGGGCGTTTTCCTCAGGGGTCTGGAAAGTGAAAGGGGACCATTCGATGACGTAAACCACCAGCAATTCGCATGTTCCGATCCGCTCGGCCATGTCCTTGGCAAAGGCGATCGCGCGCTCTCCGGTTTCTGTCCCGTCCAGTCCTATGACAATTTTCGTTGTCATCTCGTTCCTCCGTTATTGTTGATTTGGCCGGGGCCCTCGCCCCCGGCGGGGCAGCCGGAACCTGGAACTTGTTTGAGTGGACTGCCCCAGGGTCAAGTATCCCGGAAAAACACGGAAAAACAGAGAGATAATTGCAGGATACAACCGGCAAACACCTAACACCCTGTAAAACAAAGCAACTTTTTGCCTAAATTATAGGCAAGATGTAAGGTCTCAAGGTGAAATATCGCTGGCCGCGCCGTGTCTTAGCCCGGATCGGTGTTGTAGATCAGTCGCTCGTCACAGGGCGCAATACGCAGAATATTGGTCGTGCCGGGTACGTTGAAGGGCACACCGGCGGTGACCACGATCTGGTCGGCCTCGGATGCGAACCCGCCGGCCCGCGCGGCCCGCGCAGCGCTGACCACAGCGCCTTTGAATCGCTCCAACTCGGGCGTCATGACGCAATGGCATCCCCAGCTGAGGCACAGCCGGCGTGCCGTGCCGGTGGCGGGGGTCATGGCGATGATTGGCACGCCAGGACGTTCGCGCGCGGTCAGCAACGCAGTGGTGCCGCTTTGGGTGAAACAGCAGATCGCCTTGATGTCGGTTTTCTCGGCAATCTCACGCGCAGCAGCAACGATACCGTCCGCAATTGTGGTCCCCTTCGCCGTCCGCGAGGCGGCGATGATCTGGTCATAGGTCGGATCGGCCTCGACCTCGATGGCGACCTTGTTCATGGTCTGCACCGCCTCAACCGGATACGACCCGGCTGCGGATTCCGCGCTGAGCATGATGGCATCCGTCCCCTCGTAGATCGCGGTGGCGACGTCCGAGACCTCGGCCCGCGTGGGCATCGGGCTTTCGATCATGCTTTCCAGCATCTGGGTGGCGACGATGACGGGCTTCGCCGCGCCTCGACATTTGCGCACCAGACGTTTCTGGATCGGCGGCACCGCCGAGACGGGCAGTTCCACCCCAAGATCGCCACGCGCGACCATGATTCCGTCCGAGGCGTCAAGAATGTCGTCAAACGCTTCAACCGCCGCGGGCTTTTCAATCTTCGACAGAATCGACGCACGGCCATCCGCCAGCGCGCGCGCTTCAAACACATCTTTGGCCCGCTGCACAAAGCTGAGCGCCAGCCAGTCCACACCCAGCTGGCACACAAATTCCAGGTCATCGCGATCCTTGGCCGACAGCGCCGCCAGCGGCAGGACCACATCAGGCACGTTCACACCCTTGCGGTTGGAAATCGTTCCGCCAACCTCGACAGTGCAGTTGGCGAAGTCCTGACCGCAATCCTGCACGATCAGGCGGATCTTGCCGTCATTGACCAGCAGCCGCGCGCCCACTTCCAGCGCGGCAAAAATTTCAGGGTGGGGCAGGCATACACGCCCCGCGTCCCCTGGCGCTGGATCAAGGTCCAGCCGGAAGGCCGCGCCTTCCGCGAGTTCCTCGGCGTCGTTGGCGAACACGCCGACGCGCAGCTTGGGGCCTTGCAGGTCGGCCAGAATCGCGATCGGGCTGTCCAGATCCTTTTCGACCTGCCGAATGATACGGTGGCGTTCACGAATCTCGTCATGGCTGCCATGGCTCATGTTCAGGCGGAATACATCCGCCCCGGCCTCGTGCAGGGCGCGGATCATGTCATAGTCATTGGACGCCGGTCCCAGCGTCGCGACGATTTTCACATTTCTCAGGCGTCGCATTTGTCGGGCTCTCCTCAAACGTCCGTATGTTATCGCAAACAGTTCTTTGCCTGCTTATTGCGCAATTCCCTTTCCGAGGCAACTGCCGTACACCTGCATCAAACAAGATGACAGGCTCATGACATACTCTCCGTTTTTCGTGCACGGCGCGGATCGCCCGTCGCGCTGGCTGATTACCTGCGATCACGCAACCAATATGGTGCCGCCCGACATCAACGGCGGCGATCTGGGCCTGCCGCGCGAGGATATGGAGCGTCACATTGCCTATGACGTCGGCGCTTATGAGGTCTCGAAACATCTGGGCGAGCTTCTGAACGCGCCGGTGATCGCGGCCAATTTCTCGCGTCTGGTGATCGATCCGAACCGGGGTGAGGATGACCCGACGCTGGTGATGAAGCTCTATGACGGCTCGATCATCCCCGGCAACCGTCATGCGGACGCGCCCGAGCGCGAACGCCGCCTGCAGATGTGCTATCGCCCTTATCACGAGGCGCTTGCGGAACTGGCGGCGCTGCCCCATGCGGTCATCATCTCGATGCACTCTTTCACGCGCCAATTGCGCGGACGCGAACCGCGCCCGTGGCATATCGGCGTGCTGCATACCCCGGACGAACGGTTCTCGCGCCCTTTGATCAACCGGCTGCAGGCCGAGGACGATCTCTGCGTCGGGGTCAACGAGCCCTATACCGGCGTCCTGCCCGGCGATGCGATCGACAAGCACTGCACCACGTTCGGGCGGCCCAATGCGCTGATCGAACTGCGCAACGATCTGATCGCGGATCATGACGGGCAACGGCACTGGGCCGAACGACTGGCCGTGATCCTGCAGGATGCGTTGTCCGACAGCGGGCTTTAGCGGCTTTTGTTGAAACATCGGGGGCGGGTTGCTACCTCAGACGGGAACACGCCCAACAAGCCGGAGCCCTGACATGGACAAGCAAACCGAAATCGAACTTCAGGCCGCCGCCTTCCGCCGGTTGCAAAAGCATCTGATGGAAGACCGCACCGATGTGCAGAATATCGATATGATGAATCTGGCCGGGTTCTGCCGCAACTGCCTGTCACGCTGGTATCAGGAAGCCGCCAGCGAAAAAGGCATCGAGATGGGCAAGGACGAGGCGCGGCAGGTTTTCTATGGCATGACCATGGATGAATGGAAGGCGAACTATCAGACCGACGCCAGCGCCGAGAAACAGGCCGCCTTCAAGGTCGCCTTCGAAGAGAATGTGGGGAAAGAGGGCTGATCCCCGAGTTCTCTTGACCGTTCCGGAAAGTATCCTAAAGTATTCCTCACAAGAATACTTCATCCCAATCCCGGGTAACACAGGATACCGATGAGCCAGGACCATCACATTCCGCGTCCCGACGAGGCCGCCCTGATCGCGGGCCTGCTCAACCCCGACCCGCTGGTGGGGGAGAGCGCCGGGCTGTTTCTGGCCGCCCCGCGCCGCACCGGCAAAAGCACCTTCCTGCGCCGCGATCTGACCCCGCTGCTCGAAGGTCAGGGGCGGTTCGTGATCTATGTCGACCTCTGGGCCGACCGCAGCAGCGATCCCGGCGCGCTGATCACCGCTCGTCTGGCCCGCGCGCTGCAGGAGTGCGACTCGCTGATTGTAAAGCTGCGCCGCAGGGTACCGTTCTCATCCATCGGGGCGCTGGGCTTTAGCGTGAACCTCAAGGCCGCCGGCGCGTGGGAGGGCACGATCCCAGACGCGCTGATGCTGCTGTGCGAGGCCACCGGCAAGGATGTGGTCCTGATCGTCGACGAAGCGCAGCAAAGCCTTGCGACCGAGGCGGGCCGGAATGCGATGTACGCGCTGAAGGCGGCGCGGGATGCGGTCAATCAGGCGGGGTTCGAGACGCGGCTATATCTGGTCATGACCGGCTCGCATCGCGACAAGCTGGCGGCTCTGATCCACAATCAGCAGGCCCCTTTCTTCGGCGCGCGTGTGCGCGATTTCCCGAAGCTGGGGCAAAGCTATACCGCCGCCCTGACCGAACGGATCAATGCACGGCTGGCCGAGGATGCACAGGTCTCGGCAGATACCATGGATGCGGTGTTCGAAGATCTGGGCCGCCGTCCCGAAATCCTGAACGACTGCCTGCGCGATCTCATTCTGGAAACCACCCCCGGCGATCAGGCGCTGCGCGCCATCGCCGACCGGAAGAAAGTTCAAATGCGCGAGGCGCTTCTGGCCGAGATCAGCACCCTGACCGACCTGCAACAGGCCATCCTGCGCAAGATGGCCGTGGATGGCATCGACTTCACACCGTTCACCGACGACACCCGGCAGGCATTGGCCGGTGACCGCAAACCCTATAGCAAGGGCGGCATCCAAAAGGCGCTGGACGTGCTGCGCGACAAGGGACTGGTCTGGCGGCCCAGCTTCGGCAGCTATGTGCTGGAAAACGCCGACCTCGCGCAGGCGCTGCGCGAAGAGGCGCGGAGTTAGACCGCCGCTTTCAGGCTTTCTTCCAGATAAATCTCGCGCAGGCGCTTGGCGATGGGGCCGGGCGTACCTGCGCCCAGCGTCTCGCCGTCAATCTCGACCACCGGCATCACAAAGGTCGAGGCCGAGGTGACAAAGGCCTCATCCGCCTCTTTCGCCTCATCGATGGTGAACAGCCGTTCCTCAACCACCATCTGCGCCTCGGCCGCCATCCGCAGCACCGCCTTGCGGGTGATGCCGTGCAGAATCTCATTTGACAGCGGGCGGGTGACGATCTTGCCGTCCTTCACGAAATAAGCGTTGTTCGAGGTGCCTTCGGTCACATAGCCATCCTCGATCATCCACGCGTCATCTGCGCCCGCCTTCTTGGCCATCATCTTACCGAGCGAAGGATAAAGCAGCTGCGTTGTCTTGATATCGCGGCGACCCCAGCGGATATCGTCGATCGAAATGACGCTGATCCCCTTCTGCGCCGCCGGGCTGTTGGCCAGGCCGGGCTTGTTCTGCGTGAACAGCACCAGCGTCGGCTTGACGTCATCTGCCGGAAAGACGAAATCCCGATCCCCATCGCTGCCGCGCGTGACCTGCAAATACACCATGCCCTCGTCGATTTCGTTCAGCTCGACCAGCTTGCGATGAATGTTCAGCAGCTCATCCTTACTGCAGGGCGCCGCCATATCCAATTCGTCCAGCGACCGTTTCAGACGCACCGCGTGGCCGTCAAAGTCGATCAGCTTGCCGCCCAGAACGCTGGTCACCTCATAAACGGCATCCGCCATCAGAAAGCCCCGGTCAAAGATCGAAACCTTGGCCTCGGTCTCGGGCAGGTAGTCTCCATTCACGTAAACGGTGCGGGTCATGTTTGTCTCCTCAACCCCAGAGCTCCACCTCAGGCGGATGCACCCCGGCGTCATCAAAAATCAGCGGTGTAGTGCGGTCTTCGGCCAGAAGAAGCGGCCCGTCAAGGTCCGTTACCATGGCCCCCTGCGCCAACAGCGTCGCCGGAGCCATCGCCAGAGAGCTTCCGACCATGCATCCGACCATCACCCGATACCCCTCGGCCAGCGCGGCGCTGCGCAACTCCAACGCTTCGGTCAGCCCCCCGGTTTTGTCCAGCTTGATGTTGACGACATCATATTTGCCCTTCAACGCGGGCAGGCTGGACCGGTCATGACAGGATTCGTCCGCGCAGACAGGCACAGGCCGCTCCATCCCGATAAGCGCGTCATCATCTCCGGCAGGCAGCGGCTGTTCGACCAGCGCCACGCCCAACCGCACCAGATGCGGGGCGAGGTCGGCATAAACCTCGGCGCTCCAGCCCTCATTGGCGTCCACGATGATCCGGGCATTCGGGGCCCCCGCGCGCACGGCTTCAAGCCGCGGCATGTCATCGGGCGTGCCCAGCTTGATCTTCAGCAGAGGCCGATGCGCGTTCTGCGCCGCCTGCGCCTGCATTGCCTCGGGCGTGTCCAACGACAGGGTATAGGCCGTGATCTCAGGCCCCGGCACCGGCAGCCCGGCCAGATTCCACACCCGCTTGCCCGACCGCTTCGCCTCAAGATCCCACAACGCACAATCCACCGCATTGCGCGCGGCACCGGCAGGCAACAGGTCCATCAGCGATTGGCGCGAAAACACCTCGGGCAGAGCTGCAATCTCGGCCTCAACCGAGGCTAAGGTCTCATCGTAACGCGCATATGGCACGCATTCGCCCCATCCCTGATGCGCCCCGTCGGTGATCCGTACGGTCAGTACCTGCGCCTCGGTCCGGGACCCGCGCGAGATGGTGAACACCTGCGCCAGCCGAAACACATCACGAGAGACTTCAACCTGCACGCGCCCGCTCCTTCATCTTTTCCCAAATACTCCCGCCGGAGGCAGAGATTTTTCGACGAAAAATCTCCCCCCGCACAGACCGTTCAAATCATATCGCAGCCAGCGCGTCGACCAGCTTGCCCGAGCCAAAGCGGAACGGATCGGTTGCAGGCAGGCCCATATCGGTCTCGATCTGCGCCAGATATGCCACAGCGTCTTCTTCGCTCATATGCTGGGTATTCACCGACACGCCCACAACCTGACAATCCGGATTGGCGACCCGCGCCAATGTCAGTGCCATATCGCGCAAGGCCTCCAGCGAGGGCTGCTGATATCCGGGCAAACCCCGCATATGCGTGCGCGTGGGCTCATGCGACAGGATCAATGCGTCGGGCTGCCCGCCATGGATCAGCGCCATGGTTACCCCCGAATAAGAGACGTGAAACAGTGACCCCTGACCCTCGATCAGGTCCCAGTGATCGTCGTCATTGTCCGGGGTCAGCCATTCGACCGAGCCGGCCATGAAATCCGCGACGACGGCATCCAGGGGCACCCCGTCGCCGGTGATCAGAATACCGGTCTGACCGGTGGCCCGGAAGGTGGATTTCATGCCGCGCTTACGCATCTCGGCATCCATCGCCATCGCGGTGTACATCTTACCAACCGAGCAATCCGTCCCCACCGCAAGACACCGCTTACCGGTCCGTTTGACACCATTGGCAATTGGATAATCGACCTCGGGGACCCGCACATCATGCAGCTTGCGCCCGGTGGCCTCGGCCACGGCGACCAGATCGGGTTCATCACGCAGCAGGTTGTGCAGGCCCGAGGCCAGATCAAAGCCCTCTTCCAGCGCCATGACCAGAACCTTCTTCCACTCCTGGCTGATCACGCCGCCCCGGTTGGCCACGCCAATCACCAAGGTCTTGGCCCCGGCTTCGCGCGCTTCGACAAGTTCCATGTCTGTCAGACCAAGATCAGCTTTGCAGCCGTCCATGCGGTACTGGCCGACGGCATTCTCGGGCCGCCAGTCCTTGATGCCCACCGCAACCTTGGCAGCCAATTGGTCAGGCGCATCCCCCAAAAACAACAGGTATGGTGTTTCGATCATCGCGCAGCGCTCCTTTGCTTCCGCTCCAAACTAGAGAACCGATTTGACGAGCGTTTCTCAAACTCTTTCCGCAACTCTATCCTTGGCGCAAATATTTTGCGTGATGGGTAAGGAATCCGGGACGATCTTCGAAGTTTTCAAACTGATCAATCTTTGAGCACCATTTGCGAGCTCCTGATTTTCTGTGCTGCACACGCATTGCCGCAGCTGCACAATCGCGCTTGCGTGCGTCCGCGCAATTTAATATCTCATCACCAAGAACAAACGTAATTTCATTGCTCACGCGAGGTCCAGATGAGTTTCCGTATCCAACCTGCCGCTCCGGCGCGGCCCAACCGTTGCCAGCTGTTCGGGCCGGGCTCGAACACCAAACTGTTTCCCAAGATGGCGGCATCGGCGGCGGATGTGATCAACCTCGATCTTGAGGACTCGGTCGCGCCCTCGGACAAGGGTACCGCCCGCGCCAACGTCATCGAGGCGCTGAATACCGTGGATTGGGGCAGCAAATACATGTCAGTCCGTATCAACGGGCTGGATACGCCGTATTGGTACCGTGATGTGGTCGATGTACTGGAACAGGCGGGCGACCGGCTGGATCAGATCATGATTCCCAAAGTGGGCTGTGCTGCTGATGTCTATGCGGTCGATGCGCTGGTGACGGCGATCGAACGGGCCAAGGGCCGGAGCAAGCCGATCTCATTCGAAGTTATCATCGAATCCGCGGCAGGTCTGGCGCATGTCGAGGAGATTGCCGCCTCTTCACCGCGTCTGCAGGCCATGAGCTTGGGTGCCGCCGACTTCGCCGCGTCCATGGGGATGCAGACAACGGGCATCGGTGGAACGCAGGAAAACTACTACATGCTGCGCGAGGGGCAGAAGCACTGGTCCGACCCGTGGCATTGGGCGCAGGCTGCCATCGTCGCAGCTTGTCGGACCCATGGCGTGTTGCCGGTGGACGGCCCGTTCGGCGATTTCTCGGATGATGAGGGCTATATCGCACAGGCCAAACGCTCGGCCACGTTGGGCATGGTTGGCAAATGGGCGATCCATCCGAAACAGATTGCTTTGGCCAATCAAGTCTTCACCCCGTCGGACGAGGCAGTTTCGGAAGCCCGCGAAATTCTTGCCGCGATGGAGCAGGCCAAAGCCAATGGCGAAGGCGCGACCGTCTACAAAGGCCGTCTGGTCGATATCGCTTCGATCAAACAGGCCGAAGTGATTGTGGCGCAGGCAGAACTGATCGCAGCCGGAGGCTGAGCATAGAGCGGCGCCCGAAAGGGCGCCTCTTTTGGATTATGATCCGGCCTCAGCGACCAAAGGCATTATCTGGCGTCCAGGACAGTTTCTCGCCACTCTTGCCCCATTTCATCATCAAACACGACGTCGCGTACTTCTGATAATAGAAAATCTTGAGCTCATACCAGCCAGCCTGGGGGACTTCGACCTCAGTTCGCTGGTTGGCATTGCAGGGTTGACGACCGATCACTTTCCCGACCAGTTGACCCCCGATATATGCTTCGATGCCGTCGTTAGACCAGGTTTCAAGCTCATATACTCCAGGCGCATCAAATTTGATGTAGCCAGAGATATCGGCGGCGACGTTATAATGCTCGGTATGGGTCAAGACCGGGTCACCTTCGTCAGTATCCCGATAATCCAGCCCCTTTAGCGGCTTTCCGGCTTCCGAACCGTCCTGAAGCAGCGTTTTTGCTGCAGAGATACTGTTGATCCCCGCAGGCGGGGCACCGGCCCATGCGTATTTCACGTTCAGCCCTGCCTTGGGGCTGGGTTGCGGACTTGCGGGTTTCAATTTCAGCGGCTCCGACAAAGCCGCGCCGGCGATCAATGCGATCGCAGCGGCAAGCGCTCCGACTCGAACAAGTGTCATGGTTTCCTCCCAGTGTTTGGCCTTCGCGCGTTTGAACTTCGTCGGCAGGCCTTTTAGATGACACTATGATGTGAGTTTTAGCCCTGCAAGACAGTTAAAGATCACAATTCAGGCGTCATGCCCGCATGTCCTTGGGCGAACCCATCACGACATAGGATGTGATAGACGTGACATGCGGCAGGGTCCCCAGCACCTCGGTATGGAAGGTTTTATACGAGGGCAGATCGGCGCATTCCACGCGCAGCAGGTATTCAATTGTGCCAGTGATGTTGTGGCATTCCACCACTTCCGGCGCGCTTTGCAATGCCTTCTCAAAACCCTCCTGTGCGGCTTTGGTATGCTCTCCCAGACCGACCCCGATATAGGCCACAAAGCCGATCCCCAGCGCCGCGGGATCCAGGACCGCGCGGTAACCGGCGATCACGCCCGCACGCTCCAGCTCTTGCACCCGGCGCAGGCACGCGGATGGAGACAGCCCGATACGCTCGGCAAGGTCGAGATTGCTGATGCGCCCGTCATGAGAGAGTTCGCGCAATATCCGGCTGTTTATGTCATCTATTTTCGCCATTTATTGCGAGTTTATCCGGTTAACGCACTAATACGCAATTTCATTTGGCCAAAGCTGCGGGATTATCCACCGTATGACCTATGAGATCCTATTGGCGCTGATCACTTTTGCATTTGTCTCGTCGATCACGCCGGGACCCAATAACCTGATGCTGATGGCGTCGGGTGCGAATTTCGGGTTCCGCAGGACAATCCCTCATATGCTGGGAATCGGACTGGGGTTCACCTTCATGGTGCTGTTGGTCGGGGCCGGGTTGGTGCAGGTTTTCAACCGGTTTCCGCTCAGCTTCACATTGCTGAAGATCGCTTCGGTTGTGTACCTGCTGTATCTTGCCTGGAAGATCGCCCATGCCGCCCCCGCCGAGTCGGATGCGCAGCGCGGGACTCCGATGACGTTTCTGCAAGCTGCAGCCTTTCAATGGGTCAATCCCAAGGCGTGGGCGATGGCGCTTACGGCGACCACAGCTTACGCGCCGGGTCACACCGTGTTGGCGATCGTCTTCGTGGCGCTTGTATTTGGCGCGGTGAACTTACCATCGGTCAGTGTCTGGACGGTACTTGGCCAGCAAATGGCTCGGTTTTTAACAAATCCGAGGCGGTTGTTGGTGTTTAACTGGACGATGGCCGCCCTGTTGCTGGCTTCGCTCTATCCGGTGCTGTGGCCCTGAAAGCCTGCCCGGGCCTATGGGCCTTGAATGGTGCGTGGTCGGTCCTTCACGCGTTTGATCCGCTCGCAGCGCATTCCGCGTTACCTGGCTGTGGTTTCCTCTAGCGACGTTGGCAGTGTTTGCACTCCTATCCCCCGTCGAAGATCTTTGCCGAGTTGCATCCGCGCCGACCTTTAGTCATATAGCAGGGAACTTCCGCGTTGAGAGGCGTCATGACCCAGTATCTGGATTTCGAAAAACCGCTGGCCGAGATCGAAGGCAAGGCCGAGGAATTGCGCGCGCTGGCCCGCGCCAATGAAGAGATGGACGTGGCCGAAGAGGCCGCCGCGCTGGACGCCAAGGCCGCCAAGCTGCTGGACGAGCTGTATGCCGATCTGACCCCCTGGCGGAAATGTCAGGTGGCGCGCCACCCCGAACGCCCCCATTGCAACGATTATGTCGATGCGCTGTTCACCGAATTTACGCCTCTGGCCGGGGACCGGAACTTTGCCGACGATCTGGCGGTGATCGGCGGTCTGGCCCGGTTCAACGACCAGCCGGTGATGGTGATCGGCCATGAAAAGGGTTCGGACACCAAATCGCGGATCGAACGCAACTTCGGCATGGCTCGCCCCGAGGGCTATCGCAAGGCCGTGCGCCTGATGGAAATGGCGGGGCGCTTTGGCCTGCCGGTGATCACCCTGATCGACACCGCCGGGGCCTATCCCGGCAAAGGGGCCGAGGAACGCGGCCAATCCGAAGCAATTGCGCGGTCGACCGAGATGTGCCTGAAAATCGGCGTGCCTCTGGTGTCGGTGATCATCGGTGAAGGCGGCTCGGGCGGTGCGGTGGCATTCGCAACGGCGAACCGCGTGGCGATGCTGGAACATTCGGTCTATTCTGTGATCTCGCCCGAGGGCTGCGCCTCGATCCTGTGGAAGGATTCCGAGAAGATGCGTGAAGCCGCCGAGGCGCTGCGTCTGACCGCGCAGGACCTCTATAAACTGGGTGTCTGCGACCGGATCATCACCGAACCCAAAGGCGGCGCCCATCGTGACCGCCCTGCCACTGTTGAATCGGTACGCGCAGCCATCGCCGCCATGCTGAAAGAGCTGGACGGCAAGGATGCGGTGGCCCTGATCAAGGACCGCCGTCAGAAATTCCTCGATATCGGTTCCAAGGGTCTGGCGGCCTAAGCCGTCAGCCGCCCAGACGCCGCAGCAATTCAACCGATGGCGTGCCGGTCACGGCCATGCCATTGGCGCGCTGATAGCCGCTGATCGCGGCCTCGGACTTCTTGCCGATCACCCCGTCCGCACCCTGCGTGTCATACCCGGCGGCGGTCAGGCGGCGTTGCAACTCCTTGCGGTCTTCCAGCGTCAGCCCGTTCTCATCCGGCCCGAACGAGGCCTGAAACGGTGCGCCCCCGGCAATCCGGTCAGACAGGTGGCCGACACCAATCGCATAGCTGTCCGAGTTGTTGTACCGCTTGATCACCTGAAAATTGCGAAACACGGCAATGCGCGGCCCGGGCGTCTGCGGCTGGAGCACGGCGACCGGCGTGCCGCTGACCGTACCGGCCTCGCCCCCCCAAGGTTGCCCCCGCACCCAACCGGCGCGCGCCAGATAGGCCGCCGTTGACGCCAGCGAATCCGCCGGATCCTCGGACCAGATATCGCGCCGTCCGTCGCCGGTGAAATCCACCGCATAGGCCAGATACGAGGTCGGGATGAACTGCGTATGCCCCATGGCACCGGCCCAACTGCCGGTCATGTTGGCAGGGCTCGTGTCGCCCTCCTGAATAATCTTCAGCGCCGCCACCAGTTGCTTTTCAAAAAACGCCCCCCGCCGCCCGTCATAGGCCAGCGTCGATGTGGCCGAGATCACCGGCACATCCCCGCGCCGCGCGCCATACCGGCTTTCCAGCCCCCAGACGGCAACGACCACCTCTTTGTCGACGCCATACTGCGCCTCGATCTGCGACAGGGTACCTGCATGGCGCACCATCATCTGCTTGCCGGTGCTGATCCGCTCATCCGAGGCGGCAATGGCCAGATAATCCTCGAGCGAGCGTTTGAATTCGACCTGATTGCGATCGCGTTCGATCACGCCAGGCAGATAGCCCGCGCCCTGAAAGGCCCGATTGAGCGTAGACTGTGAAATGCCCTGAGACCCGGCGCGACTTTTGAAGCTGGCGACCCAGGCATCATACCCTGCGTTCGGGACGGTACGCATGCGGCTTGCGGGGGCGGAACTTGGCGTGCTGCCGCCAGAACAGGCAGCCAGCAGGCTTGCCCCAAGCCCGGCGGAAAATGTGCGACGATTGATCATGGTTGAAATCTGCTCTTGTTGTGATTTGCGAACAGATTACCCCAGCCGGGTCGCGCAGACCAGCGACGCGATACCCGAAATCAACAGGCTTGGCAGATGGGCAAAATGCCGCTCAGGTTACAAGCAGGCGCAGGCCTTGCGTCACATCTGAACGAACCGCCAGCCGCAAGCCCGGTTCATCCCCGGCCTTGAGGGCAGAGATAATCAGGCGGTGATGGTGCGGCGGCTCGGTGCGCCTGAGTTTGCCATAGAGCGCGCGCATCGTCGGGCCCAGCTGCAACCAGACAGTTTCTGCCATCGCCAACATCGCCGGGGCTTGTGCCCTTAGATACAGAGTGCGGTGAAACTCCAGATTGGCGCGGATATAGCCCACCGCATCGCGTTTCGTGACCATCTCGGCAACGCTCATGTTGATGCTTTGCAACCGGTCGATCAGTGCCATATGGGCGCGGGGCAGGGCGCGGCTGGCCAGCTCGACCTCAAGCAGTGCCCGCAGCGCCGCCAGTTCCTCGATCCGGTCTCGGCTGAGTTCGGGCGTCGAGACCCGCCCAGAGGTGGATAGCGATAGCGCGCCTTCCGCCGCTAGTCGCCGCACGGCTTCACGCGCAGGCGTCATCGAGACGCCGAATTCCTTGCCGATCCCGCGCAGGGTCAGCGCCTGACCGGGCGCGATTTCACCATGCATGATGCGGGATCGAAGGGCGCGATACACGCGATCATGAGTGGCAGTGTGCGAGTCGGCGGTGCGTGTGGTCAACATGGGCTTATGTGATCACAAATCCCGCGCAGGTCAACCGCTGGCCTCGAACCGGTAGCGGTGCAGCTGCGTTCCGTGCTCGCGCAGCCAGCGCCGTGGCGCTTTGTATGATCCATAGATGCGCTCAACCTGAGCCCAAAAGGCTGCCGAGTGGTTCATTTCGGCCAGATGTGCCACCTCATGCGCGGCCACATAGTGCAGCACATCGGGCGGTGCGAGGATCAGCCGCCACGAGAACATCAATCCCCCGGCAGAGGTGCAGGACCCCCAGCGCGAGCGCGTATCGCGCAGGGTCAGGGTATTGTACGGGCGGCCAAGCATCGCCGCATAGTCATCGCAGGCGCCGCTCAGCCGATCCCGGGCCAGCTCTTTCAGGAAACGTGCAAGACGGCGCGCTTCGGCCCCTTTGGGAACAGCAACCTCATCGCTGCTCAATTGAACCCGTCTGCCCGTAGCAGGGACGATTCGGCGTTCTATTCCCTCAATCGGAATCGTTTGTCCGAATTGCACAAACACGGTCTCTGGGCGATCGTCGAGATGCCCCCTGATCCAATCCTCTTTCTGCTGCGCGAAACTCAGCGCTTCGGCCTCGGCAACACCGGTCGGGTAGGTCAGCGTAACCCGCCCATCCAGTTGGGAAATCCGCAAACTGATCCGCCGCGCGCGCGCCGATTTGCGCAATGTCAGCGGCACCGGAGGCCGTCCCGGCAATGCGTGTCGCCCCATGGGCCGATCTCCTTCGCGCAAAGGCTTTGACAGTGCCTGCCGCATGTGGCAGGTGACCTGAATCATTGTTGAGATTCACCTGATATCAAGGGGATTTGATATGCCCAAGGAAGAATGGGGCGTAAAGCGTGTCTGCCCGACCACCGGCAAACGCTTTTACGACCTGAACAAGGACCCGATCGTCAGCCCCTACACGGGTGAGGTCGTGGAACTGGAAACCGGCAAAAGCCGGATGATCGCTGCTGATGCGGAAGATGCGGCCTCGGTCAAAGCGCGCGAAGCGTCCTCGGACGAAGATATCGTGCTGGACGATGACGACAATGTCGATGTCGAACTGGACGATGATCTGTTGGACGACGATGACGACGACGGCGACAACGTCTCGCTGGACGACATCAAGGATATGTCGTCGGAAGACGAGAACTGACAGGACCCGAGGCGGCCCTTGCCGCCTCGTCCCCCCCCTTGGGGCGCAGGCCGAAACTTTTTGCGCGTTTCGATTTTTAGGTCTTGCACTTGCTTGCTACGTCTCATAAACGTCCGTCCACCGCTGCGGCGGTACCTGAATGGGGCCTTAGCTCAGTTGGGAGAGCGCTTGCATGGCATGCAAGAGGTCAGGGGTTCGACTCCCCTAGGCTCCACCAAACAAACTCCCTAACATACTGATTTAAGACGATTATATCATCAGTTTCTGCGATCGATCCCCCCTTTTTTCACCCCTTGGGCCTTCGCTAAGTAATAGTAGTAGGACACGATTCCTGAGCGCACGCACAAATGTTTTCGTGCGACAATTCCCACCCACAGGCCATACCCCCTCAGGAAGGACCCGTGTTTCGAATCAAATATGATGAAGTAGAAATGCGCCCTCGGGGGAAGGATCATAAAACCCGAGAGCGCAGCCTGGCCAATCAGCCAGTACATGTTGGGCGGTATTCCTGACAACGATCCGCCCAACAATTCTTCAACCCATACCGAACCACGGTGCGTCCCAGCTCACGCGAATTAGACCGCGCGGCCGTCGCCTTCGCCCAGAAATTCGGCGCCTCACACTTCGCAGCCTCATGCTGTGACCGCTGGCCAGCTTTCGAGCCAAGAATCGATCTCAGCAAGAGCCCAGCGCTTGTAGCGGCCTATTTTCAATGGCTGGGGAAAACCTTCGGAGTACTGTAGCTCCTTCAATTGGTTTTCGCTGATCCCAAGGTAGTAACTCAATTGCCCGAGGGTGCAGGTAGGGGGTAGTTGATTGCGCATGGGCTTCCCTTTCACGCTTTTTGATGATTGGTTTTTTGATCGAGAGACCGTTGGCCCATATGGATCAGGCGACGTGCTACCTGAGATAAGGATAACTCCGCCCCCTCATCTCGGAGAATACGTTTTTGGGCGGCTTCCAGTGACTCACGTAGGTTTCCGTCTTTGTCGTATAGTCTAAGATCAGGCATTACGGTCTCCAAAGTAACGTTTCCATTCATCTCCGGGTTGGTCGGCAGCGGGTGTTCTTCGGAATGCGGCTAGATTTCGTTTCCCGATCTGAGCTTCGATTAGCTTTGCAGCGCGTGCGCACGTCAGCACGAGCAGTATTCTTACTCACAAATCCCCAGCTATGCGGGCGGTGGCAACTATTGGGATACGACGGGCGAGGCCCTTGTGCTTGATCTGGGAGAGGATCATTATCTTTTTGCATTGATCCCCAAAACCATCGCCGCGCGTAGTTTCGATAACGCCGGTCGACTGGCGAACTGGCGCAACAGCACATTCGGATTCTACCACGCTTTTCTGGGTTTGAAGTTTTTCACAAAGGGCGCAGTGCCCGTGTCTGAAAGTAGCATGCCCACGCTGGTTAGCTTTGTGGATATCAATGATCCTGCGACGGTGTTTTTGGTGGACCCCAATAACATGGCGGCCAGCTTGGGTGAGGGCTTTTCCCTTCAAAGCATGGATGTAGAAGTAACTTGGAGCCCAGTGACCGAAGGTGCGTTGGAGCAGGTATTGGGATGGTTGGGTGATGGCGTCACGCTGGAAAGTATCTGGAGTTCTCTCACACCGGGTCAACGTGATCTTCTTAGTAGTGTCAATTGGCGTAAGGGTATTGAATAACGATTGTTTCCGGCCTTCCTGGCGATGGATAGTACCCATTCTGCGAACCCGGTCTTTGCTATGGAGCGATTTGTTCAACGTAGTGCCACGGCATGAGCTCATGGAGGCGGTTGATTTTGTGATCCGCGATGCGCTCCAGAACCCAGGTCAGCCAGGCTTGTGGGTCGACGCCATTGAGTTTGGCGGTCTCAATCAGGGTGAAGGCAATGGCCATGGCTTTGCCGCCACCTTCTGATCCGGCGAACATCCAGTTCTTGCGCCCGATTGCGACGGGTTTGACGGCGCGTTCGGCAGCGTTGTTGTCCAAATCCAGGCAGCCCTGATCCAGATACTGGTGTAGCGACTTTGCGGGTGAAGCGCAGGACGTTCGAGGATTTGCTTATAGAGTGACTTAGTGAGAACTTTGGGGGAACCGATAGGGTTTCCTCGTTTTTTGTTTGTTGGTAAGTACTCCAACTACGTTGGGAAACCTCTAGCTTTCAGGCGTTTAGTGTATCACTATATCGGACAATGGATTTTACTAGTACATACTCTTGGCTCGGCATCCCTGACACCGTAGCAACGATATTGGTTTTGGTTTCGTTAAGTCTTGCCCTAGCGCCGTGGTTTAGTGGGACGGAATTGGGCCCTTTGAAACTCCCTCAACTCGGACGAAGGCAGAGTCTCTTTCTGAAGTACTGTGGCCCCCTCACCTTTGTCATGGCGATTGCCGGGTTTTTCCCGGCATGGTCATACACAAACCAGAGCAAAACAAATGAGGCTACAATCTCAATCGGAGATGGCATACAAGTCGAAATAAGCAACAAATCTGGCGAAGTGATAGTTGAGGTATACGTAACAGACCTTAATCAGGCAGAATGGTCAGTCAACCTACTTGATTGGGATGTAATTGAACCGAATAGTGAATTTGAGCTTCAACTACCTAGCGGTGAAATCAGTTACTGTAGAGCTGACCTACGTGCCGTATTAGGTAACGGACAGGTTGTTGAGATATATGATCACGACTTTTGCGGGATGCAATCGATAGTGATCAATTCCGCTAGTAGCGATTAGCCGCCCCACAAGTTTTGAGTTTGTTTACCTGCTACCGTTTCGGCAACGGGATGAACTCCTGATCATCACCGGGCGGAAGATGAAACCGTGGGTTGTTACTGGTGAATGCTGGTGGGACATCTGTGCGGTTGAAGCGCAGGACGTTCGAGGATTTGCTGAAAGAGTGACCTGGAGAATTAGGAGGGGCCTAACGGTTCCCTCCTTTTCTCGTGGTTAGTTCTCGTCTGTGGTATCGGGTTCAGTAGCAGCTTTAGTAATGTTGAGTATAGCCGATTGAACGGAACGGAGGTGCATCTCTATGTCAGCACTTGTCAAAGCTAACTGCCTACCCAGAGCGATGTCCTCACCAGTTTGTGCCAAGTAATGTTCATCGACAACACCCCTGTTGTGGACGAAAAGGTTGCGCTTCTGATTTAGCAACCATAGATCGCTACCCAGACTTCTTTGGATTTCTTCGTCGCTAAACAGCGCCTTCATCACTCCCTTGATCGCCTTGAGGTTATCAAGTCGTTTCCCATGGAAAAGCACCGATCCCATGGACTGCGAAAGGTTGAAACCGTGGTCGCCAATCGTCTGGAAATCCACCGTCTGTTTGCCGAAGAAATCACGTAAGTCTGGCGATGAAATGACCGGAGTCGCTCTTAATGGGTCTTGATTAATCCAATTGATAGAAAAAGATCGGGCGAAACTCTCGAACACAGTCCATGTGGAAATTAGAGTTTGGACAAGTTGCTCTCTAGCGGCGGCCTTAATCTCATCTGATTGCAAATGCTGAAACATTTCTAGAAGGGTGGCATTTCGTAGCGTCTCACTACCAAGTCTGCTTCCTACGAACTCGTCCATTTGTTGTTTCGCTTCTACCCAAGCCTTTTCTTCGTGCGCCTTCGTAAGGCCAGCGCCTGGGCTTACTTCCTTTAAGCTGCCAATGCGCTGTGCCATGTGCAAACGATCAAAGTGGCGCTCAAATATCGAGTGGTTAATGAGCCAGAAAGGAAGCGAAGCCGCACTGATAACGCTTCGCAGTCCCGCCTCTGCCGCTAAAATGCTATCTCGCCACGGCTCCCCACCTTGCGCGGCTGACGCCAGTGGCTCCAAAATTGGCTCAGGTGAAATCACCAAGAACTGTTCCAACACTGCATCAAGGACTTCTTGAGGTGGGTGAGGGATGGTGCCTTCATCAGTTTCCGCGTTTTCGGTCACTCACTGCCTCCCGTAGCAATTTATCTCAATAAAAATATGGTCAGCGACGTTCAATCTGTGGGGATATTAGGAAGACAAAACTGCCAAATATGCAAACTACTTAGCTCGGCGCTCGCCGTTAGCTATTGCGGCGTTTTGTGCGTACAAGTCGAACGGATTGCACTAGGTACTCAGGTGGTTGATACAGGCAATTGCAAGTGCAGGTTGTCGAGCTTCGCCTCGAGCGTGCGAGAAGTCGCAAATTGGGAAACAGGTATGACGTTTACAAAATTAGGTTCAGTTATCGCGTGGCTCTTGTTGGTACTCGGGGGATTTCGGGTGGTAGTTGGGTTTCTATTGGCATTTGGAGCAGAAGACAACGAAGCCGCAGCCCGACAAATTCTGGCCGCTGCAACCACAGGTGAGGCAATTAACGAAGGGATGATTGCTATCTTCGTTGGAGTAGCGTTGGGTATCTTGGTCGAGATCAGCAAGACGCTACGCGCAAAACAGGAAAGTGAACAGTGAGAAAGTCTCGGGTGGTTGGTGCTATCACAGGCGGGTTGATCGGCTTCTTGATAGGCGGTGGGACAGGTATCGTCGGAGGCCCGTTTGTGGCCGTTGCCGGGGTCTTCGTTTTTGCCGGGATCGGGGTCCTCTGGGGGCTAAGCGCCGGTCCTGATCTTACTGACAAGGTGAGAGCTTGGCGTTCCAGCAGATAAGCAGTGGTGATCGAATAGTGTTACAGTGGGTTGTTACAGCGCAAGATGAAGAGTATACGTAAGCCGCTGATTTAATTGAAACCTACCACCTCAGGATCGCATCCCCTAGGCTCCACCAAATCCCGCAATTTCATCCATCGCTCACAGCATCGCGCTCCGACAGGTTGTGCCGCTATCTGGCTTGTTTGTGAGAGGACGTGTGGCAAGGCCCTTCGTGCTTGTGTTGGGCTGAATACCCCCGGGCATCACATCGTTATAAAGCGATGCGCCGACTGTGCACCAAGATCAAGCGCGCTGAAGACGTCAGGTGGCACTGCCGGAGAACGGACGTCCAGATTACCGCACTTCTTCAATTCCTGTTTCATGTCGATCGACTTGCCCAGGTATTTCCAGGCCGCTCTTGATGCGAATGGCATGCGCCTGTGGCTTGCCGTGGTTCCGAAAGTCAGCCCGGTCAGCAGGTTCAATTCGTTGCGATAAGGTGCATAGAGGATCGTTTCGACAACCGAATCCCGTGTCAGCACTTCGAATTCGGAAATAAACAGATATCGCTCAAGATACGTCACCATACCCGAATATTTCGAAATCACGCGTTTGCCTCTGGCTGTCGGTCGGGAGCGTTCGATGGTTCGAGAAAACACGTAGCCGTCTTGTTCGTTCAGACGGACAAGACTGCAGAACACATTATCGGGGGATTCCGACGAGACAAAGTAACTGCGATAGTAGCCCGTGTATTTGCGCAACTGGCGTGGATTGCCGGGGAAAGCGCGCGCGATCAGAGCGTCGGCTTGCATTGGCAATTGCCGCAACGGCTCGTGATCCGAGTTCTGGTATTTGGCGGCGAACTGCGCAGGTTCAAGGAACAGATCATTGGCCGCGACGCGCAGATGTTTGGAAATGCGGTTCAGATTATAGGCCGAAGGAACAGAGGCGCCGCTGAGATACTTGTTGAACTGCTGCCGGTTAACCCCAATCGCGCGACAGATCTGCGATGTCGATTCGTGAAACCCACAGATATGGCGCAGGTTCTCTGCGAAGTTACTCATGGCCAGGCCCCGATCATCTGTTAGGTATAAACAAACTGCTGCAATCTATATGCTACTTTATGCGCTATGGCGCAATACCGCATAACAGGGTTTAAACTCAACAAATCGCCACCCCAATGAACAGCGGCTAGCCTGTCATTGGAAACAAACTGTTTGGGAACTGGTATGCAGCTGGAAGAATATAGCGGTTATGACGCGATTGGGCTTGCTGATCTGATCGCTCGTGGTGAGGTTTCGGCGCAAGAAGTGCAGCAAGCCGCGCGCGAAGGCCTGGAGCGGCTGAACCCGGCGCTGAATTTTGCGCCGCATATCATCCCCGGTCCCGAGGCGGGGCAACACCGTACAAGTGGCCCTTTTGACGGCGTACCATTTGCGTTGAAGAATCTCGATCATGGTTGGGCGGGGCTTCCCAGCTCGATGGGAAGTCGGATTGGGGTTGGATATCAAGTGCGCAAAGATTCGGCTTTTGCGTCGCGCCTCAGAGCCAGCGGTCTGAAACCGATCGCGATTACCGCTTCTTCAGAATTCGGGATCAATGGACTGACTGAACCTCTGTCGGATGGTCCCTGTCGCAATCCTTGGAACACCAATCTGTCGACCGGCGGATCAAGTGGTGGTGCGGCTGCGGCTGTGGCCGCGGGGGTCTTGCCCATGGCGCATGCAAGCGATGGCGGGGGGTCCATTCGGGTTCCGGCGGCATGGTGCGGGCTGGTGGGTTTGAAGCCGTCGCGCGGGCGCAATCCGCTGGGCGGTGCCCTGTCGACCGATGGCAGCAGTTGGATCAGTGCGCAGCACGTCGTTTCAAGAAGTTTGCGCGATACCGTTGCGGCCCTTGATGTCACCGCAGGTCCGGTGCCGGGTGACTACGTGCCGTTGCAATCGCCTGAACACAGCTTTGTGTCGCAGCTGTCGAAATCGCCTGGTAAGCTGCGGATTGCTGTTGCAATTGATCAGCCGGGCGGTCCGGCCGTGGACCCCGAATGCGCCGCCGCCGTGCGCAAGACGGCGAAGTTGCTGGAAGATCTGGGCCATGATGTGGAAGAGGCGTGCCCCCGGATGGACTATCCGCATGTGCGCGATCTGTGTTTCGAGCTGTTCCTGCCGGGTATGATCGAAGGGATCGAACGGATCAGCGATCAGACCGGCCTGCCGCTGGGTCCTGAGACGCTGGAGCCGCAGACTCTTGCAACGCTGGATGCAGGTCGCAGGATGTCCGCGCTGGCGTTCAAAAAACGGTTGACCGAGCTGTCGGCCCTGTCACGGATGATGGGGGCCTTCATGTCGCGGTACGACGTATTTCTGACACCGACCGTGACCCAGCAGGCGCCTGAACTGGGCCTGTATTCCGGCCATGTCTACAGCGACACCTCGACAGACTTCTGGAACCGCGAAATGGATCTATATGCCTTTTGTGCGATTTTCAGCATCTCGGGCCAACCGGCGTTGAGCCTGCCTTTGCACACGACCCGGGCCGGTCTGCCGATCGGCGTTCAATTGAGTGCCGCAATCAATGACGAGGCCACGCTGTTCCGTCTGGCGGCGCAGCTAGAGCAGGCCAATCCATGGTCTGAACGGCGGCCTGATATTCATGTTGCCCATCATAACGTAAATGAACCCGCCTGATACAGGAGAGCAAAAAATGTACCGTCCTTTGACTTCAGACCTTTCGCGTCGTCATTTCCTGCGAAACAGCCTGGCCACGGGGGTCATGGCCGCCGGCGCTGGCGCTTGGCCGGGTATCTCGCTTGCACAGGAAACGCCCAAGAAAGGCGGGACGCTCAAGATCGGGTCGCGCCATGGCTCATCGACGGATACAGTGGATCCGGCGCATCTGGAGAACGGATTTCAGACCGCTCTGACCCGAGCGTTCAGCGATACTTTGACCGAAGTGGATGCGGACGGGAACCTGATCGGGTCGTTGGCGACCAGTTGGGAGGCCTCTGCCGACGCGAAAGAATGGACATTCAATCTGCGTCAGGGCGTCGAATTCCACAACGGCAAGAGTTTCAAGGCCGAGGACGTGATTGCCTCGCTCAACTATCACCGCAGCGAGGATTCAACTTCGTCGGTCAGGCCGCTGATTGATCCGGTGAAAGAGATCATCAAACTGGATGATCACACGATCAGGTTCGTGCTGGAAAGCGGCAATGCAGATTTCCCGTTCAATCTGGACACGCCCGGCTTCATGATCCTGCCCGCTGAACCGGATGGCAGCATCAATTGGCGCGCGGGGATCGGTACCGGCGGATATATTCTTGAAGAATACAAGCCGGGCACATCGGCGACGCTGAACCGCAACCCCAACTACTGGAACCCGGATCGCGCCCATGCTGATCGCGTCGAGCTGTACACGATTGCGGACTCGACGGCGCGATCCAACGCTTTGTTGACCGGAACGGTTCAGGTGATCGATCAGGTGGCGCTGAAGACGGCGGATCGGTTGGCGAGCATTGCAGGTATCACAGTGGAAGAGACTTCTGGCCCACTGCACTACACCTTTGCGATGCTGACCAAGCAAGCGCCATTCGACGATGTTAACGTGCGGAAAGCGTTGAAACACGCGCTGGACCGTGAAGAGCTGCTGGACAAGGTTCTGCAAGGCCGCGGGACCATCGGCAATGACAACCCGATCGGACCATCCTATCGGTACCATGCATCGGATATCGAGCAAAACAGCTACGATCCCGACAAGGCTAAACACTATCTCAAGAAGTCCGGCCTTTCAGAGCTTGAGGTCAACCTGTCGGCGGCCGAAGCCGCGTTTGCCGGCGCGGTGGATGCGTCAACTCTGTATCAGGCGCGTGCGGCGGACGCGGGCATCAAAATCAACGTGGTGCGTGAGCCAAATGACGGATACTGGTCCGAAGTGTGGCTTAAGAAACCATTCTCGGCTGTCTATTGGGGCGGCTACGCCACCGAAGACACCATGTTCACCACCGGATATCACCCGACCTCGTCGTGGAACGATACCAACTGGGATCATGAGAAATTCAACGCGCTGCTGCTTGAGGCACGCGGAGAGTTGAACGAAGAACTCCGCCGCGAGATGTATCGCGATATGCAGATCATATTGCGCGACGAAGGGGGCACCGTCGTTCCGCTTTTCGCCAACAATGTGATGGCACGGAATGCCGATGTCGGGCATGGCAAGCTTTCCGCTGCAAGCTCGCTTGACGGGGCCCGCGTTGCTGAGCGTTGGTGGGTCAACACGTAACCGACGACAGGTGCGGGGGCGGCCTTTGCCCCCGCGCCGCTTGCCGTTTTGGCAAGCAAACCAGCGGTTTCAATGCTTTTCGTGACGGGTGTGACGGAAACAAGACCGCATTGCGCCGCGACAAAGACGGTCAGGATCAGGCGGGGTATGCGACAGGTCAGCTTGCGTCGGTCAGGCGCCAGACATCATGCTCTCCGAAGCCGCGGATCAGTTTTGGCCCCAGGTCCTCCAGATCGAACTGGTCTTTGAGCACTTGGGCCACCTCGTCTTGTACGGTGATCGACATCGGATCAGAAAACTCCTGCAGCCGTGAGGCAAGGTTCACGGCGGGTCCGAATATATCGTAGACATATTTCTGGATTCCGACGACCGACCCCACGACCGACCCGGACGCCAAACCGATGCGGCAGCGCCATTGATGCGGGTGGCTCAGGTTCCGGCGGTTGAGATAGCGCACAAAACGTATGGCAGTGTTTGCAATCGCCTTGGCGTGATCCGGGGTCGGATCCGGAAGCCCTGCCACGGTAATATACGCGTCACCGATGGTCTTGATGCGTTCACAGCCGAACTGTTCGCCGATCCGGTCAAAAGCGCTGTAGATGTCATTCAGTTCGGTGACGGTCACGCTTGGATCCTGCGAGGCGACCATGTCGGTGAACCCGACAAAATCCAGCATCAGAACGGACACTGGATCATAAAGCTGCGGCGTGACCACGCCGAAGGTCTTGAATTCCTCGTAGACCGCGCGCGGCATCAGGTTCAGCAGCAGCTTTTCGACCTGTTCTTTTTCACGCTTCAGTTCGCGCGTGTTCCGTTCAACCATCATCGAATAGGAATCGATCATGGATTCCAGCTCTTTGATGCGGGTGATGTTCTGGCAGACAAGAACCAGAACGTCGTCATGCGCGACCGTAAAGTCGAGCGCGATCACCAGCGTCCTGCGTTTCTTTTTGAAGCTGATCTCAGAGGTATGCCGACCGGTCTCGGTCAAACTGTTCTCGACGGCACTGATTTCCAGATCAGGAAAAAGCTGCTGCAGCTCGTCTGATTGGGTATCGCTGCCGAACCATTCGTCAAACGTGTCATTCCGAAAACCGAACCGCAGCGTCCGGCGATCCAGAAGGGCAACACCGACGCCAATCGCGCGCAGCAGTTGTTCATTGATGGCTTCGATGGTCATGATCTACCTAACAATCAGGGGGCGTCGTTTCTCGAATTCCGCGACCACCGCCGCGATATCTTCTTCGGCGACATCGTGTTTTTTCAAAGCCCCGTGCAACACCGTTTCCAGTTCGTCGAAATGGGCATTCGTGATTTCCAGATGAGAATGCAACTGGCGCAGTTGATTGTCCGTGTAAGAGGCAGGACCACCCAGCAGCGACGCGATGAACTTGGTCTGGTGATCGACCATCTTCGTCATGTCCACATCGTCGAAGAACGGTCCGACCTCATCATTGTCCAGCAGTGTATCGTAGAATGAGATCACGATTTTGCTGATCTTGGAAAACCCGCCATACTTTTCGTATAATGTGCGTTCAACCATCGTTACGTCCTTTCTAACCAATACAAAACACATCCGTTCAGCGGTGCCTGGTGTTCAACGCATCCGGGCATGTTTGCCAGAACGCGTTGAATACCACGATATTGCGTCAGCGACGCTGTGCAATGATCTCGGCATATTCGGACGAGATGCACAGGGCGCCATTTGTGGATATATCGAATTTTTCGATCAAAGTCATAATGTCGCTGTGCAGGGCCGCCTGACCTGCGGGATCCAATGCATCAAATGCCTTTTGCATGGGGCCGTAAAAAGTGCGGAAATACTCGACAAAATGGTCTGCAGACCGGTAGCGGAACATGAAGTTCTTGCGCCGGAAAGAGGTTACTTCACACTCCGTGCCAAAAGCGTCTTCGATCCAGTCACGGCTGCCCCACAAGGCGGGCGAGTTCACGCCCGTTGGCGGCGGAACGTGTTTGCCAATGGTCTTGAAAAGCAGCCCGATAAAGCTGTCGGGTGTCCAGTTCGCCATGCCGATCTTGCCACCGGGTTTCACGACGCGCTGTAGCTCGGTTGCAGAGCGTTGCTGGTTGGGTGTGAACATTACGCCAAAAGTGGACACCACCGCATCGTAGGATTTATCCGAGAAGGGCAGGTTTTCGGCATCGGCAACCTTGTAGGTCACAAACAGACCTTCCGCTTTTGCGCGTTGGCTGCTGGCCTGCAGCAAAGTGTCGACGTAGTCTGTCGAGGTCACATCGCAGAACCGTCGGGCGAATGCCAAAGTGGCGTTTCCGTTGCCTGCCGCGACATCCAGAACCTTTGCGCCCGGAACCATATCCATCGCTTCGGCAAGCTCTTCGCCGGTTATCTGAAGTGTGACGCCGACCTTGCTGTAATCCCCTGACCCCCAGGCCGCATTCTGTTTTGCCTTGATGGCGGCAAAGTCGGTCGATGACGCGATTGATGATTGAATACCCATGTTTTCAGTTCCTTTTTTGTGTTTGCCGGTTTGACGCCAGCGGTTTCGGTGAGAACGAAGGGATCAGGCGGCGTGTTGCTGTGGCCAACTGATCGTTGCAACGGGCCGCTCTGCGCAGGCCACGTGTTCAAGGATGCGCGCATTGATCCACTCCGGCTGGAAAACCGGCGCCATATGCCCAAGCTCTGGCAGCAGCGCGATCCGGGCATTCGGCAGCGCCTTGGCAATGGCCACGGCAGCGTGCTGCGCGATATCGGGGGACTCCAGCCCTGTCATAACCAGCGCGGGCACTTCGATTGCGGTGAGGTCCTTCAACGCCCATGTCTCTGCAAAGCCATTGGCAAAATCGGACATGACGGACGTGATCAGACCGGCAAAGCGGTTTTTCGCTGCTGCAGGCAGGGTGTCCCAAAAGCCCCGGTGGTTCCAGAAGTCCAGAAAGTGCTGCATTCCGGCGGCGGCGTCTCCGTCAGCTGCGGCGGCGGTCAACAGACCACGCACCAAGCGGATTTGCTGGAACAGCTCTTGGCTGCGTTCGTTTCCGTGTTGAAGGAAATGAAAGGCCGCGGGCTCGTACAGCGTCAGGCTTTTGACAAGGTCTGGGCGCATCAGCGCGACCTTGATCGCGACACCGCCACCATTCGAGTGACCGACCAGATGCACGGGGCACCCGAAAGCTTCAATCTTGCGGATGACCGGCAGCGCGGAAACGGCCATACCCTGCTGAGAGGTATCAGCTGCCATCGGAGCAGCGCCATAGCCAGGCAGATCGAAGGCATGAACCTCAAAGCGCCCATCCAGATCCGAAGTCAGCTGGGCCCATTGGCCACTGTTTGAAGCGGAAGAATGCAACGCGACAATGGGTGCATTGCTTGTTTCAGAGGACATAAATGAAATGGTCATCGTTCTTACCCAATTGAATGTGTGATGGGCAATAAATGGCCTTTCATTGTTTCAATGTGATTTCTGAAAGCGGGGCCGAGTGTTTCAGTTGTAGCTCTGTGAACCAGGTCACACAGCGCGCTATCTGTTTCGAAATAAATCAGGAATTCGGGCGCGGCCGGCGGGCGGGCCTGCCGGATGAAACAATTGAAACACAACTGGCCGATTTTGAAATGGCATTGAAACAATGATATCTTAGAAAATCAGGATGACGATGGACATGGCGAACGATCTGGAAGAAATCGAGAAGGCGAGGGACCTTCTGCGCGATGCCATTGAATCCCTCAAGGAAGGCTTCGCCCTTTATGACGACGACCGTCGCCTTGTCATGTTCAACCAGCGATATGCGGAAATGAACAAGGGGGTCTCGGACTTGCTGCAGCCGGGGCTGGACTGGGAAATTCTGATGCGCGAGACGGCGCGCCGGGGCATCTATGCTGACGCGATCGGAAACGAGCAGCAATGGGTCTCGGACCGGCTGGAAAACGGGATCGAGTTCATTCAGGACTATGAACTGACCGAAACGGATGGGCGAACATATCTTGTTTCTGTTCACCCCACGAAATTTGGCGGCTTTGTCGTCACGCGCGAGGATATTACAGAGCGCAAACAGGCAGAGTTCGAAGAGCGTGACGGCGATCTTCTGATCCGCAAGGTTCTGGATGCCAGCGCGGCAGTCGTCACTATGGCGCAGATCGGAGATGGACAGATACTGTATCGCTCACCCGCTGCGCTGCAACTGTTCGGCCCCTGCAAGTCTGCAAAAGAACATTACCGTAATCCTGAAGAGCGCGCGGATTTCGTCACGCTGTTGCTGGCGGACGGGCGCGTTGACGATTACAAACTGGATCTGGTGAACGCCTCGGGCAAAACCTTCCCTGCGTCAATTTCTTCGCAGTTGATCGACTACAAGGGTGAAGAGGTTGTTGTCACCAGCATCATTGACCTGACCGTCCAGAAGGAAGCCGACGCGCTGATCCGGCAGGTCATGGAGGCCTATCCGGCCGCGATCAACATGACCCGCGCGGATACCGGCGAGGTGCTTTTTGCAACGCCTGAGATCAAGGATTTGTTTGGTGAACGCGATAGTTCGACGTCATATTATGCCAATCCCGGGGATCGAGAGCTTTATCTGAAAGACCTGCGACAGGCCGGGGCGCTCAGGGATCGGCGGATGCAGTTCATCGACGCAACCGGGCGCAAGTTCTGGGGTGCGGATTCTTCGCGTTTGATCGAATTCAATGGCGAAGAGGTCATCGTGTCGAACACGCGCGATCTTACGGATGAGTTGGCCGTTGAAGCAGAGCTTGAAAAGCAACGCGAGCTGGTTTTCCAAAACGAAAAGATGTCGGCACTCGGCGAGCTGCTTGCCGGCGTGGCGCATGAGCTCAACAACCCGCTATCGGTGGTTGTGGGGCATGCGCTTATGCTCAAAGAAGAAATAACAGACCCGGATTTGACTGCCAGAATAGAAAAGATTGGTACGGCGGCAGAGCGGTGCGCGAAGATCGTCAAAACATTTCTTGCGATGGCGCGTCAGCAACCAAGCAAAATCGAACAGGTCGATATTGCAAGCCTCATCGAGACCGCCGCTGATGTGGCAGGCTATGGCAGTTCGTCGGGTGAAGTCCGCATCGAACAGAATCTGCCTGCGGATTTGCCGCCGATTGCGGGCGATGCCGATCAGCTGACCCAGGTCGTCCTGAACCTCATAATAAATGCAGAGCAGGCCATGACCGCGTCAGGTGTGGGCGATCGGATCGTGTTGTCGGCCAAGGACCATCCCGATACCGCAATGGTGGAACTTACGGTCGAAGACAATGGACCGGGCATTCCCCGCAACATTGCCCCCCGGATTTTTGAACCGTTCTTCACCACCAAAGAGGTTGGCGATGGAACGGGCATCGGCCTGGCGTTTTGCCACCGGATTATCCTGTCGCATGGCGGTCATATCCGCCTTGATCAGGGCGCAGGAGCCGGCACCCTTTTCCGGATCACCCTGCCCGCCGCCATGCAAGAAGATCACCAAGCAGAAGAGGCCAGCCAACCTGTACCCGAACCCGCAAGACACAGGGCGCTGGTAGTGGATGATGAGGTCGAAGTGGGCGAGTTGCACGCCGAAATTCTGAGAAAAGAGGGGCTTCAGGTCGATCTTGCCACATCCGGAGAGGACGCGTTGATGCGTTTGCAGTCCACCAGATACGATGTGCTGCTGAGTGATCTGAACATGCCGGGCGTGGATGGCCGCAAGATCTACGAAGCGCTGCGGGACCGCTTTCCTCATATGCTGGCGCGAACCGCTTACATCACCGGCGACACGATGGGAGAGAGCTCGTTGGGTCTGTTGCAGGAATCCGGTCTGCCTTACCTTGAAAAACCTGTCTCTCCGTCAGAGCTTCGGACACTCGTTGCAAAGCTGCTTGCCGATCAGAAGGACCAACAAGATGGATGAAACCAAAACCCACGTTCTGGTCTGCGATGATGAGATTGATGTCCGCGAAATGCTTCAGGAATATCTCAGCAAACGCGGCCACACCGTCTCGGCCGCGTCCGGCGGTGAGGAGTTGCGGGCGATTGTTTCGGCAACCGACGTGGATGTCATTGTCATGGACATCAATATGCCAAAAGAAGATGGCCTTTCGATCCTGCGCTCGCTTCGACCGGAAAACACCACGCCTATCATAATGCTGACTGCGGCGGGTGACGTCGTTGATCGGATTATCGGCCTTGAAATGGGCGCTGACGACTACCTGGGTAAACCGGTCGATCTGCGTGAGTTGGAGGCCCGGATCAAGGCGTTGCTGCGGCGTGGCGCGCTCAATGCCTCGGTTGCATCTGTCAGCTCGGACGGTGGCTGCGCAGTTTTCGGCCAATACACGCTAGACACCGAGGCGGCGAAACTGCTTGCACAGGATGGGTCAGAGATTCAGTTGACCGCGATGGAATACAGGCTGCTCAAGGTCTTTGCTGACAATCGCGGGCGTGTCCTGAACCGTGATCAACTATTGGAGCAAGCACACGACCGGTCTTGGGATCCGTTTGACCGAAGCATAGACATCCGGATTTCAAGACTGCGGCGGAAGATCGAAGCCAACCCCGAAAAACCCGAGATCATAAGAACGGTCCGCGGAATCGGATATCTGTACGATCCGAGTTAAAGACCTTCACGCGTATCGGAATCGGGTTGCGCCTCAACACCGATTGGCTCGCCCTGTCGCGGCACGCTACGCTAAAGACAGCGTATTATTCCCAGCACAGCGACACAGCGGACGCCCAACAAGGAACATCGCGAACAGTTCCCGCCGAATCTTGAGATCGGTACGAGAGCGTTGATCTGTCGTGAGATAGATGGCTGGGGTGGTAGGATTCGAACCTACGATACACGGTACCAAAAACCGCTGCCTTACCACTTGGCTACACCCCAACGGTGAGCGGCTATCTACGACTGTTGGTTTCAGGGTTCAAGAGCTTTTTTGGACAAAATTGGCATGGACCCGGAAATTGCTTTTACGCAAGCGCCTGTGCCGATGCGCTTTGATCCTGCGGCGGGCAACAGGGTTCCCGAGGTTCCGGGTCAGGGTGTCTTTCGAGCGGGTATATTGATCGCTTAAAACAGATTCCCGCGCGAAACTGCGAGTGATACTCAATGGCGAAAACACTTGGTTAAGATGATGTTTTTGCGAAAAAATCTGGCACCTTATGTTGAGGCCAAGCCGCCGACGCCCTATCTTTGTTGCAAACGCCATCCAGTCCGAAGGAGCAAGCGATGAAACTGAATGCAAGAGTCGCCAAGGCGCTGAACAGTCAGATCAACACCGAGCTGCATGCCTCGTATACCTATCTGGCAATGTCCGCCTACTTTGAGGCGCAGGATTTACCGGGTTTTGCCAGTTGGTTTCGCGCGCAATCAGCCGAAGAGGAAACGCATGCCATGCGGATCTTCGACTTTATGGTGAAGCTGGGCGCTCGGGTTGAACTTGATGGGATCGCCAAGCCACAGGCGGACTACCTGTCCGCCGTTGATGTGCTTGAACAGGCACTGGCGCAGGAACAGACAGTGAGTGGGCAGATCAATTCTCTGTTTGCTTTGGCGCAGGATGAGAAAGAGTTCAGTACTCAGAATATGTTGAACTGGTTTCTGGCCGAACAGGTCGAGGAAGAAGATGTGATATCTTCGATTCTGGACAAGGCAAAGGCGGCGGGTGACAACCGCTGGAACCTTCTGCTTCTGGATCAGGAATTGGGCCAGCGGGGTGGCGCAGAAGCTGAGGCCTAGCTAGTCGCGGATCTCGCTTGGTTCTACCCCCCAAAGGTTGCTTTTAAGGGTCCAGCCGCGATATCCGCCCGCCGAAATGCGGCACCAGTCGAGGGTGCAACTGCCCAGGCGGGCCACGACCCCGGTTTCGAAATGTGCATTCACTTGCGAGTTCGGGTCAGGGTTGGCGTAAACCGGCAGCATGTCGGATTCGATCAGGACTGTGCGCACACCGGACAGCAATGCATAGTGGACCCAGCCGCCGGCGCCGTCGCGGTCCTGGACCTTGCGCCAGTTGCCGTACTCGGCCGTGATCTGCAGCGGCATGCCACGCCGTTTGAACACCCAGTCGATTCGATGGGTCAGCGATGGGCCGCGGCGCACGTTGCCCTCAGCCGCTTTCATAGAGACGTAGCGCGGCAGCGGCAGATTCGTGACAGGGCCGCGTGTGCCCTGTGCGAATGCGGTAGCCGCAGCAAACGCCAATACAAACGCTGCAACCCCCGCCACCAAACGGCGTTTCACTGAAAACCTGACACTCACTGCCTGCTCTTGCTGCCTGTTGACCGTGTTTCGAAAAAAGGTCGGGCCTTTGGCCCTTGGGGTTCTTGTGCCCCGTGTCATCCTGCGCCACGATGCCATGGCGCGCGACTGTTTGCAAAGCGGTAGGAGGGCTGAGGTGCCAAGAGAACGTCTGAGTGTTGTCGTTACGCGACGGTTGCCCGAGGCAGTGGAAACCCGGTTGAGTGAGCTGTTCGACGTGCGCCTGCGCGACGACGATACCCCCATGACGCGCGATCAACTGGTTGCGGCGGTGAAAGAGGCCGATGTGCTGGTGCCGACCATCACCGATAAGATCGACGGTGGCATTCTGGGGCAGGCGGGGGAAAATCTGCGCCTGATCGCAAACTACGGGGCGGGCGTCGATAACATCGACGTGGCGACGGCGCGGCAGCGGGGCATTCTGGTCTCGAACACGCCCGGCGTGTTGACCGACGATACCGCGGACATGACCATGGCGCTGATCCTGTCTGTGACTCGTCGCATCCCCGAGGGGCTGGGCCTGATGCAAAAGGGTGATTGGGAAGGCTGGGCGCCGACCGCATTGCTGGGGGGGCGGGTTGGCGGCCGTCGTCTGGGCATTCTGGGCATGGGCCGGATCGGGCAGGCCGTGGCGCGGCGGGCCAGTGCGTTTGGGATGCAAGTGCACTACCACAATCGCCGCCGTCTGCGCCCCGAGATCGAGCAAGAGCTTGAGGCCACTTATTGGGACAGTCTGGACCAGATGGTGGCGCGGATGGATGTCATCTCGATCAATTGTCCCTCGACGCCATCTACCTTCCACCTGATGAACGCGCGGCGGCTGAAGCTGATGAAGCCTTCGGCGGTGATTGTGAACACGTCGCGTGGTGAGGTCGTGGACGAGAATGCGCTGACCCGGATGATCCGCGCGGGTGAGATCGCGGGGGCGGGGCTGGATGTTTATGAACACGGCACGGATGTGAACCCGCGTCTGCGGCAATTGCCCAATGTGGTCCTGTTGCCGCATATGGGCTCGGCCACGCTGGAAGGGCGGATCGAGATGGGTGAGAAGGTAATCATCAATATCAAGACCTTTGAAGATGGCCACCGGCCGCCGGATCAGGTCGTCCCGGCGATGCTCTAGGCCGGAAGGGGAAAGACGATGGCGCAGGCATCTACTTTGCCACGCAATGAGGCCGGGATTGAAACGGCCGTGGGGATACTGAAGCAACGGTTCGGGGATCGGCTGCAAACCGGTGCGGCGATCCGCGAACAGCACGGCCACACCACCACCTGGATCGAGAACCAGAGCCCGGATGCCGTGGTGTTTCCACACTCGACCGAAGAAGTTGCCGAAATCGTCCGAACCTGCGCCGCGCATAAGGTGCCGGTGATCCCGTTTGGCACCGGCACCTCGCTTGAGGGGCATGTAAATGCGCCCGCTGGGGGCGTGTCGGTGGACCTGAGGCAGATGAACAAGGTTCTCGCCGTCAATGCGAGCGATCTGGATTGCACCGTGCAGCCCGGCGTGACCCGCACCGAACTGAACACGCATCTGCGCGATCAGGGGCTGTTTTTTCCCATCGATCCGGGGGCTGATGCCTCGTTGGGTGGGATGGCGGCGACACGTGCCTCGGGCACCAACGCGGTGCGGTATGGCACGATGAAGGACAACGTGCTGAGCCTTGAGGCCGTTATGCCCGACGGGCAGATCATTCGCACCGGTCACCGGGCGCGCAAATCCTCGGCAGGTTACGACCTGACGCGCCTCCTGATCGGGGCCGAGGGCACGCTGGGCATCATCACCGAGATTACCCTGCGGCTGCAGGGCATCCCTGAGGCGATCAGCTCGGCCCGCTGTTCTTTTCCATCGGTGGATGCGGCCTGTCAGGCGGTGATGATGACCATCCAATACGGCATTCCGGTCGCCCGGATCGAACTATTGGATCAGATGTCTGTCCGTGCGGCCAACGCCTATTCCGGGCTGACACTGCCGGAAACGCCCTTGCTGCTGCTGGAGTTCCATGGCTCGGAGACAGGCGCTGCCGAGCAGGCCGAAACCTTCGGCCAGATCGCCGAAGAGTTCGGAGGCACGGATTTCGCCGCGACCTCGACCACCGAAGAACGCACCAAGCTGTGGCAGGCGCGGCATGATATGTACTGGGCCAGCCTGCAGCTGCGCCCCGGTGCGCGCGGGATATCGACCGATGTCTGCGTGCCGATCTCGCGTCTGGCCGAATGCGTCACGACGGCTCAGGACAAGGCGCAGGAACTGGGCTTGCTGGCCCCGATTGTCGGCCACGTGGGTGACGGGAACTTCCATACCTTGGTGCTGGTCGACATGGACAGCCCGGCCGAAGTCGCGGCAGCGGACGAATTTGTCGGCTGGCTGAACGATCTGGCGATTTCGATGGACGGTACCTGCACGGGCGAGCATGGAATCGGTCAGGGCAAGCGCCCCTATCTGGTCAAGGAATTGGGCGCGGCCACGGCCTATATGTCGGCGATCAAGGCGGCGTTGGATCCTGATAACATCATGAATCCGGGCAAGATTCTCTGACCATTCGGTTGGCACACGGCCATAACAACGCCTCAATTATATGTGAATGATCCGCGCAAGAGCAGTTTTTTGAGGTCATTCATGGGCGCGTTGCGTTTTGTTGGATTCCTGTTGGTTGCCGTAGTGGTGATAGCGGGTCTGGATTACTACCAGCAGGACAAGAAGGTTGATGATCGTCTGTCCCTTCAAGGGTATGTCGACACCATAAATCAACGCTTCAATCTCTATCGGGTCGAGCTTGCCGCGGAAGAAGTCGCGCGTGAGCGGCAGAAGCGTTGGAAAGAGGGGCCAAAGCCATATCTTCCAACGACGGGCGATGGTTGGGTGCGTCGGGCAATTGTCGACGCAGACTATGCCCGTGATGCCCGCGAAGGGGTTTTGCAGAGCAACGTAAGCGAGGCGGCCCGCCCCCTGGCCCAAAAGCTGGCCGTGCAAGAGGCTGAGCAGCTTGCAATCAAACTCGATCGCACCAGCGCCGTTTACGAGGATGGCACCCACACCGTCTGGCTGCAGATGCGGTTCAGGGCAAATGCGCAATCGAATACGCTGGTCGGCAATCTTGCGATGACTATGGATGGTCTGGGCACCGGTTCCCGCGATTACGCCCCGTTTGGCATTGTCGGAGGCGTAGCCTACTTCCAATTTGCGCAGAACAAATACAGCCCGATCACCGTTGACGACCGCTCGTTCTGGTCAATGGTGACCGAGAGCATCACGGATCTGGAATCTGAACCCAGCTTTGACATCTACAAAGCGACAATAGGATTGGGGGAAGAAATCCGCCTGCAACTTTACTCGGATGCCCCCGCGCCAAAGCTGCGCAGCTTCCTCAAGCGCCTGAACTATGACGAATTGAACGCGTTACTCAGCAAGCCGGTGCCGGGCGTTGGCGATGGGGCGGTCTCCGACCCCGAGCGCGAACGCGAGGTCGCGGCAGAGATGGCCGGCTTGCGCAATGAGTTCACCAAACTGCGCCGGGAATTGGCGCAATTGCGGCTTGAGAATATCGATGAGCTTTCCCTGATGGCGAACACGCTGGCCAACCAGTATGGGCTGCCGGACGGTGCGTTCGATCTTACTGCCAACAGGATCGATTCGTCCGAAGATCTTGTGCAGGTCGGATACCGAAAAGGGTTGGCGGATATTCTGGAAGACCAAGTGCAGAAAGCAGAGGGTGGCAAAGGCGGCCTCATCGGGCGACTTCTCGCAAGCTTTGGTGTTGGTGATTCCGAGTCCGATGAGGTGGAGCCATCAAACAAGGGCGGCGGGTTCCTAAGCGGGCTGATGTCGGGCTTTGGCAAATCGGACTCGAATGAGAAAACGGCGGTCCGCGTCAACAAGGGTGGTGCGGGTTCGGGCAGCGAATGCCTGATGAACGGGTCGTCCAAACGTTGCACGCTTGGCGGCGGATAATCCACGAGTCAGAGCCTACAAAAGCGACCGGGCACATCTGCCGGGTCGTTTTTTTTATATCACTGGTCGGATGAATGTCGCGCCGGGGGCCGCAAATGCGCCATATGGTGTCAACTGAATTCAAGGGGGAGACACCCGGCTATGAAAACCCAAGTCAAAGCACTGGTCGTTGGCGGTGGCGCCGTCGGCACCTCGATTGCCTATCACCTGGCCAAGGCAGGCTGGGACGATGTGATGCTGATCGAACGCGATGAGCTGACGTCCGGCTCCACCTGGCACGCAGCTGGCCTGCTGCCGCTGTTCAATATGTCCTATGCGACAACCCACATCCATAAATACTCGGTTGATTTCTACAAGCAGCTTGAGGAAGAGACCGGCCTGAACGCGGGCTTCGCCGTTGTCGGCAACCTGCGCATGGCGCAGACGCAAGAGCGTATGGACGAATACATGCTCTATGCCTCGACCGCCGAGACCTGCGACGTTGCCTATGAATGGCTGACCCCCGAGCAGATCAAGGAACGCTGGCCACTGATCGAAACCGGCGACCTGAAGGGTGCGATCTATCATACCGAAGATGGCTATATTAACCCTGCTGACGTGACCCAAGCGATGGCCAAAGGTGCCCGTCAACGTGGCGTCGACATCGTTCGCAAGATGCAGGCGGATGCCTTCCACTGGAACGGTACCCATTGGGAAGTCACCTGCACCAAGATGGTCGAGCAGGGCGGCAACCTTGTTCCCTCGGATGAGCAGGTCGTCATCACCGCCGAGCATGTCGTGACCGCATCGGGCAACCACGCTCAGCGTACCGCCAAGATGCTGGGCATCAAGATGCCCGCGATCCCGGTTGAGCACACGTTCATCGTCATGGACAAAGACCCTGAGCTGGTCAAATGGCGTGAAGCCGGTAACCCCGAGCACCCTGTTGTGCGTGACGCCGACAACGAGTCCTATGCGCGTGAAGAACGCGGTGGCTGGATTCTGGGTATCTATGAACACGGTGCACCTGCGCGCTTTGAACATGGTGTGCCGGACAGCTTCCGCGCTGACCTGTTCCCGCTGGATATCGACCGGATCGCGGATCAGTACATGGCGATGGCCGAACGCGTGCCCTCCTGCGCCGAATCCGGCCTGAAAGACGATTTCAACGGCCCGATCTGCTACACCCCGGACGGCAACCCGTTGGTTGGTCCGGCTCCGGGTCTGCGCAATATGTGGCTGGCCGAGGGCTTCAGCTTCGGGATCACCGCCGCAGGCGGCACCGGCTATTATCTGGCGCAGATGATGGTCGATGGCGAAGCCGAGATCGACATGGCCTCACTGGACCCCAAGCGCTACAGCAGCAACTGGATGACCACCGAATTTGCGGCCCGCAAGAACGAAGAGTGCTATGAGCACGTCTACATCCTGCACCACCCGGATGAAGAGCGTGAAGCCTGCCGTCCTCTGCGGACTGTTCCGGCCTATGATCGCCAGAAAGCCCGCGGCGCGCAGTTCGGTTGGGTCAACGGTTGGGAACGTCCGAACTATTTCGGCCCTGTCGATGCGCCGGACAATTTCGACAAGGAAAGCCGTTCGTTCCGCCGTGGTGGCTGGTGGCAATATGCCGTCGAAGAGGCCAAAGCGATCCGCGAAGGCGTTGGCCTGATCGACGCGTCGGCCTTTACCAAGCACGTCGTCAAAGGCCCCGGTGCGACCCAGTTCCTGGATTGGTTCACCTGCAACAAGCTGCCCAAGGTCGGTCGTATCAACCTGACCTACGCGCTGACCTCGCACGGCACCACCCGCACCGAATACACCATCGTGCGCAACGGCGAGAACAACTACTACATCGTCTCTGCCGGTGCCTGGACCGAGTATGACGCCGACTACCTGCGCAAGGCGGCCGAGGACAAGATGGAAGAGTTCGGTTACATCGAAATCCAGGACGTGACCACTCAGTGGGGCGTCTTCGCCATCGCCGGACCCAAGTCGCGTGACGTTCTGAAAGAGGTCATCAAGGACGCCGATCCGAAAACCGCGCTGTCGAACAAGCGCTTCCCGTGGCTGTCGGCGCGTCAGATCGAACTGGGTATGTGCCCCGTGAACGCGATCCGCGTGGCTTATACCGGTGAGCTGGGTTGGGAATTGCACCATCCGATCGAAATGCAGAACTATCTGTTCGACCTGCTGGAAAAAGCCGGTGAGAAGCATGGTATGAAGCTGGTCGGTGCGCGCGCCCAGAACTGGCTGCGTCAGGAGAAATCCTATCGCGCTTTCGGTACCGAACTGGGCCGCGATGCGACCCCGTTGGAGGCCGACCTGCCGCGCTTTGTCGACCTGTCGAAAGACTTCTACGGCAAGGCCAAGCTGGAAGAGACCGGTGTGCGCTTCAAGTGCTGCACCCTGCTGATCGACGGACCAGACGATGCCGACCCATGGGGCCGCGAGGCGCTGTATACGCCCGAAGGTCAGCGCGTTGGTCGTCTGACTTCGGGTGGTTACTCGGTGGCGTTCGAGAAATCCATCGGCATGGGCTATGTGACGCCTGATCTCGCGGTTGAAGGCACCAAGCTGAAGGTCAAGATTCAGGACAAGCTGTGGGATGCCGTGGTCACCTGCGACAGCCCCTACGATCCGAAGAACGAAACCATCCGCAAGGACGGCTGATACCAAAAATGACCGGGGCGGCGCGTGTGAATGCGCCGCCTGCGGCGACGCATACCTCGGGCGGCGCCACCAAGTCTGCGTAAGCAGGGTTCCATTGGCGCGATGCTGCGGTGATTTATCGTTTGGAAACAAACGCCAGGTTGTTTGCTGGCAGTTCGGCAATTTCGACTACGTCTAGCCCGCTGTTTTGCAACAGGGCAACGACGTCGGCATCATTCTTGTAGCCGATATCCGCGTCCTGTTGAACGAGGGCGTCGTGAAAACGCCTGTCCCCCTCGCTGGTCAACTCTCCGGCACGCATGAAAGGGCCGTAAAGAACAAGGCGACCGTTGGGCTTCAGGGCCAAAGCGGCCTCGGCGATCAGCACGTTCATTTCGGCATGGCTGATCAAATGCAACAGGTTGATCAGAACGATCAAGTCTTGCGGTTCAAGCCGGGAATGCCAGTCGGGGGATGTCGCGTCCAGATGGACCGGAGCTGCCACGTTGGCTTCGGATTCGGTATAGGCACGGATGCTTGCGCGGCGTTCCTCGGTGATCTCGCTGGGCTGCCAACGTAAATCCGGCAGTGTCTGGGCGAAGGCAAGAACGTGCTGGCCCGTGCCGCTTGCAAGTTCCAGCGCGTGCCCCGATCTGGGGGCGACACGATCAAGCAAATCACAAAGAATGGCCGAATTCCGGGCGGCGGCGGGCGCAATAAGTCTGTTACCTTCCCCTTCGGTGGCGACGCTGGCATTCGAAGGCAACTTACGCTTGGTCATTGGCGGAGCCTTTCGGGCTGTAGTGCTTTAACCGTTGTCGCGCCAATTTGTGGCGCGGTGCCGCTTACCAGATCGGCCACAAGCTGCGAGGCGGCGGGCGCTGTCTGAAAGCCGTAGCCGCCTTGCGCGGCGGACCAGATAAACGACTGATCTGCGGGATCTGGTCCCAAAACCAGGGTGCCGTCCGGGGCAAAGCTGCGCAAGCCTGCCCAGTTGCTCTCGACGCGCACGACAGGTTCGGTCACCATCTCTTCGTAGCGCGCGATCCCAGTGGCCAATACCATATCGTCGGCATAGGCGTCGTGCGGCTCGGTCGGTTCGGCCTCGGCTGGCGAGATCAGCAATTTGCCCGCATCCGGCTTGGCGTACCAGCTTTCCCCAACCCCCAGCATCATTGGCCAGTTTCTGACATCATGGCCCCCCGGCGCCGGGATACGCGCCATTGACCGACGGCGCGGAGAAATGCCGATAGGATCAACCCCGGCCATGCGGGCGATCTCATCCACCCAGGCACCTGCGGCGTTCACGATGTGGCGTGCTTCGAACGTTTGCTGGGCTTCGATGATCCAGTGACTGGTTTTTGCGAGACGCACGACGTTCTGGCGGGTCAGAACCACGCCCCCGTTTGCCCGGATCTCGCGGGCAAAATCCTGCAAAACGCGGTCGGTGTCGATATCCCGGGCGTTTTCACTGAGTGCGGCGCAACTCAGCACCTTGGGATTCAGAATCGGTACGCGCTGACATGCATCTTCAATCGATATGGGACGCGCGCCAAGATCTGCGGCGTCTTCGGCGAATTGATCGCGCTGATGCTGAGACCCGACCAACATCAAACCGCGCTGTGTCAGATAGGGTCCGTTCTCAAAATACGATCTGCTGGCTTTGCTCAGTTCGACAACAGTCGTCGGGCCATAGCCTTCTTCGAACATCGCGGCAGATCGGCCCGACGCATGGTATCCCAGCGCATCCTCGGCTTCGAGCACGGTGACAGAGCCAAGCTTGGACAGGCGGGCCCCGGTACTTAGCCCGGCAATGCCGCCGCCGATTACCAGAAAGTCGATCATGTGTGCTCCTGTCCGGTGGGGGTTTTAGCGGTGGGGTCGCCAATTCATCTCATGGGCGGACCATTGCACGGGTATCGCGTCGCGAAAAGACTGAAGTCAAGAGCATTGGAAACTTGATCGCGCGGCTTCAGACTGGTTTTAGTGCACAGTGTAATGGATTTGGAGACAGACGTGACCCCGGCAGACCTTCACCCAATGGCGACGGGCCATATCCCGTCTTACGTTACGCAGGCGGACGGCAGTGATTTTCTGTTCACGTTCATGCTGCTGTTTACCGTTGCAGTGGTGATACTGATCGGAGTGGGGTATTTCACGCTGCACTCGATCCCCGAAAAAATGGCGCATGAAAACAATCATCCGCAATTCCAGCTGGTTGGGATTCTCGCGCTGCTTGCGCTATTTACGCATAACGGAATCTTTTGGGTTGCCGCGGTACTGGTGGCGGGTTTCCAGTTTCCTGATTTTGCCGCCCCTTTGCGATCGATTGCTGACGCAATCCGGTCGCTGGCTCCGGGGCAGACGCCGGTGGCGGAGCCCGAGCCTGAACCCAAGCCGACAGAAGCAGAAGCACAGGGGCACTGAACTATGATCGAGACGATACTGTGCGCCCTTGTTACGGTGCTTCCCGACTATCTGTTCCGCCGCTTTGTGCAAGGCAAGCGGATCGGGCATGAGATTACCCTGTTTACCATGTGGTACGAACTGCGCTGGGGCCTGACCACATGCGCCATTCTGGCGCTGACGGTGATCACTACGCTGTTTTATTTCCATCCGTCCAGCTCGACCGCGGCGTCTTATTTCCGGACCGTCACGATCCTGCCCCAACTGGGTGGGCGTGTGTCCGAGGTTTATGTGCGCAACAATGAAGTGGTGACAGCCGGTCAGCCGATTTTCCGGATCGAGGATTTCAGCCAGACCGCTCAGGTCGAGGCTGCGCATGCGCAGATCGCGCAGGTTCAAGCTTCGTTGAAAGTGGCCGAAACTGATCTGGCCGAGGCCGACGCTGGGATCGCGGGTGCCCGCGCTGCGCTGGATCAGGCTCTGGAGGATCTGGAGCGCAACACCACCTTGCGCGACGAAGGGTCCAGCGCTGTGCGTCTGGCCGAGATCGAGCGGCTTGAGAACCTTGTTGAAGAACGCGAGGCGAAGGTGGTTGCGGCGCAGTCGCAGCGGGCCGCTGTTGTCCAGCAGATCGAAGAACTGATCCCTGCGCAATTGGCCAGCGCCAACGCACAATTGGATGCTGCCCTGACCGAGTTGGACAAGACGGTGATCAATGCCGGTGTGACCGGTCGGGTCGAACAGTTCGGCCTACAGGTTGGCGACTATGTCAGTCCGCTGTTGCGGCCGGCCGGTATTCTGGTGCCCTCGAACCTGGGTCGCGACCGGTTTCAGGCCGCGTTCAACCAGCTGTCTGCGCAGGTCATCAAACCCGGCATGATCGGAGAGCTGGGGTGTATGACCAAACCCTTCACCGTGATCCCGGTCGTTGTGGTCGAGGTGCAGGACGTGATCCCCTCGGGTCAGTTCCGCCCCTCGGATGAATTGCGGGATGTTCAGAACAACACCAATCCGGGCTCGATCCTTGTTTATCTGGAACCGCTCTACAAGAGCATGGCCGACGATGTACCGCCCGGCAGCAACTGTCTGGCCAATGTTTACACCGACAACCATGAAAGGCTTGAGCATGAGGATCTGGGCTTCTGGGAAGCTGCATTCCTGCATGTGGTCGACACGATTGGTGTTGTCCACGCCGCGGGTCTGCGCCTGCGCCTGATCCTGATGCCGGTGAACACGCTGGTGCTGAGCGGTCATCACTGAGGACTAGAATGCGGTCGCGCGGGCGTTGCGCGACCGCGCTACAATTGGGGCGCGCTTTTATCCCGCGCGCTGTTTTCCAGCGATAAGATGTCTGCGGCGGGCAGTAGCGACAGATTGACATGCGCCTCGGTCGGGATCAGGCCGCGCAGCTGCAGGTCCAGATACCTCAGGCAGCAAACCCGCAAAAACGACGTGAAGTTCCCCAGGTCATGCCCGGCATCAAGGCTTTCGTTGTACAGTTTATGCAGCAGCTGAGGCACCGTCAGAGTGTCTCGTGCGCCAATGGTTTCCAGCGTGCGCCAGAACAGCTCTTCCAGGCGCACGCTTGTGACCATCCCGTCCATCCGGAAGGATCGCGTATGCGACGCCCAAAGCGCCGGATCGGCATCGATAAACAACTGGCACATTGGGGTCCTCCGTCTTTAGCGTCCCAGCCGTTCTTTCACATCGGCTGCAAAATCCTCGTATCGGCGCAGTGATTTCACCTCGACCGTCACATGGTGGCCCATTTTCTGCATGATGGGCAAATCAAACAGGATACGATCCAAGGTGTCGGGGTCTTCGACATCGACAATCGCGGTGACCTTGCGCTCGCCCACGACCTTCCACAGGTCTTTGACAACCCCCGCTGATTTAGCACCCAAAGCCGCTTCGGCTTCTTCGGCCCAGATGCCCAGAAGACCCTGCTGGGCCATGCTGGCATCGTATTCGACGTTAAAATTCAGTTGGTAAAGCATCATATCCTCCGCTTGGTGCTTTTTGAAGTTTTCAGGTAAAACGACCGCCCTTTTCGATGACTTCGACCTGATATCCATCGGGATCGGCGACGAAGAAAAACCGTGCGACACGGGTGCCGCCCGGCTGAAAATCGACGATATTGTTGGGGGCTCCACCAGCCGACGCGACCTGCGCATGGGCGGCTTCCAGATCGTCGACCACAAATGCGATGTGGCCATAGCCATCGCCTAGCTCGTAGGGGTCTGTGCGGTCTTTGTTGATGGTCAGCTCAAGTTCAAATGCCGAGCCGTCGGACACCATATAGACCAGCGTAAAACCTTCAAAATCCAACCGATCCCTGATTGTCAGCCCAAATGCGGATTCGTAGAACCGGACCGAGCGGTCCTCGTCCATCACCCGGATCATACTGTGCGCGAGTTTTGCCATATCTCACCTCCTGCATCTTTGTAACGAAGGAGGGTTCGTGAGTGGTATTAAGCGCTTAATACGCGGTGATTTTCGGTTTAAGCATCTGGCCTAAAATGAAATTTAGTCCATTTGGTGTCATAAAAAAAGCCCGCGACAAGGCGCGGGCTTTCCAGATGCTGTGCTATGGCGGTTATTGCGGAATTTCGCCTTCCAGCCCTTCGACGTAGAAGTTCATGCCTGCAAGTGTGCCATCATCGGCCACTTCGCCCTCGGCCAACCAGTCGCTGCCGTCCTGCTTTTTCAGCGGACCGGTGAAAGGATGATATTCACCAGCGGCCATTGCTGCCTTCATCGCAAGGGCCTCTTCCTTGACGTCTGCGGGTACGCGGTCGCTGATTTCACCTATCTCGACCATACCCTCGGCGATGCCATCCCAGGTGTTCACGGTTTCCCATGTTCCATCCATGACCGCCTGCGTGCGGGCGATGTAGTAGGGTGCCCAATTGTCGATGATCGAGGAGACGCGCGGGAACGGGGCGTATTCGCTCATGTCCGAGGCCTGACCAAAGGTGACAACGTTGCCCGCCTCTTGTGCAGCCGCCTGCGGCGCGGTCGAGTCGGTGTGCTGCAGGATCACGTCCGCGCCCTGTTCGATCAGTACGGTGGCGGCGTCGGCTTCTTTCGCCGGATCGAACCAGGTGTAGGCCCAAACAATCTTGAACTCGACATCCGGGTTCACCTTCTTGGCGTGGATATAGGCCGAGTTGATGCCGCGGATCACCTCAGGAATCGGGTAGGAGCCGATGTATCCGATGATGTTCGATTCAGTCATCTTACCAGCGATATGGCCCTGAACCGCACGGCCTTCGTAGAAGCGCGCCGAATAGGCGGAAACGTTCGGGGCGGTCTTGTAGCCAGTCGCGTGCTCGAACTTCACATCCGGAAATTTCTTGGCCACGTTTATGGTGGGGTCCATGTAGCCGAACGAAGTGGTGAAGATCAGGTCAGCCCCTTCCAGCGCCATCTGGGTCATCACACGTTCAGCGTCGGGGCCTTCAGGTACGGATTCGACGAAAACGGTCTCAACCTTGTCGCCAAAATGTTCTTCTACCGCCTGACGGCCCTTGTCATGCTCATACGTCCAGCCGCCGTCTCCCACAGGGCCGACATAGACGAAGCCGACCTTGGTCTTGTCTTCGGCCATGGCGCCTGTCGCCAGACCCAACGCCATTGCGGCGCTTGCCATTAGTGTGGTGAATTTCATGTGTTACTCCCCAAGTTGGTTTGGTTCAGTTGGCCCCTAGTGCGAGGCGTGGAAAGTCCGGCCCAATGCGGCAGGTGCGCTGCTCTTGTCGGCCGAAAGGATCACAAGCACAAGGATCGTGATGATGTAGGGCGACATTGCCAGATACTCGACCGGAATGGCAACGCCCGCTGCCTGCAAATTGAGCTGCAGAACGGTGATGCCGCCGAACAAATAGGCACCCAGCAAGGCGCGCCATGGTTTCCAGCTGGCGAAGACAACAAGCGCCAGCGCGATCCAGCCGACACCCGCGGTCATGCCCTCGGTCCATTGGGGCACCCGGATCAGGCTGATATACGCACCGCCCAGGCCCGCACAGGCCCCGCCGAACAGGATCGCCATGATGCGGATCTTGATGACCTTGTAGCCAAGCGCGTGTGCCGCATCGTGATTTTCGCCCACCGCGCGCAGGATCAGACCAACACGAGTGTATTTAAGGGTGGCCCAGACAGCGGCGGTCAGCGCGATACCGACATAGAGGATCGGGTCATGCTGAAACAGGATGGGACCGATCACCGGAATATCACTGATCACCGGGATATGGATGTCAGGCATATCGGGCGGTTTCACACCAACATAGCTCTGTCCCATCAGGGCGCTAAAGCCGAGGCCGAACAGGGTCAGCGCAAGCCCGCTTGCCACCTGGTTGGCCAATGCGACCTGTGTCAAAAGCACAAACAGCAGCGACAGAACCGCGCCGCCGATGGCCGCTGCGACAAAGCCCAGCCAGGGTGATCCGGTTTCAACCGAGATCGCAAAGCCGCTGATTGCGCCCACGATCATCATCCCCTCGACGCCAAGGTTCAGAACGCCCGCTTTTTCGACGACCAGCTCTCCGATCGCGGCCAGCAGCAGGGGGGTTGCAGCCACCATCAACGAGGCGACCAGAAGGACGGGATTGATTTCACCAAGGTCCATTACGCTACCTCGCTACGGGCCGCACGGATGCGGTAGTTTGTCAGAAGATCGAAGGCCAGCAGGAAGAACAAAAGCATCCCCTGAAACACCTGAATGGCAGCGGCAGGCAGGCCCAGTTGCGACTGGGCGATCTCACCACCAATGTAAGTCAGCGCCATCAGGCCCCCGGCCAGCAGGATACCCACCGGATGCAGACGGCCCAGAAAGGCCACGATGATCGCGGTAAAGCCGTAACCTACGTTAAAGTCGATGCTGACCACGCCCGAAGGTCCCGAGACCTCGAACATCCCTGCCAATCCGGCCAGAGCGCCGGACAGACCCAGACAGAACAGGATCAGCCGCGCCGGGTTCACACCCGCGAACTTGGCCGCGCGGGGCGCTTCACCCGTCAGGCGGATGTGAAAGCCCAGCATATGCCGGTTCAGCAGAACATAGGCAAAGATCACCGCGATGAGGGCGGTGACGACGCCCCAGTGCATCCCGGACCCCGCTATCAGCTCGGCATTATGCGCGCTGTCATAGGATTGCAGGTTGCGCGAGCCCGGAAACCCAAAGCCCTCGGGGTTTTTCAACAGGCCCAATGATACCGACGCCAGCATCTGCTCGGCCACATAGACCAGCATCAGCGACACAAGGATTTCGTTGGTCCCGAACCGCACCTTCAGGAAGGCGGGGATCATCGCCCACAGCCAACCACCAAAGGCCCCCGCAATCACCATGATCGGAAAGATGTACCACGCGTCCAGTGGGTAGAAGGCCAGCCCGGCACCGGCACCAAAGATGGCACCCATGATGTACTGCCCCTCGGCCCCGATATTCCAGATGCCGGCGCGAAACCCCAGCGACAGGCCAATGGCGATCAACACCAAAGGCGCGCCTTTCACCAGAAGTTGCGGGCGGTAGTAGAACGCAAACTCGCCGAACAACGGTTCCCAGAAGATGGTGCCAATGGCCTCGACCGGGTTCTTACCCAGAATGGCGAACAGAATGCCGCCAAACACCATCGTGGCGATCACCGCCACCAAAGGGGTCGCGTAAGACCACGCCTTCGACGGCTGAGGCCGTTTCTCCAACACAATCATCCGCGCATCCCCCGCCCGTCTTCATCTTTTTCCAAATACTCTCGCCGAAGGCGACGCGACTGCTCAAACATGCGCCACCTCCATGCCATGGGCACCACCCATCATCAGGCCGATTTCATCAACGGTCAGGCCGGTGGTCTCGCGCGGCGCACTCAGCCGCCCTTCGTTCAACGCCGCAAAACTGTCCGAGATCTCCATCAACTCGTCCAAATCCTGACTGATGCAGATCACCGCAGTTCCCTTGGCCGCCAGATCCAGAATAGCCTGCCGGATCGAAGCCGCGGCGGCGGCATCCACACCCCATGTGGGCTGGTTCACCACCAGAACATCGGGGTTCTGCAGCACTTCGCGACCAATCACGAATTTCTGCAGGTTCCCACCCGACAGCGAGCGCGCTGCGTTCTCGGGCCCCGGCGTCCGGACGTCAAACGCGCTAATGATCTTCTCAGCAAAACTCTTGGTTTCGGCCCATTTCAGAAACCCGTTGCTCTCCAGCCCTTCGCGAACCGATCCGGTCAGCAAGGCATTTTCTGTCAGGCTCATGTCCGGCGCGGCAGCATGCCCCAGCCGTTCTTCGGGCGCGGCTAGCACGCCCAGTTTGCGGCGCGCGGTGGGTCCGAGTTTGCCAATCGGCTGACCGTTGAACTTGATCGCATCGGCAGCCGTTGTGATTTCACCGGACAACACGCCCAGCAATTCGTCCTGCCCGTTCCCGGCGACGCCGCCAATCCCCAGAACCTCGCCCTTGCGGACGGTCATATGGACGTTCTTCAATGCGGTGCCGAACTCTGACGGCGACGGCACTGACAATCCGCTGACATCCAGCGCGACCTCACCGAACGCGCGCCCCGACCGTTCGGGCGTCTGCAGAGTCGATCCAACCATCATCTCGGCCATGTCCCGCGCCGAGGTCTCTGCCGGAACGCATTCGCCCACATTCTTGCCCAACCGTAGGATCGTAGCGTGATCGCACAGCGTTCGGATTTCTTCCAACTTGTGAGAGATATAGAGGATCGAGGTCCCCTCGGATCGCAATTTGTTCAGCGTCTCAAACAGGATATCAACCTCCTGAGGCGTCAGCACGCTGGTCGGTTCGTCCATGATCAACAGCTTCGGGTCCTGCAGCAGGCAGCGAATGATCTCGACCCGCTGTCGTTCACCGGCGGACAGATCGCCAACCGTGCGATAGGGGTCCAGCGGCAGGCCATAGGTTTCCGACACTTCCCGGATGCGTGAGGCCAGATCACCCATTGGGGGCGGGTTCTCCATCCCCAAAGCGATATTCTCGGCCACATTCAAAGCGTCAAACAACGAGAAATGCTGGAATACCATCGCAATCCCGTCGCCACGCGCTGCACGCGGCTCCGGTGGTGCAAAAGGCTGGCCGCGCAGCAGCATGGTGCCGCTGTCTGGTTTGACCAAACCATAGATCATCTTCACCAGCGTGGATTTGCCCGCGCCGTTTTCGCCCAGCAAGGCGTGCACCTCGCCTTCGCCAATATCGAAAGACACTTGATCATTGGCCACGACGCCGGGATAGGCTTTGGTCAGCCCTTGAAGACTCAAAAGTGGAGTGGTCACGCGCTCAGGTCCTTCTTCAACTCGGTCTGTCGGGCCGGGCGCAAGAGCTGCGCGGCGACGCCAACGGCGATCATTTGTGGGTGCTTACCCAGGCCCGGATCGCCGATCGGGCAAGTGATCCGGCTGATCCGTTCGGGCGAGTGTCCAAGGGCCGCCAGCCGCGACCGGAATCGCGCCCATTTCGTAGCCGAGCCGATCAGTCCCGCAAAGCGGAAATCATGCGAAAGCAGCCTGTTGCACAGCTCCAGATCCAGATTGTGCGAATAGGTGAGCACAAGATGCTCGGCTTCATCCGGTGCATGGCGCACCAATTCGGCCGGTTTGGCCGTTGGAATGACGGTCACTCCGACGGGGACGGTATCGGGAAAACGCTCAGGGCTCGTATCGACCCATGTGATCGCGAGATCGGGCAGCGGTGCCAGAACATCGACCAAGGCACGACCGACGTGGCCTGCGCCCCAAATCCATAGGTCGCGGGTCGGTTTGTGGACTGGCTCGATCATCCAGCCGTCGACCAGTTGCGGTTCGGGCGCGACGCCCTGACTGCGCGCCGATGCCAGCAGCCGTTTGACCGACAGGGGCATGTCTCCGCCGGACGGAGCGCGCGCGATCACAGCGTCGTCCAGAGCGTTGACGGTGTTCCAGTCATAGACCTCGCTCAGCAGCGATACAGCACCGCCGCAGCATTGGCCCATATCCGGACCAAGCGCGTGATGGGTCAGGCGGGCCGGGATCGTTTGGGTTCGCGCGGCTTCGGCAGCCTGATACTCGAGCGTTCCGCCGCCGATGGTGCCGCTTTGACCATCCTGCCAGACCAGCATCGCGGCGCCCACTTCGCGCGGGGACGACCCTTTGATCCCTGCGATGACGACCCGGACTACGCGCCCATGGTTTTTGACCGCTTCCCGCAAAGCCTCCACGTCAAATCCCATCAGATGTCTCCCTTCATCCGTTGGACACCGCGCCAGACCTCTTCGGCCGTGGCAGGGGCGTCCAGCGCAGGGTAGGCGGTGCCGCAGGAGGCAACTGCATTCGACAGAGCCAACCATGCCGAAATACCCAGCATGAAGGGCGGCTCACCCACCGCTTTCGAGCGATAGATCGTGTCCTCGCGGTTCTCGCCGTCCCAGAGCGCGACGTTGAAGATGTCGGGCCGGTCCGAGCAGGCGGGGATTTTGTAAGTCGAGGGCGCGTGCGTGCGCAGGTTGCCCTTGCCGTCCCAGACCAGTTCCTCGGTCGTCAGCCAGCCCGCGCCCTGCACATAGGCCCCTTCCACCTGCCCGATATCCAGCGCCGGGTTCAGCGACGCGCCCGCGTCATGCAGAATGTCTGCGCGCAGGATGCGGTTTTCTCCGGTCAGCGTGTCGATGGCGACCTCGGTGATTGCGGCCCCGTAGGCGAAGTAGAAAAACGGACGCCCCCGCCCCTTGATCCGGTCCCATTCCAGCTTGGGTGTTTTGTAGAACCCGGTCGCGGACAGGCTGATGCGGCCCATGTAAACCAGTGCCGCGGCCTCGGCGAAGGTATAGCGTTCCGCGCCCACCGAAACGTGGCCATCTGCAAAAACCACGCTTGCGGGATCGGCCTGATGCCGCTTGGCCAGATAATCGGCCATCCGGTCGCGGATCGTGTCGCAAGCCGCTTTCACCGCCATGCCGTTCAAATCGCTGCCTGACGAGGCCGCCGTGGCCGAAGTGTTCGGCACCTTGGCGGTATCGGTTGCGGTGATCTTCACCATCTCCAGCGGGATTCCAAAGCGCGAGGCCGCCACCTGCGCGACTTTCTGGAACAGACCCTGCCCCATCTCGGTGCCGCCATGGTTCAGGTGGACCGAGCCATCCTGATACACATGCACCAGCGCACCCGCCTGATTGAGGTGGGTCAGCGTGAACGAGATGCCGAACTTGACCGGAGAGAAGGCGATGCCTTTCTTGATCACGCTGTGTTCGGCGTTCCATTTCCCGATTGCCGCTTTGCGCGCGGCGTAGTCGCTGGATTTCAGCAATGCCTCGGTCATGCCGTGCAGTTCGAAATCACCGACCTCCATCCCATAGGGGGTCGTGTTGCCCCCGGCGGGGAGGGGGCGCACGGGGGCCTCGCCCGTCGCAACCGCGCCGCGGCTGGTCAGGTCCTCATGCGGGTCGGGATGGCCCAGCGGTTCTTCGGCGGTGGGCTGCCCGGCGACCTTGTGCGCCGGTTCGTAATAGTTCCGGCGGCGCAGTTCGACCGGGTCCACGCCCAGCTCATGCGCCGCGTGATCCATCACACGCTCGATGCCGACCATGCCCTGAGGGCCGCCGAACCCGCGATAGGCGGTGGCGGATTGGGTGTTGGTTTTCAGCCGGTGGCTCTCGATCCGCGCATTCGGCAGCAGATAGGCGTTGTCGGAATGCAGCATCGCACGGTCGGCGACGGGCAGGGACAGATCCTGCGCCCAGCCGCAGATCGCGTGGTGCAGGAAAGAGACGCCCTGAATATGCCCATGTTCATCGAACCCGGCCTTGTAGGCGATGCGAAAGGCATGGCGCTTGCCGGTGATGATCATGTCATCATCACGGTCATAGCGCATCTTGCAGGCCTTGCCCGTCGCACGGGCAGCAACGGCGCAGGCGACCGCCAAAGCGTTGCCCTGACTTTCCTTGCCGCCGAACCCACCGCCCATGCGGCGGGTCTCGACCCGGACGGCGTGCATTGGCACGCCCAACGCGTCGGCCACTTTGTGCTGAATCTCGGTCGGGTGCTGGGTCGAGCTGTGCACCAGCATGTCCGCGCCCTCATTCGGCACGGCCAGAGCGGCTTGACCTTCCAGATAGAAATGTTCCTGCCCGCCTAGTTCAAACGAACCCTCGATGACATGGGTCGCGCTGGCGATGGCAGCTTCGGCGTCACCCTTGGCGTAGATGCGTGGGCCGTCTTCGAACCGGCTGTCGGCGGCCAAAGCGTCTTCGACCGTCAGGATCGGTGTCTCTTCGGAATAGTCGATCTTGCCAAGCCGCGCGGCCTTGCGGGCGGCCAGATGGCTGGTGGCGATGACCAGAAACACAGGCTGGCCGATGTAATGAACGGTTCCGTCCGACAGCAGCGGTTCATCGTGGATGGAAGGTGAAACGTCATTGGCAAAGGGCAGGTCTTCTGCCGTCATCACCATCACCACCCCATCGGCGGCTTTTACGGCTGATAGGTCCATCGCGGTGATCTTGCCTTTGGCAAGCGGGCTGAGGCCGAATGCGAGATGCAAAGAACCCTTTGGCGTTGGGATGTCATCCACATAGCGCGCGGCACCTGCAACATGCAGAGGGGCCGCGTCGTGGGGGAGGGGCTTAGACACGCTCATGCCGACACCTCCAGCACGTTTGTGACCTCGCCCTGATCCTCGAGGAAATAGCGCTCCAGCATCGCTTTGGCCGTTTCCAGACGATAGGTGGCCGAGGCGCGCATGTCCGTGAGTGGAGTGTAGTCGTCGGCAAATGCCGGCAGCGCGGCGTCAATTGTTTCGCGCGTCCAGGGTTTGCCGATCAATGCGTCCTCGACGTTGGTTGCCCGTTTCGGAATGCCCGCCATGCCGCCAAACGCGATGCGTGCCTGCGTGACGGTGCCGTCCGTAACGGTGATGTTGAAACAGCCGCAGACGGCTGAGATATCCTGATCGAACCGTTTGCTGAGCTTGTAGACCTTCAGCCGGTCGGGTTGGCGCGGAAAGCTGACGGCTTCGACGAATTCAGCAGGCGCGCGGTCCTGTTTGCCGTAGTTGATGAAGAACTTCTCCAACGGAATCTGTCGCCGTTCGTCGCCCTTGCGCAGATGCAGGGTTGCGCCCAACGCGATCAGGGCGGGCGGGTTGTCTCCGATCGGTGAGCCGTTGGCGATATTGCCGCCCACGGTGGCCGCGTGGCGCACCTGAACGCTGGCGTAGCGGCGGATCATCTCGGCATAGGACGGGTGGTGGTCTGACAGAGCGTCGCCCATACGGTTCATGTCGACCATCGCGCCAAAGCGGATTTCGGTGTCGGTGATCGTGATCTGTTTCAGGTCCTCACAGCGGCTGAGGAAAATCACGGGGTCGAGGTCGCGCAGTTGCTTGGTGACCCAGAGGCCCACATCCGTCGCTCCGGCAATCAGAGTGGCGTCGGGGTGTTGCGTATAAAGCGCGGCCAGTTCGTCGGCGGTTTCGGGCAGGAAGGGGGGCTCTGCCCCCCGGCCTTCGGCCTCCCCCCGAGGTATTTGTGAACAAGAGAAGGATTGGTCGTTGGTGACCCATTCAGGGACCGGGTGGGGTTCGGCGGCTTTGGCGGCGCGGATGATCGGGGCATAGCCGGTGCAGCGGCACAGGTTGCCTGCAAGCTGGGTGTCGTGATCGGTTGCGCCATTGGCGTGGCCTGCGACCATCGACATCACGAAGCCGGGGGTGCAGAAGCCGCATTGTGAGCCGTGCAGATCGACCATCGCCTGCTGCACCGGGTGGTGTTCCTGATCGGGGCCGCTTGCGCCCTCGACCGTGCGCACCGCTTTGCCGTGCAGCTGAGGTAGGAACAGGATGCAGGAATTCAGCGCTTTGGCCGTGCCATCTTCGGTGACCATGACCGTGCAGGCCCCGCAATCGCCTTCGTTGCAGCCTTCCTTGGTGCCGGTCAGGCCGCGATCTTCGCGCAGCCAGTCCAGCAGGGTGGCTGTCGGATCGACATCCGCCAGCTCCACTGTCTCTCCGTTCAGAAGAAACGTGATGTTCATTCGAGAAACCCGTCGCGTTACCCTGTTGCGCCCGTTGGGCCCTCCTTCGATGCGACGTAGAAAGAGTGGCGGGCGAATTGCTTGCCATCGGATGTTAGAAACTGCGCAGCCGATCTGGCAAGAAAAACTGCCTGCGGAATGCACTATTGCACGGGCTACGCCGAGAATTACCGCGTTTGTTTGCTATTCAGCCGCCTGAAACTAAAGTGTTTTCTGTCATTCGGGTCTGCGTCTTTCCGAAGCACCTTCTGGAAAAGCCGAATAATCAGAGCTGATTTTTTAAGCATCGCAAAGCGTCGGTTCGCGCTTTTGCAGCGCCCTTGGCTGGGATAGCGTAGGGGGCATGAGCAGCACCCCTCGATTCATTCACCTCCGCGTTCACACCGAATATTCTCTGCTGGAAGGCGCTGTGCGGCTGAAGAAGCTGCCGGGTCTTTGCGAGAAGGCCGAGATGCCTGCTGTTGCGGTGACGGACACCAATTCGATGTTCTCGGCGTTGGAGTTTTCCGTGACCGCCAGCGGTGCGGGTATTCAGCCGATCATGGGATGTCAGGTTGATTTGGCGTTTGTGCAGGCGCAGCCCGGTGAGAAGCCGAAAGCGCCCGCGCCGCTGGTGCTGCTGGCGCAGTCCGAGGCCGGGTATGAGAACCTGATGAAGCTGAGCTCGTGCCTCTACGTGGACAAAGGCGGGCAACTGCCGCAGGTCACCTTGGACGAGTTGGCCGCGCGGTCCGATGGCCTGATCTGCCTGACCGGCGGGCCGGACGGGCCGGTGGGGATGTTGCTGCAGCAGGGGCAGCGCCCGGCGGCCGAGGCTTTGGTGGACCGGTTGGCCGGAATGTTTCCGGATCGGCTCTATATCGAGTTGCAGCGCCATCCAGGTGAGGATGGCCAGCCCGAGGCCGAACGCCTGACCGAGCGGGGCCATGTGGAGATGGCGTATGCCAAGAATCTGCCTCTGGTTGCCACCAACGACGTCTATTTCCCGACTTCGGATATGTACGAAGCGCATGACGCGCTGATCTGTATCGCCGAAGGAGCCTATGTCGATCAGCAGGAGGGCCGTCGTCGCCTGACGGCGCAGCATTATTTCAAGTCGCAGCAGGAAATGGTGACGCTGTTCGCCGATCTGCCCGAGGCCATCGAGAACACAGTTGAGATTGCACGACGTTGCGCTTTCATGGCCTATCGCCGCGATCCGATCCTGCCGAAATTTGCCGATGATGAAGTTGCCGAACTGCGACGCATCGCCAATGAGGGCCTGCAGAAACGTCTTGCGGTTATCCCCCATGCGGTGACGCCTGAGGAGTATCAGGAACGGTTGGATTTTGAGCTGGGCATCATCGAAGGCATGGGGTTCCCCGGCTACTTCCTGATCGTTGCGGACTTTATCCAATGGGCCAAGGATCATGACATCCCGGTAGGGCCGGGGCGGGGCTCGGGTGCTGGCTCTCTGGTTGCCTATGCGCTGACGATCACCGACCTTGATCCGCTGCGCTATTCGCTGCTGTTCGAACGGTTCCTGAACCCCGAGCGGGTGTCGATGCCCGACTTCGACATCGACTTCTGCATGGACCGCCGTGAAGAGGTGATCCGCTATGTGCAGCAGAAATACGGGCGCGATAAGGTGGGGCAGATCATCACCTTTGGTGCGTTGTTGTCGAAGGCGGCGGTGCGCGATATCGGGCGGGTGCTGCAAATGCCCTACGGGCAGGTGGATCGCCTGTCCAAGATGATCCCTGTCGAGGGGGTCAAACCCGTCTCCATCGAAAAGGCTTTGAAAGATGAACCGCGCCTGCGCGAAGAGGCGCGTAGCGAAGAGGTTGTGGACCGTCTTTTGACCTATGGCCAGCAGGTTGAGGGGTTGCTCCGCAACGCATCAACCCACGCGGCGGGGGTTGTCATCGGAGACCGCCCGCTGGATGCGCTGGTGCCTTTATATCAGGACCCGCGATCCGACATGCCCGCGACCCAATTCAACATGAAATGGGTGGAACAGGCCGGGCTGGTCAAATTCGACTTTCTGGGTCTGAAGACGCTGACGGTGATCCAGAACGCGATGGATATCATCTTCAAATCCGGCCGGCCCCTGCACATTGCGGCGGATGGCACCGAGCTATACGAACCTGCCGAAGGGGCCGAGAACCAGATCAACGCCATCCCGCTGGATGATGAGGCGACATACAAGCTCTATTCGGCGGCCAAGACGGTGGCTGTGTTCCAGGTGGAAAGCTCGGGCATGATGGATGCGCTCAAGCGAATGAAGCCTGACTGCATCGAAGATATCATTGCGCTGGTCGCGCTTTACCGTCCCGGCCCGATGGAGAACATTCCCAAGTTCTGCGAGGTCAAGAACGGGCTGAGCCAGCGGGACAAACTGCACCCGTCCATCGACCATATTCTGGACGAAACCCAAGGCATCATTGTCTATCAGGAGCAGGTGATGCAGATCGCGCAGGAAATGGCGGGCTACAGCCTTGGTGGCGCGGATCTGCTGCGCCGCGCGATGGGTAAGAAAATCCAAGAGGCGATGGACGCCGAGCGGCCCAAATTTCTGAAAGGTGCTGCCGAGAACAACGTGGACGAGGCAAAGGCGACCGAGGTTTGGAACCTGCTGGACAAGTTTGCCAACTACGGCTTCAACAAATCCCACGCGGCGGCCTACGCGGTGGTCAGCTATCAGACCGGCTGGCTGAAGGCGAACCACCCGGTCGAGTTCATGGCGGGCGTCATGAACTGCGATATCCACCTGACCGACAAGCTGGCTGTCTATTTCGAAGAGGTTCGGAAGGGGCTGGACCTGCCCTATGTCCCGCCTTGCGTAAACCGCTCTTTGGCGACGTTCGACGTGATCGACGGGCACCTCGTTTATGGGCTGGGCGCTTTGAAAAATGTGGGGGTCGAGGCGATGAACCTTGTGGTCGACGGGCGCGCGGGTAAGCCGTTTGTCAACCTGTTCGATTTCTCCCGCAGGGTTGACCTGAAGCGTGTGGGCAAACGCCCGCTGGAAATGCTGGCTCGCGCCGGGGCCTTCGACCAGCTCGACGGTAACCGCCGCCGGGTGTTCGAAAGCCTCGATGCGCTGGTCAACTACTCGGCCGCGATTCACGAGCAAAGGAACTCAAATCAGGTGTCTTTGTTTGGCGAGGCGGGCGACGATCTGCCCGAACCGCGCTTGTCGCCATCACCAGATTGGTTGCCGGCAGAGCGGCTGAGCGAGGAGTTCAAGGCGATTGGTTTCTACCTGTCCGGCCACCCGCTGGACGACTATATGCCCGCTCTGAAACGCAAGCAGGTCATGACACTGGATGAAGTGACCGAGAAGGCGCGTTCGGGTCCATTGATCGCGAAGATGGCGGGTGTTGTCGCCGGGCGGCAGGAACGCAAATCGGCGCGCGGCAACCGGTTCGCCTTTGCGCAACTGTCCGACCCGACAGGGGCCTATGAGGTCACGCTGTTCTCGGACACGCTGGAGAAATGTCGCGAGTTTCTGGAAACCGGTGCGCAGGTGGTTCTGACCGCCGAAGCCACGATGGAGGCCGACCAACTCAAACTGCTTGGCCGTTCGGTCGGCCCCGTCGATTCAGTGGTGGCGGACGCAGGCGCGACCGGATTGCGGATATATGTCGACACTCCGCAGGTTTTGGCCACGGTTGCCAAAATCCTCGAAGACGCCGGAACGGCGGCCAAAGGCGCTGCGAAAGGGCCGATCCAGATGTGTTTGTTGGACAAGGACCTGCCCGGTGATGTCGAGATGGACCTGGGCCAGAGCTTTCCGATCAACCCGCAGATCAAAGGTGCGATCAAGTCGCTGGATGGCGTGATCTCGGTCGAAGAAATCTGAACCACCCCTTTGTTGCCTCGGCCCATATCCCTCGCTAGGCTAGCTGCGTGGGATTAGAAGGAAGGGCACAGATATGACGATTGCTGGCATGGGGTTCAGGGCGGTAACGGGCGCTTTGGCTGTAATTCTTGTTCTTGCGACGGCAGGGGCCGGGTTGGCGGATGATAAAAAGAAGAAAAAGCAAACCATCGAAGGCGCATTGATCGGCGCAGGCGTCGGCGCATTGATCGGAGACGGGAAGGGCGCGGCCATTGGTGGCGTGGCCGGTGCCATCATCGGCCATAACTGGAAGTGAATAAGATGAAAATCAGCGTTTTCAAATCTGCACTTTGCACCGGCTTCTTTATTGCCCCGACCCTTGCGCTTGCGGATGAGGCTGCCGAGCAAATGGTGCAGGATGCACTGCCAGTGATGCACTATACCTGCGCCTCGATTGCGGAAGAGGCCGATGGGGACGAAGCCTTTGTGGTGAGCGTTGTCGAAAAGATGACGGCCCTGTCGCTTTATAATCGTCAGATCAATATCGAAGATCACGCGACCACCGACCAGGAAAAAGCCCAACTGCGTGAGGCGTTCATCGCCGCTTTGTCCGACGCCTGTGCCGCCGACAAAGATGCCCTGCTTGGGGGAGTGGTCGATTCAGCGGTGAAAACAACGCTGGGGCTTTGACCCCTCAATAATGCGGCGGGCGTTCGTCGCCGTAGACGATTCCGCCTGACCCTTCCTGCGCCTGTTCCGCCTCGCGCTGGAACAGCATCTCGACGCGGCGGGTCAGACGGTCGATCTCGTCCTGTTGCCGGGTGACGATCGTGTTCAACTCGTCGACCGTGCGGGTCAGGTGGGCGATCTGTTCTTCCAGATGCTGCATTCGGGGGCTCCTGTGCTTGCGCCGGTCATAGCGGCCAAGTGCCCCTATGACCAGAGAAACCGCGCGCCGCGCTTGCCCCGATGCGGGCCATGGGATAGACCGCGCGCGGAACACTAAGCCCCAAGGACGCCCCACATGGCCAAGCCCAAGAAACAGCCCCGCCCCAAGGCCGTCACGCCGAAAGGGTTCCGCGACTATTTCGGCCAGGAAGTCTCGCAGCGTACCGAGATGCTGCGGACGATTGCGGGCGTCTATCATCGCTATGGGTTCGACGCTTTGGAAAGCAGCGCGGTTGAAACCGTCGAAGCGCTGGGCAAGTTCCTTCCGGATGTGGACCGCCCCAACGAGGGCGTCTTTGCGTGGCAGGAGTTTGACGAGGGCGGCAACGGCGACTGGATGGCGCTGCGCTATGATCTGACCGCGCCTCTGGCCCGCGTCTATGCGCAACACCGCAACGACCTGCCGACGCCCTATCGCCGCTATGCGATGGGTCCGGTCTGGCGGAACGAAAAGCCGGGGCCGGGGCGGTATCGTCAGTTTTACCAGTGCGATGCGGATACGGTGGGAACAGCCTCGATGGCTGCGGATGCCGAGATCTGCGCGATGCTGTCGGACACGCTGGAGACCGTGGGCATCCCGCGTGGCGATTATCTGGTGCGGGTCAACAACCGCAAGGTTCTGAACGGCGTACTTGAGGCTATGGGTCTGGGCGAAGACCTCACCGCCCGCGACAATGTCCTGCGCACCATCGACAAGTTCGACAAGGTGGGCGAGGCCGGGGTGCGTGAGCTGCTGACCAAGGGCCGTCTGGATGCCTCGGGGGCGTTTATCGATGGCGTAGGTCTCAGCGATGATCAGGCCGAGCCCGTGATTGCCTTTCTGACGTCCAAGGCTGCCGATACCGCCGGAACGCTGGCCAACCTGCGCGCAGCTGTTGGCGACAGTAAGATCGGCGCGGACGGGATTGCCGAGTTGGAACAGATTGGTGCCCTGCTGGATGCGGGCGGCTATGGCGCGGATCGTATCGAGATTGACCCCTCGGTCGTGCGTGGCCTCGGTTACTATACCGGGCCGGTTTATGAAGCCGAACTGACCTTTGAGATTTTCGACGAAAAAGGCCGCAAGCGGCAGTTCGGATCGGTCTCGGGTGGCGGGCGTTATGACGATCTGGTCAAACGGTTTACCGGGCAGGAAGTGCCAGCGACCGGTATCTCCATTGGTGTGGACCGCCTGCTGGCCGCTCTGCGCGAGAAGGGCCGGATCACCGTGCAAGCGACGGGTCCTGTTGTCGTAACGGTCATGGATCGCGACCGGATGGCCGACTATCAGGCCATGGTCGCCGAACTGCGCAACGCGGGTATCCGGGCCGAGGTTTATCTGGGCAATCCCAAGAACTTCGGCAACCAATTGAAATACGCGGATAAGCGGAACTCACCCATTGCGGTGATCGAAGGCGGCGATGAAAAGGCGGGCGGCATCGTGCAGATCAAGGACCTGATCCTTGGGGCCAAGATCGCCGAAAGCGCGACGCTGGAGGAGTGGAAGGAACGCCCCAGCCAGTTCGAAGTGCCGCGCGGTGATCTGGTCGCCAAAGTGCGCGAAATTCTGGACAGTCAGGACTGAGTGATGCCCAACCGTTCCCAGATACAGGCCCGCGCCGCGATGATGCGCGTCCGGTTCGAGGCCGCCGGTGCGCAGGTGGTGGATACGCCTCTGCTTCAACCCGCCGGGACGCTGCTGGACCTCTATGGTGAAGATATCCGCGCCCGTGCCTATGTGACGTCAGATGCGCTGCGCGGCGAGCAGATGTTGCGCCCGGATTTCACCCTGCCGGTGGTGCAGATGCACATGTCCGAAGGGGCCGAGCCTGCGCGGTACACCTACTCCGGCGAGGTCTTCCGCCGTCAGGAACACGACCCGGATCGCTCGAACGAATACATTCAGGTCGGGTATGAGGTCTTTGACCGCAATGATCCCGCCGGGGCCGATGCCGAAGTATTCTCTCTGTTCGCTCTGCAACTGCGCGGGATACCGTTGCGCGCGGCGACCGGGGATATTGGCATCCTGACTGCCGCTGTTGCGGGGCTTAAAACCACCGACCGCCGCAAAGCCGCGCTAATGCGGCATCTGTGGCGTCCGCGTCGGTTCCGGGTGTTGCTCGATCGCTTTGCAGGCCGCAAGCCGGGCCCCGAGGGGCGTGACGCCCTGCTGGACGCAGTGGACCCTCTGGCAATTGAGGCGCCCATGATCGGCAAACGCCGCGCCTCTGAGATTGAGGCGCGCGTCGCAGCTCTGCGTGAAGACCGGGATACCCCGCCCATTTCGGATAGTGAACTGGTGGGGCTGGAAACGCTGCTGAACGTGCGCGAAACCATGCCCTTTGCTTTGGAACAACTGCGCGACGTCGCGGTCGACCTGCCCCAGATCACCCCTGCGCTGGATCGACTGGAAGGCCGTATCGCCGCGCTGCAGGCGCGGGGCGTCGATGTCGAGCGGTTGGATTTCGAAGCCTCCTATGGCCGCACGTCGATGGAGTATTATGACGGTTTTGTTTTTGGCTTTTACGCCGAAGGCCGCCCGGACCTGCCACCGATTGCCACCGGCGGGCGCTATGATGCGTTGACCCGGCAATTGGGCGGCGGCGCAGAAATCCCCGCAGTGGGTGGCGTGCTGCGGCCTGACCTGATGCTCGAGATCGAGGAGGGTGCCCAATGAGCCTGAAGCTGGGCGTGCCCTCGAAGGGCCGGTTGATGGACAAGACGTTCTCGTGGTTCGAAAAGCGCGGCATCATCCTGTCGCGCAGCGGATCGGACCGGGAATATGCGGGCAAGGTCGAAGGGATCGACGGCGTCTCGCTGATCCTTTTGTCGGCCGGGGAAATCCCGCGTGAACTGGCAGAAGGGCGTATCCATCTGGGTGTCACCGGGATTGATCTGGTGCAGGAAAAACTGCCGCGCTGGGAGCAGCAGGTCGAAGAGATTTCGCAGCTTGGGTTCGGCAGGGCCGATCTGATCATCGCGACACCCGCCTGCTGGGTGGATGTGGACACGCTGGATGATCTGGACGCGGCAGCAGCAGCGTTTCGCAAGACTCATGGTCATAGGCTGCGGATCGCAACCAAATATCATCGGCTGGTGCGCGAGTTCCTGACGCACGCTGGGGTGGCCGATTACACTCTGGTCGACAGTCAGGGCGCGACCGAGGGTACGGTGATGAACGAAACCGCCGAGGCGATTGCCGATATCACCTCGACCGGGGAAACCCTGCGGGCGAACCACCTGAAGATCCTGTCGGATGGGATGATCCTGCAGTCGCAGGCGACCTTGTGGCGCAGCCGCGTGGCGCAATACGATCCGGCAGAAAAGGCGGTTCTGAACGATCTGCTGGACCGGTTGCGTTAGAGCACGCCGATCTCGGCCAAAGCACGGTTGAGATCGTCGGGCAGAGCATCGTCCTGCTCGCGCCCTTTCGGCAGATCGGCGGGCGTGTCTTCGGGTTTCAGATAGCGCCAGCCCTGAAACGGGCGCTTCAACGCGTTCTGAGTGCGATGTACCTCGGGGTCCAGCACGATGGCGCAGCGGCGGATACCGTCCTCGCCTCGCACTTCGTCCAGACGCAGGATGCGCTGGCGGCACTGGATCACGCCTTTGATCACCCAATAGATTGATCCGCCATTCAGAATCTCGGCCTCGCGCTTGGGCCACATGCGGGTGACATGGCGCGGGCAGCCGTCTTGGTACAGTGGTCGCCGACTGTCCTGCCACGCCATCAGCGTGTCAACGCTTTCCGATCCGACGGACAGTTTGATGAGGTTTACGTACTTATCCACAGCTTTCCCACAGAGTCGTCCCATGGCGAGTCCCTATATTGTAGCCTTCTGCGCCTTGTCATCAAGGTGTTGTGGTTTACTTGTGATCTGGGGTAATCTGTATCCCTTCGTCAGCACAGGGAATCACCAATGAGCCGCTTTGCCGCCCCCATCGCCGAGCAGATCTGGGACATGAAATACCGTTTCAAACAAGCGGATGGCACACCCATCGATCAGACGGTCGAGGACAGTTGGCGGCGCATCGCCCGCGATCTGGCGCGGGTGGAGAAGGACCCGGCGCATTGGGAAGAAAAGTTCTATGAGGCGCTGGAGGATTTCAAATACCTGCCCGCCGGCCGCATCACCGCGGGCGCTGGGACCGCGCGGCAGGTGACCCTGTTCAATTGCTTTGTCATGGGCACCGTCCCCGACAGCATGGGCGGCATTTTCGACATGCTGAAAGAGGCCGCGCTGACCATGCAGCAGGGTGGGGGGATCGGCTATGATTTCTCGACGATCCGCCCGCGTGGCGCGGATGTGAAAGGGGTCGCCGCCGACGCATCGGGGCCGTTGTCGTTCATGGATGTCTGGGACGCGATGTGCCGGACGATCATGTCTGCCGGTTCGCGCCGGGGGGCGATGATGGCAACCATGCGCTGCGATCACCCCGATATCGAACAGTTTATCACCGCGAAATCTGACCCCGCGCGGCTGCGTATGTTCAACATGTCGGTGCTGGTGACCGATCCGTTCATGGAGGCCGTAAAAGCCGATGGCCCGTGGGAGTTGGTGTTCGACGGCAAGATCTATCACACCGTTCAGGCCCGTGATCTTTGGAATAAGATCATGCAGGCCACCTATGACTATGCCGAGCCCGGCGTGATCTTCATCGACCGGATCAACAAGGCCAACAACCTGAACTACGTCGAGACGATTGCTGCCACGAACCCCTGTGGCGAACAGCCATTGCCGCCCTACGGGGCGTGCCTGCTGGGTTCGATCAATCTGGCGCGACTGGTCGCGGACCCGTTCGAAGATGCGGCGCATCTGGACGAGGCGGCCTTGCAAGAGCTGGTCGCCACTGCCGTGCGCATGATGGACAACGTGGTGGACGCGTCGAAATTCCCTCTGGCCGAGCAAGAGGCCGAAGCGCAAGACAAGCGCCGTATCGGGCTGGGCGTGACAGGTCTGGCCGATGCTTTGCTGATGCTGGGTCTGCGCTATGGGTCCGACGAGGCGGCGCGTCAGACCGAGCGCTGGTTGCACAGCATCGCTCGCGCCGCATACCTGGCGTCGGTGCAATTGGCGAAGGAGAAAGGGGCATTCCCCCTGTTCGACGCCGAGAAATATCTGGCCAGCGGCACCATGCAGCAGATGGATGACGATGTGCGCGATGCGATCCGCGAGCATGGTATCCGCAACGCGCTGCTGACCTCGATTGCGCCAACGGGCACGATTTCCTTGTATGCAGGCAACGTGTCTTCCGGGATCGAGCCGGTCTTTGCCTATGCCTACACCCGTAAGGTTCTGCAGAAGGACGGCTCCCGCACTGAGGAAGAAGTCGTGGACTATGCCGTCCAGATGTGGCGCGACAAGTTTGGTGACTCCGAGTTGCCCGACTATTTCGTCAATGCGCAGACGCTGACCCCATCCGACCACGTCAAGATGCAGGCGGCGGCTCAGAAATGGATCGACAGCTCGATTTCCAAGACGATCAACTGCCCCGAAGATATCAGTTTCGACGCCTTCAAGGATGTCTACATGCAGGCCTGGGATCAGGGCTGCAAAGGCTGCACCACCTATCGCCCGAACGATGTGACCGGCTCGGTTCTGACCGTGTCTGAAAGTGACGACAAAGCCCCGGGCGAAAGCGCCGATGCCCCGCATGAGGTAGATGGTGGCGAGGTCGTCTATATGTCAGAACCGCTGGACCGTCCGCAATCGCTGGAAGGGTCGACCTACAAGCTGAAATGGCCGGATAGCGAACATGCAATCTACCTTACGATCAACGATATCGTCATTGCTGGCAGGCGTCGTCCCTTCGAAGTGTTCATAAATTCGAAGAACATGGAGCATTATGCCTGGACGCTGGCCCTGACCCGTATGATTTCAGCCGTGTTCCGGCGCGGTGGGGATGTTTCGTTTGTGGTCGAAGAACTGAAAGCGGTGTTCGACCCGCGCGGTGGTGCTTGGGTGAAGGGCAAGTACATTCCATCAATCCTGGCGGCGATTGGCGGCGTGATCGAGCAGCACATGATCAATATCGGCTTTCTGGAAGGGGAAGGCATGGGGCTGAAATCCGACCCGCAAGCGCAAGTGGTCAATATGGACGCCCCGCGCGGCAGAGCATGCCCGTCTTGCGGTCAGTTTGACATGGTGATGATCGAAGGGTGCATGACCTGCCGCAGTTGCGGTCATTCTAAGTGTGGCTGAGGGCGGGAATGCTTCGGTGCACAGGTTTGAGAGCAATTAAGGGGTGCGTGCCCGCAAATCTGACAATCCTGTGGTGAGAATGGTCCAGGAAATTTGGCTTCACATCGGCACCGCAAAAAGCGGCACCACCGCCCTCCAGCATTATTGCAATGAGAATGCGGCTGCGCTGGGGCGTGCAGGACTTCTGTACGCAACGGTCAAAAGGCACTCTTCGGTTAACAAGCTTGCTATTGCGATCAATCGAAACCGTTCAGAACAACTGCAGGAGATCTCATCGCATCTGACCCGCCTGATTGAAAGCAGTCGCGCGCCGAAAGTTTTGATTTCTTCAGAGATGCTGTACGGGATGGCCCCCGAGCGCATCATCGAGGCAGTGCCGATCCTTGGCAGCTACCCCTTGAATGTGCTGGTTTATTTTCGCAGGCAAGACCGGTACATCGAAAGTAAGTATTTGCAAAAACTCAAGAATGGCAGGTTCCGGGGAACGATCTGGGACTACATCAAGAAGTTTGATGGATCCGGTTCGGATTATTATGCGGAACTGCGGCCTTGGTTTGATATGGAATGCGACATTCATCCGCGCATATGCGAGCCCAAAAGCCTGGTTGGGGGCTCTACGGTAACGGATGCTTTGTCTGTGATGGGGTTTGAGGCGTTGGCTGGCATGGTGCCGGACACTCGGGTCGAAAACACATCCCCATCTCTGGGGCGCATACAACTGTTGCAGGTGCTGGCTGATGCAGGGCACCCAAAAGTGCGGCGAGTCCAAAGGGCATTGCCTCCGGATCAGCAAGGCAAGGCGCAGGTGCTGACACGGGATCAGCGGATAAGGTATATTGAGAAGTATATGGGCAGCAATGAAGCGCTGCGCCGGTCATTTTTTCCCGCGCGTGCCCAGCTCTTTGCAACCGATGACCTTGCTGAGAGCGCAGATCAAGTGTCTACGGGCTATACCGAAGCTCAGTTGGCAGAGATTCGGCAGATGTTTGAGGTGCTCCTGAAGACCAAGGGGTAAACGGTGCTTGAGCCGGTTCGCACGCGAATTGAAGGGCAACCGCGCCCAAACGGTACCGCAGGATATCTGTTTCTCGCGTGTTGCCAGGGCTGTTTTCAGAGGGGATTTTGGTAGCGGAGGACCGTTGTTGTCACTCCCCCCCATTCGAATAGCCAAGTAAACAAGGGCTTTGTTAAAGGGCAGAGGCAGCAGGGTTCGAACCTGCGACCTACGGTTTTGGAAAATCTTTAGTAATCACACCGCATACGCACTTTTCTCGGCGGATGTGGCTTTTACAGTCTTCCGCGCAACACTGATTCTGCAATCCTGCGAACGGCTTTGTAGGTCTTACCAGAAATAACTAGGGAAAGCCCACCACGCCCGAAAGACATTGACTTGCACTCGTGGTTTGCCTCAATCATGGCTGCTGCCGATTTCTCGAAACAGGTCAGTGCACTCACTTCTTCAATATTTGTAAAATATGTGTCGGGGCCTATGCTAGTTAGAATGCGATAACCGCGGCTTAACAAAAATTCATTGACTGCATTTTCAAAGTTCTCGATTTGGATGACGCACCGCTTTTCACTGAGTGTTTTTTCCGCCCCACGCAAAACCGAAAGTTCATGGCCCTCTACATCGATCTTGAGAACAATGGGGCCTTCCATTTGCGCCAACTCATCATCGAGACACACAGCTTCGACTGAAGTTTTGGCGCTGTACGATACCTCAGCCTGCCCCTGTTCAACGACCGCACTATTCCCAGCGTATTGGCTCACAATTCCAAATTCGACTGTTCCAGGACGCGCCGAAACTGCAACGGGCCTTATCCGACCATTGATGTCATTTAATGTGAAGTTGTCTTTTATCTCACCTACCAGCGCATGATTTGCCTCAAAGCTCACCAACTGTCGGACAGCTTGTGACATGAAGACCGAGTAAACGCCTACGTTAGCACCAACGTCCACAAAGGCTTCCGCCCCGACCTCAAGACAAAGTTGAAACAAGAAATACGGCTGCAACGGCTCGTATTCCTGAGTTATCCAGTTTCGCCGATGCGATACCTTAGACCACTTAAAACGTTGATACATTTCGATGATTGCCTTTGCCAAAAGTAATGGCTACATATTGGAACGATCAGCGCGGCGAAACCAGTCTAAATGTCCGCCATTCGATATCAGCGACGCCGACTGAAGACCGCAGATATCTGCTCAATCCAACGAACCGGGCTGTCCACAAGAACCGCCACCACGAACGCGAGGATGAGCCAGATCGGGTACTCGTGCGTCACGACTGTTTCGATTTGCTCTGCCCGAACCTGCCTGTCCGTTCGCTCTTGCCGAACATCACCAGTCACGTTCCGGACAGCTTGCGTCCTGTCTGACTGAACACCCTGCACATTGTTGGCACCAGCTTGCACGTTGGCAGCAACATTCGTACCGCCACCCGTCAGCAGGTTCAGGGCCTGCCCCGCCGAACAGGCCGACAGGGCGGCACACAGGATCAGTGCGCGCCGCAGCCGGATCACGTGAACACCTGCTGAGTTGCCCGCAGGATAGCACGTGCCAGTGACCGCATCTCGTGCGGCTCATCGGTGGCCTGCTGACCATTGGGCGACGAGCCGAAGAAGGGTTCAATCAGGGCAGCGGGCGCACGACCGGAAATCAGGCTTGTAGATCCGCGACCCGTGCGTACAGTCTTTTCGCCTCGATCCCGGAGGCCAAGCGCATCCAGCATTTCGTCCTGCAACGCCTCGGCGTAACGCAGGGATAGCTTGCTGCCACTGGTCAGAGTTTCCGTGCCGGTTGCACCCGGATTGTGGTGACTGTTGAAGTGTAGTTCGTTGGTGGCGGTCGCACCCCAAGCGTCCGTGCGACGATAGACATCTCGGATTTCTGCCGTGGTTGATCGCAATGCAGGATTTCGGAAGAAAGTCTTGACCTCGATCCCAGGATATTCGCCAGCCAGGTCTTCGATCATTCCGGCAAGGCGGGTATTCCATGCCCATTCGGTTTCACCAGTATCCGGGCGCACAGCACCTTGGGCGCGGGCGTTATGGCCCACGACAACAGCAAGTTTCATTTTGGATTCTCCAAAAAAAAGGCCCGCTAAGCGCGAGCCGGTTAAGTCCTGCGGGACAAAACAGTATCAGCCGCCGGATCGATGCAGATCCAGACGCATAGCGACCAGCCACAACGTGACCAGCAGCACAATTTTGGTGATGAGAACCGACAGCGGGAAATGATGACTCAGATCATCGACATGGCGAAACAGAAGGTTACCCAAGGTTGTCATCCCCAACAGCCCATAGCCGACCGCAATTGCACGGTCGAAACGCTTACGCCCCGCCGAAATCTGATGCGCCAGCCACCAACACACCATCACCAGCAAGGCCGATGCGATATCCTCTAAAATCATTACCGGCGTCATGGCATCACCCCTTCTTTACCAACAGACGATCCTGAAGGGCCTTAACGGCGATTTCGCCGCCTGACCCCATCAGGAAACCCGCCGCCAGATAAGACAGCAGTCCCGCGCCGGTTGCCGCATCGATTAGATGCCCCAGCACGCCGCCCATAAAGATAGCCGACAGCGCACCACCGACGCCCTGAATTGCCCTTCTGCCCCAGCGGGCCTCGGGAGCCAGGACAGCGCGAAAGAACGCGCCCCCCACCCCCGAAAACGCCAACAGCGCCAACTGGTCGCGCATCCCCGCGAACACCTCTGCCAAGCTGCCCTGATCTGCCATTCTGAACTGCCCTTTTTTTGATGAATTTTTGTCGCCCGGAAGGCCGGACGATTATTTGCCGATCACCTGAAACCGATCATTTCCGGCGTCGTACCACAGCTTCACAGCCTCGCCCGATGCCAGGTCTGATGCGGCCAGCGCCGTACCGCCCGCCTTGACCACCGCCTTTGCGCCTACGCCGTCGATATTAATTGTCACTGCGCCGGTATTGGCCCCAGCCGTGACAAACAGCACCTCGACCAGCTCGGCATAGGCGGTGATCGCAGGCGTCAGCGTGGCCGTGATGGCATCCGCACCAGCCACCGCACCCAGAACAGCCGGGGACCGCGAAAGGATAGGTATTTCGTGATCATTGACGCCATCGTACATATACCAGCGGTTGGTGTCGGTATCGCGCCAGACAGTTCCCGCGACAGCATAGGCCGGGCGTGCCGCGCCGCTATGGCTGTCCAGCAGGGCATCAAGGCTGTCATCGTTCCGGTCAGCATATGCAGATGGCTCGACAGGGGCGTCCGCAATGCGCGGCACCCCCCACGTTGTGGGTTGCGACATGGTCAGGTCTCCTGATTAGGTTGGGTGTTGAATTAGTGGAGTGCGCAGATCAGCGCGCTATGCCGTCAGGTTGGTACAAACAAAGGGCGCACATCAGGGGTGAATGAAGCATCTGCACCGCGCACATAGCTTTCCCCTTTGGATATTCGTACCGCTCCGATATGCCCGTCTAGGTCGTATGTTGCAGGCAGGTACGGGCGGGTGCCGATCAACATGGGTTGACCGGACGATGACGGGTCAATCTTGTTGGCGTAAGATCCGCTGCCGACCATCACTGCGTCTGCACCATCCGCCCCGACGAACATCCGCAACGTTCCGCCCGCGTCCCTCTCGATGCGCAGATAGTAATCCACATTGGCGGCCCATGTGTAGCTGCCGTTGAACGAGTTTATCGAATTGCCATCCGGTGATGACACGAAGCGCAAATCGTTGTTCGAGCCGCCGCGTATTACGACATTCATTCCCCGGTCCCCAGCGAGTCCGTGGTTGCTGAGTAAGAAAATCTCGTTTTCAACAGTGTCCAGCCGAACGTCGAAAAACTCAATGCAGAAGGGCTCGTCAGCTTCCCAATTGAAGCGTCGGGTATACCGCTCACTCCCTTCGTTGGAAGACATCTGCACGTAGTCAGATGATCCGTTGAGGGACAGCCGCCCCGAGGTGATCTGGGCGCCCCCAACAGCGGACAGCTTCACACCATAAGCCAGATCGGAAAAATCTGTGGACCCATCTGATCCCGCGAAATCGACTTGGAACACGACGCTTCCGAAGTCCAACTGGTCTGTATACGCGGCCATTCCACCCGCCCCGTAAACGTGGATGGGTAGGAACCGATCAAGGACTGGTGAACTGTCCTGACTGCGTTCAGCAAAAAGAACGCGTAGGTCTTGATGCGCGTAATTGATAGTCCCCATTGCAGCGATGGCATGGGTGTTTGCAGACACCACAGTTTCAGAGGTGGCGAAAGACGGACCGCTCAATCGTATTACGCCGTCTCCCCCGCGCGATGTCCAGCCCCCGGCCTGCCCGGAAACGTGGAATATCTCTGGATCGTCATTCTCATCCAAAGACAAAGTGTAGAGATCGCCGCCAACGAACCCGTTTGCCCCATATGCGTGCAGGACATCCGTGAATGTCTGAGACGACCAACTGGACCCGGAAGCGTCGTATCTACGATAGATCATGTCGATGGAGCCAGTTTCACTGTCGGACTTGTCTCGGTGCAGAACATGGTAGTCGCCCTGCGCGTCGATGACCCACGAAGCGATCCCGTACTCATTGTCTCCGCTCGCAAAGAGGCGGAAATCGGCATCTCCGGTCGCTCGGCTGATCGGCAACGATCCTGAGGCAACAGACACCGACCCGTCGAAATTTTCGAGCGCCCCGGTCGCCGTCTTGTATCGAGCGAAATAGAGGTCGCGGCGGTAGCTGTCGCCTAAGTCAGCACGCGACCAGAAAAACTCAATGTCGCCTCCTACCAATCGGGCTTCTGCGGCATAGATGCGTTCGCTGTCGAACTTGATTAAAACGGTCTCGGAACTGAAAGAGAGAGGGCCGTTCGCGGTATACGAAGCACTCATAAGGTGAAGAGCAATGTTCGAGTTGGTTTGCCAGTCCCGCCAAAGGAGGTACAATGTGCCGTCCTGCCCCGCACCCGGCACGTTCACGGCCTTGGGGTAGGTCGCATGGATTTGCAACGCGGTCTGCTCATCCCAATGGAAAAAATCGGTTGCGTCCGAGATCGCCCAGTTCTGTTCAGAGTTGTGCGATCCCCAAAAAGAAACGATCCGTCCGTCCGACAACAACTCCATCGTCACGTTTCCGTGGTCATCGTCCCGCAGTGAAGAGGTTCCTAGAGGGCGCGGACCGAGCCATTGATTGCTTGCGTGGTCATAGATACGGACTTCCGTATTGTCTGTTCCGGGCGTAGTGACGTAGCCGAAAATGGTCTGGTTCTGGGCGGCGGAATAGACGCCGACCGGTCCATAGGCCGCGCCGCCCAGCGGATAAGTCAGGAACCTGTCCTGTAGAGTGACCAGACTGTTTCCGACCGGCGGCTGGACCGCATCACCGGTAGCAGAGACAACGACCACGTTTGACAGCGCCTCTCGAAGCCCTGAAACCACACTCACGGCGTAGTAGTAGAGCGTTCCCGCCAAAGCAGTGGAATCGTCGAAACGCGATACAGCCGGACCCAGCTCTGCAAGCGGTGCGGGCAACGCATCCGCACTGAGCGGGTCAGTGGATCGATAGACCCGCTGGCCATCCCCCAACACGCGCGGCGACCAGTTCAAACGAACAACCATCAGATTTCCTCCGCAGTCAGGTTCACGGGCGCTGCCAGATACCGGGCGCGCACATAAGGCACCTGCCAGCTTTCATAATCGCCCCGAGTAGTCTTTACGCCAAACTCAGCGAACATCGCGCGACCCGCCACCACGCCGAACAGATCGGGTTGCGCAAAGATATTCGCATCCGCGAAGAAATCACGCGCGTCACCGCTATAGCTGTAGGACGTGTCAGTCCCGACGCTTTCGCGGCGCACCAGAACGCCGAGTCCGTCCTGCGCGAACATGTCTTCGGACCCGAAGAAATCCGCCTGGGCGAACATGTCCGCCTTTTCCAGCACCGCCCGGATTTCGACTTCATAGGCAACACCAACCTCTGGGCCGATGCTGCCGTGCGTGTGATCCTCAATGTTACCTGTGGTCTGAGCGGTCCTGTCGCGGTGCGCCCAGGTTACTGTGGCGGGATCGGACATGATCGGGCCGGGGCCATATCCCCCCCCAACCCGTAGATTTCCGACCGGATAAGGTCGAATGGCCCGAGAGGCGAAGACAATGCGGTCAACTTCTGCGTCATCAATCGACAGAACGTCACTGCCCAACTTTGGCCGAAGCACCACGTCCAGCGACTCGGTAGCCAAATAACGACTGTCATCACTCTCCGCGAAAGCCTGCCAGAAGATGACTTTTTCGCCCACTGCGTGACGCTCTGGAACCGTGTCGAGACATCCCCGCCCAAACGTCACGGTGACACGTGAACCATTGACCAACATGTCGTCTACCCGGAGATATTCCGAGCCGATTTTACAGAGCGAACCCGCCGCGATGACGCCAAGATCATCAATTGCATCAATGTCAGCTGTCAGGTCATCGGCTGCGCGACTTAAGCTGGTCTGCAACGTCGCAACCGGGGCAAAGGGAACCACATTCACATCATACCAGGTCACACCTGCGTCTGGAGACGTTGTTACCTGCGCGCTGATATGTGCGCCGGTCGGCTGATTGCCTGCTGCATGAAACTGGCCGAGATCCGGCTCGGCCACTAATTCCGCGTCCAACGGACTCTGTCCAAACCTGTTGACCAAAGAAAGGTAGGGCATTTCTTCTGCCAACCTTACGTCTGACGGCTGGGCATCGGACTCCTCTTCCTCTGGCGTCTCTTCCACAACCACCGGCTCGGCGTTGAGTGCAAACTTGTCTTCATTGAACCGAATGAGAACCCGATTATCTCGCCCGTCGCTGTCTTCGATATCCACCACCCGGACAACAGTGGCATCAATCCCTAGCGCTTGTTCTTCAACAATAATGGGCGTCCCAAGATTGATATCAGAAGGGGCATATTCGGCCCAGAAACCACCTGTCAGCAACGGTGTGGTGCGCGCCACCAAATCGCGCTGACAGACCCGCGCAGCAAGGCTATGCACAGTGATCCCCTGATATTCGACCTCTTCATTGTTGATTACACCCGTAATCTGCAATGCGGCTGTGTTGGACAGTGTAACAGCCGCCAGATCGCCCGTGCCGCGTTTGGTGTACGGCACAGTGATCTGGTTTGGCAGTTCCCAAGCTTCCGGACGGTTCGGCTCCAACCACTCCGTTATCCCAATTCCACCGTCGCCAAATTTGGTTAAAGTCGCGGGATCAAAGTCATTTCGGATCAGCTTGATTTCCCATTCCCCGGTTTCCCGGTTCTGGAACATATGCCCGTCAATATGACGCTCGACTTCTTGCTTGAAGGCATCACGAGACTTACTGCCGTCCCACACCAACGACAAACCAAAGCCCTCATCAAAGAGCGCGTCTGCGGCGGCTTTGAAATTTGCCTCGTTGACCGCACCGAAACCGCCAGACGTATCATCAACAGCAAGGTCCCGCAGGATATGCGCCGGATTCATATCTACGTGGCTCAAAAACGCGCCAGCAAGTGCGTTCAGTAAAGCACTAGGATTGCCCCCCGATACCACAGGTATGCCATCTGACTGCGTGTTGTCCAACAATGCCGTGTACGTTGTGTCGGCCAGATCGATATTGAATGCAAAGACCTCGACGCCCTCGATGTTGTTCAATGTGCTAACAGCATCGTCGGCAGCAGAGGCCGGTAATGGCTCGCCATCGGTCAGAAAGAGGATAACCCGGCGCGGGATCTCTTTTGCCTCCCCTTCGCCACGGATGGCCTGAATAACCCCACCAAATATCAAACCACCAAGGTTGCTTTGGGTTCCACCATTCTCAGCCCCTGAAAAAAAACTTGCAGCCTGGGACACAGCAGCATCGTAGTCAGTGCCGATACCGTCCATTATCGTGATGCCGTCCAGGAACGAAATGAGCGCGTCATAGTCTGCGGTGCTGGCGTTGAGCCTCTGAATGGAGGCACCCGCCTCGCGCCCGTAGGTCAATATCTTAATATTGTTGCGAGTGCCTTTCAGTCTCTGAAGAAATCCCTTCACAGCCACTCGTTGGTTTTCGAACTTTGTCCCGGCCATCGATTTGGACACATCCATTGCGATGTAGATGGAGTTTCCTTCGGTGCGGAATGACGGATTGATATGGGATTTCTCCGGATACCAGTTTCCGCCATGTGCGGAGATGCACTTAGCCTTCACCTTGATATCTTTCAGGTACGGGTTGTTACCAAGATAAACCCGCCGAAAAACCAACGACGCCACGCCGCGATAAGCGGGCGTCAATGAGCCAAAACGACTGACCAGATAGCTATTCCGTTGCTGGTTAGGGTTACCATCTAGAACGTCAATTCGGCCAGAAACACCACCCTCTCGCTCCTTTCCACCAAACAACGTTGGCTTGTCGATCGCAATTTGCTTGCCGCCCGCAGCCGTTCCACGCCACCCAATCCGGTCGCCAAATTTCAGGGCCAGCATCTGGTCAATTTTCTGCGCGACGATCAGGTGCAATCCCAGAAAATACTTGTGCCCGATAGTCTGTTCTTTGTCCTTACCGCCGCCCACTTTGTGCCTCGCGTGTTCTTGCTGCCCTCTCAAGAGCGTCGATGCGGTCCAACTGATCACCAGTGGCACGCAATTGCTCTACGTCGATGCCGTTTCTCTTGAAATCTCGCCAGCTCAATCCGTGGCGCTCAAAAAAGACCGTGCGTGCGTCGGGGCATATTTTGCATGTTCGGAAATCAGCCAAAGTGATGCGGGTCATTTCTTGCCACCCTTTTCCTTGATTGCCTCTACGCGGAGGTGTCCACCCCAGTGCGGTTTGGGGCTGATCCATGCGGACCCGTAGATTTTCACAACCACCGTTCCTTCATCCGGATTCCGGATTCCGAAATCCTCAAGCGTCCCCGGTTTCGGACTCTGGTTTTTGGGGCGCGGGGTCAGAAAAAATCTGACCAGGCTGAAAACCAGCCCGAGGATCAAATTCAACCACATCAGGCGATACTCCGACCGTCAAAGGGACTGCTTCCCATTTTGTGGAACCCGCCATGGTTAAGAATGTTATTGAATTTGGCGTTGCAGGTCTGGCGGGAAAGATCACAGCCCGGCGCGATCTGAACAGAGGCCGAACCGCTGGCGGCAATCTCAGCGGCCAGACCCGAAACCGGGGCAAGCAACACCAGCGATTGACCGACATGACTGACGATCATCTGACGCGCGCCGTTGAAGGTGACAACACCACCGGAATACCACCCGCTGGATTGCGCAGAAGCTTCGCTCACAGTCAAAACTGTGCCGTCTATCGCCGTTGCCGTCGCATCGGTTTCGAAATCAGATATATTCAGGCTGCAGCCAGTGCCATAAAGCACATGCCGGCATGGACGCTGCATCACCACCGACAGCCCATTTCGGCGAAAGGCCGTGAAATCACTCTCGCAGCTTAGGGTGATTTCTGTGCGCGTGGGCTTGGTGCTGATCACCCGACCTCGGAACCTGGTCACCCGTTCCTGATCTGGGTCGTTTGCAAACCCGTGCAGGATTTGAACAGAGGTTTCCTGAACACCCAGTGGATCGAGAAACTTGCGGGCGAAGACATGCGTGCTGGGCAGCGTAACAGATACCGTTGCAGACTTGATTTTTTGGGTCTGCTTTATCCGGCTATGTTTGATGCCCGGCGTATAATTCCAGACTTGAGTGAAGAAATCTTGCGGTGCAAAGATGTCAGCCGCCCTGTGCTCAAAGAAATCCGGAATAGTGTTGTAACCACCCTGATGTGTGGTCATGTAAGCCACATCCGAACCACGCTGGATGCGGTAGAGCCAGTATGGACGTTTACCGCTGATCCAACTCAGAAGGTTAGCGTAGCTCATGCCAGCACCTCGCGCACAGGGCATTCAATGCGCGTGATCAGTCCATCGGTTTGCCGAAACTCGACACTATCAGCATCCAGCCGCACCTTTTTCATGAAAGATATCTCAGCGCTTGCCACATCCCGGCCCAGCGGCGAGATGAAAAGCCTATGATTGGCCCCACTTGTGCCCACGGATGTTATCTCCCGATACAAATAGCCGCCATCATCGATCAGGATGTGCCGTCCAACGTAATCCGCGACATTCGGCAGAACGGGCTTCACGGTGATAGAATTGGAAGCCGCAGCAACGCCCTGCACCAACTCAAGATCGGCAGCCCAGCTTGGAAGCCAGAATGCAGTGTCACGCCCTCTGAGCGATGCGAACCATTGCTTTCTGCCCCATCTTTTTTCAGGCGTCTTATCCTGAAACCGGATTGACGAAACGCCTTCGACAAAACTGCGCGTAGCAACCGGCTCAACATCACCAAACCCATTTTCGATATAGCTTGCGGCCTGCGCGACACTGCCACTCAAGGGCGAAATCGAAACACTGGGGTCCGTCAGGACCTGCAAACCCGCGTACTGGGGATATTGAACCACCGAAATATCGGCGGTGTCCCGGACGGCGAAGGTAACAGCGAATTCAGTAAGCCCTTTGAAACGGCGCGTTTCGCGCAGCCCCCCGACAATCAGAGCTGTGCGAAGTGGCGCAATGGCAATTGGCTCAGTGGTCGATCCGATCAGGTCCAACCCAACGGGGTTGGATAGCGTCAGCAGACCCAGATTCACCTGGTCTACATCAAGGATCGCAAAGGTGTCTTCCGATTGGTGCGCTACCGCCTGTTCGTTGGCCCGGTAATCCGCCGATGTATTCGCCGATACGGTCGTTTCCTCAGCCGCGATGGAATCAGAAAGCAAAGTGCATTCCGGCCAAATCGGCAGTAACCACTCGCCCAGCGGGTTGGACCGGAACAACTCTTCCATTCTGGCACGCATGGCGTCATCGACCTGAAAAACAAACTCCAACCTCTGCCGCATTGCTCCCAGGCTGTCGCGCATTTCGCCGTCTGGATGAAACCGGATGTCAGTGTTGAAGGACAGCGTTTCGTTCGAGTTGGCGCGCGGGACAAACGGCCAAAGATCAGGCATTGATGACCCCCAACTGAGAAAGCTTGTTCACCAACAACCGCTCAAACGGCTCGGTTTGCATGAAATCCCCCACAATAGTCGGATCCATGACATTGACGATTTTCAAATTACCGCCTGACATCTGCGTGCCGATTTCATCATTGGGAACAACCTGACTGCCACGCGGCAAGTTGACCAGTTCCGGCCCACGCTCACCGACCAGCGCCACACCGCCCGGCGCAAAATTCGTGCCGTCAGCAAAGCCCGGAATTCCGGGAAAAATCGAACCGACAAATGACGTCGCAAATCTGTTGATAAACAGAGACGCAAGACTGGAGGCGATATCAGCCAGTGCTGATTTTATCGTCTTCGTGCCCTCCAAAAGCCCTTGGATTGAACTCTTCAGGCTTCCGGCGAGCGTTTCCTTTATCGACTGCCCAACGGATTTCACTTCGTCCTTTGTTTCTTTCGCCTTTTTGCCCAGTTTGCCCATCGCGCTACCGGCAGCATCGGCTTCCTCCGTGACATCATCAAACTTCACCTCAGCAATTTCCTTGGTGCTTTCAGAAGTTTCTTTCACGGTATCGCGAAGCGCCTGCATGGACTGCAACGGCCCACCCGCTAAGGCGCTCATCGCGTCTGCTGCCAATGACGCGGAATCTGCTGCTGAGCCTGCATTCGCAGCGGCATGCTGCATTGCACTGGCCCAAGCCTGAACGCCCATTGCGTCAATCGAGAATCCCGCGCCGGTTGCCTCTGCGATCTGGTTCACCGCGGGGGCGACAGAGCCAACAAAGTCTGCCCACTTCTGTGCCAAATATGCGATACCATTGGCCCATATACCCTTGATCCGACCCACCATCGCCGAAAAGCGCAAGCGGAAGGATTGGGCCATAAATCCGATACGTTCCCAGACCTCCTTGGCAACATCGCCCATCAGCTTCATGGCTTCACCAAAGCCACCAGCCGAAGAAACCAGCTTGGAAAACTGGTAAATCAGCTCTCCTGCCGCGACGATGAGCGCACCAATACCCGTTCTAATCAGCGCGCCCCGCAAAATCACCAAGGCCCCAGACAGCAAGCCAACGGCGCGCACAGAGGCAAGAACACCAACGACCAAACGACCAGCTATCATAGCCGCAGCCGCAGCAGCGTAACTCGCGATGCGCCCAAGATTTTCACGCAATTTGTCGAGAAACGTGTTTGCCGCCCCACCTTCCCGGAAAAGCGCGGCCAGCCCGTCTGCGACCGCGACGATTGCAGGGGCTAACGCTGAGGCGAGCTGGTTGGCGGCACCCTGACCGATCAGGCCCAGACGTGAAATCGCGTCATTCGCCTTTTCTATGTTGTCCGCATCGACCTCTGAAACACCAACACCAAAGTCATCAATGTCTTGCGCGGCCTGCTTCAGTGTCGAACTATCCAGCCGGGACATCGCAGCAAATGCGCGATCACCAAACAGCTTCGCCCGCACGGCAGCGCGCTCGGCTGGCGGCACAAAATCTTCGATAGCCTGATTCACAACCGACATTCGCTTATCAAGCGGCAGACTTAGAAGCTCTGATGCATTCAGACTCAGCCGCTTGAGAACCTTTTCCGCTGGACCACCGCCCGTTGCCGCCTCGGAAAGCCGTTTCGTCAAATCGCGGGACGCTTGTTCAAGCTGCCCCATCGGAATACCGGCGAGATCCGCCGCGCGTGAAAGAACCTGAACGGATTTTGTGGATGTGCCGAGCGATTGCGCAAGTTTCGACTGCGCATCAATAGTCGAGAAAGACTGCTTTGTCGCAAGGGACAAGCCCGCAACCGCAGCAGTGCTAAATGCAGCAGCCGCAATTGCCAGCTTGCGGCCAAAGGCCTTTAACCGCGTTTGTGCGGTGGCCATCCCTGCACGCAACTCTGCCGTATCAAGACCAAGTTTGACGCGAAGCTTGCCAACCTCTTTGCTCATGTCTGACCTTCCTTATTCAACCGGGCGTGCCACGCTCTGGCCACCGAAAGCATTTGCTCCCAAGTCTGCGGTCCGGATCGCACCGACCCTTGCGGCGCGACAAACTGCTCATGTGAGGGAAATTTGCGGAACCTTGGCCCCGCCGCGATGAACCACCCCAGAGATTTCTGGAATTCCCGACGCCGATTTTCACCAAGCTGGAACCCCTCGATGCGAAGCAGATATTCGCGGGGCGTAAGCCCCCAGAACGTCTCAGGGACAAATCCGCACGCCACGTATTCTTTGAAGAGTGCGGGGACGTCCAGGCGTTCATGAACGTCCCCCTCGCTCAGTTTCCCGAGGCGTTGCCAACCACCGAACTGGTGTTGATCACTCTCTGCAGGACATCCCCCAGAGACCTGACACCAACCTCGTTGATCAGCTCACCCGCGTGTTCCTCTGTTGCACCGGGATTGGCATCAAGCATCATTGCCCAGACAATGCGCCGGATATCGGTCATACGCGCATTGTCACCGTCAACCTTGGCCAAAACGGTTTGAATATCCGCATCAAATGCGTCTTCAAGCTCACACATGGCGTTGAACGTCAGGGCCAATTCGATCTGGTTTCCCTTAAAATCAACACCAATACGCCCAGTTACTTTGTTACCCAATGGTCGATCCCCGCTTATGCGATTGTGGTGGAACCGCTGACGCGAACGGTGACGGTCGCGGTCATGCGGTCATCGATCGGTGCAGTGGGCTCAAAGCCCTTGATGTAGCCGTTGAACGTCCAGGTGACACCATTCGGCCAGGTAATGCGATGGTCGCGCTTTTCTCCGGACGCCTTCAGGCCCTGAATGATGACATCGGTGGCGTCGGACGGAATCCAGTTGATGCCAAACGTCATTTCGCCAGGGTCCGTCAGCCCTTGGATGTATTCCCGCTTCTTGCCCGGAGACTTATAGTGGGTGGCCTCAACATCGTCCGCCTGCTCATTTGGCGGAGTGATTTCCATCACCTCGGCGATGTCTTGGAAGCTGCCGGGGTCGCCGCCATCATGAATGGCATAAGCGGTATCATAGCCCAGAATGGCGTTTGTCATGATCCTAACTCCTATCGTGGATTTTCAGTGGGTATGGGCGCTCAGCGAGCGACTACCGGATTGCGCCGGTCAACGCTGACCTTCACGTCGAAGGTCACGATACGAGCGCCGAAAACCACAGCGCCGCGTTCTTGATGAATTCTTGCCCTGATCGGCCTGATTTCCCGGACCAAACCGTTAAGCCCGTTGCTGGCAGCTATCACTTCCTCAAGCTGCTGCTGCATATCGTCCAGTTGATCCAGAACGTCATCAGGCCCCTTGGCCTGAAGCATTATTTCCAACTGCTGGGTGCGGTCATCCTTCCCCCGCGCAAAGGGCGTGATCTCTTCGCCGCTCGGAAAGAGATAAAGAGCCGGAAGCTTGCTTTCATCCACCCAACTGCCCGCAGGCGGGTTCTTTACAATTGTGACAGCGGTATCAGAACCCGCCACCGCAATCGTGATGTTGGCGGCTTCCAGAAGCTCAACAGCGGCGTGGCGGATTGCCTTTCCAACGAACATCAAACACGCTCCAATTGAATTGTCACCAACCCGCGCGGGTCGGGGCTTCCACCGTCCATCTTCGCAACGCAACGGTAGGTCTTTCCGTTGCCCGGCATGACCTCACCGTCAGGAACGATGGCTTCGGCATCGTCGCGGTGGGCGCGCAGTGTCGGATAGGGCGTGATCACCTCAACGCCGTTTTCCGCCAAGACGGGAATATCCGCATCCCGAAACACCGCCTGAATATCGGTGTAAGCGCCGCCCACAGGGCGGACGCGAACTGTGTCGCCGAACGTCGCAGTAAGAAGTTCGGCGACACCATCAAAAAGCCGCGTCAAACCGCAGCCGCAGGCATAGCGCCATTCAGGCGCACGATTCCGGTCCCGCTCGGATTGGCAGCAACTGCCACAGCCGTGCCGATATGGATGTTACCGGCAGTGGTCGCGGTCGTGCACAGCTTGGTCGTGTTGTTGAAGTAGATTGCATCGCCAACCGCCCAGGCTTGCGCACTGGTCTTTGCCAGCTCAACAACACCTTCGGTCACAAGCGAGACATCTTCGCCGTTTGCCGCATCCGCCTGCGCCACACCAAACAGCATGCCAATTTTGACACCCTGGCCGCTGGCAACTGCGGCTGCTGCTGCGACAGTGACGATGGCACCTTGTTGAATAAAGTTCTTCATGGATATCTCCGTTCTCTCATCAGAAGCCGGAATGGCATCTGGAAAAGACGAAGGGCGGCACTCAGGCCGCCCATTCGTCACATCAAGTTTTCAGGCTCGGGTTACGAACCGGCGTTTTTGTAGAGCGCCTGTTCAGCCAGCGCGGTCGCAGCCGCATCGATGCGCACCTTGAATTCGGTGCCATCCACGGTCCAACCTTCCTGTTGCTCCAGGAACGGCGTATCGACACCATCAAGGTAACTCACCTCAATGGTGTCATACATGGCCGGGTCACCCAGCAGGAACCACGCATCGCCCGCAACACGCGCATCAAACAGTGGTTCGGCGGCATCCCGCACCGTGTTGTATGCACGCGGCTGTTTGGCCGCGCCAGCCTTCGACGTGTCATCCGGCGCATATTCCGAATTCAGCGACTGCAACGTCACCGAACGATGCTTCGGAGGTGCCAGCAGGAACTTGGGCGAGATGTTCAGCTTGACCTTCGTGTCACCGCGCACTGTCTGGTGCGACATAGCAGTGATGCCAGCATTGATTGCAGCCTCTGACGGGACGCCAGCGGCAGCGGCAAGGTTGCCGTGATCAGCATGGAACAGAGCGGTGCCATCCGACATCTGGGGGTTGCTGTTCAGGATGGCAAAGACCAGATCACCGACGGTGCGGCGTGCAGCACGTCCCATCCGCGCCGGAATCTTGGTGAATGCATCAAGGTCATCATTGATGATCGTCTGACGGGTAATCGCAAACAGTTTGCCATAAGTCGCCAGAATCGCCGTTTCAGCGTGGTCACCCATCTTACCGTACTTGAACTCGGCACCCTCGGCCACCTTGTCCAGCGACGGGAAATGATCCAGACCAACGCGGGTGGTTGGCTTGAAGTCGCCCAAGTTGCCCACCGAAGTGAACTGGTCGAAGATTTCCGGCGCTTCAACAAATCCTTTCAGCATCGACTTTTCGGCGACATTGGACAGGATATTGGTGAAATCGCTGGTGCTGTGCATACCACCGGATGCCGCAACCGGTGAAAACGCCGCCGCTGCCAACGTCATGACACCACCCGATTTAATGACGATGCCCTGCGCCTGAAGCGAATAGCGGGCCATTTCCCGCAGGCTCATAGAGGTGAACTCATTACGCTCGCCGCCGTCCAGACCGGCCTTGGCCAGAATGGCCTTGGTCATGCCTTCAGTGGTGCGGTCGCGCGCGTCACCCGTCACGCGGGCCGGAGCCGTGTTCAGGATGTCGCCACCGTCATTCGCCGAACCGGCTTTTTTGTCCAGGATTTGCTCATAGGCATCAGCCAGCGGAACACCGCCCGCAATCAGTTCCTGCGCAAACGAGGCAGGCAGACCGGCCTTGGCCACCTTTTCGGTGATCTTAGCTGCACGCTGACGTTCTTCTGCGGCAGCGTTTGCTGCGGTTTGGGCTTCGGGGGCCGTGTTGGGCTCCGTCACCGGCGTTTCCGGCTGCGCGGGGGCCACCGGGGTTTGGTCGTTGTCGCTCATGACAACCTCCTCTTGGATAGGGGCCTGTGCCCCGGTTTTGCAGCCGGAGCTGCTCGAAATTGATATTGCGCCGTTTTGGAGCGCAGCTTTCGCGCCAAGTGTATTCAGCGCCTTCGAAAGATCCGCAGACGCTGGAACATTCACGAGTTTCACCTGAGCCGCCACCGCTGGCACTGGAACCGTGGCCGTTGGAGTTGGGTTTAACGAAGCCACCAGCGCGTTGAAGGCAACTCGGGCCTCTGCCACCTGATCTGCCAGACCAGCTTTGACTGCATCGGAACCGCGCAACACGCGCGCCTCAAGTTTCAGAGCGGCCTCGGCAGATATTTTTCCCCGACGACCCTCGGCAACCTCATTGGCGAACTGCACCCACATCTCATCGCCAGACTGCTGAAGTTCTTTGTGAACATGTTCGGGCAAAGGCTCGAATGGGTTGCCATCCACCTTATGCGCACCGGAATGGATCAGGGTGACCTTGCGACCCTCATTGGCCAGCATCGCGGAATGATCCACATGCATGATGACAACACCGATGGACCCGGCTTCACCGTAGGGCGGGATGGTGATCGTGTCAGCTTGCGCTGCGATGCCATATGCTGCCGACTGGGCGTATTCAGCCAAGAAGGCGTGGACGGGCTTAGACTTGCGCGCCTCTCTGATCTGGGCGCATAGGTCAAACATGCCCGCAGCTTCGCCGCCAAAACTGTCAATCTCCAAAGCAATGGCGCGCACTTCGTCGTCTTCAGCGGCTGCGCGTATCTGGGCGCTCAAGCCCTCATAGCTGGTGGTGCCGGAACTCTCGCCAACATAAGACCCTCGGCGCACCAGAGTCCCCGAAACTTTGATGACCGCAGCCCCCATGATGTTGGAATAACCACCGCCGCGCTTTTTCACGGAACGGAACAGTTCATCCCCGACCATCGACCCAGCCAACGGGCGGCGAACAGTCAATGCCGCTGCATCACCTTCAACCGGGTTGGCAATCTCAAGCGCACCGTCACCTAGTCCAAGAAACCGCTGCCCCATCTGCTGTGCGATCACAGTGGCTTTGCGCGCATCCAGAAATAGTGGCGTGTTGAACGCCCGCGATGCGATGTTCACCATTTCACCCGTCTTCATTCTCATCTCCTTTGCTTCCGGTTGACCCGGTTTCAGCACCGGAATTGCTTGTCAGAACGACTGAGTTGTCGGATTCCCACTTTCGCTCTTCGGCGATTTCGGCCTCTACCCGCGTCGGGTCCTCGCCAGCTTCCCGAATGGCTTGACGGCGGGACTTCTGCCCCGACCTCATGGCGGCTTCGTTTGCGGTGTAGTCTTTGGTTGGGTCCACAACAGGCCGGGCCGGTGGCGTCCAAGAAATCTCGTATTCATCAGGAGCTATATCAGCGACATCATCAATCGCTTCCTGCACCCATGCCGAGACGCCATGGCAAATCTGTGCGATCATCAAGTTTTGCTGCCAGTCGCGCACGTTCGGGTCTGTGTCCATGCGCCCCATTCGAGCCGACGAATAGTTCACGCCGGTGTAGTCCCCGGTATAGCCCTCATAGGTCAGCCCCATACCGGCAGCTATGACGCGATCCGTGACACGCATGAACGCTTCGTACCCGTCAACCTTCGGCGGGTCGCTGAAGGTTATGTTTTCGTCACTGCCAATCTCCAGCAACGAACCCGGTGACAGTTCGGCGAGATCCTTTTCCATGTCGGCACCCGCCGTACTGCTTTGGAATACAGCCGCAAACATGGCCGCAATCTCTTGCCGCTTGACCTGACCGTCCTGATACTTCTGCAATTCGTGCAGCAGGGTTATCACCGGCGCGAACCAGCTCACCCCACGCTGTTGACCGGGGCGGTCTACCGAAAAGGCGTGAATGATGTTGCGTGCATCAACCCGCGTCGAGCTTTGCAGAAGGTGAAGGTTGCTGCCGGGATGGGCGCGGTACAGGTGGTACGCCACCCTTTGGCCAATCCTGTTGAACTCGATCCCCTGAATCGCCGTGTTTCCATTCGACAACTTCCCGTCAACACGCTTATCGAGAAAGTCCGGCTCCAGCACCTGCACCTGAAAATTCAAAGGGAACCCATCGGAGATTTTGCGCATCCGCCTGCGCAACAGGACCTCGCCATCCGCGACAATCGAGCCAAACGATAAACCTTGCTGACCGTAGAGGTTCAGCAGGCCATCCGCATCAAACGCCTTAGTTCCGCAATGATCACGCACCAGCTTTTCAACCTTGGCCTTTCGCTGTTTGCCACGGTCGCTGTCTTCGCCCAGCCACTGGACCGAAGGCCGAATACCGGCCCCCACAACCACGTTGCGCAACTGACGCCGAACTTTCACAGCGCGTGGGTTGTTGCGGATCATATCGCGGGCGATGAAGCTCATCCGGGATGCGTCATGGCGCATGGACTCGACCGCATCGGAAGAATTCACGCGGAAATCCTTACCACGTGCACCACGTCCAGCGCCTTGGTAATTGCCCATCATCGTCAGCATGCGACGTTGAACCATGGCTTTGTCTCGGGACAACGCGAGCGTCGGTGAGACCGGCTCAATCAGGCGCGTCAACAGGCGGGCCAAACGCCCGTCAGGTTTCTGATTGCTCAAAGGATTACCTCCAACCGCTCGACGTGTTGATTTGGGAAACACGACTTTTGGAGCCCTGCCCAAGCTTCCTTTCGATCTCTCTGGCAAGGCTTCTCATTTCGGCAAGGCTCTGAAATTCGACCTCTTCGCCGTTCATTTTCAGTTTCTTCGCGCCGCGCGCCATTGCTTTCTGGAGAGCGTCCAGATCCTGCTGCGTGTAGGCCATTGGCCCTCCTTCAGAAAAGCTTGCTAGGAATTCTGCGACGGCGCACAGGCCGCTTGATTTCCTGAATCTCCGGTGTCTCGCCACCGTCTGCCACGTCAATGCGCGCGGCGTTAACGTTAGCAAGCCCGTGGCACGCCCAGTTGCTGGGCGATGACCAGTTGATTTTCTCGCCGCCCAGGTGAATGTGCAGCGCTCGGGCCTGCACCAGATGGTCGAAACTCTCATTTCGGACCATTCCCGGTCGTTTTTCCCAGCCCTTGTCGGTTCTCCGCTCGGCGGTCAGTTCCACCAGCTTGGGCTCCGGTATCCAGCCAGGCACAAGACACTGGTTTTGGCCCGCCTCGACCATGATCAGCGACGTAGACACCGCGTCTTTCAGACGGTCAGTCGCCATGTTCAGGATTTCGATATCCGTAGCGACTTTGCGCCCTTTTACGTTTTTACTGACGCGCTCCGGGGCACGTAGCCAAACCCGGTCCTGATGCTTCCCGCCATGACCACGGGTCAGATACCAGAGTTTGCCTTGACCCGCCTTCCGGCGGCTGCGGTAAAACCGATAAGCATTTTCTGTCGTAGATCCGCCGCCGTGAAGGTCCACGGCAATGGCAACGGCCCGAAGCCCGTAATCTTCCCCCTCGACCGGCCAAACCATGTTGGCCAGCGGCTCCAGCGCAGCCCAGTCTTCCGCGATCTCAAAGGGCTTGATTGACCTGTCGCCTGCATCCATCGGTGCCCCTTCAGGGGGCTGGATAATCTCAAATCGGTCAATCGGCTGATGCCGCCCGTCTTCTCCCCAAGCCGTCGCCCCGACATCGAAGCTGTTGCCCTGAGTGTCCACCGACAAGGTGACATAGCGGGTCCAGCTTGGGGCCAAACCTTTGGGTGTTTCAATGCCCTGCGATTTGTCCTTCAAACCCTGAAGCGTAACCTCGTTTTCGCTGGTCGCGCCGCGCGGCAGGTATGGTTGCGCCTGGCCGGTGTTGGCAGCCGTCTTAAGCGCCTCTTCATCCCCGGTGCGTTCAAACTTTTCCCGCGCCTGAAGTTCCTGAACAACCAGTTCCGACCAGCTTGCGAATGCCGCAGCAGCACCGTCGAGCCAATAGCTCAGCAGGTCAGTACGGCGAACATTGCCACTGTCGATGGTCGCAACACCACCGTCACCAGTTTCGTGCAGCCATTCGCCAGCATCATTCAACTGGCGCTTCAAGTGATGCCCGAACAACCCGCCACAATGCGGACAGTGCATTTCAGCAGCTTCCCCGGCCTCAACGAAATCATCACTATCGGGCCAGCGCAGCTTCTTGAATGTCGGTTCAAACACCTCATCGCAATGCGGGCAGGGCCAATACCACCGCCCGCGCGTTCCTTCCGGATAAAGCGACAGCACACCATAGCTCACCGGAACACAATCATGTGCGCTTTTTGGACGCCAGCTTTCGTCTTTGACCGGAGCGCCGGGGCTGGATTCCACAACCACCATGCCCCGTGACCGGAAGCTGCGCGCCCGAGCGCGCATCATCGTGTAAGCATCACCTTCCCCGCCGATGGATTCAGGAAAGTGATCGTAATCCGTGGCCAAGAGCAACCTAATGGTCGAACTCGACAGCTTCGTAACTGTGGGCCAGTCCAAGGTGATATGCGTCCCGCCCTGATACAGCTTTTGAAACAGGTTATCCGCACCCCTGCCGCTGGCCTTGCGCTTTTCCAGTTCCGGACTGTTCCGGATCATCGGCGAAAACTTGTCGCGCTCGAATCCCTCGGCGGCATCCCGAGTCATCTGGAACAATGCAACGCGCCCCGGATTCGATGCGATTGTCCACGCAAGCGCAGACTGAAGCATCTGGGTCTTTCCAGACTGTGATGGGCCGCAGAACGCCAAACCGCGATATGCGCGGCTGGAAATCATGTCGGTCGGTTCGATCATGTACGGCGTCACATCACGCCGGAAGTCCTGCCATTGATCTCCAACACGGACCTTCATGTATTTTTCCGCCGACTCGGTAACGCTCAGATCCTCAGCAGGACGAAGCGCGGGTAGGGCCATTTTCAGCGCCACTCTCGGATCAGAGTAAGGCGGAAGAGGCTCGAAGCCCGGATCGATCATCACCATCAGATTAACAGCCTGTTGCTTACTTCCACATCCGCCAGGTCGCGCTCTTCAAGTTCGGCCCGTTCGATCTGATCCGACAACTTTTTCAGAATATCTTTACCAAGACGGTCCACCAAAATTACCTCTTCCGGCTGCAGACTTAGTTCGCGTTCCAGCCTATCTGGCATCCCTTCGATGGCATCGCGCACGATCATGAGGATGGATTCCATCAGGTCGGTAACCTCATCCAGACGCACCAATTGCCGACGCGCCTGCGCCGCCCGAGAATACGCAAAGTCAGCCTCGGCCAGCGCCTTGCGATCTTTGTGGCTAAGCGTCTCTTGGCTGGGGTCGATGTCGAGGTTCAGGAAACTCGCCTGAAGCTTTTCAACCTGAGCCCGGCTGTGCTGGTCACGACTAGCCGTATCCGCGTCCCGCGCCATCTTCCAAGCGTAGACATGGCTCAGTCTCAGGACGTATGCCTTGCCCATGCCACCGCGCTCAACCGCCGGGAAAGGTTCGGTGTCCGGTTCGGAAGCCTTCAGCCATTTGCTGACGGTGTTCACGGTGACCCCAAGTGCCTGAGCTGCACCTTCAATTGTCACATCGGCATCCTCAACCCCATCGGGCAGCGGGAACCGATCTATCATCGCCTGCAATCCCGGCGATACATCCACGTCCAACAGCTTCAGGTTCGGTTCATCCGTCATGACAACCCCAACAACAACCCCCTCTCGCAGTTCGGGAATTTCAAAAAACCCGCACAAACCGGGGTGCGAATAACCCGCGTGCGGCATGTTTCCGGGAAGGACCCGCGCTATCTTTTCCGGGACTTGAGCGCCACGTTCAGTGCCCGACGCATATTTCCGGGAAACGCCCGTGCGGCGACCTGCCGACCGCGCTCTTCCATCGGGAACCGCTTCTTGTAGCGGGGCGCTTTGTCTGTGAACGCAAGCACCTTGCGAATTCCCTTGGCCTTTCGTTCATAAACACCCGGCGTCAGTCTCGAACCGGATTGAGGAACGAAGTATCCCACACGCTTGCGACCGCGACCCTGTGATGCAGAGGCCCGCGCATTGCCGCCCTGCGCCTTGATGCCGGATAGGATGCGGTTCATTTGTGCAGGCGTGACATTGCCCGCCGCGTTCCGCTTGGTGTTCCGTGTCGGCAGAACTGCCCTAATCGTGTCATCGGTCTTCACCGTCTGACTGATAAGGCTTTCAATGCCGGTGCGCCTACGCGCGCCACCCTCGCTTTCGACTTCCAGATAGAACTTGCTACCCGGCAAGGTCTTACGCTCAACAGATGCCGATAGCTTTTTCTTGCTCGACCGACGAAGGAAGAAGGCGTTGAGTGTCCAACGCACCGGGCGATCAAACACCTTCCGCATAAGCTCTTGGTTTTCGGACAACACCTCTTCGCCGGTCCAGTTCAGGGCGAGCGACGATGCAAAGGGGATTTGATTGCGCTCGACATCTTTCAGGTTGGCCAGAACGGATTTCAGGTCCGCCTGATGAAGCCGAGCGTCAAGCTTCATGGATCAGGTGGCCTTACCCAGCTTCAGCGCTGCGACCGTGACCGACGTGTTGTCGGAATAGTCGATTGTGATTGTCCCATCCGCGTCAGTGTACGCGCTGTTGATCGGCCCAATCATGCGCTCTTCACTCGCTGGCACGGCCACGACAATATCAGGGACCGCTACGTTGCCCACGCCAGGCACGGCAACCGACGCGCGCACCGCTGCGATGGTCACGTTGATCGATCCGCCGCCGCCATTGTTTACCAACAGAAAGACACGATCCGAACCCGCGCCCTCAACGGTGTCCTGCGCACCCGCTGCGGCCAATGCGGCATTGAGCCCCGATGCGGAAATCACTTGAAGTGCCTGTGCGGTCATAACTGCCCTCATTCGGAAAGAGAAAACCAACCGCCCCGCCGCCGCAGTTGGTCTGTGCTGTCGCGCCAGTCGGCGGGCGCGCCCGAGGTATTGGTTGCCGGGAATTACCCCAGCCGGTGCATGGTAGCCCCCTCGAAACGAGAAACGCCCGGAGCGGGGGTTCCGCTTCGGGCGCACGTTTGGTGACTGCACTATGTCAACAGGGCTAGAGTTTCGTCAAGCGGTTTTTGCCCACGGTGTCCGGGGCGGCATGTCGTCAGTGACCACAAACGAGGTCAAATGAGAGATTTGCAATGCCGCCCGTAGATCCAACAGCGCCCCATACCAAGCCAGATAGCCACGGCGCGACCGCGCCACGACATCGACGGTCGGACGAATAACGCAAGGGCAGTATTCCACCTTGTCGTGAACGACCACGCCCTTTCGGTTGCGCCGGGGCTGGGCTGGCCAGCCATTGCCACCCAGCTTGGAAGCATCATCAGTCTTTGCCCGCGTACCGTGCCGGTTCGTATGCGTATCGACCGGGTAAACCCTTGGCTGCGCATCGGGCATCCAGTCGGGGACCTGACCGGCCCGCGCCATCTCTGCAATCGAAACGGCCATGCGGCGACCACCGCAATAGTCCGGCAAGGCCGCAACTGTCGATGCCACGATTTCAGCGTCATGATGAGGCAAAGACCGCCCGCCGCCCTGCACCCGACACCCAAGCAAGCCCTGTCGCAATACCTGATAGGCCGAGTCACTGCCCGCAACATATCCGGCGACCTCCCCGATTTCATCGAAATCCAGACTGGCCAGCTCACGCTGAAACGCCCATTCCAACAGCGCCTTGATTCCAATCTCCGTTTTGCCTGCGCGGGATACGATGGGCGCACCTACGCGCGCGCCCTGAATATGGCGATCATGCATCATTTGCCTTCACCCCCAAGTTCCAGAGACCGAACGTGTTCACACTTGATGCGAGCCGCATCCCGCGAGGCCAACCAATTCGCCTCAACGTCCGATACGAAACCATCGCCAGACTGACGCGCCCGAATATCATCAGCCCTTTCCCGAGCGCTGGCCGCTTCGCTCTTGATCTTCGACACATCATGCGCGGTTGGCCAACGTCGATCTTTGCCCTTTAGAAAGCGCCGCAATTCCGGTGCCCAATCACCGGCCAAGGCGTCGGCACCCAACGTCGCAGCGAACACGGCACGCAACAACGGCGAAGCTTCATCGCCCGGCGGCTGCATTTCAGCGGCCCGGCGCAGGATTTCATTTGGTATCCAGATTTGGTCGCCCGCCTTTCCGGCAGGTCTTATCGATATCTCTTCTTCCAGCGCCGCCAGATTGACCGGCGACATATAGGCCAGCTTGGGGCACAGCGTCTTTGCCACCATCACCTGAAAATCGGCCTGCTTCGTGAAACCGCGCGGCCTTCCCAAGCCACGTGCCAGTAAAGGATCAATCAGCAAATCCATCACCTGCTTTTCGCCCCTTGCCTGCTCTGCACTGTCCATCGCTACCTCTCTTTTCTAAGCAAATCCGACACGCCCGCTGTCGCGTCGTTGGTTGTGGTGCGCCCTACAGGAAAGGTTTGATATATTTTCCTGTGATGTACGGTGTTGTCCTGTAGGGCAATTTCACCTGTTTCACTGAAATTGACTGAAATCTTTCACTTGCCTTTCACCGCATTTCAGTAAGATTTCACCCGTCCGACCGTGCCGCCGCAGTCGGAAACTTTCGCACCTGCCCGGTGTACCCCAACACATCGATCATCGCCGTGCGCACGTTCTCTTTGGTGATGAACAGGTCCGAATGCGTGAAGTGTTCTGCCAACGCCTCAATGGCGCGGTCATCGGCCACGATATGCTCTTCGACCTGCAAGAGTTCCATCTTCTTGCGAATCCGGCTCTTCTTGACAGACAGATTGCCCGCCTCTCGCGCGGCATCCCTGCCAACCTTGCGCTTGTGCATATCCAGCACAACTTTTTCCATGAAACCGGGATGCCCAAAACGGGTTATCACTTCGCCCGTTTGCTCATCTTCAACGTGAACCTCTGTCCAGCCGTGCATCACACCGTCACGCACAACCAACCAGTCATCTACAGTCGGAAACTTGGCCAAATAGGCCAGTTCAATATCGCAAGTCGGCAGCGTGCCAGCCGGGTCTTCGCGCATGGCCTCTGACCACAGCATCACGGCAGTACCAATGTCAGCGCGGCGATCTTCCATCACTGCACGCTTGACGAACGAGGACAGCAGGAATCGATGCCCATGGAAGGGAAACCAATCGTGGTTGGATAGCGTTTCGCCTCGCTTCAAGGGCCACATGTCAGGCATTGGACACCTCGCTTTCTGGCTCGAATGTCACTACTGGCCCATCACCCAAAACAAGTTCGCCACGAACATGGGAAGCCGTGCAAACGAGGTATTCAACATCATCCGTGCCGCGATCACCCAGCATGCGCCGCGCGTCCAGAACGTCGGATACGATCATGTCAGGGTTCCAGCCCTTGCCCTCACCAAAGGTCACTGCGTGCGGATCACCAAGCAGATCGTCGGGTACTGTGTATTCTTCGCCAACACGTGGGCAAGTGACCCAAATGTATGTTACCGCCGAAGCCTCAAAACGCGAACCCAGGGACTGTGGCTCGACATCCCATGCACCCTCGTTGGACATCGACAGAACGCCCTCATAGAGCTGCTTTGCAACCTCCGGCAAGCTACCCGCCACGCCGGGGATTTCGCACATCCACTGATCCGCATAGTAGATGGTTTCCTGAACGCTCATGCGTCACCCCCAGCCGCCCCGTCAGCGGCGCGGTCGATGCGCTCAAGCTCAGCAACCGCCAGGGCGATACCCTTTTCCAAGTCGCGCTCTCTGGTGCTCAGTTTGAGCATCGCCGGATCAAAATCGACCGGCCACCAAACAGGGTTGCCCTCGATGTAGGCACACGCGGCAAGCGCCAACTGACCGTTGGTGTACTGATCGTCATGTTCGGGCGTCCAACCCTCGACGGTCTGTTGCCGTTTACGCTCTGCCAGGGCACGTAGAACAGCCGGGCGTTCTGACACGGCCAACTGCCCGGTTGCAGGTACGTCCGCACCCTCAAGCGCCATGTCCGCCATCTGCGTAACCGTGGCCATAGCGTCGGTGGCCTCTTCCAGCGTGTCGGCGGCATAGGCGGTTTCGACCGAGATGGCCGACATCCAGCCACGCATACGCGCCAACTCTTGATCCTGCGCATCAACCTCTTCCGGGGTATAGACCCGCGTCCCGATCTGATCGAAGCGCTCTAGCAAGTGGACCGCACCATGGTTGTCGCACAGATGGCCACCACGAAACTGCCAAACACCCCAATCGCATTCCTGCAACTTGGCCCAATAGTGACCACCATCCACCAACTGACTGATGGGGGTCTGCATTTGAATTCTCATAGGATCACCTCGCTCGCTCTTGCCTGCCGATCAGCCAGCCATGCCGACTGAATGTATGTGAAATGACGCCGCGCCGCGCGCACCGCTGCACGCTCCGCCTCATCGGTCTGTTCATGTTTCCCGATGCGCCACACCAGCGCCGAAAGGGCCATGCGATGACCCCATTTGCGCATTTCTGCCTTGCCTGTGGATTGGCATTGCGGGCAGCAGTAGATTTGCCAATCCCGGCTGGGATTGAAGACGCGTCCGCATCCGGGATTGAAGCAAACGCCCTTATCCCATGGGGTCCATTTGACCAGCTCACCATGGGCAAAGGTCAGCAAATCTTCGGGCTGACTATGCGGTGCCACTGCATTTGCGGAAGGGGATAGCAGAAGGGTCATGCCCGCAAACCCCCCTTAACAGCGCTCTGAGGCGCTAATATTGAAGGGGCGTTTTTCCGCGCTTCAAACGCAGCGGCAACCCGATAACAGGCCACATCGAACCATTTCTCTGAAAGCTCAATACCAATGCCTGCGCGCCCTGTGCGTACAGCGGCCACCATGGCGGACCCTGACCCCATCATAGGATCAAGCACGGTATCACCGGGTTGCGTCGAATTCAGGATGTAGTGTTCGCCCAACTCAACCGGCTTTTCAGTCGGGTGTTCTGTGATCTTGGGCGCATTCAGGGTGAAGGATTGCTTTGATCCACAATTGTTGATGCCCTGCGGATCGGCCTTGCCCTTCCACAGATACATGGTGAATTCGGTATCCTTCATATACCAACGGTTTCGGGTGGCGCGCACCTTGTTCCAATAAAGCAAGTTGTGGAACTTCCAGCCCGCGCCCTCAAATGCCAAACCCGCCCGAAACAAGTTTTTATCATTCGCCATAATGTAGGCGTCAGCATCAGGCTTGCAGGCCCGGAAAAACGGCCCGCCCAACTCTTCCCAATCCGGGTATTCCATCAGCTTGCCATCGTTGGCGTACTGATCCTTGGCAAAGATACCACCCATCGACTGATGGGCATTGCCACCGCTGGAAAGCTCATAGGCCACATCGCAAAAGATCATGTCGGCATAGCCCCGATAATAGGGCAGCACATCCAGACAATCCCCAAGGACCAGCTGACAGTTGCCAATGACCTCTTTGCGCTTGATGCCCATCAGACAGCCTCGCCCAGTTCAGCCATCTTTGCGCGATATCCCCGCATGATGTAATCGCCATCAACGCCCGCCAGAGAACAGAACCAATAGAACCGGCTGGAACCCATAAACATGCGCGATTCATGCTGATCAAGCGAACCCTCTTTTGCCTCATCAGTCGCGTCTTTGAATAAGGTTTCAATCAGATGGCAGAACAGCCTTCGGCAGCGCTCTGCCTGCACATCCTGAACTGGCACAACAGGCCTAACAAAAGCGTTCACTTCACACCCCCAGAGAAAGACAAAAGCCGCCTCAGGCGCGCGTCAGGCTGCGCCGTAACGCTAACCGACCCGCCCGCCACCGCAGCTTCGAATAGAAAGAAATCGACAGGTCGCGACAGAAACGCGCGATAGTCGCGAAGAACAAAGCCCGGCACATCCGCAGCTGCGTCTATGCGCCGGGCAATCTCATTTGAAACTGCGATCAGGTGAGGGGCGCTGACGGTCACTTCACTGACGAATTTCAGCATGCGCAGCACCCCCGTTTGACCTTGGAATGCCGGTTCCCAGCTCGACCAACCATCAGCGCTTTACCCGCTCAGGATCGAAGTCGCGCCAAGTGCCGATATCGACGCCAAGCCGCTCGCTATGCTGAAACAATTCGCCCTCTAACTCGTGGGCGAAATCCAACCTGATGTATTTGGCGTCCATGCCCGACCGGGCGCGGTTCTTTGATGACGGCCTGTCATCCCTCATCAAACCAGAGTAGGGCAGCTGCAGCTTTCTGATTGCAAACTGCGCCCAAGCCCTGAACACTTGAGAGGTTGGGATGGTTGAGTATTTCGCCTGCTCTTTGGCCACTTTGTCACCAAGTTATGCTCAATATCATAAAGTTTTATGATATAGGGACAAGCGATAGTCAATAGGCAATTCTGTGATACAACCTAGAGGGTGTTTAGAATCTTGTACCTTCACAAATTTATATGATTGACGTTAAAAGTAAGGACACTCACGCGATCAGGAAACCGGCACCGATGCACAAACTGACATACGAAGAAGTTCAGATGTGGGACCGTCGCCGCAGAAATATGCGCATCATGATAGCCGCGCTGGACACCACCGCCACACAAGTGGCGCGGAGCGTATCGCTATCCGAAAACACGCTGACAAAATTTCTAAACGGCAGCACCCCTACGATGTCGCCTAAGTCTGTGGACAAGGTTCTGCCCTATTTTGGCCTAACCTCAATAAATCAGCTAGATACCGATGATCCGTTGAACGATCCAGCTATTCGGTTGCAGAAGGTGATTGACCAATTGGACCCTGAGATTCAGCGCCAACTGATTCAGGAACTGGAAGTCCGCTTCTTAAACAAAAAATAATCTCAAACGCTTCAAGACACTCCGAATCGGTTAGGCTCGCTACCGGCTCGCGCAAAGTCTCATTCTGATGCTTGGGCAATGACTTAATCCCTGCAATGTAAACCCACGCTTGCGTAGGTGGAATTCTGCTCACCCATGTGGTTAATCGCCCAATTAACCGGCGTCCATACGGTAATTCCCGTAATTGTATCCGTTTTAATAATAGGTATATTGCTAATCATAATTTTTTATGACAGAGTGCGCGCATGAATGTCTTGTCTGCAATAGGCCCAGTTGCCCATCAATTTGCCTTGAACGCCGGAAGCAACCCCTTTCGGCCAGGCATCGTCCATTCAACATATTCAACCGACTGGGTTGAAAAATATTTGGAACACCAATGGTATAAAGACGACCCGGTTGCGAAGCTGGCCCATAAAAGCCTGATGCTCCGCCGCCCCGTACCCTTGGTAGGCCCAGACACCCACAGCGACTTCTATGAAGAGGCCCGCGCCCATGGGGCTGATGCCAATATTGTTTATGCGACCCCGTATGGAGGCAATACTTTGATACTTGGCGCACAAGTAGATAACCCGACTTCACCCCTTACTCAAAAGGCCCTAGCTGATGCAGCGCAGCTTGCACACCGCTTCGCCATGATCGAACGGCTTCAACTGCTGACGGATCGGCAGCTGGAAGTGCTGGAATTGGCTGACTTTGGCTATGCCGTTGCCCAGATCGCCGCCGAAATGGGCATTACGGAAACAGCGGTTGCGCGGCTCAAAAGCCGGGTTTGCGAAACGCTGGATGTCAGGCAATGGAACTCTGCCGTGAACGCCTACTCAATAGAAAAGTGGGGCGCGCTGGTCTCTAAATAAGCGCGTCAAGCTCAAGCTCTGGTTGTCGCAATTAATTTGCCGAAGTAACGTCAGCCCCATGTCTGCAAGGGATATGGGGCTATGAAACTGAATTCGGCAGTATTGAAGAATTACGATCCAAACACCGACCAAGAAATGCTTTACCAGATGTTTGCGATGCGCAAGCAGCTGTTTGTTGATCATATGGGCTGGGACCTAGATGACTTTGGTGACATCGAAGTAGATCAATATGACAACCCACTATCGTACTACATTGTAGTGTACGACGAACAACGCCGGGTTGTTGGATGCACCCGCTTACTTCCAACCACCAGCCAGCTCAAAACGGGCTACAGCTACATGATCCGCGATGCTGCGCGCGGGATCATCGACGGGCTGCCAAAGGATGTGATCGCAGAGCCACCCGTTCAAGCGGATGTCTGGGAAGCCACCCGATTTGCTGTCGCCGATCTGCCAAAACGTGACCGCAACTTGATCCTCAAGAAAGTGTGCGAAGCCGCTGTGGAATTCGCCCGAGAGAATGGCATCAAAGAAATCCTTGGGTTGATGAACCCAATGTTTCTTAGGTTTCTGCCCAAGTGGGGGTTTGATGTCTCAGCTGCTGGACCAATGGTTTCAGCGGGCGGGGAACCCTGTTGCGTAATCCGCTATATGACCCACTAGGGCGATAATCATAAAGTTAGTATTGCAATCATAAAGTTTTATGATAGTGTGGCGTCGTCAGAAATGAGGACGCCATGTTTATGCAGTACAGCAATAACCAGCGGACAGATGAAACCGCGACCGCAAACCGGAACGAAGATCCGCAAGTAAGCCGCATCCGCTCCAAGGTGCGCGCCCACGCCGCTTCCATCAACCACACCGGCCCTGCCCCCCTGATCCTGATCGACGCATTGCGTGGAAAGGGGGCGGCATGAAGCGGCCAGTTCAAAAAATCTGCATCCCCAAGGGTCTCAAAGGAAGCCTTGAGGCGCGCAAGCATGAGTACCTGACAATTTGCGCCGTCCGTAACGGCATGACAGCACAACGCAAAAAATGGACCCGGCGAACCCAACTTCGCAGAACCGCAGACATGTTGTGCCGCCACGCGCAGGACGCTGACCGCGCTGGTTTCGCCCACGATCAACAAATCCTAGCGCGGGCATTCTTCGCAGTTTCGAGGGCCGCAGCATGAGCAATTTCTTCACCCCCACCAACTACGGGCGCGTAACCAAGATGCTTGAGCTGTTCGGGCATCTTGAAACCTCAGCCAAGGCCAACGCGGCCACGCCTAACGATTGGGCGGCACTGCTGGAACCCGTTTCCAAACAGCTGGCTGATCTGACCGAAGGGGCCGAGGGAACCACGCCGCCAGCCGCAGGCAAACCCACCGCATCACACTGGATGAACGCCATCCATTTCGCGCGGGAAGTCCCGATTGAGAATGCAGCTGCGGCGATCCAGATACTCGCCACGCGGCTGGAAGAGCATCTGGAAGACCAACGGAAAGGCTCGAAATGATGGCACAGCTTCACGACCGCCTGACATCTTTTCTGGTCAACCTCGAATGTCTCGACAGCGAAGGCCGCAAAGACGCCATCGCAAACGAGGTGATCGAAACCGGGGGCACCTATGTGATGCCGCCGAACGATGACACATGGGCCAGCCACGTGATGGAAATCGCCCTGCACGGCATCAGTGCCATGGGCACATCCGAGGAAGAGGCCATTCGCAACTGGACCAAGGCCGCACACCGGCAGTGCCGCGGCATGACTTCGCTGAAATCACCCGTTCTGACCACGCCCTTTCCAACCCCGCGCAACCATCACGAAGAAATCGCTAACCTGCGCGCGACATTGGGCCGGGTCTGACCGATGACCACCCAATCCGTTTTCTCCCACACCGGCACCTGTATGGCCGGTCACTTGGCCGGGGGCGAGCTGCTCGCCGCCTCCGGCCTCTTTTCCCCAATTCGTCGGCGGGTCACGCCCGCCACGGGACTGCGCTCAATAGCCACTCACGGTTACCAAGGCCCGCCCGCGCAAACCAATCCCGTGGCTGGAATTTCAACCCAAACGGAGACTGTATCATGATTATTTACATCGCACTTATTCTCGCCTTTCTCAGCGGCAGCGCCATCACGTACTGCGTTCTGCGCGGCACGGGTAAAGGACTGGGCGGCAAATGAACCGCCCCATGATCATCGACAGCTTTGCCGGTGGCGGCGGTGCCAGCACCGGCATTGAAATGGCGCTGGACCGCAGCCCTGATGTCGCGATCAACCACGACCCTCGCGCCCTGTCCATGCATGAGGCCAACCACCCGGATACGATCCACCTGGACAGCAATATCTGGGACGTAGAACCGCTAAACGTAACGCAGGGCCGTCATGTCGGCCTGCTATGGGCCAGCCCGGACTGCAAGCATTTCAGCAAGGCCAAAGGTGGCGCACCTCGGGACCGCAACATTCGCGATCTGGCATGGGTGGTTGTCAAATGGGCCGAACAGGCCAAGCCTGACGTGATCCTGCTGGAAAACGTGGAAGAGTTCCGCACATGGGGACCGATCTGCGATGCTGGAAAGCCCATCAGCGGGCTTGAAGGCACAACCTATGACCTCTGGGTCAAACGCCTGCGCAAAGCGGGCTACAAGGTCCAGTGGCGCGAGCTGCGCGCTTGCGACTATGGCGCACCCACGATCCGCAAGCGGTTCTTTATGGTTGCGCGCCGCGATGGTCGCCCAATTGCTTGGCCCGCCCCAACCCACGGCGACCCGAACAGCCGTGCAGTGAAGACTGGTAAGCTGAAACCATGGCGCACAGCGGCGGAAATCATTGACTGGTCAATCCCGTGTCCATCCATATTTCTGACGCCGGAACAGGCCAAGGAATGGGGCAAGGCCAACGGCCAGAACCCACCCAAGCGCCCACTAGCCGAGAACACCTTGAAGCGCATCGCACGCGGCGTGCAGCGCTATGTGATCGACGCGAAAGATCCTTTCTTCGTCACCTATGGCCAACACGGCGGTGCAAGCCGGTCGGCGACCGACCCGCTGCACACCGTCACCGCCAGCATCAAAGATCAGAATGCACTGGTGGTGCCGACCTTGATTCAAACCGGCTACGGGGAACGGCCAGGTCAGGCCCCGCGCGTGCCCGGCTTGGACAAACCAATCGGAACTATGGTCGCTGGCGGTGCCAAGCACGCTCTGGCAACAGCGGCGCTGGTGTCGGTCAATCACGGTGACAGTGGCGGCCGCCGCGAATACCCGGCAACCGACCCCCTAAACACCGTGACGGCCAGTGGCGGTATGGCGCTGGTTTCAGCGTTCCTTGCCCAACACAATGCCGGGCCGAACAACACGAACCTGTCCGGCAGGCCAGCGACCGCGCCTGTGTCCACGCTGACCACGACCGGCGCACAACAGCAGATCGTTGCTGCGCACCTGATGAATATGCACGGCACCCAGCGCAGCGCCCGCGATCTGAACGAACCGCATCCGACAATCTGCGCAGGCGGCGGCCACGGGGCCTTGGTCGCGGCATTCCTGCACAAATACTACGGCACAGGCGAAGGCCAGGTTGCCAACGAACCGTTGCACACCCTGACCACCAAGGACCGTTTTGGTTTGGTGACAGTCGAAATCAACGGAGCAACCTACGCGATCACCGACATCTGCATGCGCATGCTGACCGCCCGAGAACAATTTCGGGCGCAGGGCTTCCCCGACAGCTACATTATCGATCAGGGCGCTGACGGTTCTGCAATGACGAAGAAAGAGCAGACCCGTATGTGCGGCAACAGTGTGTCGCCACCTGTAGCCGCAGCACTGGCCAGCGCCAACTGTGGCCACCTGATGGACAAGGCAGGTGTCGCATGAGCTTCCACGCACGCCGCACCCCGTTTGCCGATCTGCCGCCAGCACAGCAGGCAGGCATCCTGTGCAATGACCCGCAGTTTCAACGCTTCGCTGCCATCCGCTCAGGCGCACCCACCGAAGCATTCAGCCCGAGCGCTGCCGCCGAATACCTGCGGCAAACCTGTCAGGTCAAAAGCCGCCGCGAGCTAGCGACATACGCCAAGGCACAGGCCCGGTTCCAGATACTCCGTACTGAATTCGACGCATGGGCAGGCCGCATCGCCAGCCCGCATAGCTGAGCAGACAAGGAAAAGACATGGATCACGCAAGAATAGAAGGCGACGAAATCGTCATCCGAGTGAAGACTTCAGAGCTTGGGGGCGCTGCATTTCAGGGCCTTGACCAATGCGGCGTCGAAGATGACGGCGATTTAGACTTCGATCAACTGGCACCCGATCTAGTCATGGAACTGAACAGGGAAGGCGAAGACGGGACCACCTTGGTTCACCGCGCCCTTGATGCAGCGGTCATCGCCGCTTCGGAAAATGGCTCTGAAGCATTCGCGTATCTGGACGAATAGGAACCCGCCGCATGCTATCCCTACGCATTACCAACGCCACCCGCATTCTGGCTGAAGAGCAAGACGAGTATCACGCCCTAGCGATCCTTGATGAAGAGATTGAGGGTGTGAACCACATGACCAGCGTTTGGGAACCCACCCCAGACGAGCTGGCGCAGCTGAACAATGGTGGCGCGGTAAAGCTCACGATCCTCGGCACTGTTCATCCGCCGGTCATGCTGACCACTCAACCCCCGCAACTCTGAACCCTATCGACAGGAAAGGAACCGTCACGTGATGACAAAACGCAAAGACACCGAAGAGGCGCAGACAATCGCAGAACGCGACCCCTACGCCATCCACGGCCTTGAACAGATGTTGACGCTGTTCGATGGCGGCGAGTTCATCAAGGAATTCAAGGGCGATCACCGCGCGCTGCTGCAGAAGATGCAGGCGCATATCGAAGAGTACGGCCAGAAAGCGGCCAAAGGCTCTTTCACGCTCACCGTGTCTTATGAACTGAACGGGGCCGGTGATCTGGGCATGAGCGCCAGCGCCGCGTTCAAGGAACCTACCAAGCCCGCCAGCAAGGCCGGGGCCTATGTGGACCCACACGGGCAGATGACGCTCTACAGCCCGATGATGAAACGCATGCACGGCGGTGTGCGTGATGTCACCCCGCACGACCCTGAAACCGGTGAAGTGCGCGACGTTTAACCCAAAACCTCAACCAGCCAGACAAGGAAAGCGACCATGGCAGGAGAAAAGCAAGACACCGTTGCGGCGGTGATGGAAAACCCGGCAGAAACAATGCGTACCGCAATGGAAACGCTCGGCAAGTCCGAAAAGATTGCACACCCCGATGATGTTGGCGGCACGGTGTTTACCGATCCGCACTTAATTGCACTGCCGGAAAAGCGCCGGGTTGAAAACCTGACACATTTCCAACGCGAAGCGGCTGAGTATTTCAAACCTGCCCGCCGCAAGGGCACCGCCCGCTTTGACGATCTGGCCAGCATCATCGCATGGGCCATCCGCTTCAAGGGCGACACGTCCGTTCTGTTCGCCAAACCGGACATGAAAGAACCCACCCTGACCTGCATTGCCGACTATCACGCAGGCGGGCCGGTCGATGTTGAAAACGACGAAGGCGACCCCAGCGCCCGCCACTGCCACCACAAGGCGGTTTACAGCTTCCCGCTGTCCGAAGAGTGGAAGGCTTGGATGGCCATTTCTGGCGAACCGTTGGACAAGGATGAAATGGGCGAGTTCATCGAAGCGCAAGCGAAAGATGTGTTCGATCCAACCCCGGCCATTCTGAAATCCAACGTCAGCGACAAAAACCAGCCTTGGGAAAACCGCCTGATCGAAACCGCCCAAAAGATTGAGGGGCGTTATGGCCAGCTCACTCAACTGCTGGCGATGTCCAAGCAGTTTCAGGTGCACGAAACCAGCAATCTGACAGTAAAAACCAACCGTGACACCGGGGAACAAGAGGTGCAGTTCCTGAACGAACACAAGGCACCTGACGGCAAGCCGCTGAACATCCCGAACCTGATCATCATCGCGATTCCGGTGTTCATGGGCGGCGCACCTTACCGCATGCCGGTTCGGTTCCGCTATCGCAAGATCGGTGGGCAGGTGAAGTTCATCTTGTCGGTCTACAACCCCGAGAAGGCTTTTGAGGCGGCATTCAAGGAAGCCGTTGAACAGGCCACGGCAGAGACTGAGCTACCCACATTCATGGGCTCCCCTGAAGCCTGAATTCTCTTTCTGGCCCTTGGAAACAGGGGCCAGCGACGGAAAGCAGGAAGGACCATCATGGACCCCAGAAAGCCCATCATTCGCCCGGACCGGGAAACGCAGGACGCGCAACGCCAAGTGGCCTATCAGCATTTGGCTGCGGCCACATTGAACGGGGCACAGGCACTCGGATGCACAGGCGCATCATTCATGCTGATTGGCATCAATCTATGGCTATCCGAGTTCGATGAACTGGACCCGCGCGCGACGTCTCAGATGCTGGATGCCTTGTCCGTCCTGCACGATCCAAAAGCAAACCCCAGCCAAAAGGCCCGCGCTGAAAAACGGCGCAAGGCTGCAGTCAACAGACTATTCTCTGCCGTTGATCTGATGATGAATCCAGCCTCAGGAGCCGCCTGATGAACTGGTACGCCCAACAGCGCCAGAACTGGATTGGTGAAATGCTGCGCATCTATGGCTTCATCAACCGCAGCCACATCGTCGCTAAGTTCAGATGCTCGCCACAGTCAGCCGGGCACGATCTGACGGCCTTCCAGTCAGTCAATGCGGATTGGGTCCGATATGACCCAAAGCGCAAAGCCTACGTCAACACCACAGCATGAGGAATTAGTATGCCTATCGTCACTCAAGAATGGACCCACAGCCTGACCTGCATGCAGCAGACGGTTCTGCTTACGGCTGTGCGCGGCCCTGATGGTGTAGCCAAGTACCACCCCTGCAAATACCTTATACGGTGGTATCGGCGTTGCGTGCTGCTGGGCGCATTAGACCACAATGTATTCACCAACCCTTACGATCCCCGAGGCGGATCATTTACTGGGCCAAGCTATAAATGGCCCGTCCCCAGTCTGGATCACGATTGGGCTGAAAAAATGAATGCTGTGGTGGAACGCTATCTGCAAAGCTTGGACGAGCTGCCGCATAATTTTCAACTACACCTGATGCACGCCGCTGAAATCGTCGGTTACAAGCATCCTGATCCAAAAATCCGCGACTGGTGGCACTGGGTTTATTTGGAGCTGGTCAAGGACATGCACCTTGCCCCTGAGACCGAACAAGAGTTGGACTATCGCCTTGGCGACAGCGAAGAGCAATGGCGCTCAACCAGCTCTGTGGCGACACAGGCTTAACCATGCCCCGCAATATCTCATTCGCAATGACCACCCAACAGGTGCAGGACCGCACCAAGGATGTGACGCGCCGGTTTGGCTGGTGGTTCCTGAAACCCGGCGACCAGCTCTGCGGCGTCAAGAAATCTATGGGCATCCCCAAGGGGGAAAAGATCGAACGGCTGTGCCTGATCGAAGTCGTTTCAGTGCGCACCGAACCGCTAAACGCGATCACTCAGGAAGACGTGATCCGCGAAGGCTTTCCCGATTGGAAGCCATGGCAATTCGTTGACTTTCTGGTGCGCCACAAGGGCTGCCACCCGTCTGAGCTGGTTAATCGCATCGAATTTAAGTATCTGGATTGAGGGGCAGGCACGATGAGCAAGAAGGTTTTTGTTTTCGACTGCCAAGGACGCGATGTTCCACCAGTCATGGTGGTCCATGCAGCGTGCTTAGAAATCGCCATCAGAGAGGCGCGGCATCGTTTCGATAAAACGTGGCCAAGCGAAGAGTTCCCCAATGCCCAAGTGGACTTATCAAGTGGCCGCGAAGAACCGGATCGCGGCTACCTTCGGTACTGAAAAACGAGGCCCAACGATGCAGTGCAAACACCGACACGGCGCATACATTGAAGCCCTTGGCGCCTGGACATGCGGTCAGTGCTTCAAGATGCTGACGGAACGCCCCAAACGATATGGCCCCGCCTGCATTCCACTCAGGGGCGCAGGAAGCCCTACACCGCCACAGCAAATTGTTTGGCAGGCCGAAATCCGAAAGTCAGCAGAGGGCACCACGCTCGCTGTGTTTCTAGGCGCAATGGCACGGCGATTTATGAGCCGGTGCAAGGAATTGGATGCGCGCGAAGCCCACAAACTTGCGCTGGATGTAGCGAGAGGCTTGGGAGATGAATTCGGCCATCCAAACGGCGAATGGTCCAGAACTGCCGCCATCGACATCGCAGACGAAGAAATGAGCTACTGGGACCAAGAGGCCCCAGCTGGCAACGGATAAAGGACCGCTCGCATGTCGATCCACGCCACATTCGTAAACGCAGAACTGGTTGCATTAGTGCGCGCCATGGCCAAGGATGCTGCGCGACGGGACATGCAGGCGCAGACGACAGGACAAACCGAATGCCAATCGCAGAAAAACGACGCGCCGCGATCTACGCGCGGTTCTCGACCGACCTGCAATCAGACAGGTCAATTGACGATCAGGTTCAGCTCTGCCGCGACTACTGCGCCCGCGAAGGACTGACCGTCGCCAAGGTCTATTCCGACCGGGCGAAAACCTCAGCATCAATCATTGGCCGTGATGGCCTGCTGGACATGATGAACGCCGCGCGAGACGAGGTGTTTGACGTTCTGGTGGTGGAAGCTCTGGACCGCATCAGCCGGGATCAGGAAGACCTTGCAGGGCTGTATAAGCGTCTGGAATTCGCCGGGATCGAGATTCTTGCCGTGCATGATGGCCGCGCCGATCCGCTCAAGATCGGGCTGCACGGGATCATGGGCGAAATGTTCCTGCGCGGGCACAAGGGCAAGGTGCGGCGCGGGATGACCGGCGTTGTGCGCGATGGGCGCAGCGCTGGTGGCCGGGCATATGGCTATGAGCCGGTCCCCGGTCAGCCGGGCGAGCTTAAAATTGTTGAATCAGAAGCTGAGGTGGTGCGCCGGATATTCAGCGAGTATCTGGAAGGCAAGAAACCGCGCGAGATTGCAGCCACGCTAAACGCAGAAGGCATACCACCGCCACGCGGGACGCGCTGGAACGCCTCGACCATCAACGGCAATGGTGCGCGCGGCCACGGGATGCTGCTGAACCCGCTCTACAATGGCCAACTGGTCTGGAACCGGGTTCGCATGGTCAGGAACCCTGACACGGGCAGGCGCATCAGCCGACCGAACCCGGAATCCGAGTGGAAGACCGCAGACGCCGCCGACCTACGCATCATCGATGCAAAGACCTTTGAGGCCGTCGCAGCCAAGAAAAAGGCATCAAGCCGGAAACACAAAGAAGGGGGATATACCCGCAAGCCCAGCCGCGTTTTCTCCGGGCTGATCAAATGCGGAACGTGCGGCGGCGGGATGTCGATCCACGACCGGCGCGGGGATGCAGTGCGCATTCGGTGTTCAACACACCGGGAAAGCGGAAGCTGCACGAATGGCGCGTATTACCGCCTTGACGTGATTGAAAAGGAAGTTCTGTCAGAACTGACCGACCAGTTGAGACACCCGGAATATCTGAAAGAATATGTCCGCGCCTATCGTGAAGAACGCAGGCGGCTGTCGGCAAAAGGGGTAAACGAGCGGGACAATCTGGAACGCGCCGTGACACGCACCAAAACCCGGCTGGATCGATTAGTGAACCTCTACGCAGACGGCGTGTCGGATGGCCCAAACGCCAAGGCGCGCATCAAAGAGGCACAAGAGGCATTCAACGCCGCGCAGGACGCCCTGTCGGCAGTGGACGCCGCAGTGCCAGTGGTTGAGCTGCACCCCAAGGCTGTAGCGAATTTCGCGGTGATCGTAGACGGGCTTGCACAACGCCTTTCTCATCCAGACCTAAATGTGACTGATGACATGGAAGCCGTTGAGCAGATTAGGAACTTAGTTGCTGCTGTGACAATCCACCCAGACACGGGGAATGGCATATTTGTGGACATCACGGGCCACCTATCAGCCATCCTTGGCGAACGCGTCGAACCTTTGGGGGGGATCGGTGGTAGCGGAGGAGGGACTTGAACCCCCGACACGCGGATTATGATTCCGCTGCTCTAACCAACTGAGCTACTCCGCCATGGGTGAGAGGCGATTTAAGCGAGGGACCGGGGAGGGTCAAGAGGGAAAACAGCGCCGGCAGAGATTCTTTGCGCGCCTTCTCAGTTCCGGTTTTACGTCGCAGCCGAGGCGGGTTTTGCGTCCGCGATCTGGCGGATGAAGCGCGCGCAAGCCTCGGGTTCGGTGATGAGGATCATATGCCCGCGATGTTCCATTTTCTCATAGCTCAGCCCGAACTTCGTCATTACCGCGCCATGGGTCTGAGCCGACAGAATGGGGTCTTCGGTCCCAAACAGGATACCGCCGGGGGTATTCAGCTCTCCATAGCGTTGCGCTATGGCCTCCATACTGGTTTGCACTCCGATCACGTCCTGCGACGCGGTGATGAAGGCCGAGGGGCGCAGACCGAGCGCACCTCCGGCACGATCCAGAAAATCGGCGGGCGCGGGTTCGGGGGCAAAGACCTCTTTCAGCACCATGGGTGCGGTTTTTCGCGCCATCGGAACAGCGATGGTGTTGCCGATCAGGCTGCGCAGCCATTCGGCGCGGATTTCAAGCGGCTTGAACACAGCGGGCGGCGCGGGCATAGGCTGCGTCAGGGGCGCCAGCAGCGCCAGGGCGGCGGTTTTGTCGGGATAGTCCAGTGCCATCGCCAGAGACACCGCGCCACCGAGAGAGTGGCCAACCAAGATGGCTTGGTCGACATCTTTTGTCTCGAGGAACGCATGGATCATACGGGCTTGTTCCGGCAGCGCTGCCAATTCGGCGGCGTCGCGTGTCGAATACCCGCAGCCCGGACGATCAAGTGCGAGAACGTGATACTGCTGTGCAAGGTCATCCATCAGAGCATATGTAAAATGCTGCAACTGACCCGAGAGCCCATGGATCATCACGATTGTCGGATTGGTCGGGTCGCCTTTTTCGACATAGTGGATACTACCGCCGGGCACGGGCACGATCTGCCCCAGTTGCGGGACCATGTTGCTTCCCTGCCGCGTCAGGCGGCGGGTCCAGAGGTGCATTCCCAAAAGGAAGGCGGTCAGCAGAAGAACAATCGTCAGCAGGATCGACATCACGGGTCTCCGTTTGCTTCGCTAAGGGCATGGTATTGTTCCAGGCCTGATCGTGCCATGCGTTTCCTGAATTCCGACACAGTGCCCGGCCAGAGCGTTGTGTTTCGCCCGTCGGCGTCCTGATACCACGAGGTGCAGCCGCCCGCTTGCCAAACGCTTTCAACGTGACGGTCCTGCATCTCTTGCGTGAATGCCGCCTGTTTATCGGCAGCCGGGGTGATGATGCGCAGGCCGTCGCTTTGCATTGCCGACAAAACGCGCCCGATATGGCCGACCTGCGCCTCGATCATCAGCACGACCGAGTTATGCCCCAGCCCTGTATGCGGGCCGAGCAGGATGAAGAAATTCGGAAAACCGGCGATCGCGGTGCCAAGATTCGCCTGCATGCCATCAGACCAGGCCTGTTTCAGAGTCAGGCCCCTGGTTCCGGTGATATCGAGGTTTTCGACCACATCGGTGACATGGAACCCGGTACCCCAGACCAGAATATCGGCCTCGGTCTGGCTGCCATCGCTGGCGGTAATGCGGTTGTGATCAATCGAGGCGACCGCATGTGGCACCACATCCACATTCTGGCGCGCCAGCGTCGGGTACCAGTCATTCGAGCTGAGGATGCGTTTGCATCCGATTGCGTAATCCGGCGTCAGCGCGGCCTTGAGGGCGGGATCGCTGATTGCCCCCTCCAAGGCTTGTCGCCACATTTTCATGGCAAACTCAACGGCGCGTGGCTCGCCCCGGAAGACACGGTGGCGGAACTCGAACAGCATGTAGATCAACTGGCGCCGGACGCGGGGCAACAGTGGAAGATGCCGGTACAGGCGACGCACCCATGGCGCGATTGGTCCGTCCGGGCGGGGCAGAACATAGGGCGCGCTGCGCTGGAAGATGGTGACCCGAGCGGCCGTTTTGGCGATCTCGGGGACAAACTGGACGGCAGAAGCGCCGGTGCCGATAACGGCAACCCTTTTGCCGGTCAGCGCAACGTCATGGTCCCATTGGGCCGAGTGAAAACTGGGGCCAGCAAAGCTGTCGGCCCCGGCAATATGCGGGATGAGGGGCACATGCAGCGCGCCAATCGCCGAGACCAGAAACCGTGCGGACCAGCGGTGGCCATCCTCGGTCTCGACCTGCCAGCGCGTGCCGTCCCAATGGGCGGATTTCAGGGTCTGATGGAAGTGGCAGAGGTCGTACAACCCCTCATCCCGCGCGATGCCTTGCAGATAGGACTGAATCTCGGCCCCGCCGGCATAGGCACGGGTCCAATCCGGGTTCAGATGTGTTGCCATCGAATAGAGGTGCGAGGGCACGTCGCAAGCCACACCGGGATAGGTGTTCTCACGCCATGTTCCGCCAATGTCGCCAGCTTTTTCCAGAATGGTGATGTCCGACAAACCGCGCTTGCGCGCCTCAAGCGCCATCGTCAGGCCCGAGAAGCCGGCTCCGACGATCAGCATATCTGTCTGTGTTGTCATCTCTGCCTCCCCCCTCAGATTGTGCGGTGAATTGATGATATGGCGCGCGGGGGTAGTTTGAACAGGCTGCCCTTTGGTCAAGCGTTCCCGCTCAGAACTGCCGCCGAGGGGCGGGGTAGCCGGTCGAGCAGGCCAAACACATTGTCGCGGCAGTCGGGGCCCACCCAGTCCGGCGGATAGAAGGCCGGGGGCAGGTCGGGCTGCCGCAGCACCACACGTCGCCAGCGGTGCACCAGCAGGGTGCGCAGCGTCGCGCTCTGCAGCGGGGTTGGCTTCCATGTATCCGGGCCTGATTGGGCGGCGCGATTGGTCGCCGCTAGCAACGCCTGACAGGCTGCGCGCTGCTCGGGCGGACAAAGCTTGTCCTGAACCCATTTGGGGGCGCTGCGGGGGGATATGTCCAGCGCCAACAGGCCATCCGTCTGATCCGGCGCAGGGCCTGCGCCCAAAGCGACATTGCGCCCGACGGGGATGTAATCATGGCTCAGCATCACGTCCTCAAGCACCTGCGTGCCCGCGCCATCATTTGCAATCAGCAGGTGCCAGTGCTCAACCGGGGCCGGACCCCGTGCGTAGATGCGGGGGGTGACGGCGGCGGATTGGGTGCGTCCGAACTCGGTCAGAACATGGCGCGAGACGCGGCCAACTCGGTCGCTTTCGATCCAGCCATCCTTGCGCAGGCGGTGCAGGGCGACACGGATCGCTTCGGGCTTGATCCCCATCGGTTCGATGATCCGGGTCAAGGCCCCGCCCGAGATCTGCGCGCCGGGCTCTTGCGCCATGTCGCCGAACAGCGAGACAATGATCGACCACACCCGCTGATCCTGCGGGTCCGTCAGTTCGGCCACAGCCGTTTCGAACCACGGGCTTTGATTGGTCATGCGACCAGTTTAACCCATTAGAGCCAATAAGAAAAACAGGTATTCAGCGGGCGTTCATGGTCAGCAGCTCATATTCCGCCACCGGTTCGTTATCCTGATTGGTCAGCGACACGTGCCAGCGCACCTCGCCATACTCGTCATTGCGCGGGGTTTTCTGTTTGACGGTCAGACGCACCTTGATGCTGTCTCCGGCAACGACAGGCTTCATGAAGCGCAACCCGTCCAGCCCGGTATTGGCCAGCACCGGCCCCTCGTTCGGTTCCACGAACAGGCCCGCCGCGAAGCTGAGCAACAGGTAGCCATGCGCCACGCGACCGGGGAAGAACGGATTTCGCGCCGCTGCGTCCTCGTCCATATGGGCATAGAACGTATCGCCGGTGAAATGGGCGAAATGCTCGATATCGTCCAGCGTGATGGTGCGCGGAGCGGTGTGCAGTGTCTCACCGATCTGCAGTTCGCCGAATTTACGGGTGAAGGGGTGCGCCGGACCTTTGATTTCGGGTGCTCCGGGTACCCATTTGGTGCCAATATTGCTGAGCATCCGGGGTGAACCCTGAATGGCGGTGCGCTGCATATAGTGTTTCACGCCGCGCACGCCGCCCAGTTCCTCACCCCCGCCTGCGCGGCCCGGGCCGCCATGCACCATATGCGGCAGCGGCGAGCCATGGCCGGTCGATTCCCCCATCGAGTCGCGGTCGTTGATGTAAATCCGCCCGTTATAGGCTGCCGCGCCCATCACAACCTCGCGGGCAACATCGGTGTCATGGGTGATCAGCGACGTCACCAGCGACCCCTGACCGCGATTGACAAGCGCCACCGCATGATCCAGATCGCGATAGCCCATCAGGGTCGAAACCGGGCCGAAGGCCTCGGTATCATGCACGCGCTGGGCGTTGTCGGGATCGGTACAGTGGAACAGCATCGGGGGCACGAAGGCTCCGGTCTCGGGGCCTTGCAGGTCGAAGGCGTCGGGGTTGCCGAAGACGCGCTCGGCCTCCTGCCCGATCAGGGCGGCCTTTTCCAGCACGTCAGCCTTTTGCCCGTTCGACACCAACGCGCCCATGCGGGTGGTCTCGGTCCGAGGGTCGCCGATGGTGATCTTTGCCAGCCGGTTCGACAGCGCGGCAATCACTGCATCGATCTGCGCTTCGGGCGCGATGATGCGGCGGATGGCGGTGCATTTCTGGCCCGCCTTGGTGGTCATCTCGCGGCTGACCTCTTTGACGAACAGGTCAAACTCGGGCGTTCCGGGTGCGGCATCCGGGCCAAGGATCGAGGCGTTCAGGCTGTCTTGTTCTGCCACGAACCGGACCGAGTTCTGCAGGATCGCAGGCGTCTGCCGCAGCTTGAGCGCGGTGCTGGCCGAGCCGGTGAAGCTGACCACATCCTGACAGCCCAAGTGGTCCAGCATCTCGCCCAGCCCGCCAGACACCAGTTGCAGCGCGCCGGCAGGCAGAATGCCGCTGTCCAGCATGATCCGCACGGCCAGTTCGGTGACATAGCAGCTGTTGGTGGCAGGCTTCACGATGGCCGGGACGCCAGCCAGCAGGGTCGGGGCCAGTTTCTCCAGCATCCCCCAGACCGGGAAGTTGAAGGCGTTGATGTGAACCGCCACACCGTGAAGAGGGGTGCAGATGTGCTGGCCCAGAAACGTACCGTTGCGCGACAGTTGCTCGGAGTCGCCGTCCAGATAGACCTGCGCATCCGGCATCTCGCGCCGCCCTTTCGAGGCAAAGACAAACATCGTGCCGATGCCGCCGTCGATATCGATCAAGTGGTCTTTCTGCGTCGCCCCGGTCTCAAAACTCAGGTCGTAGAGTGCCTGTTTATGCGCCGATAGCTCCTGCGCCAGAGCTTTCAGCATCCGGGCGCGGTCGTGGAATGTGAGCTTGCGCAGGGCGGGGCCGCCTGAGGTGCGCGCGTAGTCCAGCATTGCCTGCACGTCGAGCGCCACGTTTCCGGCGCTGGCAAAGGGTGCGCCGGTGATGGCCGAGGCGATGGTGCGTGCGCCGTCTCCGGGTGCGATCCATTGGCCTGCGGCAAAGCTGGAAATCTGATGCAGGGACATAGTGTTCTCCTGTGTGAAAGGCGGGGTCTAATGCCCCAACGCGCCCATTTGCTGCGGCAGGTACAGAACCACGATGGGCACCAGCACGATCAGCGCGAGGCGGAAGATATCGGCGACCCAGAACGGGGTGACGCCGCGAAAGATAGTGCCGGTCGAAACGTCTCCGACCACCCCTTTCAGGATGAAGACGTTCAGCCCAACGGGCGGCGTGATCAGCGAGATCTCGGTGACCACCACAACAACGATGCCGAACCAGATTGGATCATAGCCCAGCGATGTGACCAGCGGGAAGAAGATCGGGACGGTTAGCAGCAGCATCGAGAGCGACTCGAACACGCAACCCAGAATGATGTAGATGCCGAGGATCATCAGGATCACCACAAAGGGCTCGACATCATAGGCCGTGACCATTGCGATCAGGGCTTCAGGCAACCCAGCCAGATTGATGAAGTTCGAAAAGATTTGCGCGCCGATCAGCACTGCGAACAGGGCCGAAGCGGTAAAGCAGGTCTCTTTGAGAACTTCGAAGGTTGACCCGACGGTCAAGCCGCCCCGGAATAGAGCGATCAGGAAGGCCCCGGCGGCGCCCATGCCTGCGGCCTCGGTCGGTGAGAATGTCAGGTTCAGGGGCTCAAAATCGAAGGCACCGTAAAGCCCACCGATGACCAGAAAGAATAGCAACAGCACTGCCCAGACCGAGCCCAGAGCGCGGATGCGTTCGGACCATGTGGCGCGTTCTCCGGCTGGGCCGGAGTCGGGGTTGCGCCAGACGGTCCAGCGGACGGCGAAGAGGTAGAACAGAATGCCGAGGATGCCGGGGATGATGCCCGCCATGAACAGCTTGCCGATCGAGGTTTCGGTCAGCAGCCCGTAGATGACAAGAATGACCGAAGGCGGGATAAGAATGCCCAATGTGCCGCCCGCTGCAATCGAGGCGGTCGACAGTTCATCGGAATAACCATAGCGGCGCATCTGCGGCATCGCGACCTTGGACATGGTGGCCGCCGTGGCCAGCGACGAGCCGCAAATGGCCGAGAATCCGCCGCAGGCCGCGACGGTTGCCATGGCGATGCCGCCACGCATATGGCCGAGAAAGGCGTTGGACACCGCATAAAGCTCGCGCGCCATGCCGCCTTTGTTCACAAACAGGCCCATCAGAATGAACAGCGGCACCACCGACAGGCCGTAATCCTGCGCGGTATCGGTGATCTGCCGGCCCACCATGGACATGGCGGCCTTGAGACCTCGCTCGGACAGGATCGACCCGCCGCGTTCATAGGCAAAGCCCAGCGTGCCGACGAGGCCCATGGCAAAGACGATGGGCAGGCGCAGCAGCACCAGTATCAGGACAATCGCAAATCCGATCAGCGCAGCGGTCATTGCAGGGGCTCCGACAGGGTGTTGGGGGCGAAGGCTTTCAGCAGGCCGGTGGCGATCATCACCAGCGCGGTGATGGCGACGGACAACGCGATGAACCAACCGATCAGGTAGGTGGGGATCGAGAGATACTCGGTCACATCCCCATAATCCCGCGCGCGTTCGGCCAGAACCCAGACGCGTTGCACGGGCCAGAACAGCATGATGCCACTGATCACATAGATCACCACATCGCGGGCACGCGACAGGTGCAGGCGGTTGAAGAACCCGTCCGTCAGATCAACCGCGATATGCCCGTTTGTGGTCGAGACAATGGGCAGCACCGAAAACACCAGAATGGCCATCAGAATGCGCGTCAGCTCGGTCGCTGCCTCGATCGGTGCGTTGAAGACCGAGCGCAGGATGACGTCGCAAAAGGTCATCACCATCAGGATGAACAGGGCAATGCAGGCCACAATCACGGGAAGGGCGCTGGCGCGGCGCACAAGCTGAATAATCGGGGTCATGGGAAACTCGCGAATGGTGGGGCAGGGCGGCAGAAAGCCGCCCCGCAGCCGGATCAGTTCGAGGACATTTCCGATTTGATCATGTCATAGGCCGCCTGTGCGTCGACACCGGTCGCGTCAACCTCGGCGATGACCTTGCCACGAATGTCTTCGGCGATGGTCGAGAATTTCTCGAGATCCGCGTCGCTGGCCGCGTTGATGGCGTTGCCTTCGGTGGCTTCGGTGGCTTCGCGTCCGGTGGCGTCGATCTCATCCCAGATCTTGCCGATTTCACGGCTCAGGGGTTCGCCGAATACGTTTTCTTCCAACGCCGCCTGCAGGTCTGCGGGCAGATCGGCGAAGGTGTCTTCGTTCATGATAAAGGCAAACGAACCGCGATAGAGGCCGCCGGGCAGTTCATAGACGTTCTGCGCCACCTCGGTCAGTTTGAAGCCCTTGCGGGATTCGAACGGCATCACAACACCGTCGGCGGCTTTCGAGGCCAGCGTTTCATAGACCTTGGGCGCGGGCACCTGAATGCCGGTCGCGCCAAGCGCCGCGCCAACGTCACCGCCAACGCCGCCGGGGATGCGGACCTTGAGGCCTGACACTTCGTCCAGCGAGGTCACGGGGCTGCTGGAATGCAGTTGCGCGGGGCCGTGGGTGTGCAGGGCGATGACCTTGACGCCGCGATGTTCGTCGGCAGCTTTCAGGTGCTGGTCATAGGCGCGCCAATAGGCGACCGAGGCCTCTTCGGCCGAGCCTTCATACCCCGGCAGTTCGATCAGCTTGGTGGTGACAAAGCGACCCGGCTGATAGCCGTGGAAGATGATCGAGGCATCGGCGGCGCCGTCCATGATCAGGTCCATCTGCGCGGGCGGCGGGGCGATGCCCAGCTTGAGTTCTGCGGTGACTTTGCCGTCGGTGGCCTCTTCGACCATCTCGACAAACTTGGGCCACATCTTCGCGTTGATGCCATGGGTCGGCGGCGCCCAGCTGGAAATCGTCAGGGTATAATCGGCAGCAAAGGCGATGGTGCCGGACACCGCCAGCGTAGCCGAAGCCAACAGGGTGGTGAGCTTGGTGAATTTCATGACCGGGTCTCCTCCTCAAAAGCGCAAGTCGTGAATTTGGTATTGGTTCGTTTTGTAACTATCAACGGGCCGCAGATGGTCTTGCCGATCCGCCGAGTCACAAAAGCTTGGAGAATTTATTGACCAACCGTTCGGTTTATGCAAGAAGTTTGTTGTAACTTATGCAAAGCGAACCGGGCATGTCTGATACGATTATTTCGCAGAATATGGGGCAATGGGTTGAAATCACACTCAATCGCCCCGATCGCCTGAACAGCTTTACCGATGAGATGCATTATGCCCTGCGCGCCGCGCTTGAGGCCGCGCGCGACGGTGGTGCCCGCGCTGTACTGCTGACGGGTGCGGGGCGCGGGTTCTGTGCCGGGCAGGATTTGGGCGATCGGAACCCCGCGACGATGGATGGTCCGCCCGATCTGGGATACACCGTACGCACCTTCTATGCGCCTCTGGTACGTTTGATCCGGTCGCTGGAGTTCCCTGTTGTCTGCGCCGTCAACGGCGTTGCAGCGGGGGCGGGGGCAAATCTGGCGCTGGCCTGCGATGTGGTGCTGGCCGCCGAATCGGCCAAGTTCATTCAGTCGTTTTCCAAGGTTGGCCTGATCCCCGATACCGGTGGCAGCTGGCACTTGCCGCGCCTGCTGGGCGAGGCGCGCGCCAAGGGGTTGGCGCTGACCGGTCAACCCTTGCCCGCGCAACAGGCCGCCGATTGGGGGCTGATCTGGAAGGCCATCCCAGACGCCGATCTGATGGCCGAGGCCCGCGCATTGACCGAACAACTTGCCGATGGCCCAACGCTTGGGTTGGGTTTGACCAAGCAGACGATTCAGGCTGCCGCGACGCATACTCTGACCGAACATCTGGAACTTGAGGCCGACGCAATGAAGACCTGCGGCGAAAGCGCGGATTATGCCGAGGGTGTGACCGCGTTTCTAGAAAAACGCGCGCCGGTATTTCGGGGGAACTAGGATGACGCCGAAGGAACGCGCCGAAAAAGCCGCCGCTGCCATGTGGGGGCGGGACAATGCCTCGAAATGGACGGGGATGGAGTTGGGCGAGGTTGACGAGGGCCGCGCCACCCTGACGCTGACCGTACAGGACCACCATTGCAATGGGCATGGCATCTGCCATGGCGGAGTGACTTTCATGCTGGCCGACAGCGCGTTTGCCTTTGCCTGCAACAGCCGCAATCAGTCCACGGTGGCGCAGCACAATGTCATCAGCTTTGTCGCACCGGCACAGTCCGGCGATCTGCTGACCGCCCGCGCGAGCGAACAAAGCCTGACCGGGCGCAGCGGCATCTATGACGTGACCGTAACCAACCAAACCGGCCAGAAGATCGCGGAATTCCGGGGGTTTTCCCGCGCGGTCAAAGGCCCGGTGTTTGACGAGACCTGAAGACGAAGAGGGATGGCATGAAGGATCTTACTCCGAACAAGGCGGATCTTGATCCGATCGAGATCGCCTCGATTGACGAAATTCGCACGCTGCAACTGGACCGGCTCAAGTGGTCGCTGCGCCATGCCTATGACAACGTGCCCATGTATCGACAGCGGTTTGATGACGCCGGGGTCCATCCTGATGACCTGCAATCTCTGAGTGATCTGGCGCGATTCCCCTTCACCTACAAGAACGACCTGCGCGAGAATTATCCGTTTGGCCTGTTCGCCGTCCCGCGCGAACAGATCATCCGCGTCCATGCCTCATCGGGCACAACCGGTAAGCCGACCGTCGTGGGGTACACGCAGGGTGATATCGACAACTGGGCCGATCTGGTGGCGCGGTCGTTGAGGGCCAGCGGGTTGCGCCGGGGCGATATGGTGCACAACGCCTATGGCTACGGCCTGTTCACCGGCGGTCTGGGCGCGCATTACGGGATCGAACGCCTTGGGGCCACGGTCGTCCCGATGAGCGGCGGACAGACCGGCAAGCAGGTCGACCTGATCACCGATTTCAAACCCGATGGGATCATGGTGACGCCATCTTATATGCTGAATATTCTTGAGCAGTATCATAAGGTTGGTCTCGATCCGCGCGAAAGCTCTCTGGCGGTTGGCATCTTTGGCGCTGAACCCTGGACGGATTCCATGCGCGCCGAGGTGGAACAAGCTTTCGACATGCATGCCGTCGACATTTACGGCCTGTCCGAGATCATGGGGCCGGGTGTTGCCAATGAATGTGTCGAAACCAAAGACGGCCCGGTTATCTGGGAGGATCACTTCTATCCCGAGATCATCAACCCCGAGACTGGTGAGGTCATGCCCGATGGTGAAATTGGTGAACTGGTCTTTACCACGTTGACCAAAGAGGGGCTGCCGATGATCCGCTATCGGACGCGCGATCTGACGCGGTTGCTGCCCGGCACCGCTCGGTCGATGCGGCGGATGGAGAAGATCACCGGACGTTCGGACGATATGATCATCCTGCGCGGCGTGAACGTCTTTCCCAGCCAGATCGAGGAACAGGTTCTGGCGACCGGCGGTCTTGCGCCCTACTATCAGATCGAACTTTACAAAGCGGGCCGGATGGACGCCATGCGCGTGCATGTTGAGGCCACGCCCGACGCGGCGGATGAACTCAGCAAAACTGCCGCCGCCCGGATGCTGTCACGCCGGATCAAAGAGGTGGTTGGTATCTCGACAGAGATCGATATAGGCGAGCCGGGTGAGGTCGAACGCTCGCAGGGCAAGGCCCGGCGCGTGATCGACAATCGGGACAGCTGAGCGAGAGAGGGTCAGACATTGGCGCGCACGATAGCAAAAGACCACGACCACAAACGGGCTCGCATACTGAAATCTGCGGCGCGCGTCTTTGCGCAGGAAGGGTTTGATCGGGCCTCCATGTCTCAGCTGGCGCGGGAATGTGGGATATCGAAGGCGAATATCTATCACTATTACGATAGCAAGGATGCGATCCTGTTCGATATGCTCGACAGCTATCTGCGGCAGCTGCGGGATCAGATTTGCGGCCTCGACCTTGAAGGTTTGGACCCCGCGGAACGCCTGAAACGCGTGCTGCGGGAAATCCTGCTGGCCTATCAGGGCGTGGATGATGAGCATCGTGTGCAGACCACCGGCATATCCGCGCTGCCAGAAGAACAGCAGAAACTGCTGCGCGGATATCAACGCGAACTGGTGGTGTTTGTCAGCGATATCATCGCCAGCGTTGCGCCCGACACGTTCAAGGGCGACGCTGCCAAGCTGCGGGCCACGACCATGTCCGTTTTCGGGATGTTGAACTGGTTCTATATGTGGAACGCGGGCGCAGATGCCGAAGCGCGCGGCGATTATGCGGCGCTGGTGAGCAATCTGACTTTGTCAGGCGTTGACGGTCTTTGACCCTCGGCTGGCGCAGAGTTGATTTGGCTGCGCCGTCCAGATGGGTTTGAATGGGGTCGGAGGTCGCCCATGCAAAGCCCGGATCGTTTCGACAAATTCTATTTCGCCAAGGTTGGTCTGGGCGAGGCCTGCGGCTGCGCTGAACGTGTGATCGATGTGTTCGAGTTCAACCGGAAAGCTGGTGCTCAGACGCAGCCGATAAAAAGCGTCCGGCGCAAACGCCGTTCGCTTCGCGGGTTGGCGGTGAAGTACGGGCTGCTCAGCCGCAAGCGTCAGCCGTGAAGATCAGGGCGCCTTCAGGCCCAGCTTCTCGATCTGTTCGGTCGCTTTGACCACCCACTGATCTTTCATCTCGGCCCCGGTCAAATGCCGCAGGCCCAGCTTGCGAAGCGCCTCGGTTTTCTCGGTGGTCGCTGTCCCGAAGCTGGCCGCAACGCGGGGCCACCAGTACGCGACCGAGGCCTGCAGTTCCGCTGACTTCCCCTGTTCGATCAGCTTGATCGCGCCCTCAAGGGCCAGTTCGCCATGGCGTGCCTCGATCGGGGTGATGTCGCGGAACGCCTCTGCCAGCGGCTGGTAGGATATCTGCGAAAACTGCGCTAGTTGGACTGCAACCGCTTGGCTCATCAGCAGGTTCATGATCACAGCGTCTTCCCATCCCTCAATCGGATAGTTGAAAACCGCAAGGCGCATGTCGTGCTCGGACCGGGTTGCCCCAATATCCGCGTCGCGATCCAGACGGGTGGTCCAGGGGTGGTGAGTGGCATAGCGGTCGGTATTGGCCCCGAACTCGCCCATGATTTTCAGAACGCGGTCTGCATTGTCGGTCTTTTCCAGCACAATCTTTGCCGCTGCGATACGTTCCTTGATGCCGGGGCCCTGATTGATCACATCGGCAAAACCCGCAGCCCCTGCCAGCTCGCTGTCCACAAAGGTTGCCATCAGCTTCATCAGCTCCGCGCGATAGCGGGGTGGTACGTTAGTTGGGTTGCTCAGAACGCCACCTGCGGCCAGATAGCTCTCGATTGTCATGTCTTCAGCCATCATTCCCTCCGGTCTATTGATCGTAGTCCACGACCACGGTGTCAGTCAGCGGATAGGCCTGACAGCTCAGGACATAGCCTTTCTCGACCTCGTAATCTTCCAATGCGTGATTGGCGACCATCTCGACCTCGCCCTCAAGCACACGGCAGCGACAGGTCGAACAAACACCGGCCTTACAGGCATAAGGCGCGTCCATCGCGTTCTCCAAGGCCGCATCAAGGATCGAGCGATCCTTGGGCATAGTGACCGTCTGCGTTGCCCCGTCCATGGTGATCGATGCCTTGGTCTGGTTGGCTTGCGACGCCGTATCCGCCCCGCTGTCCTTGCGCTTGGCGCGACCCGGTTGGGCGCTGGCGAACAGCTCGAACTTGATCTGTCCGTCATTCAAGCCATGCGCACGAAGCGCCGCGGCAATGCCCAGCATCATTGGCTCGGGTCCGCAGATAAAGGCCGTATCCACGTTCTGTACGTCGATCCAGTGTTGAAACAGCTCGGCGCATTTTTCCTGCGTGATCAAACCAGTAAACAACTCGATCTCTTGCGCGTCCGTTTCCAGAATGTGGATCACGTTCAGGCGCCCCATGTAGAGGTTCTTGAGGTCTTCAAGCTCTTCCCGGAACATGATCGTGTTCACGCCTTTGTTGGCATAGACCAGCGTGAAACGGGAATGCGGTTCGCGGGCGAGCGTGGTTTTCAGGATCGACAACACCGGAGTGATGCCCGACCCGCCCGCAAAACCCAGATATTGCTTTTCCGCAGCAGGGTCGATTGCGGTGTGAAAGCTGCCCATCGGGGGCATCGCCTGAACCGTATCGCCTACCTGTAAATCGGTATTAGCCCAGGTCGAAAACGCACCGCCATCCACGCGTTTGATACCGACCTGCAGAACGCCCTCATCCTTGCCTGCGCAGATGGAATAGGACCGACGCAGTTCCTCGCCATCGAAATCGCGGCGAAAGGTCAGGTATTGGCCTTGGGTAAAGTCGAAGTCTTCGGTCGAGCCGTTCACCGGTTTCAGCGTCACCACCACCGCGTCGCGGATGGTTTTGTGAATGTCGGTGACTTCCAGATCATGAAAGCGTGCCATCCGGTGATCCTCCCTCAGATGCACTTGAAATAGTCAAAAGGTTCCAGGCAGTCGGTGCAGCGCCAATGGGCCTTGCACGGGGTCGAGCCGAACTGACTGACCTTCTCAACCGCTTTGCTGCCACAATGCGGGCAGCGTTCGGGGCCGCCTGCGGGTTGGGGCGGCGCGATTCCGTATTCCTCAAGCCGGGCGCGCCCCTTGTCGCTGAGCCAATCCGTGGTCCAGGCAGGCGCGATACTGGTCTCGATCCGCAGATCTTCGATCCCATGTTCGCGCAGCGCGGTTTCGATATCCATGCTGATGATCGAGGTCGCCGGGCAGCCGGAATAGGTCGGCGTGACCGTGACCTTCAGCGTGTCATTATCCCATTGCACATCGCGCACGATGCCCAGATCGACCACCGAGATCACCGGGATCTCGGGGTCGGGCACAGCATCCAGCCACGCCCATACCCGATCCGTCGAGGCCCGCATCCTCAGTTACCACGTTGCGCCGGGATAGGCGCGCTGCAGCCACTGCATTTGTGTCAGCAGGTGGCCCAGATGTTCGGTATGCATGCGGCCATCACGCCCGCCTTTATGGGCAAAGCGGCTTTCGGGAATGGTCAGGGTGGCCTCGGTCAGCACCCGCTCGACCAGAGCGTCATATTCCGCGCGCAGATCAGCCGGGTTCGGGGCGATTCCCGCCGCGACCATTTCAGCATCGACATCGTCGCTGACAAACATTTCGCCGACATAGGGCCACAGGTAGTCCAGCGCCTCTTGCATGCGAGCATGGCTTTCCTCGGTCCCGTCACCAAGCCCGACAACCGTATCGCCCGAGCGTTCGAGGTGATACGTGACCTCTTTGCTGGCCTTCGCGGCGATTGCTGCGACCCGGTCGTCAGACGATTTCATCAGACGACCCAGCATGATCGAATGCCACGCGTCGAACAGGAACTGGCGCATCAGCGTGCGCCCGAAATCGCCATTGGGCACTTCGACCAACAGCACATTTCGGAAATCCCAGGCGTCGCGTAGAAAGGCCAGATCATCGGCGCTTTTGCCGCCATCGATCTCACCTGCAAGGCCAAGCCACATCTGGGTCTGACCGATCAGGTCCAGCGCTGTGTTGGCCAGCGCGATGTCTTCTTCCAGCACCGGCGCATGGCCGCACCATTCGCTGACGCGATGGCCGAGGATCAGGGTATTGTCCCCCATCCGCAGCAGAAATTGCAGGAACGCCTCATCGCGTGTCATCACATCGCCCCCACTTCATCAGGAATGTCGAAAAAGGTCGGGTGACGGTAGACCTTGCTTTCGCTGGGCTCATAAAGTGGACCTTTGTCACTGGGCGACGACGCCGAGATGTTGTTGGCTTCGACCACCCAGATCGAGACGCCTTCGTTGCGGCGGGTGTAGACATCGCGGGCATTCTTGATCGCCATTTCCGCGTCGGGGGCGTGTAGCGAGCCGACGTGACGGTGGCTCATTCCATGTTGACCGCGGATGAAGATTTCCCACAGGGGCCATTCGTTGTTCATCGTGTGTCCTCCTCGGGTTTATTCTGCCGCCAGATTGCGGGTGCGTTTCTTGCGGGCATGGGCCAGCAACCCGTCCCGCACCCATTGGCCGTCGTCCCACGCCTTATTGCGCGCGGCCAGACGGTCCACGTTGCAGGGGCCGTTGCCCTTGATGACGTCAAAGAATTCGGACCAGTCGGGGTCGGTGTAGTCATAATGGCCCCGCTCCTCGTTCCATTTCAGGTCCGGGTCGGGGATTGTCAGACCCAGATATTCGGCCTGCGGGACAGTCTGATCGACGAATTTCTGGCGCAGCTCGTCATTGGTGTTGATCTTGATCTTCCACGCCATGGATTGGGCTGAATGCACGCTGTCCTTGTCGGACGGGCCGAACATCATCAGCGATGGATACCACAACCGGTTTAGCGCATCCTGCGCCATCCGGCGCTGTTCGGGCGTGCCCTCGGCCATCTTGCGGATCGCGTCATAACCCTGACGCTGGTGAAAGCTTTCTTCCTTGCAGATGCGGATCATGGCGCGCGAATAGGGGCCAAAAGAGGTCCGCTGCAGCGGCACCTGATTCATGATCGCAGCGCCATCGACCAGCCACCCGACCGCGCCGATATCGGCCCAGTTCAGCGTCGGGTAATTAAAGATCGACGAATACTTCATGCGGCCATCCAGCAGCATCTCGGTGATTTCGTCCCGGCTGACACCCAGCGTTTCAGCCGCGCAATACAGATACAGCCCATGCCCGGCCTCGTCCTGTACCTTGGCCAGCAGGATCGCCTTGCGCTCCAGCGTGGGTGCTCGGGTGATCCAGTTGCCCTCGGGCAGCTGGCCGACGATCTCGGAATGGGCGTGCTGGCCGATCTGGCGGATCAGCGTCGCGCGGTAATCGTCGGGCATCCAGTCCTTGGGTTCGATCTTGATATCGGCGTCGATCTTGTCCTGAAAGGCGCGCTCCTGCTCGGTCATTTCTTCGCGGGATTTCACGCCGGTTCCGGCTGTCTTGATCATCTGAGCATACATGTCGGGTCTCCTCCCTTACACGCGTTCGAGAATAAGTGCGGCTCCCTGGCCAACGCCCACGCACATGGTGCACAGGGCATACCGCCCGCCCGTGCGGCGCAGTTGATAAGCGGCGGTCATCACCAGCCGCGCACCGCTCATCCCAAGCGGATGGCCAATCGCAATCGCGCCGCCGTTTGGGTTCACATGCGGCGCATCATCCGCCACACCCAATTCGCGCAACGTCGCCAATCCTTGCGAGGCAAACGCTTCATTCAACTCTATCACATCCATCTGATCGATGCTGAGGCCAGCGCGCGCCAGCACCTTCTGGCTGGCCGGAACCGGGCCGATGCCCATCACGCGCGGCTCGACCCCGGCAACGGACATGCCGACCACGCGGGCAATCGGTGTCAGATCGTTCTTTGCCGCCGCAGCTTCATTCGCCAGAAGGATCGCCGCTGCGCCGTCATTGACGCCCGAGGCGTTCCCGGCGGTCACGGTCTTGTCCGCCCCATTGATCCCCTTCAGGGCCGAGAGTTTCTCTGCCGTGGTCCCCGGACGCGGATGCTCGTCAGTGTCGACGACGACGGACTCACCTTTGCGCTGCGGGATTGTGACCGGGGTGATCTCCTCCTGAAACACCCCGGTCTGGTGCGCCGCGGCCCAGCGGGCCTGGCTGCGTTCGGCAAAGGCGTCCTGGTCGGCGCGATTGATGCCATAAGTTTCCGCTACGTTATCTGCGGTTTCGGGCATCGAGTCGATACCAAAATTTTTCTGCATCTTCGGGTTCACGAACCGCCAGCCGATTGTGGTGTCGAAAACCGCATTGGCGCGGGAAAAGGCACTGGTCGCTTTGGGCATCACAAACGGTGCGCGCGACATGCTTTCGACGCCCCCGGCGATGGCCATGTCATAATCTCCGGCCCGGATTGCGCGGGCGGCCATGCCGACCGCATCCATGCCCGAAGCACACAGCCGGTTGATCGTGGTCCCTGGTACGTCCACAGGCAACCCGGCCAAAAGTGCTGCCATACGCGCCACATTGCGGTTGCTTTCACCCGCCTGATTGGCATCGCCATAGATCACATCATCCACGCTTGCCCAGTCGACCTGAGGGTTGCGTGCCATCAGGGCCGCAATCGGAATCGCGGCCAGATCATCGGGGCGCACTTGGCTCAGACTGCCTCCGTACCTTCCGATTGGGGTGCGCTGGGCGTCGCAGATAAAGGCGTCCATGGGGTGCGGGCTCCGAATGTTATGCGATGTCATTAAGTGACCGGTAGGTCGGTTAATACGCGCTGGGCTGATTCGCGGCAAGCAAAATGTAACGCGATTATGCTAACGGCAAAAAATCGGTAACATATCAAGATAACCCAAAGAAAAAGCCCGCAGGATTGCGGGCTGTTTGTCGTGTGCTCTTGGGTGCGGGTTCAGATCACGCCAGCCATGACCAGACGTACGATATCTACGCGCCGCAGGTCCCGTGCCGCCAGTTCTTTGTCTGACATTGCCCAGAGAGCCTGTACTTTGCGCACTTTCGACCGCGCAGCGCCGATCTCAAGGAGGGCGTGCCAAATGCCTTTGGCGATATCGGTGGTGACTTCGACGGCGGTGTGCAGGGAAAGGCTGTGTGTGGCTGAGGGGCGCATGGGTCCGGGTCTCGACTGGTCTCTGAATCTCGACCGCATCGTTACTGCAGGTAAAAACACTCAGCCATAGGGTCTTAGGCATAGCTGCCGTGCAGCTGGTGCAACCCGTGGCAAGACTCTCGATCTGTCTCATAAAAATAAGGGCAAGGCCGAAGCCCTGCCCAATACATGCGTCAATTTGCCTGCCGGTCGCTCAGACCATGGCAAAGATGCGGGCAGGGCCGCCCGATCCGCCCCGATGCGACGGGGCGCCAACAATCAGGGTCGCGCCGCTGGCCGGTACCTTGTCGAGATTGGCGAGGTTCTCGATCCCGTACCGGTTGGTGGGCAGCCACGCATAGTGCGTCGCGAAATCAGCCGATGGTCCGTGATCCAGAGACAGGGAATCCACCGCCAGTGCGACCGCGCCAGTTTCATCTATCAGCATTTGTGCGGCTTCGACATGGAAGCCGGGGAAGTGCATTTTGCCCTCGTCATCGGCGTTGCGGAACCCGGCGGTGGCCGTTTTTGCGCCCCAGCCAGAGTGCATCGCCACACAGGCCCCATCCGGGATCGGCCCGTTGGCGTCGATCCAGGCCTTCAGGTCATCCGGCGTAACCTGCGCATCCGCGTTCTCGGCCGCCTTTGCAGCGATATCAACGACGCAGAGCGGACAGACCAGGTTCGAAACCGGTATCTCATCAACCGACTGGCCGTCCGCCGAGAAATGCAGCGGCGCGTCGATATGTGTGCCGGTATGCTCGTTTACCGCAAGGTTGAACAGGTTGAACCCATGATCCTTGAAGTTGAAGGCTTGGGTAGCCTCTATGCCGGGTTCTCCGAAATAGGTTGGGAACTCGGCGTCGTAAATATGGGTCATGTCCACCACTTCGCCATGGCCGGCGGCCAATGCGGGTGGCGCGCTGGCAGTTCCAAGCGCCGTACCGGCTGCGACAGCGGCACCCGCCTTGAAGAAGGATCGCCGCGACATCATCCGATCTTTTACGGCGTTCATCACGCATACATCACACATTTAAGCCTCCCTGTGTTGACGCTGGTCTTTGGATACTGCCCGGTCGGCCCGGCCAAGTCCAATTAAGCCTACTTGCGCTCATGCTATCGTGTTGGGCTTTGGACGGGTGTCACATAAGCGTCAGCGGGGTGCTGGTTTAAAAACCGAACGGTTGGTCGAAAATAAACTTGAATACGCGGCCTGACCGGTTCAGTCTTGGGCAAACAGGCGACGCAGGAAGAGAGGTCAGGCGCATGTCAGGGGTGATCAGCTATGAGAAGATCGGCGATATCGCTGTGCTGGCGGCTCAAAACCCGCCGGTGAATGCGTTGGGCGCAGATATGCGCAAGGGCATTCTGGAAGGGATCGAACGCGCCGAGGCCGAGGCGGCCCGCGCGGTCGTAATCTACGGCGAAGGCCGGACCTATTTTGCGGGTGCTGACATCCGGGAATTCGGCAAACCCCCGCAAGATCCCTTCCTGCCCGCCCTTTGTGATCGTATCGAGGCTTCGCCTTTGCTGATTGTTTCGGCTCTGCATGGCACGGCTTTGGGCGGCGGGCTCGAGGTGGCTTTGTCCTGCCACTACCGTATCGCGGTGCCATCGGCCAAGGTTGGGCTGCCCGAGGTCAATCTTGGCATCCTGCCCGGCGCGGGTGGAACGCAGCGCCTTCCGCGTGTCGCCGGTGTTGAAAGAGCTTTGGACATGATCACGACCGGGCGGCATGTGCGCGCGCCCGAAGCGTTGGAGATGGGGGTGCTGGATCGCGTGCAGGACGGTGAGCCCCGCGAGATCGGTTTGGCCTATGCGCGCGAACTGCTCGACAGCAATGCGCCGCGCCGCCCGGTTTGCGATATGCCGAAACCCGCGGCCATCGATTTTGACGCCGCGTATGACGCAACGCTGAAGAAGGCGCGGGGTCAGCTTTCGCCCGCCGTAGCGGTGCGTGCGGTACAGGCCGCCTGCGAGGCCGAGGATTTTGCGGCCGGGCAGGCGCGCGAACGCGAACTGTTCAACCAGCTTATGGCCTCGGATCAGCGCAAGGGCCTGATCCATGCCTTTTTTGCAGAACGTGCGGTGTCGAAATTGCCTGATCTTGAGGGTATCGCTCCGCGGGACCTGCACCAGATCGGTGTCGTCGGCGGAGGTACGATGGGAGCGGGTATCGCCGCCGCAGCTTTGCTGTCGGGCTTTCCGGTCACCCTGCTTGAACGGTCGAGCGAAGCCGCGCATGCGGCCAAAGAGCGGATCGTGGGAACGCTGAACGGTGCCGTGAAACGCGGCAAGCTGAGCCCGCAGGCGCGTGAGGATATCTTGCATGGCAAGCTGGTATTGGCGACCGACTATGACGCGCTGAGCACTGTGGACCTCGTGATCGAAGCCGTTTTCGAAGATATGGAACTGAAGAAAGACGTCTTTGCGCAACTGGATGCGGTTTGCAGGCCCGGGGCGATTTTGGCGACCAACACATCGTATCTGGACATAAACGAGATCGCTCGGTCGATCAGCCGGCCCCAGGATGTTCTGGGGCTGCATTTTTTCTCGCCTGCCCATGTGATGAAACTGCTTGAGATCGTTGTGGCAGAGCCGACCGCGCCAGAGGTGGTTGCAACCGGTTTTGCGTTGGGTAAGCGTTTGGGTAAGGTCTCGGTCCGGTCGGGTGTCTGTGACGGGTTCATCGGGAACCGCATTCTCAGCGCCTACCGTGCCTGCGCCGATCATATGGTTTTGGATGGGGCGTCCCCGTTCCAGATTGACAAGGCCCTGACCGGGTTCGGGTTCGCGATGGGGCCGTTTGCGGTTTCGGATCTGGCCGGTCTGGATATCGGCTGGGCCACGCGCAAACGCAAGCGCGCCGCTGGACTGGACCCGCGGGCACGAGACAGCTTCTACGCTGACAAGCTGTGTGAGGCGGGGCATTTTGGTCAGAAATCCGGCAAGGGGTACTATGTTTACGAGGCGGGACAACGCGGCGGCTCTCCGAACCCTGAAGTCATGCGGTTGATCGAAGCAGAGAGGGCGGAGCGGGGGATTGTCACGCGCAGCTTCTCGGATGCCGAGATCGTGCGCCGCTATATGGTTGCAATGGTGAATGAAGCGGCGCGGGTCGTGGGTGAAGGTATCGCGGGAAGGCCCTTGGACGTGGATGTCGCGCTGCTCTACGGATACGGGTTCCCCCGCTTTTGGGGCGGGCCGCTCAAATGGGCCGACCTGCAGAGGTTGCCCGAGGTTTTGAAGGATATCCTCGAATGGTCGACCGAAGATGCCTATTTCTGGCAACCTGCGCCCTTGCTGGAACAACTGGTGGCTGAGGGCCGCAGTTTTGACGATCTGAACAAACCCGGATGATCCGACAGCGGGGCGTCTCCCGCGTCCACGCAATATTGGCTGCGCCAATACCGCTTATGGACTTGGGCCCGGCATCGCGCGTAGCGCGATGCCGGGCCCAACAGGAGGAGGCGTTCCGTTAGGAACGCTGACGACTGGCGGGAGAGCCCGCGACTACTTTGCTGCGCTTTCTGCGGCCACCCGTACAGCGCGGATGTTTTCGCCGTAGACCGAGGGATTGGCAACGGACCCGCCCTTGAACACTGCAGACCCGGCGACCAGCACATCGGCACCCGCAGCCGTCACCAAGGGGGCGGTGGTGGGGTCAACCCCGCCGTCAATTTCGATATGCACCGGACGATCGCCAATCATATCACGCAGGCGATGCACTTTGGCCGTCATATCGATGAACTTCTGGCCGCCAAAGCCGGGGTTTACCGTCATGACGCACACCAGATCAGCCAAATCCAGCAGATGTTCAACTGCCTCTGCCGGGGTGCCCGGGTTCAGCGCCACACCGGCCTTCATGCCGGCGCCGCGAATGGCCTGCAGGGTTCGATGTGTGTGTGGCCCGGCCTCGACATGGGCGGTCAGGATGTCGGCACCTGCATCGGCGTATGCCTGGATGTAGGGATCAACCGGCGCGATCATCAGGTGCACATCCATCACCGTCTTCACGTGCGGCCGGAATGCCTTGACCGCGGGCGGGCCGAAGGTGAGGTTCGGCACAAAGTGCCCATCCATCACATCGACATGAACCCAATCCGCGCCTTGCGCTTCGATGGCCTGAATTTCCTGCCCGAAATTGGCGAAATCCGCAGACAGAATAGAGGGTGCGATTTTGACGGAGCGATCGAAGCTCATGGCGGTCCTCGTGTGAGATCTGGTTTGCGTGGCCGTATAGCCCGCTGCCACGGTGATGGGTAGCCCTTATGCTGGCGATTTGCGCCAATCCGATCTCAAATCCTGCATGGATGGCGGTACAGCGCCCGAAGCCGCTGGCCGCGATGTCAGTGGATCGAAGGCCCGGATACCGCGACCGGCGTTCGGCCTGCGCCCCGATTTCTGATTACGTGCGATAGAACAGATAGCGGTCCGGCGCGATCGTGTCCGGGCCGGAAATCTGGTCGAAGCCCACCAGAGGCTGACCCGAGATCAGTAGCCCTCCGGGGCGCATGACCTTGGCGATTAAAGGGCTGAGACGCGCGGCTTCTGCCACATCTTCCGATTTGATGCCGCGCCCGAAATCATAGTGCGCCATTATGATGGTCGGGCCTTTGGCAGCCAGTTGCTCCAACATGGGTTCAGCCTCACCCTGAAGAAAATCCTCGGCTGGGGGGATGCTGTCTGGATGACACTGCAGCGCCCGGTCCATCACCCAAATCCGGCGCGTTGGCAGGATTTCACGCAGGTGATGATAGGTGCGGCCATTGCCCAGCCCCATGTCCAGCACTTCGCCCTCCAAGTCCTCGATCTTGGCAGCGGCCCAGTTCAGCCCGTCGCGTTGGGCTGTCAGACGGCGCAGCATGGAATCAAGTCTGCTCATTCGGACGTTCCTTCTGTTTTGGTGTCAGGCTCTGCGACCCAGGGAACGCCCGGGCCCTCGCACAGCCGTTGCAGCAGGTCTTTGGTAAAGCTCCAGATGTCCTGATCATGGACCAGATGATGCGTCAATACACCAAACGGTTCCGTGTTGTCGGCTCGCCCTTCGCGGCGATCCTGCAACATCGCGACGGTCTGCGCGATCAGGCCGTCAGGTCTGGCCAGCCCGCGCGTACCGCGCCAGTCGATCGGGTCAAGATGGGTGTTGTTCTGCTCAAGCCGGGGCGCCGCCAGGCGGGATCTGCGTGGTGTTGCGGTCGACAGACTCTGGTAGCCCAGATCGGGTAAATACGAGACCACCTCAGGCGCGATCCGGTTCCAGGGTGGAACAAACATCGGGCGCAGCCGGGTGCCGAACAAGGTTTGCAAGCGATCCAAGCCTGCAGCCGCATCCGCGACAATCGCTTCGATAGGTCGGTGCAGGCGGAACTCGGCTTTCTTCTCATGCCGAGGCGCATGGTTTTGGTGCGCCCAACCGTGTACGACGGGGATCAACGCGGGTGAAGACCGAACGTAGTCCGCAAGCTCGGCCTTAGCCATATGCGGGATCACCGCAAGATGTACCGGTAGTTTGAGCTCGTCCGAGAGCGCGGCCAACTGCTCAAGCTGGGGTGTGACTGCTATGGCGTCATCGTCGCGCCACCAAAGCGGCAGGGTCAGATTTGCCTTGCGCCAAAGCTTGAATTCCGTTTCCAGCGGCCGCCAATCCGGGGTCATCGTCTGGTCCTTGCCATTTGGGTTGCAATTTCTACCGCTTGCCGGGCACCGTCGAAACCCTGGGTGATGGCCGCACGTGGGGGATCAGACAAGACACGGGCGACCGCCTTTGCCAGAGATCTGCCGCTCAGCTCATGGCTGCTCAGAACCTCGATGCCGGACAGCTTTGTCAGGCTCTGTGCGCGCAGGCTTTGTTCGACCTCGTTGCCATCGTCAAATGGTATTAGAACCGAGGGAGTGCCACTTTGCAGAAGATCCATTGCGGTATTGTAACCACACATGCTGACTGAGGCTGCTGCTAGGGGCAGCATTTGGCGGAAGTCGGGTCGAACCGGCTCGATTGTTATGGGGGTCGTTCCGGCAGTGTCCGACAGTTCGGCAATGCGCGCCCGTGCGTCTTGTCCCCCGACCAGCAGGCGCCAGCGCCGGTCGGGCATCTTCCGGGCGGCCTCGATGGCCGCGCGAAAGATCGGTTGACCCACCGATCCCCCTCCGGCGCTCACCACGACTTCATCCCGGCCAACGCCATCAGGATGCGGAAGCGGCGCGGGCGCTGCGACAAACCCGGTATAGTGCAGCCTAGAGGCGAGGTCGGGCGACACCGGCCAACTGACCTCCAGCCGCGCAATACCGGGGTCTGAATGAACAAGCACGCCGTCGTAAAACCGGGCAATGATCTCGTCGGCACGTTGGGCTTTTGCAGGCTTTGACGGTGGCGCAAGGATGTCTCGGATCGAACTCAGAATGGCCGGCGGGCTGGGCAGGGATTTCGCAATCTCCAATGCGGCGAGAAACTCTGCAGCCAAGACGCGGCGGCCAAAGGGATAGAGCTCGGTGATGAATATCTCGGGCTGAAAACGGCGCAGAGCTTCGGACAGAGCCGAGACGCGCGCGCTCAGGTAATCCTGGTCTGCTGCGGTTCCGTCTTGCGTCAGCAGTCGTGTGAAGTTGGTTCCATCCGACCGCAGAGGCGGCAGCCCAAGCAGCGTCATGCCCGTTGCGTCAAGCTGGGGTGCGGGCATGCCGCCCGACACCACAAAGACCTGGTGTCCTTGCTGCACAAAGGCGCGACCCAATGTCAGCGCCCGGCTCAGGTGGCCGGTGCCCAGCAGATGCGTGACGGCGATCATGACTCTCATGCAAGCCCCTCGCGCGGGATTAGTCGGATCGGCTCTGCTTCGGGCTGTAAACCGCTCAGGTCAACAATATACAATCGGTTTCGCTTAATCTTGAACGGGGCCGGTCCTGCGAAGTCCCATCCCCAGGCTTTGGCCAGGATCACGCGCATGATGCCGATGTGGCATACGGCCAGCGTGTCACGCTCAAGCGCCTGCAGCCAGGGCGCGACGCGGGCCCAAAGTTCGGCGGGGCTCTCACCGGAGGGCGGTCGGAAATCCCAGCTCCAGTCCTCGATATGTCGATAACCGCTGTCGGGTTGTCGGACCAGGTCCGCTCCGCGCTGCCCTTCCCAATCGCCCCAGTTCATCTCGATCAGGGCATCCGCAGTCTTGGGCGCGCGGCCTGAGACCAGCGCGGCGGTTTCCGCGGCCCGGGACAGAGGGCTGGCCCAGACCGAGGCCGCGTCCCAGGGCGGGGGGAGGCGATAGCCGGACAACTCGGCACGCGCATCGTCGTCCAGCGGGATGTCGCTGCGCCCCTGAATGCGACCCGCTCGGTTCCAGTGGGTATGTCCGTGACGCAGCAAAGCCAAACGGCTCATGGACGATCCTCCAGCATGGGCCTGATCGCAGACCAGAAGGTTTTCGTTGCCGTGGGCAAAAGATGGCGCGTGGCGATATAGCTCCGGGCGCGTTCGCCCTCGGTCCGGCAGAGTTCCGGGTCGGTCAGAAAGGTCTGTATGCGTGCTGCCAGACCCGCCGCGCCGGATTGAACTGTCGGGTGGTCGGACGGCAATAGAACATCGCGCACCCCCGGACGATCCTGCGCCACGACGGGAACCCCGGCGGCCTGCGCCTCGAGGTAGACCATGCCATAAGCCTCGTTGAAGCCGGGCCAGATCAGCACCGAGGCCTGACCGTAGACCTGCTGCAACGTGGTGCGGTCGAGCTGCCCCAGAAACCTGACGCGTTCGCCGAACGGGGACATCAAACTTTCGACCTCGGCTCTGGCTGGGCCGTCCCCGGCAATATCCAGCCTCCACTCCGCCGAGAGTTGTGTCAGTGCTTCTGCCAAAAGCGCATAAGAGGCCAGCTTGTCCCCTGTCCGCATCATCCCAACCGTTAGCATCGGGCCCGTTTGGGTCGAGGCGTTGGGCAAAGCGTTGATTGGCAGGAAGGGGGGCATCTCGACAAGCCGCTGATCAGCATAGCGTTCCCGTTGCAGAGTGATCAGATCGTTGGCCGTGTGATAGAAAATCACGTCCGCAGCGTCGCAGGCTGCATGGGCCTTGCGGGCGAAGCGATCCCATGGCCCGTTCAGTCGGCTTGTCGCGCGCGTGCTTTCAAGCTGAACATATGGTATTCCGCGCGCCCGGCACAGCGCCGGCCCCAGCAGATCGGGCGCTTTGTAGTAGTTATGATAGGTCACCCACAGGCTTGTCTGCGCGGGCAGTTCTGAGACAAGCCGGTCAACTTCCATCGCTGCCTTGGCCTCAAGCGCCTCTTGCAGCTGCACATTGCCGGTCTTGTCGTAGATACGAAGCTGCGAAGCCAGCTCAACCCGGTCCCCTTGAGCTGCGATTGCAGTCATGAGGTTGCGCGCCATTTCGCGATCCCCCGAGGGGGTGTCACTGTCGGGTGATTTCATCGGCGCATAGAAGGCGATCTGCGCCATCAGAGATCATCCGCACAGAGGGCGCGCAGCCGCTTCGACAGCCGCCGGATTCCGGGTGCCATCTGAAACTCTGCGATCAGTCGGTCATATGCTGCTTGTGCCATTCGCGCGGCTTTGTCAGGCTGCGCGGCAAGATCAGTGATCGCTGCCGCCAATTCCGTCGGCTCATCTTTCGACAAAACGCCATGCTCGCCGCTGGTGATGAATTCGGGGATGGCCGAGACGGGTGTGGACAGGATCGGCAGGTGCTGCGATGCGGCCTCCATCAACACGTTCGGCAACCCGTCCCGGTCGCCGTCCTCAGCGATGCGGCTGGGCAGGACGAACACATCCGCTTGCCGCATTTCGGCGATCACCTCGGGCTGATCACAGGGTCCTTTCCAACGTATGTGTCGGGTCAACCCAGCCGCATCGGCCTGTGCCTGCAACGTATCGCGCAGCGCGCCGCCTCCGATGTGGGTCCACTGCCAGTCCAGTGTTTCCGGCAGCAAGGTAAAAGCCTGAAGCAGCCGATCAAAGCCCTTCTTCTCGACGAGGCGCCCGACCGAGAGCAGCCGAAGCGGCGCCGTCGTGGCGCGCGGAGTGCGTTGTGGGTGAGCCGGAAATCGCGACAGGTCCAACCCGTGATAGATCAGGTCAACACGTACCGGGTCATCCGCAAGCGAGCGGAGATGCGCGGCGCCGATCGCCGTGCAGGTCGCGCCGAAAGTGGCACCATGGGTCGCGGCGCAAAGCTTTTCGCGTTTTTCCCATTCGGGCGAGGTCCAGATATCTTTGGCATGGGCCGAAAAGCTCCATGGCAGATTTCGCATGATGGCGGCATAGCGCGCCACCGACGAAGGGGTGTGCATGAAATGTGCATATAGCCCACGGGTTTGAGCGGGCAATTCGGCGGCCAGCACACAGGCCTGTCCGAACCTGCGAATGCGGTTGTGGCTTGGATCGCGGCGCAGGTCCTGCCGCCAGACGTCATAGGCCCGACTGTATCCGGGAAGACGTGCCGCAATCCGACGGGCGGTCTGCAGCCGCTGCGGCTCGTCGTACAGGTATTCTGGCAGATAGTGCACTTGACCCTGAAATCGGTCGTGCAGCGGATGGCGTTTGGTATCTGTGGGATGGCGCAGAGACCAGATGTCGAACAGGTGCCCGGCCTCCTGCAAGGCAACCAGTTCCTGGGCAATGAACGTCTCGGACAGGCGCGGCCAGCCTTTGACCAACACCGCCAGCTTGGGTGCGTGGGCGGTCATCCGGTGGCGCGCTTTTGTTCCGCGCCCAGCAGGGCATCAATACGGTGGGTGACGTATTTCAGCCCATCCAGCAATCCGGCGCGAATGGCCTGTGAGGGCAGCGGCTGGTTCGACAGCTCGCGGATCGCATGGATCATTGCATCTGCGGTCAACCCGTCGCGTTTTTCATCCAGCATCTGCACCAGCCCCAAATCCTCGGCCCGCGACGCCCGGATCCACTGTTCAAGCCGCGGGGTTGTCCGCGGCACGATGACGGCACGCTTGTCGAAGGACAGAACCTCGCAGAAGGTGTTGTAACCGCCCATGCAGACCACACCTGCAGCTCCGGCAAACAGCGTTTCGATCTGAGATTCGAAACCCACAGCCGTGACCCTGCCGTTCAGCGCGGCGACACGGGTTTCGAAGTCTTCGCGCAGTTCGCCCGACAGGAACGGGCCATAGACGAGAACCGCGCGCGGCGACAGGTCTGGGTCTTTTTCGTAAGCCGACAGCACGAGGTTGACCATCGCTTTGCCGTCGCCGCCACCGCCCGGCGTGATAAGGATATAGGGTTGCTCGGGCGGCTCGCCGACGGGTCCAAGATCGCGCCTGAGGTACCCTGTCCAGTGGATGCGCTGCTGTGTGGCCGGGCTCAGCGGCAGGCCCTGCGTCGGGTCGTAGACAGAGCGCAGGCCATAGACCCAGATCTCGTCATAGAACCTTTCTGCTGCTGCAACAGCGTCTTTGCGATGCCACTCGGCGGCCAGTACCTCGGGTTCGTCCAGCACGTCACGCAGGCCAAGCACCAGTTTGGTCGAACACGAATGCTCGAGATATTCGAGGGTTGGCAGCAACTCTCCGCGAAAGCCGGTGGGTTCCTTGTCGACGATCAACACATCGGGATCGAATTGCTCAACCGCGGTCTGGATCAGGCTCGACCGGAGCTCGGTCACTTCTTCAATACCCATGCCGATGGTCTGCGATGCGTAAGAGCCGTCGGCGCGTTTGGTCACCCCAGGCAGGCGTACGTGATCGACGCGACGCGGGAAAGTAAAGCGCCCGGCCACGGGCGAGCCCGTCAAAATCAGCGCGGACGCCCGCGGATCGGCTTGCGTGATCGCAGCAGCCAGCGCGCGTGACCTGCGCAGGTGGCCCAGTCCAAACGTGTCGTGGCTATAAAGCAGGATGCGCGGGGCGCGGCCGTGTTTTTCGTGTGCTTTTCCTAGGCTCATGCTTTGCCTGTGTCGGTTCCGATGCAACTCCGCGCGTTTGTTGCACCTGTTATCTTATATGTTCAGCGCCCGCTTGCCAAAGGGCCAGCCAGCAGTGTGCAAATTGGCCAAGCATGGCGAATTGGCAACATCTTTTTTGCGGCCGTGGTGCCATCGGATGGCCTTTTGCAGGCCAAAGGGGGAATGCAGTTGGTTTCGCCGTGATCCCCGACGTTTGTCATATTCAATTTCCGTTGGATTGAAAACACTTTATCCCCCGGAGATGTTGCAAGAGCACAGCCGCCCATTGACGCGCCACAGGGATTTGAACCGACCCCAGAGGTTATGTAGTGTCATGCGCAATTGCGATCTGGATGGAACGAACTATGAAGAAGACTTTTGTGGCCGGGCTTGTTCTGGCGTTCCTCGCCTTGTCGCTCGCGCTTGGACCGGCTGCTTCGGCGCAGTCTCTGATCCCGGGCTATCCGACTGGAACCGAGGATGAAAGCGCCGCTTCGGTCGACGGCGATGTGGCAGCTGCGATCAGGGCGGCAACCGAAGCGGGCGCCAGCGTCATCGTGATCGACAGTGCGGGTCAGGTGGTATCAAACCCTGGCGCTGACGCAGAAGCGACCGGTTCGGGTGCAGCGGACACGATGGGCGAAGGCTCGCAATTGATGAAGGCGCAAGAGCGATTTTCCGACTTCCGCGAGTCGGTGCGTTCGCGGCTTGAGGCACTGCCCTATTCCGTTTTCGAAGTTCAGTATATCCTGCGCCAGACCAGCCCGGACGGACGCATTCAGACCTATGTCGAAGTTCTGGTCTGGAACGTGCTGTTCCTGCTGCTGGGGCGTTGGCTGTCCACGGAAATCTACGGCAAACGCATTGCCAAGCGCTTTGTCGTGGCGCGGATCAAGGAACAACCGAACGGCTATCGCGAGAAAATGCCATTCCTTGTGTTCCGTTTCCTGATGGGGATCGGGGGCACCGTGTTTGCGATGCTCATGGCCTTGATCGTGGGATATCTGTTTTTTGGTGAGGCCGAGGATATCTCGATTCAATTCACGGTCACGGCGATTTTTGCAGCATTCTTCCTGTCGCGTACGGTTTCGGACCTATGGCGTATGGTTTTGTCGCCTTATCTTAGCCAGTATCGCTTACCTCCGTTTTCCGACCGGGACGCAAAACGCTTATATATTTGGGCCTCGGCGCTTGCGACCTATGACATCTCGGTGGTGCTGTTCGCGACATGGGTCGCGGATTTTGGGTTGAATTACAACGTCTATGCAATGGTCTATGGCAGCCTGACCCTGGCCGGGGCGCTGGGTAATGTGTTGATGATTCTGTTCAACGCCCGGGCCATTTCCAATGCGATCCGGGGTGGGCGAGCACCGGATCAGGTCTCGTGGATCTCACGGTTTATCTCGTTTGCATGGGCACCGGTTCTGATCCTTTACATGGTGTTCAGCTGGTTCAAGCTGGCGGTGGATCTGGTGCTTGAGGTCGAAGGCTCGGTCCCGATTGTGGCCAGCAGCTATGCAATTTTCATGTCGGTTGTCGTGGCGTATGGCGCGATGAACTATCTGCTTGAACGCTATTTTGATCGCAATCGACAGATCAAGGAACTGAATGCGGATGCGCAGGACGCAGTGAGCGACGCTGACGCAGAGGCACCGACACCCGAGGCTGAAAAGCGCAAATACGCCATCCTGACTTACGAGGACCTCGCCCGCCGGGTTGCGGGGATACTGGCCTTTGTCGTTGGTCTCTATGCGCTGGTGGTGATCTGGAACCCGCAGGCAAACTGGAGCGAAGATTTGCCCGTCGGGCGGGCCCTGGACGTGATGGTGATCCTGTTCATCGGCTATGTCCTGTTCCATTTCTTTCGCGTCTGGATCGACAGCAAGATCGCCGAAGAAACCGACGATGGCGGGGCCGAGGCCGAGCTGGGGGATGAAGGCGGCGAAGGCGGGCAGAGCCGTCTGGCAACGTTGCTGCCGCTGTTCCGTGGGGCAATACTGGCGGTGGTTGTGGTGACCATAGCGCTGATCGTGCTGATGGAGCTGGGCATCAACGTCAGCCCGCTGTTTGCCGGTGCCGGTGTTGTGGGTCTGGCGGTTGGTTTCGGGTCGCAGACCTTGGTGCGGGACATCTTCTCGGGCGCGTTCTTCCTGATGGATGATGCGTTTCGGAAGGGCGAATACATCGATATCGGGGATGTGAAAGGCACGGTCGAGAAGATCTCGGTCCGGTCTTTCCAGTTGCGGCATCACCTTGGGGCGCTGAATACGATTCCGTTCGGTGAGATCAAGGTTCTGACCAACTATTCCCGTGATTGGGTGATCATGAAACTGCCCCTGCGCGTGACCTATGACACCGATGTCGAGAAGGTGCGCAAGCTGATCAAGAAGCTGGGGCAGGAGTTGCTGAGCGATCCGGTGATCGGGGACAATTTCATCCAGCCACTGAAATCTCAGGGCGTGATCGAGATGCAGGATTCTGCGATGATCATCCGGGTGAAGTTCATGACCAAGCCCGGCGATCAGTGGCTGGTGCGCAAAAAGGTTTATCAGGACATCCGCGAGCTCTTCGCCCGCGAAGGTATCCGTTTTGCCCACCGCGAGGTCACGGTACGTCTGGCCGATGACAAAGAGGCCGAGGACCTGACGCCCAAGCAGCGCGAGGCGGTGACGGGTGCGGTTCAGGCGGCGATTGACGAGGATTATCTGGACGATATCGGACCGGGTGGGGGTGACGACCGCTAGGGCGCTCTCCCGCCCCTTTGATCTGCGTCGCTGACGCGACACCGCCCAAAGCGTTGGGCCGGGCCGCGCGTGCCGCGCGGCGGCTGCGCTAGGTTGAGGGGCTGGCCCAGATTGCGTCTGAGGTTCCGAGTTTGCTGGCGGGCAGCGGCCAGATCATTGCCGCAGAGCCAACCGTCAGGGCGGGTTGCAGACGGTGGCCCGGGCCCCATCCTGAGGCCTCAGTGTCATTACCGTAGTCTGTTGGATTCGCATGGGTGATGTCTTCACCCGCGCTACTTTTGGCGAGGGTTGCCAGTAACTCGGCGGTGCGGGCAAGTGACAGGCGCGCGTCCATTACGGTTTGGCCCGAGGCGGCCTCGGCCAGAGCCGAGAGGACGGCGGCGGCCATCAGGTAGCCGGTGGCGTGGTCCAGCGCTTGGACGGGCAGCGGGGTGGGTTTGTCGGCCCCGGCCCATTCCATCCCGGCATGGGCGATTCCGGCGCTCATCTGGACAAGGCTGTCGAACCCGCGCCGCGTAGCCCAGGGGCCTTGCCAACCATAGGCGTCCAAGGTGACCTCGATCCGGTTGGGGGCCAGTTGATCGCGCGTGGCCTTGTCCAGACCAAGCGCGTCCAACGCGCCGGGACGGTAGCCGTGCACCAGTACGTCGGCTTGGGCGAGCAGGTCTTTCAGCTGCGCCAAACCCTCCGCACCTTTCAGGTCCAGATAGGCGCAGCGCTTGCCCAGCGATATGTCGGGGATCACTCCGGGCTCATCCCAACCGGGCGGGTCGATGCGCAGCACATCCGCGCCAAACCCAGCGAGCGTTCGGGTTGAAACGGGGCCTGCCAGAATCCGCGTCAGGTCAAGCACGCGCAGTCCGGCCAGCGGGCGTGCCGCCGTGGCCTCGGGCCTGTCACGCAGCGTGGCGTGGCGCGGGCCGTGCCAGCCGATCAGTGGTTCGCGGGTTACGGCTCGGCCTTGTGGATGGTCCTGCCATTCGGATCGGCTGCGCATGGCGGCGGCCACGCCACCCTCAGCGACGATGGCGGTTTCCAGATCGAAGATGGACCAGTCCTTGATCGCGCGCGTCACGGCATCCCTGTCCGCGGCGACTTGCAGTACCTTCAACGCAGCAGCGCGGTGGTGGGGCAGGTTGGTGTGTAGCCTGATCCAGCCATCGACGGCCATGTAATCGCCAGCAATCGCATCCCACAGGCTGGGCATGTCCCATCCGTCGGGTTTGAAGGAGAAACCGTACCACAAAGACGCGAGCCGGTAGTTCACCGTGATCTCTTGCGGTTTGTCCGCCAGATTGGTCGCCACCATCAACCGCGCCAATTCCTGACCCACGGCGGCAAAGCTGGCCGCGGCCAGTTCGGACACCGCAAAGGCGCTGGGGCGGGCTCCGGTTCCGGTGACCTGATAGCTGTCGGTCGCGGGTAGGGCGGAAAGCAGGCTCATTGCTGATAGGGGTCAAGGCTGTCGCGCAGCCCGTCACCAAGGAAGTTGAAGGCCAGTACCACGACGATGATCGGTAGCATCGGGATGGCTGTCCATGGGTAGATCTCGATCGAGGCGAGGTTTTGCGCGTCGTTCAGCATTACGCCCCAACTGACCGCAGGGGCCCGCAGGCCAAGACCAAGGAAACTGAGCGCGGTTTCTCCAAGGATCATTGCGGGGATCGATAGGGTGGCCGAGGCGATCAGGTGGGACATGAAGTTCGGCAGCAGGTGCTTGCGGATCACTCGGCCCGAAGACGCACCCATCATCTCGGCGGCGCGCACGTATTCTTCCTCGCGCAGAGACAGGAATTTGGCGCGCACGGATCGGGCGAGGCCGGGCCAGTCGAGGATGCCGAGGATGATCGAGATGATGAAGAACACCGCAACGGGGCTCCAGTTCGATGGCACGGCGGCGGACAGGGCCAGCCAGAGGGGCAGTTCGGGCAGCGAACGCAGAACCTCGATCACGCGGTTGATGACCCAGTCGATGCGGCCCCCGAAATACCCGGCCATTGACCCGAACAGGATGCCGAGGAAGAAGGACACCGAGATGCCGATCAGGCCCACAGTCAGCGACAATTGCGCGCCATAGAGGATGCGGCTGAAGATGTCGCGACCCAGACGGTCCGAGCCCCAGATGAACAGCGTTGCGCCCTCGGGTGCGCAGAACAGGTGGGTGTCTGACTTGATCAGACCCGCCAGTTTGTATTCGGACCCCTCGCAGAAGAACCGGATCGGGCGTGGGTCTTCGGTGTCGGGGACGAATTTCCACTGGAAGGTTTCCAGATCGGCCTCGGCCACGATGGGATAGACGTAGGGGCCGATGAACTCGCCCTCGTGGAACCAATTGACGGATTGGGGCGGGGCATAGAGGTGCTCGCCATTCCGGTCGTTCGGCCCGTAGGGGGCGATGAAGCCTGCGAAGGGCAGCATCAGATAGCACAGCAGCAGGAATATGCCCGAGATCAGACCAAGCCTGTGCGTCTTGAATTTGCGCCAGACCAGCACCCAGTTGGGCGCGTCGAGATCGGCGCGCTCCAGTTGTTGGATCGACGCCTGCGGGTCAAAAGGTGCATCGTCGACATAGCGGCCATCGGGTTTGTCAGTCATGCCTCGCGCCCCTCATATCTGATGCGCGGGTCCAGCATGACCAGCAGGATGTCCGAGATCATCGTGCCGATCAGGGTCAGCAGCGCCACGAACATCAGGATGAAGGCCGACAGGAACTGGTCCTGCGTTTTCAGCGCGGTCAGTAGGGTCGGGCCGATGGTCTGCAAACCCAGCACGACCGAGACCAGAACCGAGCCGGATACCATCGAGGGCAGCAGGTTGCCGATATCGGCCACGAACGGGTTGAAGGCCACGCGTAACGGGTATTTGGTCAGCATCCGCGACGGGGCCATGCCCTTGGCGATGGCGGTTTCGACGTAAGGCTTGCCCAATTCATCCAGCATATTTGCGCGCAGGCGCTGCATCATTGCGGACGCGCCCGAGGTGCCGATCACGAAGGTCGGTACGATCAGGTGCAACAGGATGGATTTGAGCTTGTCCCAGCTCATCGGTTCGCCTTCGAATTTTGGGTCCATAAGGCCACCGATGGGCAGGTTGAAATACTGGTGGCCGTAGTAAAACAGGATCAGCGCCAGCAGAAAGTTTGGCGTCGCCAGACCCAGATAGCCGACAAAGGCCGAGGTGTAGTCAATCCATGTCCGCGACTTCGCGGCAGCAAGAACGCCGAGCGGCAGGGCTACGGCATAGACAAACAGAATCGCTGCCAGGTTGACCACCACGGTCAGCCACAGCGTATCCCCTACGATTTCGGACACCGGACGGTCGAACTCGAAGGACCAGCCATAGTTGCCCTGCAGCAGCCCTTCGAACCCATGCGGACCGGGCCAGAAGCCCATCCAGATCAGGTACTGCTCGGGCAAGGAGCGGTCCAGCGAGTATTCCTGTCGCAGGAATTCAGCCTTCGCCACACCCGCGGATTGCCCCGAGGCCTGCAACTCGGCGATCTGGTTGCTGAGGTAATCGCCGGGCGGCAGGTTGATGATCACGAATATCAGGACCGACACCACCAACAGAGTCAGCAGCATCGTGAAGAAGCGATACACCGCATAGCGCAGCATGACCATTTAGCTGCTCCTGATCAGTCGGCGAAGAAGAACTCGTCGGGACGGTGGATGCCGAAATGCGCGCCGGGCTCCCATGCCCACATCGCCTGTTCGGGCACGTTGCGCAGGCGGTTCGACACGACGATGGGCTGGGGTGCGCCGTTCAGGATGCCGATCGCGTAAAGTTGCTGGGCGTGGATATCCAGCATTTCGCGCCAGGCGGCTTCGCGCTCTTCGTCGGTGCTGGCGATTTCCCAGTCATGGGCAAGGGTCATCAGGCGCTCGGCCTCAGGCATATCGGGCGCTTCGCCTGCATCACCACCTGTCTGATAATACTGGCCCCATTTCGGCCAGGCCAGAAACACCTGATCCGTGGGCGCCAGATAAGCCGGAGAGGTGTGGTTCTGCGGGATGCCATCATCCCAGCCGAACCAGACCGACGCCATCGTGTTGCCCGAGAATACGCGGTTGCGCAGGATGTCGCGGTCCAAAGGTCGCATCACCAGCTTGACGCCAATCTCGCGCCACGTGTCGGTTACGATCTGTAGCGCGTTCTCGACCTCCTGTCGCTCGCCGGCGGTCTCGATCACCAACTCCATCGGGCGGCCATCGGGCAACAGCCGGACGCCGCTTGGGTCGCGTTGGTCAAGGCCTGCCTCATCCAGCAGGGCATTTGCCATATCGACATCATACTGCGCCCAGGCCTGCGCGTTTTCCTCGTCATAGTAGGGTGAGGCTGGCAGAACTGCCATCGCACCCGGCTGGGCCAGTTTGAAATACAGTGCCTGATTGATCGTTTTGCGGTCAATTGCCAGTGACAGGGCGCGGCGCACCCGGACATCGCGCAGTACTTCGCGCCAGCCGTCATCGGCAAAGTTCAGATTGGGATAGATGGCGATTTGCGACGCCACTCCGGTTTTCCAAAGCAGTGTTTTGTAGTCGCCTTGCGCTTCGCCCTTTTTCAAGATCGAAGCGTCACGGAACGCCAGCCCGCGCCCCTGCAGATCACTTTCGCCCGCGTTGGTCTTGGCCGCCACAAGGCCCGGTGCCACGATTTCCATTTCGACCACGTCGATATAGGGCAGCTGTGTGCCGTTGGAATCGATGCGGTGGTAATAGGGGTTGCGCACGAAATTGTGCCGGATCTTCTTGCCCGAGCTTGCGTTCAGCCAGGGCTGCAGGGTCGGCAGTTCGTGGTTGTCGAACTTATAAAGGTTATCGAGTTTGTTGTGCAGTGCCGCCCAGCTTTTGACGCGCGCGTCGTCGACCTGAAAGGCCAGTTCCTCGGCGTCTGCGAATTTTTCATGGTATTGTTTGAGGAACTGCGATGGCCGGTAAATGAAAGGCGGTCGTGCCTGAGCAAGTGATAGCAGGAAGTTCGGATTGGGGTCTTCCCACTCGAAGATCACCGTAGTCTCATCAGGGAAGCTGACGACCGGAGGTTTGCCTTCGACAATCAGGAAGTCCGGCGGACCCGACGGGCTGAGCAATGCGTTATTGGCCACATCCTCCCACCAATAGCGGAAGTCTTCCGAGGTGAAGGGTGTACCGTCCGACCATTTGTGGCCCGGACGCAGATTCAGGGTATATTTGCGGTTCCCTTCGTTTTCGAAGGACGCAAGGATATCGGGAACAATGTTGTATTCATGGTCGAACCCGACGAGGCGCGCATAGCCATAGACGACCATTTGCCGAATATCTTTGGATCGGGTGACCATCGTTCGCAATGTGCCGCCTTGTGTCCCGAACTCACGACCCTTGGCGGCCAGATCCACGATCAGCGGCTCCTGCGGTACACGCTCGGCGGCCGGGGGCAGGTTGCCATTGTCAACCTCGGATTGCCAAAAGGCGCTTTCTTGAAGATTCGAAGGGATTTCTGCCGCAGCGGGTAACATCCCGGCAAGGGCCAGCGTCGTGGCAAGAAACAATCGGTGAGTGGTCTCAAACATGGCAACGTACCTTATGGCCGGGCTCCATTTCTACCAGCGAGGGTACCATGGAGTCGGAGAATCGGAAGGCATCATCCCAACTGTCTGGCGAACCTGCGCCGAGTGCGACCAGTTTCAGGTCGATCGGACGGTTGATGTCGGGCTCAGGCTGGGCAGCGATCAATGCCTTGGTGTAGGGGTGGTGCGGATTGTAGAATAGGGTTTCTGGCGGGGCCTGTTCGACCACAAGGCCTTGACGCATCACGGCGACCTCATCGGCGATCCGGGCTACAACGGCCAGATCGTGTGAGATGAACAGATAGGATAGGTTAAGGCTCTGCTGCAGGTCTTCCAGCAAGGTCAGAATCTGTTCCTGCACCGAAACATCCAGCGCCGAGGTCGGCTCGTCACAGACAATCAGCGCCGGGTCCAGCATCATCGCCCGGGCAATCGACAGGCGTTGGCGCTGACCGCCCGAAAAGGCGTGCGGATAACGTTTGAGCATATCCGCATTCAGTCCCACCCGCTGAAGCATCTGCGCCGCCTTGTCCCGCTGTTCGGTCGTTGTTCCCAGATTGTGGATCTCCAGCGGCTCGGTCATCGCGTCCTGAATGCGCATCCGTGGGCTGAGCGAGCTATAGGGATCCTGAAACACCATCTGTGCTTTGCGCTGGAACGCCGTACGCTCGGCGCGGGTCATGCGGTGTACTGTGATTGGTTCGGCATCGGGTGCGGTGCGGAACAGTACCTCGCCGCCGGGATCAGGTGGTTCGGCGCCCAAGGCGATGCGTGCAGCGGTGGTCTTGCCAGACCCGCTTTCTCCCACGATCGCCAACGTCTTGCCGCGCGCCAGTTTCATGTCGACGCCGCGACAGGCATGGATAAGCTTATCGGCCTGCCACCCTTTGCTGGAGCGCATCGTGTAGGTCTTTGACACGCTTTTCATCTGCAGGATCAGGTCTTCGTCGGGCATTGGCAGGCCGACGGCATCCTGATCCGGAATCTCGGGCGCCGCATCAAACAGCTGTTTGGTATAGGGGTGCGCCGGTGCGTTCAGAATGGGGGCGGCGGGCCCGGCCTCCATCACGCGGCCTTTGTGCATGACCACGACCTGTTCTGCCATGTTGGCCACAACGCCCAGATCATGAGTCACGAGGATCAGCGCCATGCCGGTCTCGCGCTGCAGTTCTTTGATCAGCCCCAGTACCTGCGCCTGCGTGGTCACATCCAGCGCGGTCGTGGGCTCATCCGCGATCAGCAGTTCGGGTTTGGCAACCATCGCCATCGCGATCATCGCCCGCTGCCGCATACCGCCAGACAACTCGAACGGATAGCTGTCATAGGCCCGCGCCGGATCGGGAAAGCCCACACGTTCGAACTGGGTCAGAACCTCTTTGCGGGCCTGCGCCTCGGACGCGCCGCGATGCAGCCACAGAACTTCGCTGACCTGATTGCCGATCTTGTGCAGCGGCGACAGCGAGCGCATCGGCTCCTGAAAGATCATCGAGATACGGTTGCCGCGAATGCCGCGCATCTGCTTTTCGCTGATCTTGGTCAGGTCCGCCGTACCGCTGGAATCATTCAGCGTGATTGCGCCGCTGCGAATCTGCGCTGTGCGCGGCAAAATCCGCAGTGCCGCGCGACACGAAATTGTTTTTCCCGACCCTGATTCTCCGACCAGGGCCAGCGTCTGCCCCGGCGCAACATCGAAGTTCACATCTTGAACCACGGCTTCGCCCGCGCCAAAACCAATGCTTAGATTCCGGACGGACAACAACGCATTCATACGGGTATTCCACCCGGTTGGCCGCTTGCTAACATCGGCTTAGTGAACTCCCTGACTTTTTTTGTGCAGTTTCGCGCGGTTCGGGCGGGCTAGTCAAACACCTTCTTGCGCAGAAACGTCGCGGAAATACGAAATGCCACCTCGGGCACCTACACAAAGTCTTGAGATTTTGTCATCTAAGGCGCGATCGACGCCGTTTAGGGTTGTCTGGCAATAAATGAGGTTCGCACGTGTCCCAGCAACAAAGCCGACTGGATCTGTTCATCGATCGCATGGTGTCACAGCGCGCCTGTCTTGATTTTGCGATTGCGCAGACAGCGGGTCAGACCGGGCCTGTGTTCGAACTGGGCTTGGGCAATGGCCGCACCTATCATCACATGATTCAGCACATACAAGACCGCCCGGTCTATGTATTCGAACGCGCGGTGGCTTCGCATCCCGACTCGACGCCGCCCGAGGATCTGGTGATTCTGGGCGATGTGCGCGAGACACTGCCCGCATCCGTCAAGCGCTTTGGTGCATCTGCCAGCCTGATCCACGCTGATCTGGGCGGGCATAACCGGGAAAAGAATGACGCTTTTGCGCGCTTCGTGTCCCCTCTGATCGAACCACTGTTGGCTCCGGGCGGGTTGATGGTGTCCAGCGACCGGATGTATTTTGACGCGCTGACAGAACTGCCGCTGCCTGCTGGCGCAGTCGAAGGGCGCTGTTTCATCTACCGGCGTTAAATGCCGTAGGGTCACGCTGGGCGTTTCGCCGGAAGCGCCGCTAACCTTCGGGACGTAATCCCCTGAAGGAGGCTCTTTCATGCTGTTCTACGATTGCTCGACCGCTCCGAACCCGCGTCGCGCGCGGATGTTCATCGCCGAAAAGGGACTTGAAATCGAATCCCGTGACATTTCGATCGCCAAGGGTGAGCAGTTGGGCGAGGCGTTCCGCGCCGTGAACCCGCGCGGGACACTTCCGGTGTTGGTGACCGATGAGGGCGGGGTTCTGACCGAGAATCTTGGGATCGCCGCCTATCTCGAAGCACGCTTCCCTGAACCTGCGTTGATGGGCCAGACACCGGACGAGAAAGGGCTGGTGCTGATGTGGAACGCAATTGTCGAACAACAAGGCGGCTTGCCGATTGCGGAAACGCTGCGCAACAGGCATCCGGCGTTCAAAGACCGGGCTATTCCCGGCCCGGTGAACTATGCGCAGATACCCGAATTGGCCCAGCGGGGTGCCGCGCGGGTGCGCCAATTCTTCGATTTGCTCGAAGACCGTCTGTGCAACAGCGCTTACCTCGCCGGTGAGGCATTTTCGCTGGCCGATATCACAGCCTTTGTCTTCACCGATTTTGCGCGTGTCATCAAAATGCGCATCCCTGACGGCCATACGGCAACCCAAGCCTGGTTTGACGCCATTCAGGACCGCCGCAGCGCCCAGCTATAGGTGGCTTTGTGGATAAACGCGGTCAGATCACGAACTGTACAGAAATGTCTAGACAGAAGTGAACAGTGCTACTAGCGTCCTTTGCGAGCCATGCAGGGGAGCGCAGGATGAAATCTCAGTATCGTGTTGTAGTGATCGGGGGCGGCGTCGTCGGTGCCTCGGTCCTGTATCATCTGGCCAAGTTCGGCTGGTCCGATGTGGTTATGTTGGAACGGCGGCGTCTGGCCTCGGGGTCGTCGTGGCACGCGGCGGGCGGTATTCATGCGCTGAATGCGGACCCGAACATGGCTTCGCTGCAGGCCTATACGATCGACCTGCTGAGTGAGATCGAGAAAGAATCGGGTCAGAATATCGGTCTGCACATGACCGGCGGTTTGACGCTGGCGGGCACGCCCGAGCGGTGGGAGTGGTTGCAGGCGAACTATCGCATCTTCCAGTCCATCGGCATTGACGATTGCGAATTGTTGTCGCCGGAAGAAGCACAAAAACGCTGCCCGATCATGTCCACCGACGGCGTTCTGGGCGCGATGTGGGCGGATCGAGAGGGCTATATCGACACGACCGGAACCGTGCAGGCCTATGCGACCGCCGCTCGGAAACGTGGTGCGGAATACTACGAAGAAACCAAAGTTGAAAGTCTGACGCAGACGGCGGATGGGTGGGAGGTTGTGACCGACAAGGGCACCATCACCTGCGAACATGTGGTTAACGCTGCAGGCCTCTGGGCCAAGCAAGTAGGCCGTATGGCGGGCGTCGAATTGCCCGTTTCTCCGCTGAAACACCACTACCTGATCACCGACACGGTGCCCGAGGTTGCGCAGGCGGATTTTGAGATGCCGATGACCGTGGATCTGGAAGGGTTCACCTATATGCGGCAGGACCAGAAGGGTGTTCTGGTGGGCATCTATGAGGTCGAGCATGAACACTGGGCCATGGACGGCGCGCCATGGAACTATGGCGAGGAGCTGTTTCAGGAACAGCTTGACCGGATCGAGAACGAGCTGACGTTAGGCTTTGAGCGGTACCCCTCGATCCAGAATGTCGGCATCAAGACATGGGTGAACGGCGCGTTCACCTTCTCGCCAGATGGCAACCCTCTGGTCGGTCCGGTGCCGGGCAAGCGGGGCTATTGGTCGGCCTGCGCGGTGATGGCCGGGTTCCTGCAGGGCGGTGGCGTCGGAAAAACGCTGGCCGAGTGGATGATCCATGGTGAGCCCGAGGCCGACGCATGGCCGATGGACGTGGCGCGCTATGGCGATTTCGCGCAGAACAAACGCTATATCCGCGAGACCACGGGGCAGTTCTATTCGCGCCGCTTTGTGATGACCTATCCGAACGAGCAACTGCCCGCAGGTCGCCCGCTGAAGATGGCCCCGGCGCATGACGCGATGACCGAGGCCGGGTGCAAATGGGGCGTCAGCTGGGACCTCGAAGTGCCGCTGTATTTTGCGCCGAAGGGCTTTGAGGAAACGCCGACGCTCAAGCGGTCGAACGCGCATGACATCGTGGCCGAGGAATGCAAGGTGATCCGCGAGGGTGTGGGCCTGCTGGACATCTCGGGCTTTTCTCGGTTCGAGGTTACGGGTCCGAATGCTGAGGCGTGGCTGGACAAGGTCATGGCCTCGAAACTGCCCGCGCCGGGTCGGGCCAAGCTGGCTCCGATGCTGGGTGAGAATGGGCGGCTCAAGGGTGATCTGACCGTGCTGAACTGGGGCGATGGCACCTGGTGGATCATGGGCAGCTACTACCTGCGCGCCTGGCATATGCGCTGGTTTAACGATCACATGATGGATGGCGTCACCATCCGCGATCTGGGCGAGGAATATTGCGGCTTTGCCGTTGTTGGCCCGAAATCGCAAGCGGTGGTCGAAAAGCTGGCGGAACAGGAGATCTCGGGCCTGAAATTCATGGGCTGCGGGGATTTCGATATCGGTCTGGTCCGCGCCCGCGTCGCGCGGATGTCAGTGACGGGCGAGAAAGGGTATGAGATCAACTGCCGCTATGGCGACCATATCAAGCTGCGCCGCATGCTGCTGGAGGCAGGCGCTGACGAAGGCATCCGCGAATGCGGCTTCAACGCGATGCTCTCGACCCGTCTTGAAAAGAGCTTTGGCATCTGGTCGGCGGAATTCACGCAGCTCTATACGCCGGGAATGACCGGGATGGACCGCTGGATCGACTGGGATAAGGATTTCGTCGGCAAAGAGGCGGCGCTGGCCGAACGAGACGGCAATGGCCCGGCGCAGGTTCAGGTGACGCTTGAAGTGGATGCAGCAGATGCGGATGCAAGTGGTTACGAACCTGTCTGGGCTGGGGGCGAGCGCGTTGGTTTTGTCACATCGGGCGGCTATGGGCATTACACCGGCAAGTCGCTGGCCATGGCTCTGGTCGACCGTGACAAGGCCGAACCGGGGACCGATCTGTCAGTGCACGTGGTTGGGGTTGAACGTTCGGCCCGCGTGGTGGCGCCGTCACCCTATGACCCGCAGGGCAAAGCGATGCGGGGCTGATCATGGCAACTGACAGCCGCAGGCGCCGCAGGCGCGGGGGCGATACCGTCCCGCCCCCCCATCGCGAGGTGAATTATCGCCAGCTCCTCAATCCGTTCCCGCAGATGGAGGTTTTCCCGGCGGATCAGATCGCGGACATGCACGACACCGCTTTGCGCACGCTGGAGGAGCTGGGCGTCAAGGTTCTGCTACCGGAAGCGCGCCGGATCTACGCCCAGGGCGGAGCGCGCGTGGATGAAGACAGTGAAATGGTCTTTATCGGGCGGGATATGGTCGAGGCCGCCGTGGCCTCGTCCCCGAAATCCATCACCTGCCGGGCGGGGGCGCGGCGACGGGATTTCACGCTGGAACTGGGCAGTCTGGTGTTCCAGCCCGGCGCGGGTGCCCCGAATGCCACCGATCTGGAACGCGGGCGGCGGCCCGCGACAGGGCAGGATTATCTGGAGTTCCTGAAACTGACCCACCATTTTGATGTGTTCCAGATGATCTCGCCTCAGGTCGAGCCGCAAGATGTGCCGACGAACCTGCGCCACTATTTCACGACGCAGGCGCAGATGGAGCTGACGGACAAATTCCCCTTCTTCTTCTCGCGGGGCACGCCGCAGGTGATGGATTGCTTTGAAATGCTGTCGATCGCCCGCGGCCTCAGTGATGAGGATTTCCGGGCCAACCCCCATTGCTACACCATCATCAACACCAACAGCCCGCGCACGCTGGATATCCCGATGGCGCAGGGCCTGATCGACTTTGCGCGCCATGGGCAGATGTCGATCATCACGCCGTTTACGCTCATGGGGGCAATGGCACCGATCACGGTGGCTGGGGCCATAACCCTGTCCCATGCTGAGGCGCTGGCGGCGCTGACACTAACCCAACTGGCCAATCCCGGCGCGCCGGTGTGTTATGGGACCTTCACCAGCAACGTGGATATGAAATCTGGCGCACCCGCCTTCGGTACACCTTCGCATTTTCAGGCCTCCTTGGCGGCGGGCCAATTGGCCCGGCATCTGGGGCTGCCGTGGCGGTCTGCGGCGGGATCTGCGTCGAACATCAACGACGTTCAGGCCGCGAACGAAAATCAGTTCGGCCTGTGGGGGTGTCTGATGGCCGGGGCGACGGTGATCATTCATTCCGCCGGGTGGCTCGAAGGCGGTCTGACCGTTTCGTTCGAGAAACTGGTTTGCGATGCCGAAGTGCTGAACATGGTGGCCGAGCTGTGTGCGGGCGCGCAGGCCGGGGCGTCCGAGATCGGCTTTGACACCGCGCTGGGCGAGGTGGACCCCTCTGGACATTTCTTTGCCACCAGCCAGACGATGGAGCGTTACAATACGGCGTTCTACGAACCTCATCTGCATGATTATGCCAATTTCGGGACGTGGGCTGAGCGCGGATCGGTCGACGCAAATCATCGGGCAACCGGCGTTTGGAAGGATATCCTGTCCAGTTTCCAGCCCCCTGAGCAGGTCGGTGACCGGATCGCTGAATTGAAGGACTTTGTTGGAAAACGCACCGCCGCGGGCGGTGCACCACCGGAGAGTTGAATGAACACGAAACCCATCCTCCACCGCGATGACCCTGATGCAGAGCCTTTGGTTGGCAACATCAAGGTCACGCGCGACGATTGGCTGAACGTGGCAATGGACGTGTTGATCTCGGATGGGGTGGATCAGATCAAGGTCCTCAACCTCGCCGAGCGTATGGCCGTGTCGCGGTCGTCGTTTTACTGGTACTTCAAATCCCGGCAAGAGTTACTGGACGCATTGCTTGCACGCTGGCAGGCAACGAATACGGCGGCTCTTGTTGCGCAGGCTGAGGCCCCGGCCGAGACGATCACGGGCGCGGTGTGCAACGTGCATCGCTGCGTTGTGAACACCGATCTGTTTGATACGGCGCTGGATTTTGCTGTGCGCGACTGGGCCCGTAAATCCGGTAAGGTGCGCCGCGCGTTGGACCAGTCCGACACGCGCCGGCTTGAGGCGCTGCACGCAATGTTTGCGCGATACGGCTACCCCGAGATCGAGGCCGAAACCCGCGCGCGCGTCCTGTATTACATGCAGATCGGGTATGATCTGGCGCAGCTGAATGAACCGATTTCTGTGCGGATTTCGATGGTTCCACACTATCTGTATGTGTTCACTGGCGTCGAACCGCGCGCGGCGGAAGTCGCAGCGTTCAGCGCATATTGCCGCAAGCACTGGAAAGGAGACCCATCATGAGCCAGCCTGATGCCATCATCATCGGCACCGGAGTCATCGGCGCCGCCATTGCATTCGAGATGTCAAAAGCGGGATGGAAAACCCTCTCGCTGGATCGAAACGCACAGGTCGGGCATGGCTCGACCGCAGGATCATGCGCGATTATCCGGATGCACTATTCGACGCTGGATGGGACGGCATTCGCTTGGGAAGGCTATCACTATTGGCGCGATTGGGCGACGTATCTGGGGCTGCCCAAAGACGCAAATCTGGCGCAGTTTCGCCAAACCGGCTGCCTGGTCATGAAGACAGACGCAAACGGATATCTGGACAAGCACAAGACGTATAGCGCCGAGCTGGGTTGCCCGTTCGAAGAGTGGTCGCCCGACGAGATCACGAAGCACTTGCCGATCTATTCGCTCGACAGCTTTGCTCCGGCAAAACGTATGGACGATCCGGCATTCGGGCAACCCAATGGCGCGCAGATGCAAGGCGCGGTGTTCTGGCCGAAGGCGGGGTATGTGACAGACCCGGCCCTGTCGGCGCAAAACCTCATGGACGCTGCCAAACAACATGGTGCAGAGGCGCGGACCGGCGCAGAGGTGGTTGAAATCCTGATGGAGCAGGGGCGCGTCTCGGGTGTCAAGCTGGCATCGGGTGAGGAAATCCGCGCGAAGGTTGTTGTGAATGTTGCCGGACCGGGTTCGGCCATCGTTAACGCGATGGCCGGGGTGCTGGAGGATATGACCATCGAAACCCGGCCCCTGCGGCAGGAGGTTGTGCATGTGCCCGCTCCCGAGGGTTTTGATTTCGAAAATCAGGGCACGATTGTATCGGATAGCGATATCGCGCTTTACTGTCGGCCCGAACACGGCAATCATATCCTGATCGGCTCGGAAGACCCGGAATGTGATCCGCATCAGTGGTGCGAGGATGACAAGACCTACAATCAGGACTTTACCGACCAGTGGACCACGCAGGCGATGCGCTATGCGCAGCGGGTTCCCAGCCTTGGCATTCCCTCGAAGACGCGCGGTGTTGTGGATTTGTATGATGCGTCGACCGACTGGATTCCGATCTATGACAAATCCAGCCTTCCGGGTTTCTACATGGCCTGCGGCACCAGCGGGAACCAGTACAAGAACGCGCCGATTGCGGGCAAGATGATGGCCGCACTGATCGACTATTGCGAGGGTGGTGCGGATCACGATGCCGACCCGCTGCAGTTCGAGCTGCCCTATATCGGGCGCAGCATTGACGTCGGGTTCTATTCGCGCAAACGACCAATCAATGCCGAGAGCAGTTTCTCGGTTCTGGGCTAGACGGGTAGAGGGATCGGCCTAACTGTCCGGGGAACCGGAAAAAGGCCGTTCCCATGGCAGATCAAGCTCCGTATGTTCTGATACTCGGCAGCGCACCCTCGGCACTGGCGGCGCGTGAGTGGTCGCGGCATCCCTTCACCCATATCGTCGCCATTAACAATGCCTGGCGCATCCGCGATGATTGGGATGTGCTGATCCACCCCGAGGATTTTCCTGCGGAAAACCGCCCGCTCGGACTTGGACCTGCGCAATCCATAGTCAGCGCAAGCGATTATGTGCCGCTGCAAAACCGCTATGGTGGTTTTGTCTATGCAGGGGGTACGATGGCGTTCACCGCAGGCTATTGGGCCTTGGCGGCCCTGCGTCCGGCAGTTGTGGCATATTTGGGCTGTGACATGGTTTACCCGGCTGTGGGGCGAACGCATTTCTATGGCACTGGTGCCGCCGATCCCTTACGCGTGGATGTCACTCTGCGGTCGCTCGAAGCGAAGGCGGCGCGACTGGCTCTGTTCGGCGCGGCGCAGGGGTGCCGCGTCCTGCGTTTGTCAACCGGCGAGAGCCGCCTGGTGTTTCCGCCAGCCTCCCGGACTGAGCTGTGCGCGACGCCGATGCCAGATGTCTCGGCGATGCAGCCTGCTCTGAAGCGCGAGGCTGAGTTGGGATATTCCGTCCTGTCGGGCCGCTATTGGGAGACGGACCATCGGTTCGACGCGGCTGAAATCGATGCGCTGGACCGGCTATGGCTGGACGCTTATCGATCGTCCCGCTTGGATCAGGTCGCCTGAGCGTTCCGCTTTGCCAGCAACTCGGCCACGGTCAGCCGCGCTGTGCGGGCGCTCTCGATACGGACCGGGCCATATCCGCGAACCTCATCCGCACTGGCCAGGGCATCATGCCAGATGCCCTCGTCTGCAGTGCGATACGTCGCCTGCAGGTCATCCAGCAAAGACCGATACCATTCCAATAACGTCCGGTGCAGCCGCGCCTCGGCGTGATAACCGAAGGGATTGAACACCGAACCGCGCAAACCGCGTAGCCGTGACAGCCCCCCAAGGATCGGGCGTACCCATGGGCCCAGCCCGAACTTCCGTGGCCTTCCGCGTTCATCCTTTCGCCAGCTCAGCATCGGCGGGGCAAAATGGTATGTGGTTTTGATATCGCCTGAGAATTGCTGCGCCAGTTCATCCGCGAAGACGGGGGACGTGTGCAGCCGGGCCACCTCGAATTCGTCCTTGTAGGCCATGAAACGGAACAGGTTACGGGCGATCGACGCAAGAATCCGGTCGGATATTTCCGGTTTGGCGGCTCGGATTGTCGCGATGCGCTGCGCATAGCGGTCAGCATAACGGGCATCCTGATAGTCTGTTAGATATGCCACCCGGCGCGCGATCATCTGATCCAGCGTTTCTTCTGCCTGGGGCGCTTTTGGCTGCTCTTGAACCCGGTCAGGGTCGGCCGCCAGGCACCGTCCAAGTGCAAAGGCCAGCCGGTTCTTTTCGACGGCAACGCCATTGAGCAGAATGGCTTGGGACAGGGCCGTATGCGATACGGGAACCAGAGCCTTTTGCCACGCATAGCCCAGCATGATGACATTGGCGAAGACGGCGTCGCCCAACATCGTCTCGGCAATGTTGTTTGCATCAAGGCTGGACAGATTGGTGTTGCCCACAACATCTGCAATGGCCTGTTCCCGCGCCTCGACCCGCAATTGCGCATCACGACGCAGCACCAGATCGCCGGTGGGCATCTCGGCCCGGTTCAGCACAACCTGTGTGCCGTGCGCGTAGTGGGCCGAGGCTTTGGGCGCCGAACTAACCACCACGTCGCAGCCGATCACCGCATCCGCGGCCCCCTGATCAATGCGCACCTGATTAAGCACGTCAGGAGCCTTAGCGATGCGGATGTAGCTGAGCACTGTCCCGAACTTTTGCGCGAACCCGGTGAAATCCAGAACCGAGGCCCCTTTGCCTTCCAGATGTGCAGCCATGGTGATCAGCGCGCCAACCGTGACGACACCGGTGCCGCCGACGCCGGTGACCAGAAGATCGAAGGGTGTGTTCAGTTTGGGCAGGTCGGGGTTTGGCAGGTCGGCCTCCAGCGCGTCCAGATCCAACGCGACGGCCCGCTTGCGCCGCGTCGCGCCTTCCACGGTGACAAAGCTGGGGCAGAACCCGTTCAGGCAGGAAAAATCCTTGTTGCACGAACTCAGATTGATCTTGCGCTTGCGGCCCAGAGGGGTCTCGCGCGGCTCGACACTCAGGCAGTTCGACGCGACCGAGCAGTCGCCGCAGCCTTCACAGACCAGATCGTTGATCCAGACGAATTTCTGCGGATCCTGCAGCGTACCGCGCTTGCGGCGGCGGCGTTTCTCGGTGGCGCAGGTCTGTTCATAGATCAAAACGGTGACGCCGGGGATCTCGCGCAGCTCGCGCTGCAGGGTATCCATCTCGGCGCGGTCATGGAACGTGGTCCGGGTGGGGAAATCCGCGCGGCGGAACTTGGTGATATCGTCCGAGACCAGCGCGATCCGGTCCACGCCCTCGGCGCGGCAGGTCTGGGCGATACCTGAGACGCTGACAGGGCCATCCACCGGCTGCCCTCCGGTCATTGCCACCGCGTCATTGTAGAGGATCTTGTAGGTGATATTCGTTCCCGCCGCGACCGCCTGCCGGATCGCCAGCGAGCCGGAATGGTACCACGTCCCCTCGCCAAGGTTCTGGAAGATATGCTTACCGCCATTGAATTGCGAGGCCACCACCTGCGGCACGCCCTCACCACCCATCTGCGCATAGCCGACCGTCTCGCGGTCCATCCACGAGGCCATGACATGACAGCCGATGCCGCTGGCCGCCGTCGAGCCTTCGGGCACCTTGGTCGAGGTGTTGTGCGGGCAGCCCGAGCAGAAATAGGGCGTTCGCACAGCGCCCGGTACGTTGATCACGGGTGGGGGCGTTTCGGTCAGGGCTTTTGCCTTGGCGGGCAGGCCCTCTTCGGGGAAGAATGTGTGCAGCCGCGCGGCAACGATGGGGGCCAGCATCAGGGGGCTCAGCTCTCCGGTCCAGGGGATCAGCGGTTCACCGTGGCTGTCGTATTTGCCCACCATCTTCTGCGGCTTGTCGCCCGGCCAGTCATAGAAATACTCTTTGAACTGGCTTTCAATGATGCCGCGCTTTTCTTCGACGACCAGCACCTCGGCCTTGCCTTTGACGAACCGCAGGGCGTTGCGGCGGGCCAGCGGCCAGACCATCCCGACCTTGTAGATGTCGATGCCCAGACGTCGGCAGGTGGCCTCGTCCAGACCCAGCAGACGCAGCGCCTCCATCAGGTCCAGATGTCCTTTGCCGGTCGTGACAAAGCCGAACTTGGCGGTGTCGATGTCATAGATGCGCCGGTCGATAGGGTTGGCTTCGGCAAAGGCGCGCACGGCGCGCAACTTGTGCTGGATGCGGGTTTCGATCTCGGGCGAGGGCAGGTCGGCGGTGCGCACATGCAAGCCGCGTTCAGGCAGGTCGATCTGAGGCAGGGTGAATTCACGGTCGGGGCGCAGGTTGACCGACCGGGCGCTTTCGACGGTTTCGGAGATCGCCTTGAACCCGACCCATGTCCCGGAAAAGCGCGACAGGGCAAAGCCGTATTCGCCGAATTCTAAGTATTCCTCGACGGAGGCCGGGTTCAGCGTGGGCATGAACCACGCCATGAAGGCCACATCCGACTGGTGCGGCATCGAGGAGCTGACGCAGCCGTGGTCATCACCTGCCACCACCAACACGCCGCCCTTCGGGGCCGAGCCATAGGCGTTGCCGTGTTTCAGCGCGTCGCCTGATCGGTCGACGCCCGGACCTTTGCCGTACCACATCGAGAAAATCCCCTCGACCTCGCAATGCGGATCGAGGGTGGCCTGCTGCGCACCCAGAACTGCCGTCGCGCCGAGGTCTTCGTTCACCGCAGGCATGAAGGTGATGCGGTCGGTTTTGAGCCGGTCCTTGGCGCGCCAGAGCTCAAGATCCAGCCCACCCAGCGGCGATCCGCGATAGCCCGAGACAAACCCCGCCGTATTCAACCCTGCCTGCCGGTCGCGCCGGGCCTGATCCATCATGATCCGCGCCAGGGCCTGCGTGCCGGTCAGAAAAACCCGGCCTTGGGCCAGGGCGTAACGATCTTCAAGCTGATAGGTGCGGGGGGTGTCGTGGTGACTCATCGCTGCCGTCCATGGGTGTTGCCTTTGGAGGCCGGTAGCATAAGCCGCTTGGTATGGATTATTGTGCCCGACTTTGCGGCTGGATAAGAAATTTAGGATAATTTAGTCGATAACTGACGGATTATCGGGTAACTGAACCGGTATGATCGAAATCGATGACCGTGACCGCCGCATTCTGACCTTGCTCCAGAAGGACAGCCGTATCTCGAACGCCGATCTGGCCGAGGCGGTGGGCATGTCAGCCTCGGCCTTGTGGCGCCGGGTACGTGCGCTGGAAGAAGCTGGGGTGATCGAGCGATATGGTGCGCTGGTGCATCCTCCGGCTATGGGGCTGACGTTTGAGGCGATCGTGCATGTACACCTGACGCGTCACGACCCCGAGAAGATCGTCGATTTCATCCGGGCGGTCGAGACCAGCGCCGAGGTGCAGGAATGCTATGCCACGACCGGGCAGGCGGACTACCACCTGCGCGTTCTGTGCCGGGACCTCGCGGCCTATAATGTGTTCCTCGAGGATTTTCTGTTCCGCCTGCCCGCTGTTGCCAGCGCGCAGACCAATGTGGTGCTGCGCACGATCAAGCGGAACCGTCCGGTTGTGCCCTGATCCTCAGGCGGCGAACGCCACCCAGGCCCACGCCATGCCGATATAGGTTAGATTGTGCATCAACTGATCCAGCCCTGCGGCGCGCCAGAACGCGGCCTGATTGGGCTGCAGTTTTTTGCGGTCGGAATAATGCGCTTTGGCAAAGTCGATGTGGAAATGCACGATCCATTCCAGCGCAGCGATGATCAGGATGAATTCAAGCGGTGCGCGAAACAGCGCGAATATCGCAACCGATCCCACAACATGCACCACCGCATGTTGTGCGCGTCCCATATGGAAATACGACCCTCGCCCGGAAAGCATCTTGGGCGTCTGTAGATAATAATCGGCAAACATATGTTTGATCTGAAGCAGGCAAAGCAACAGAAACACAGTGCCAAAACTGGCAGGCAAATGAATCCTCCCGATATCGTCCTGAATCAGAAGAGTAGGGGGTAATTGTCTGCCGCGCAAATGAACTTGTTCACACAAGGGCATTTCAGCGCGATTTGGAAATTTAATTGCGTCTCCGGATACGATTGCGGTAGTTTCGACCTGTTGTATTTGTGTCCAAAACATCCCTTTGAGCGACGGATCAAAAGCAGGGGCGGGTTTCATAGAACGAACGATTTTTCGGTTCATTTGGAAATACTCCAAACGCGACCAGTTGATCTTGCTGGCCGTGACCTCGACGCTTTTTCCTCTTTTGTATCTGACCTTGGAGCTGCCCAAGCGGATCATCAATGATGCGATCGGGGCTTCCAGCCAGATCGTGAATGTCTGGGGCTATAACCTGCAGCAGACCACGTTCCTGATGATCCTGTGTTTTGCGTTTCTGGCGGCGGTGCTGGCCCACGGCCTTATGAAAATGCGCATCAACACCATGAAAGGGGTGCTGAGCGAACGCATGCTGCGCCGGTTCCGGTATCAGCTGATCAGCCGGGCGTTGCGCTTTCCGCAACCCTATTTCGAGCGGGTCAGCCAGGGCGAGATGGTTTCTATGATCACCGCCGAAAGCGAACCGATGGGTGGCCTGATGGGCGATGCGATCAGCCAGCCGGTGCTGCAGGCGGGGCAGATGATCACCATCCTGTCTTTCTTGTTCCTGCAAAGCGTCTGGTTCGGTCTGGCGGCGGTCGCGCTGATCCCGCTGCAGGCCTGGCTGATCCCGCGCCTGCAGCGCCAGATCAACCTGCTGAACAAGAAACGCATTCAGGAGGTGCGCATCCTGGCAGCCCAAATCAGCGAGAACGCGGCAGGGGCTGCGACACTGCGCGCCAACGGCGGCTGGCGGTACCGTCGTGCGATGATCTCGGACCAGTTGGGGCGGCTGTTCGGCATACGGTTCGAGATTTACCAGAAGAAGTTCTTTATGAAGTTCATCAACAACTTCATTTCGCAGCTGACGCCGTTCATGTTCTATCTGGTGGGCGGTTTTCTGGTGTTGCAGGGTTCGGTCTCGCTGGGCGCGCTGGTGGCGGCGCTGGCGGCGTATAAAGACCTGAGTTCGCCTTGGAAGGAACTGCTTACCTATTACAACCAGACGCAAGATATGTCGCTGCGCTGGGACGTGGTGATCGAACGCTTTGCACCTGATGGGATGGTCGATGAGACCTTGTTCGACAGCGACCCCGATCAGAGCCCGCATCTGAACGGCGATATTGTCCTGAGCGATGTCTCGGTGCGTGACATCGATGGCAATCAGGTGCTGGACGATCTGCATCTGACGTTTCCGGCGGGCAAGACCATCGGTATCTCTGCCCCCAGCGAAGAAGACCGCCATGCCATGACCGAATTGCTGACGCGCGAGATTCTGCCCACCTCAGGCAAGATCGAGATCGGCGGCCTCAATATGGCTGAGCTGCATCAGAGCACTGTCGCCGCGCGCATCGGCCTTGCGACGTCGCGTCCGGTGATGTTCCAGGGAACGCTTGGTGAGAATGTGATGATGCCAATGCGTCCGCGCCCCTTGGCCTCAACCACCCAGGATCCCGACTTTGCCGAGACATTGCGCTCCGGGAACAGTGCTGATCCGTTCAAGACAGAATGGCTCGATCCCGGGCTTGCCGGTTTTGAAGACACCGTACATTTGCGCGAATGGTGGTTGAAGCTGATTGATGTAATGGGGTCGGGCGCGGCCCTGTTCCAGCGCGGGGCCGAGCAGGTATTCAACGCTGACGAGCGCCCGGCTTTGGCCGCAAAGCTGATTGAGTTGCGCCCGCTGGTACAAAAAGCGGTGCGTGATGCAGGACTCGAGCAGCAGGCGTTGGTGTTCGATCGGTCGACGTACAACCCGGCCCTGCCCGTGGCCGAGAACCTTCTGTTCGCGACGCCTTGCGTCCCGGTCACACAGCAATTGCTGGCGCAGCAGACCGTGTTTCTGGGGCAGTTGCGTGAACTGGGTCTGGACGAAACGCTGACGAACCTGACGCGCGATGTAATCGAAATGCTACGCCAGATCTTTGGGCTGGACGGCACCGATCACCCGCTGTTCCGCAAGCTGGGCCTTGATGTCAAAACCTACGAAGCAGCCGCTGAGCTGATCGAACAGACCCGCAAAGAGGGCGTCAGTGGACTGAATGATGAGCAATTGGCCAATCTGCTGGCGGTGCCGTTTGTGATCTCGGCTGAACAGATTGGTCCGGCGTTCTCGGAAGAACTGAAAAACCGTATCCTGGAGCTGCGTCACAGCCATTCGGAAAAACTGCTTGAACGGTTGCACAATGTCTTTGTGCCTCTGGATGAGACCGCCTTTGCGCCCGGTTTGACGGTGATGGAAAATGCGCTGTTCGGCAAAGTCAGTCAGATCGGGGGCGCGCGCACCGACGAGGCGCGCAAGCTGATCGTGGACGTATTGGCCGAGAACGGCGCGCGCCCGATGGTGGTCGAGCTGATCTATGATGTGCCGGTGGCATTGGGCGGGCAGAACCTGCCTGCGGTGTTTGCCGAACCGCTGGCCTTTACCCGCGCGACCATCAAGAAACCGGATATCCTGATCCTTGAGAACGCGCTGGCCAGCTATGACATGCAGACACAGGTTGCGGTCTACAAGAACCTCCGGGAATTGCTGCCCGAGGCGACGGTAATCTATCTGAATGACCAGTTCGAAAACCCGGATGTCTTCGATATGTATGTGGAGATCCGCCAAGGCCGCGTCGTCAGTGATGACGGGCCCACTGATATCGAAGGCGACGGCGCGGCTTCGGCTGATCTGGGACGCAAGCTGCGGGCGCTGGAACAGACGCCGTTGTTCTCGGGGCTTGACCGGCGTCAGTTGCGCCTGCTGGCCTTTGGTGCGCGCTGGTTCGACGCAAAACCGGGGCAGGTCATCTTCCTCAAGGATGATCAGCCGACAGACGGCGCTTATGTCGTTCTGAGCGGTGAGGCGGGATTGTACCTGCCGCAGCCGGGTGCATCAGACCAGCTGATCACCAAGGTCGGGGCCGGGGCGCTGGTCGGTGAACTGGGCCTGATCCGCAAAGAGCCACGCGCGCTGAGCATGGTGGCGGAAACCGAGCTGTCTTGTCTGCGCATCGGGGAAGAAGAATTCATGGCCGTTGTGGAAAACGACGCTGCCACGGCGTTCAAGCTTTTGCAGGTGATCGCGGGCTATGTTTCCAGTTGACGCGATCAGCTTTCGGCGGAGCAGAACAGATCGTAAAGCAGGGCAATGACGCGCTGGGGTTTGCCATCGTTCAGCGCATAATAGATGGTCTTACCGTCGCGCCGTGCCTTGACCAGCTGTTCTTCGCGCAAGCGGGCGAGCATCTGACTGACCGCCGCCTGGCGCATACCAAGCAATGCCTCCAGCTCACCGACCGAGCGTTCGCCGTCGCTGAGATGACAGAGGATCATCAGGCGCCCTTCATGCGCCAGTGTTTTGAGAAACGCTGTCGCCTGCGCGGCGCTGTCTTTCATGTCCGCAGGGATTTCGCCGGAAGGTGCAAGTGTTTCGGGGGGCTGTGTTGTCACAAAAAAACCGGTCTGCCGTTAGGGGGTCCGGTTAATATGCCTCATCAGGGGGTCAATTGTCACCCCTTGGTTGCAGGTGCGCCGCCCTGAAAGGCGTTTCCATGCGCATAGTCGCAGGGTGCCTCCTGCATCTGCAGGTGCAGATCTTTGCCGGTATAGGGGTTAGCGCGGGCCAGTGCTTCGTCCACCTCGATCCCAAGACCGGGGGTGGTTGGCGGGGTGACGAATCCGTTCTCGACCCGGATCGCGCCGTTGATCAGTTGATCGTGGAACGGCGTTTCGATGGTTTCCAGCAGCAGCAGGTTGGGGATCGAGGCGGCCAGATGGATATTGGCGGCCCATTCCACCGGCCCGGCATAAAGATGCGGGGCCATCTGAGCATTGAACACCTCTGCCATGGCGGCGACCTTCTTCATCTCCCATATGCCGCCTGCACGGCCCAGCGCCGGTTGCAGGATTTCCGCCGCACCTGTGCGCAGAACCGCGCCGAATTCGGCCTTGGTGGTCATCCGCTCACCCGTGGCCACGGGGATGCGGACCTTGCGGGCGACGCGGGCCATATCTTCGATCATGTCAGGGGGCGTGGGTTCCTCGAACCAGAGCGGCGAATAGGGTTCCAGCGCCTGACCCAGCCGGATGGCGCCCGCCGTGTTGAACTGCCCGTGGGTGCCGAACAATAGGTCGGCCTTGTCGCCCACCGCCTCGCGGATGGCTTTGCAGAAGGCCACCGACAGCGAGATATCGGTCATCGCAGGCATATGCCCGCCGCGGATGGTGTAAGGCCCCGCGGGGTCGAATTTGACGGCGGTATAGCCACGCCGCACCATCTCGGCGGCGCAGTCCCCCGCCTGTTCCGGCGAGGTCCAGAAATCAGTCAGATCATGCTGCGGCAGAGGATAGAGGTAGGTGTAGGCCCGGATACGATCATTCATCCGCCCGCCCAGCAGGGCATAGACCGGGCGGTCCCGGTCCTTGCCGAGGATATCCCAACAGGCGATTTCGAGCCCTGAAAACGCGCCCATCACGGTTAGATCGGGGCGCTGGGTGAAGCCGCTGGAATAGGCACGGCGGAACATCAATTCGATGTTTTCGGGGTTTTCGCCCAGCATGTGCCGTTCGAACACGTCGCGGATGACGTGGGTCATCGCATGGGGACCAACGGACGAGGCATAGCATTCCCCCCATCCGGTCACGCCGGTATCGGTGGTGACCTTGACCAGTATCCAATAGCGCCCGCCCCAGCCCGGGGCCGGGGGCGCGGTGACGATGATATCGAGATCCTGCAGTTTCACGCGGCGCTCCTTTTGGGGTCAGCCCCTGTCGAACATGATCACATTGCGTTTGGCGGAACCGGATTTGGTGTCCTCGATCGCCTCGTTGATCTGCGACAGAGACCAGCGGCCCGAGATCAACTCGTCCAGCTTCAACCGCCCCTGTTCATAGAGGTCTATCATCCACGGAATATCCCGCTGAATGACCACATCGCCCATTTTTGAACCCACCATACCCTGACCCAAAGCGGCCAGCACCACGGGCTCATAGCTGGACATATCCCCTGAATGCGGCATGCCGATCATGATCGCCTTGCCACCCCGGCCCAGATAACGCGGGGCCTGATCATAGGCGGGGATCGCGCCGACTGTGATCAGAACTGCATCCGCGCCACGTCCGCCGAGCGCCTTGTAGGTGGCCTTCCACGGCTCTTTGAGGCTGCCAAGAACGCCGCGGGTTGCGCCGAATTCCTTGGCTATCTCCAGCTTGTCCTCGGTCATGTCGACGGCGACGATGCGGCGGGCCCCGGCGATGCGCGCGCCCTGAATGGCGTTCAGCCCGACGCCGCCTGCACCGATCACCACCACATCTTGCCCGGGGCGAAGCCTGGCGGCGTTCACTGCTGCGCCGACACCGGTGATCACGCCGCAGGACAGCAGGCTGGCGAGGTCTTTGGGCAAGCTTTCGGGAATTTTGACGATCTGGCGATGGCTGACCACGACCTTCTCGGCAAAGGCCCCGCAGGCCATGGCTTGCTCCAGCGCGCCGCCATCAGCAGTGCGCAGGGGGCCTTTGACTGTGTCATAAGGCGTTTCGCAAATGGTTGGCTTTCCACCTGCGCAGGACGGGCAGGACCCGCAGGCGCGGATCAGGGTTACCACAACCGGGTCGCCGACCTTGAAACCTTCGGCACCTTCGCCGACCGCCGAGATGACACCTGCTGCTTCGTGCCCATATACTGCGGGCAGGTGGCCGCCCCATGCGCCGCTGGCGAACGAGATGTCCGAGTGGCAGATCGCCACCGCGTCCAGCGTGACCTCGACCTCGCCCATTCCGGGCGGTGCGATCAGAATGTCCTCGATCACCAGAGGCGCGCCGAAGTCCCGGCACACGGCTGCTTTGATGGATTGCATGTCTGTCCCCGTTTCGTTTCAGGCCACGGTGACCTTTTGGGGACGGACCTGCAAGACGGAATCCGTCACCCCTATGTCGTTGTTATGCCAAAGCCGCGCGCGGACGCAGGAACATCACCAACCCGACCGCCATCAGGACCAAAGCCAGCAGAAACGGCGCGCCGGGCAGGTAGATTGGCGGGTTCTGGCCTGCGAACTGGGCAAAGACGCTGGTCATGACCAACGGCGAGATGATCATCGACAGCGCGTGCAGGGCTGCAAGCACGCCTTGCAACTCGCCTTGCTGGGAATCAGGCGTGGCGCGCGACATCAGGGCCTGCAGGGCCGGGGTGACCACCGCCCCCAATGCGGCGACGGGGATCAGCATCAGTGCGATCAGGCCGTTGGTCAGAAAAGCCAGCAGTAGGAAGCTGACGATTCCGAACGCCATGCCCCAGATGATCGTGACCCGCTCGCCCAGATACCGGGTGGCGGGGCGGATCAGACCGCCTTGCACGGCGGCCATGCCGATCCCGTAAACCGCCAGAGACAGCCCGATCATCTGCGGCGACCAGCCGAAGCGTTCGAGCGTGAAATAGGACCAGATCGCCGGGTAGACATAGATCGAGATCGAGTAGAGGAAATAGACCCACAGCAAGGGCCGGATGCCGGGCAGCGCCGCGATGGCACGAAGCGATCCCGCCGGGTTGGCGCGTCGCCAGTGAAAGGGGCGACGGTTTTCCTTGGTGACAGTTTCCGGCATCACCAGCAGACCTAGCAGGAAGCCTATGGCAGACAGCCCCGCCGCAGCCCAGAACGGGGCGCGGGTGCCGAATTCGCTGAGCAATCCGCCCATCAGCGGCCCCAGCACAAAGCCCAGTCCGAAGGCCGCGCCCAGAAGACCGAAATTGGCGGCTTTTTCATGAGGTTTAGACACATCGGCCATGAAGGCGGCAGCGGTTGCATGGGTTGCGGCGGTGATCCCTCCGACAATGCGTCCTGCCAGCAGCAGCCAGATACTGCCCGCAACAGCCATCACCACATAGTCGAGCGCCATGACAAAAAGCGAGACCAGCAGAACCGTGCGTCGGCCATAAGCATCCGACAGGTTGCCCAGAACTGGCCCAAAAAGGAACTGCATGGTCGCAAAGGCAGTGCTGAGCACGCCACCCCAGATCGCGGCGGTGGCCAAGGTGCCACCCTGCACCTCGACAATCAGTTGCGGCATGATGGGCAGCACCAGACCGATGCCCATCGCGTCGATCATCACAGTACCAAGAACAAACAGAAAGGGCAGGCGCATGAGAGTCCGAAACTGGTTTGACCGGACCCTAACGGTAGGGCCACCCGGTGCAAAGCCTTAGATCCGCTGCGAGATTTGATGTAGCAGCCCGGCCAGATGTTCTGGGTGTGAGAAGAACGGCGAATGAGAGCTGTCGATGGTCAGGCTCAGGTCCGGACCCGCGCAGTCGGCCATCTGAGCCTGATATTCGGTTGGAACCGTGCGGTCATCGGTGGTGCGGATATAGGCCTTGGGCACACGGTCGAACTTTTCGCCAACCTCCAGCGGTGTGTCTTGCGGTGTGATCGCCTGCGGGCAGAGACGGCCCAGCGCGTAGGTCACCACCTCGCGTGGACAGTCATGATAAAACAGTCCGTGCACCCGGTCCGGCAGGACGCTGTAGGACAACCCGTCCGAGGATTTCTCGACCGCGTCCCCGATCAACTGGCGGGGCGCACGTTTGCGCATCTCGATCATAGACAGCCCGGATTGCGGAACGTAGGCGCACAGATAGACCAATGCCCGCAGCGCGCCGGGTGCAGCTTCGGCGGCCGCGCTGATCGGATATCCGCCCCAAGAATGCCCGACAACGATGGTATCAGGGGTGCAGGCGGCAAGGACTGCATCGCGGCAGGACGCAAGCGTGACATCCGCAATCGGCGTTGGGTCTGATCCGTGGCTGGGCATGTCAATCGCACGCGCCGTATGCCCGAATGTGGTCAGTTCGGGGATCAGGTCACGCCAGCACCAGGCGCCGTGGCATGAGCCGTGAACCAGCAGGAAATCGGCCACGTCTAAGCTCCTTGCAGATGTCCGGTTTCGATCAGAAACCCGTTGAGGAGGTCCGCGTATTCGGCTGGCCGCTCGACGCAGGGCAGATGGCCCGCCTTGCGGATCAGCGCAAAGCGCGCGCCGGGGATCAGGTCAACCGTTTCGCGCACCAGATCGGGCGGGGTTGAGCCGTCCTCGCTGCCTACGATCCCCAGCGTGGGCAGGCGCAGACCGCTGGTCGGGGTATAGAAGTCGGTGCCGGAAATCGCAGCACAGCAGCCAAGATAGCCGTCCAGAGGTTGCCGGACCATCATGTTGCGCCACAGCGCCAGATCGGCACTGGCGCGGAAGGGTTTCGAGAACCACCGCTCCATCGTGGCATCCGCCAGCGCCTCGATCCCGCCTGCGCGGGCGGCGGCGATGCGGTCCTGCCAGATATTGGGTGTGCCGATCTTGGCGGCGGTGTTCGACAGGACCAGCGCTCGGATTTGATCCATGCGCTTTACCGCCAGCCCTTGCGCGATCATCCCGCCGATCGACAGGCCGACGAACATGCAGTCTTTGACCTCAAGATGGTCCAGCAACCGTTCGGTATCACGCACCAGCGCGCCCATCGAGTATGGTCCCTCGGGTTGCGAAGACAGGCCATGGCCGCGTTTGTCAAAGCGGATGATGCGCAGGCCCTTGGGCAGCAACGGCAGGATCGGGTCCCACAGGCGCATATCCGTGCCCAGTGAATTGGCGAAGACCAGCGGCGCGCCGTCGGGGTCTCCGTCAACGCGGTAGTGTATCTTCACGTCTCCAAGGTCGGTGATGTGCATCGGTGAGGGGTCCGCCTTAATGTGTTTGCGGCGGAATAGTGCACCGGTTCACGCCCGTTGTCAGGTCAGGAATTCCAACGCTTGTTCAAAAACCTGCGGGTCCACATTACCGCCCGAGGCGACGACGATCACCGCGTCGCCCTCGATCTGGTCCCTGCGGAATAGCGCCGAGGCCAGCGAGACCGCGCCGCCGGGTTCCAGCACAATCTTGAGCCGCAGGAAGGCCTGCGCCATGGCCTGCAGCGCCTCTTGTTCGGAGACGGACAGGCCCGGGCCACAGAGCCGATTCAGGATCGGGAAGGTGATCTGCCCCGGCTGCGGCGTCAGGATCGCGTCGCAGATATTGCCCGACGAGGCGTTGTTGTTCTGAATGGTCCCCGACGCCAGAGAGCGTTTGACGTCATCAAAACCCTCAGGCTCACACGGGCGGGCGCGCAGGCCCGGCGCGTGTTGTTCCAGCGCCAGCGCGATGCCAGAGGTCAGCCCTCCACCGCCGCAACAGACCAGCACATCGGCTTGCGTGACGCCTTGCGCCTCGGCCTGTCGGGCGATTTCGAGCCCGACCGTCCCCTGACCGGCGATCACTTGCGGTTCGTCATAGGGCCGGATCAGGGTCAGGCCGCGCTGTGCGGCCAGCGCCTCACCGATCTCTTCGCGGCTTTCATTGGCGCGGTCGTACAGAACCACCTCGGCCCCCAAGGCGCGGGTGTTCTCGATCTTCAGTTGCGGTGCGTCCGAGGGCATGATGATGACCGAGGATATCCCGTGCTGGCTGGCCGCATAGGCAACCCCCTGCGCGTGATTGCCCGAGGAATAGGCGATCACGCCCCGCTGGCGTGCGGCCTCATCCAGTGCCGAAATCGCCGACCACGCGCCGCGAAATTTGAAGCTGCCGGTGTGCTGCAGGCATTCGGGTTTCACCAGCACCCTGCGCCCGGCAATCTCATCCAGAAAAGGGGAAGACAGCAGCGGCGTTTCGCGTGCGTGCCCGTCCAGCCGCTGTGCGGCGGCTTCGATCATTTCAATACTGCTCATGTCGCGTCCAGTGTTTTGCGGATGACGTCAAGGGATTGAGGTTCATTCAGAAAGGGCACATGCCCCCGATCTGCGATCTCGGCACTGATCAGGCCGGGATGGCGGGTTTGCATCTCGGCCAGCGTTGCGGCCCCGAACAGGTCTGAATTCGCGCCCCGGATCACGCCGGTCGGTATATCGCCAAGCGCGTCGAACAACGGCCAAAGGTCGGGCGGCGGGCCTGCGGCGGCCTGCTGGATCAGCGCCTCGCGCAGGGCGCTGTCATAGCGCAGCGCGAGGCCCGTGTCCGATTGCAGATATTGATTTTCAACCTGTTGCCGCCAGATGGCGCGAGGCACGCCGGGGAATTGCGGCTCCATCATCTGGTGCACCGCCTCTGCGGCCGCGTCATAGGTTTTCGCGTTGGGCGGCTTGCCCACATAATCCATGATCTTGGCAATGCCCTCGGCCTCGATCACCGGCCCTACATCGTTCAGGATGACAGCGGCCAGACGATCCGGGTGGCTGGCAGCCAGCGCCATGGCGATCAGCCCGCCGCGCGAGGTGCCGAGGATCGTGACCTTTTCCAGCCCCAGATGGTCCAGCAACTCAATCGCGTCCTGCCCTTCGCGCAGGATGTTGTAGTTCATGAAATCCGGGTCGTAATCGGACTGACCGCGTCCTCGATAATCCATCGCGATCATCCGCAGATCGCCGACATGCGGGGCAAGAAACGAGAAATCCCGGCTGTTTCGGGTGAGCCCAGCAAGGCAGAGCAGGGGCTGCCCCGATCCGGTATCCTCGAAATACAGGCGTTTGCCATCCGAAGTGGTGAAAACCGCCATCAAAGCCCTGCCAGTTGCGGGATGCTTGTCAGGTCTGACAGCACATGCGCCGGTTTCCACGGCAGACGATCCATCGGTTCGCCCGCGCGGTTGACCCAGGCGGTGACGAAACCATAGCCGCTGGCCCCTGCCGCATCCCAGCCATTGGAGCTCACGAACAGCACCTCGTCGCGGGCGCAGCCGAACCGGCCTTGAACCAGATCATAGACGCGGGCGTGGGGTTTGAAGACGCCGACGCTTTCGACCGATAGCACATCGTCCAGCACATCCCCGATCCCGGCGGACTGCACCGCCCCGTCCAGCATTGGGGGTGAGCCGTTAGACAGGATGGCTGTCTGCAATCCGCCCGTCTTCAACGCCTTCAGCATCTCGGGGACCTCGGGGTAGGCCTGTAATTCCCAATACAAATCCAGCAGGCGTTGGCGCAGGGTGTCGTCGCCCTGCAGCCCGACCGCCTCAAGCGCCCAGTCCAGTCCGTCTTGTGTCACATCCCAGAAATCGCCATGCGCATCGGCCACAGCGCGCAGCCATGTGTATTGCAGCTGTTTCAGACGCCAATGGTTGGCCAGTTCGGGCCATCTATCGGCCAAAGCCTCGAACCCCGGCTCGGCCGCGGCCTGACGCGCCGCCGCGGCGACGTCGAACAGCGTGCCATAGGCATCGAATACGCAGGTTGTGATAGCCATATGATCCTCCCCTGATCGGGCGCAGGTAAGCACAACTGTTTCACAGGTTAAAGAGGGCAGGGTTTACAATGCCGTGTCAGCCTCTAGGCTGCGCCGCTTATTCCCCTTGAGGCCGGAGGCCCCCATGACCGCAATCAAACAAGGCGACACCGTTCGCATCCACTACACCGGCACGCTGCTGGACGGCAAAGTCTTTGACAGTTCCGAAGGGCGCGATCCGCTGCAGTTTGAGGTCGGCTCGGGCCAGATCATTCCCGGTCTGGACGTGGCGCTGCCGGGGATGGAGATCGGCGAGAAAAAGCGCGTCGAGATCGCCTGCACCGAAGCTTACGGTCCCATCAACCCCGGCATGCGCCAGCAAATCCCGCGCGAAGGTATCCCGGATGATATTCCGCTTGAGCCCGGCACGCAGTTGCAAATGCAGACACCCGATGGGCAGGCCTTGCCGGTGACGGTTGTTGAAGTCGATGAGGCGACCGTGACACTGGACGCCAATCACCCGCTGGCAGGTCAGGACCTGATCTTCGACATCGAGATCGTCTCGGTCAACTGACACTGGCCGGGGTCAGAGTCCCGGTATCATCCCAAGCATCGGCTCAACCGCGTTGCGAACCTGCGGTTGGGTCAGAAATACGACCGCAATCAGCAGCGCGGTCAGCGCCAGCAGCAGAATGCGCGCGCGGCCACCGCTGGAATTGCGTCGGAAACGTTGCGGTCGCCCGTTGCTGGCGAGGATCTGTTCAAGTTTGCTCATATCGCAATCTCTGCGGGGGAAAGATGGTCAAATCTTGACCCCCACAGGGAAAGAAATGGTCACATGGATTCGGGCTGCGGCATGCCCAGAATGTGATAGCCACCGTCGACGCGAATGATCTCGCCCGAGGTGTAGGTTCCGGCGTCTGAGGCCAGATAAACGGCGGTGCCGCCCACTGCCTCAAGCGTCGCGTTCGAGCGCATCGGCGCGTTCTGATCACAGAACTTGTAGGTCTTGCGCGCACCGCCGATGGCGGCCCCGGCCAGTGTCTTCATCGGACCGGGCGAGATGGCGTTGACGCGGATACCGTCGGGGCCCAGATCGTTGGCCAGATAACGGGTCGCCGATTCCAGCGCCGCCTTGGCCACGCCCATGACGTTGTAGTTCGGCACAACCTTGTTCGAGCCCTGATAGGTCAGCGTCAGCAGCGTGCCGCCATTATCCTTCATCAGCGGATAGGCGCGGCGCGCGACCTCGATAAACGAATAGGCCGACACATCCATCGAATGCTTGAAGTTCGCCCGGGTGGTGTTCAGGAAACGGCCCGTCAGCTCGTTCTTGTCCGAATAGGCGATGGCGTGGACGACAAAGTCGATGGTCGGCCAGCGCTTGCCCAATTCATTGAACGCGCGATCCAGCGAGTCGTCATCGGTCACATCGGCATCGACCATGAAATCGCTGCCGAGGCTCTGGGCCAGTGGTTCCAGCCGCTTGCCGAACGCCTCGCCCTGATAGGTAAAGGCCAGTTCCGCGCCGGCTTCGTGCATGGCCTTGGCAATGCCCCACGCGATCGAGCGGTCATTCGCCACGCCCATGATCAGGCCGCGTTTACCCTTGAGAAGTTCCGACATCTTGTTCACCCGTTATACTTCGACAGAACCATGGACCCGTTGGTGCCGCCAAAGCCGAAGCTGTTGGTCATCACGCTGTCCAAGCCTGCGTTTTCAACTACTTGAGTTGCAATTTCACCGGGCAGGATGCCTTCGGCAAGTGTGTCGACATTGATCGACGGAGTAATGAAATCATTGTCCAGCATCAGCAGGCAGAAGATCGCTTCCAGCGCACCTGCTGCACCTTGTGCGTGGCCGGTCATCGACTTGGTCGAAGAAATCGGCGGCACGTTGCCCTCGCCAAAGATGCGGCGGACGGCTTCGACCTCACCCACGTCGCCGACCGGGGTCGAGGTGCCGTGGGCGTTGATATAGCCGACCTTGCGGCCTTCGGGAATGGTAGACAGGGCCAGGCGCATGGCGCGCTCGCCGCCCTCGCCGGACGGGGCCACCATGTCGTGCCCGTCAGATGTGGCCGCGTAGCCAGTGACCTCGGCGTAGATCTTGGCGCCACGGGCCAGAGCGTGGTCGAGGTCTTCCAGCACGACAATGCCGCCGCCGCCCGAGATCACGAACCCATCGCGGTTCTGGTCAAACGCACGCGAGGCTTTCTGAGGCGTATCATTGTACTTGGAGGACATCGCACCCATCGCGTCGAACAGGCAGGACAGGGTCCAGTCCAGTTCCTCGCCACCGCCTGCAAACATCACGTCCTGTTTGCCCAGCATGATCTGTTCAACCGCGTTGCCGATGCAATGCAGCGAGGTCGAGCAGGCCGAGGTGATCGAATAGTTGATGCCCTTGATCTTGAACGCAGTGGCCAAGTTCGCCGAAATGGTCGAGCACATGCATTTCGGCACTGCAAACGGCCCGATCCGCTTGGTCGCGCCGCTTTTCAGCACGGTCTGATGCGCGGTCAGCATGGCGCTGGTCGACGGCCCGCCCGAGCCCGCAACCAGACCGGTGCGCGGGTTGATCACTTGTTCTTCGGTCAGACCGGAATCGGCAATCGCCTGGCTCATTGCGATATGGGCATAGGCGGCACCGGGGCCCATGAAACGCAGGGTGCGCTTGTCCACATGCTCGGCCACGTCGATCTTGAGCGTCCCGGCGATCTGGCTGCGAAAGCCATGTTCGACCATCTGCTCATTGGCCTCGATCCCGGATTTGCCTGCTTTGAGTGAGGCCAAGACCTCTTCGGCATTGTTCCCGATGGAGGACACAACCCCCAGACCGGTGACGACGACGCGACGCATAAGCGTACTCCTGTGTTCCGTTTAGTGCTGTTGGTCCGTCAACTGGGCTCAGCTTTCGGACAATGCAACCTTCATGTCCTTGACCTGATAGATCAACTCGCCATCGGCCTCGACCCGGCCATCCGCCACACCCATGGTCAGGCGGCGGGTCTGAACGGCTTTGGTGAAATCCACATAATATGTCAGCATCTTGCGGTCGGGGCGGACCATGCCGGTCAGTTTGACCTCGCCCACACCCAGCGCATAGCCACGCCCCTGCCAGCCACGCCAGCCGAGGTTGAACCCGGTCAATTGCCACAGACCATCCAAACCAAGACAGCCGGGCATGATCGGGTTGCCGGGGAAATGGCAGTCGAAGAACCAAAGGTCCGGGGTAATGTCGAACTCGGCCACCACATGGCCCTTGCCATGCGCGCCGCCATCACCCGACACTTCGGTGATCCGGTCCATCATCAGCATCGGCGGAGCAGGCAGCTGTGCGTTGCCGGGGCCGAACAATTCGCCGCGCGCGCATTTCAGCAGATCGTCCTTGTCAAAGCTGCTCGGGAATTGGGCCATTCTGCCGCCTCTCCTGCCAGGGGTCCGTTTGTAACATTTGGCCTCGTCTATCACCCGTATGCAAGGTCCTGCAAGAGCGGGACGCCATATCATGTTGTGCTTACGACATTCTTTGCGAATGAATTTCATTTGAAATTGCTGTACCAGCGCACTTATATAAAGGGTAGCAAAACACAGGTATCGGATTCATGACGCCTCAGAGCCGGGAAATCGCTACGAATTGGTTGGTCGACGCAGGATTGCGGCCGACACGTCAGAGGTTGGCTCTGGCAGAGCTGCTTGTGGGCGATGGGCTGCATCGTCATGTGACGGCAGAAAGCCTGTTTGAATCGGCCAAGAAGAAGGGCGACACGGTGTCGCTGGCGACGGTTTACAATACACTCCGCGCGTTTTGTGAAGCGGGCGTTTTGCAAGAGATCACCGTGGACGGCTCGAAAAGCTATTTCGACACCAACACCCACGATCACCCGCACTTCTTCTGGGAAGATGAAAGTCGTTTGAGTGATGCGCCCTCGGATCAACTTGTGATCCAGCAACTGCCCGAGGCTCCCGAAGGGGTTGAGATCGCCTCGGTCGACGTGGTGATCCGGCTGCGGAAAAAGAACTAGCGGTACAGCGGGTGCGATTCGCCTGCGATTGAACGTGACGGTCAGATATGCGCAGATCGGCGTGACTGATTCACGGAGACCGACATGCCGCACCCCCTCGTTTCACAGGATATGATTGAGACCTATCAGGCCGATGGGGTTGTTCTGGTCAAAGGCTTGTTTGCCGACCATGTCGACACACTGCGCGATGGAGTCGCTGCAAACATGGCCGAGCCGGGACCCTATGCGTCTGAAAACAAGAAGCAAGGCGAGACGGGGCGGTTTTTTGACGACTATTGCAACTGGTCCCGTATTCCGCAGTTTCGCGCGGTGATCAAGGCCTCTCCTGTCGCCGAGGTGGCAGCTGATCTGATGCAGTCGGACGTGGTGCAGATGTTCCACGATCATGTGTTGGTGAAAGAGCCGGGCACCTCGATGGCGACGCCGTGGCATCAGGATGGGCCCTATTACTTTGTCGAGGGGCAGCAGACGATCAGCTTCTGGTCTCCGCTGGACCCGGTGAGGCAGGCGACGCTGCGCTGTGTGGCCGGATCGCATCGGTGGGAGAAAGAAGTGTTGCCGACCCGCTGGGTTTCGGAAGAGGGCTTTTTCGCCGATGAGGGCCAGTACATTCCCGTGCCCGACCCGGATGCCGAGGGCATGCGTGTGATCGAGTTCGAGATGGAGCCCGGTGACGCAGTGGCCTTCAACTATCGGACGCTGCACGGGGCGCGTGGAAATCAATCAGACAGCCGCCGCCGCGCGTTTTCACTGCGTCTGGTCGGGGATGATGCGCGGTATGTCGAGCGGCCGGGGCCGACATCGCCTCCGTTCCCGGGGCATGACATGGTGCCGGGGCAGCGGTTGCGCGAGGATTGGTTTCCGGTTTTGTTGCGGCGGTGATTTGGGGGCGCTGCCCCCGCCGCCTGTGGCGACTCCCCCGGGATATTTTTGGCCAGATGAAGTACGGATCAGAACCACTGACCGGGTTCGATCAGGCCGAGTTGCAGCAGCTGGGATGAGTGCCATTCAAACGGTACTGAGTGAGTCCAGCGGAAATCCGAGATGTCGAACGCGGAACCGGCGTTGGTTTTCAGGGCCTTGGTGGCGCGGAACGAGCAGATCGCGGCGGTCAGGTTATTGTGCCAGGGGCAGGCATAGGTGTTGTATTCGGCCTCGTTGAAGCTGTGATCGGGAAGCAGTTCGAGGCCCGGTTTCGGTTTGAACAGGGCGATGCGGTCTATGCGGCGGCGAGCATAGGGGATGTGATCCTCAAACCGCCAGCGCAGGCCACCGGACATGTCCAGCTGCCGCTCGAGCGGGGAGCCGTTGGCGTCGTGGCGGGTGTGCGCGTAATATCCGGTGCTGTCGAGCATGGCGCGATCCGGTGCGACCCCGTTGGGAAAGGCTGTCAGGTCGTCGGCATAGAGGTCGATTACATGAGCCAGCATCGCGCGGCGGCGTTCCTCGGCGTGGAAGGCCAGCAGTTCGGCGACCGTGCGTGTCTCGCAGAATGGGAAGAACAGGTATTCCGCGTTGTAGCAATAGTAGAGCCAGATTTCGGGCGCTGTCTGCAGGATGCGGTTGATGGTGTCGAACACCACGCCGCGGGGCGCGCAGGTCAGGGGGATGCGGTGGATCTGATCGCTGAGGTCATCGCTGAGCGTGAACTCGGCGGGCATGAAGCCGATCACCGAGTCAAAGCCAAGCCCCAGATGGTGGCGCAGGGTGCCGTCGAGCTCGATATCATCTTCGGCGAAGATCAGGGCCACGGGGCCTTTGGCCAGCGCGGACTGGCCGGTTTTCAGGAAGTGATCGAGGGAATCGTATTGCATCGCCTGTCTGCGTTTCGCGTCGCTGGAAATTCACGCCAAATTCGGGTAATTGCGCCGGCATTGCAAGCGGCGTTCGTTGCGTATAGACGACGCCGATCCAGCGAGTGCAAAGGCCCGATCCATGTCCGAACCCAAGAAGCTGTTTATCAAGACCTATGGCTGTCAGATGAACGTCTATGACAGTGAACGCATGGCGGAAGCGCTGGGCGGGCAGGGGTACGTTGAGACCAAGTCTGCGGACGATGCGGATATGATCCTGCTGAACACCTGCCATATCCGCGAGAAAGCGGCTGAGAAGGTCTATTCCGAACTGGGCCGCTTCAAGGGGTTGAAGGCCGAGAAACCTGATCTGAAGATCGGTGTCGCGGGTTGCGTGGCGCAGGCCGAGGGTGAAGAAATCATGCGCCGCCAGCCTCTGGTCGATCTGGTGGTGGGGCCGCAGAGCTATCATCGCCTGCCCGAGATGGAGGCCAAGACCCGCGCGGGCGAAAAGGCGCTGGATACCGATTTCCCCGAAGAGGACAAGTTCGAGAAGCTCAAGAACCGGCCCAAGGCCAAGCGTGGCCCGACGGCGTTTCTGACCGTGCAGGAAGGGTGTGACAAGTTCTGTGCTTTCTGCGTGGTGCCCTATACCCGCGGGGCCGAGGTCAGCCGCCCCGCCGATCGCATCATCCGCGAGGCGCAGGACTTGGTCGAACGCGGCGTGCGCGAGATCACTCTGCTGGGTCAGAACGTCAACGCCTATCATGGGGCGGGACCGAATGGGGATATGACTCTGGCCGGTCTGATCTGGGAGCTGAACAAGGTTGATGGGTTGGAGCGTATCCGCTTTACCACCTCGCACCCCAATGACATGAGCGATGATCTGATCGAGGCGCATGGCACCTGTGACAAGTTGATGCCCTATTTGCATCTTCCGGTGCAGTCAGGATCGGACAAGATCCTGAAGCGGATGAACCGCAGTCACACGGCGGAAAGCTATCTGCGGCTGATTGAACGGATCCGCGCGGCGCGACCGGATATTCTGATGTCAGGGGATTTCATCGTCGGGTTCCCCGAAGAGACAGAAGAGGATTTTCAGGCGACGCTCGATCTGGTGGAAGAGGTCAAATATGGCTACGCCTATTCCTTCAAATACTCGACCCGTCCAGGTACGCCTGCGGCAGAGCGGCCACAGGTTGACGCCCAACAGGCGGATGACCGCCTGCAGCGCCTGCAGGCGATGATCACCCGGCACCAGCGCGAGATCCAGGATGCGATGGTGGGGCGCACGGTGAGCGTTCTGTTCGAAAAGCCGGGGCGCCAAACAGGGCAGATGGTCGGAAAATCCGAGTATCTTCATGCGGTTCATGTGGCCGACGCTGATGTTGCCGCCGGTGACTTACGTAAAGTAAAGATTACCGGGTCCGGTGCTAATTCGCTGGCAGGCGCATTGCTCTGATCCGGTGCCAGAACGTCGAAGGGGGCATCCGGGGCAGAATTTAACCCTTGATTTATGATTCAGAACTATGTTCGGAGAAGCGCCAGACCGTCAGCGGCTGGTTTGTTGATGGGGGTTATCGGTATGGGCAGTGCCATCGCCCATCGCGACGGAGGTGTGTGAGTAGTGAGCAGTAGTTATTTTCAGATCGTTAAGGCCTCTCGGGTCGTCGTCGCATTTGTCCTTGCGCTCAGCTGCGCGGCGCCGACTTTTGCCGGTGACGTCATCGGTGATGTGACCGAACCGGATGTAATTTCCCCAGACCGGTTTTCACGCGACGTGAGCGCGTTTTATCTTGGCGTGAGCGGGGGGCGTGCCTCGGGTGGTTCGGATGATTTTGGACTACGCGTAGACGGCGAGACGCTGTTTGGTCTCGGCAATCTGAGCCCCAGCGGAAACTACGGAGGATTTCGTGGCGGCTGGCGTGGCATTCTGCCGGCTGCGGGCGGGCGCGATTATGTCTACGGCGTCGAGCTTGGATATGACTACGGCACGCTTGACGACAGCACGACGACGATGATCGGCGGGGCCACGGTCTCGGGCCGGTCGGCAATTTCGGATGTGTTTTCAATTCGCCTGAGGAACGGTTTGACAAATCGCAGCGGCAGCGTGTTGTATTTTGTTTCTCTGGGATATGTGCGTGGCGATATCACGACGTCGACTTCTATCACCGATATCGGAGGATCATCTCGATTCGAGGCTGAGGACCGGCGGCAGGGTTTTTCGGCAAGCTTGGGAGCCGAGCACAAGCTGAACGATCATTGGTCGATCACGGGTGAGATTGAGTACCTTCAGTTCGAATCGAAAACTGTCGAGCTTGGCCCGCAGTTCACAACCGAATCGACGCCGAAGTATCGCGGCTTGCGCTTTGGTCTGAACTATACGTTCTAGGCGGCCTTCAAGGATGTGTTGCAAGCCCGAGAGTTACAGGGCCGAACGGTGCTTTTGTCATCGATCACGCAAAAATTGAAACTGCCGCTTGCGTCCCCCTCGGGATGTTGTCTACGCTCGGGGTGAAACGCCAAGACAGGAGAACGTATTGGCCATCGGTGCCCTGACCCCACCGCAAGATGACATGCCCCCGCGTGAGGCGCTTGTTGAATTTCCAGACAACAGATTATTGATCGATTTGTGCGGTGAGTACGACCGCAACTTGACCGATATCGAACAAAAGCTCTCGGTTCAGATCGTTCGGCGTGGCAACCAGTTGGTTGTGCTTGGCGATGAGGAGTCGCAGAAGCAGGCGATTGAGGTGCTGCAATCGCTTTACACCCGTCTGGAAGGCGGGCGTGATGTCGAGGCCGCAGATGTGGATCGCGAGCTGCGCATGGGCAACTCAGAGGTCGGGACCGGCACGCGGGACGGCGATCAGCTTGAGATGTTCAAAGGCGGCACGGTTGAGATCAAAACCCGCAAAAAACTGGTCGAACCGCGCACGGACGCCCAGAAGGCCTATGTCCAGTCTCTGTTCAACAACGAACTGGCCTTTGGGATCGGCCCGGCAGGAACGGGCAAGACCTATCTGGCCGTCGCTGTCGGTGTCTCGATGTTCATCGGCGGCCACGTCGATCGCATAATCCTCAGCCGTCCCGCCGTGGAAGCTGGGGAAAAGCTGGGCTATCTGCCGGGCGACATGAAGGACAAGGTCGACCCCTATATGCAGCCGCTGTATGATGCGCTGAACGATTTCCTGCCCGGCAAACAACTGGCCAAGTTGATTGAAGAAAAACGGATCGAGATCGCGCCGCTCGCCTTCATGCGCGGACGGACGCTGGCCAATGCGTTCGTCGTACTGGATGAGGCGCAGAACGCGACCACCATGCAGATGAAGATGTTCCTGACCCGTTTGGGCGAGGGCAGCCGGATGGTCATCACCGGTGATCGGTCTCAGGTTGATTTGCCCCGCGGCGTACAGTCGGGCCTTGCGGATGCCGAACGTCTTCTGAAGACGATCCCGAATATCAGCTTCAATTACTTTACCTCGAAAGATGTCGTGCGGCATCCGCTTGTCGCTGCCATCATCGAGGCGTATGAGGCTGACGCGGGTCGCGAGAACGGGTAAATCCCCGTGGCCCGGGTTTTGTCTGGGCGCGGGATCGCTGCATGAATCTTGAAGTTACGCTGGAAGACAACCGTTGGAGCGGCCTTGAGCCGCTGGCGGTGCGCGCGATCACCGCTGTTCTGGATCATCGCGATCTGGACGCAGCATTGTGCGCTGTCAGCCTGCTGGGGTGTGATGACACGCGCATCTCGGAACTGAACGCTGAATTTCGGCAAAAACCCACTCCGACGAACGTGCTCAGCTGGCCGGCCGAAGACCTGGCCGCCGACAACGCCGGAGAGCTTCCTTCAGCGCCGCAAGCGGATTTCACGGGTGAAATCGCGCTGGGGGACATTGCGATTTCCTACGACACTTGCGCCCGCGAAGCCGCAGAAGCCGGTAAAGCCATGGACAATCATGTGATACATTTGCTTGTTCATGGAACATTACATTTGCTGGGTTATGATCACATTCGTGACTCTGACGCCACTTTGATGGAAGCGGTCGAAACCGAGATACTTGGCAAACTGGGTATAGATAACCCATATAATACATGACAGGGGCAACTTTGCCCGATCATTTGGAACAGGATAATGGGCGATACAGACGGCAGTTCTAGGGCGGCGCAGAGCGCGCAATCTCAGGACAGCAGCAATGACAGCGACGAGCGAGGCGGATTATTTTCCCGCATCTTCGATGCGTTTTCTTCTCAGGATGATACGGCGAAGCAGGTGAACGGAGCCGAGGTTATCGTCCCGCAACCGCGCGGTATGATAAACCTGCGCAGGATGCGGGTTGAGGATGTCGCGATCCCGACCGCCGAAATCATCTCGGTCCCGTCAACCACGCAGAAGGATGAACTTGCGCAGATCTTCCGCGAAAGTGGCCTGTCACGGATCCCCGTATACGAAGGCACGTTGGATACGCCGCTGGGATTTGTTCATCTGAAGGATTTTGCGTTGACCCATGGGTTCAACGGAAACTCGGCAGAGTTCGAGCTTACGTCGATGCTCAGGACGTTGTTGTTTGTGCCTCCCTCGATGCCGATTGGTGTACTGCTGACAAAGATGCAGACCGAGCGTCGCCATATGGCGCTGGTTATCGATGAATACGGCGGCGTTGACGGTTTGCTTACGATTGAAGATCTGATCGAACAGGTCGTAGGTGAAATCGCGGACGAGCATGATGTCGACGAAGATCAGTTGTGGATACAGGAAAAACCTGGCTGCTATGTGGTTCAGGCCCGCGTCCCGCTGGAAGATTTCGAGGCCGAGATCGGGCGCTCGCTGACACGTCACGAAGACGTGGACGAGGAAGAGATCGATACGCTGGGTGGGCTGGTCTTCATGCTGTCGGGCCGGGTTCCTGCGCGCGGCGAAGTCGTGTGTCACCCCGAGGGCCCCGAGTTCGAGGTGCTCGATGCCGATCCGCGCCGGATCAAGCGCTTGCGGGTTATGCTGCCGGATATCGTTGAATGAACCCTGCCGACGGTTGGCCGATGTGGCTGAGATGCCTGTTGGCTGGCGGGCTGGGGGCGTTTGGTGCATTGGGCCTTGCGCCGTTGGGATATTGGTTTGCAACGCTTGTTGCGTTGATTCTGATTGCGCCGCTCTATCTGGCCAGCGAAACACCGCGCCGCGCCGCCTTTCTGGGCTGGGCTTTTGCGACCGGCTATTTCGCCCACGCGCTTAGCTGGATTGTTGAACCGTTTTTGGTCGACGCTGAACGGCACGCATGGATGGCCCCCTTCGCCCTGATCTTCATGGCTGGTGGGCTGGCGCTGTTCTGGGCGGCGGCATTTGGCGCGGCAAAGCGGATCGGGGGGTGCCCGATCGCACAATCCGTACTTCTCGTGCTGATCTGGTCCATAGCAGAATTTGGGCGTGGTTATCTGCTTACGGGCTTTCCATGGGCAGGGCTTGCGCAAGTCTGGGTGGATACGCCCGTTGCGCAGGTGCTGTCCTTGGTGGGCCCCTACGGTTTGAACGCGTTGACCCTGCTTGCAACATTGCCGCTGGGGGTGGCGCTGTTTGCGGGTCGCGGCGCGCGGATGATTGTGATCTCTGGCGCGGCGACAACCTGTTTGGCCATTGCGGCGCTGGGCTACGCCACGTCGCGCCCCGCGCCCATCTATTCGGAGCATGTCGTCCGTCTGGTCCAACCCAATGCGCCGCAGCACCAGAAGTGGGACCCGGACTATATGCCGCTGTTCTTCGCGCGCCAGCTTGAGTTCACAGTGGCCACGCCCCGACCTGACCTGATTGTCTGGCCGGAAACATCGGTGCCCGCATGGTTGCAAAGTGCGCAGCCCTACCTGTCTGCCATAGCCGATGCGGCGCAGGGTACTCCGGTCTTTCTGGGTATCCAGCGTGCGGATGGTGTGCAGATATACAACTCTATGGTCTATCTGAATGAAAAGGGCGAGCAGGACGGGCTCTATGACAAACATCATCTAGCGCCCTTCGGGGAATATGTGCCGTTCGGCAACCTGATGGCTCGGTTCGGCATCCATGGAATGGCATCGACTGCGGGCAGCGGCTTTAGCGCCGGGCCCGGTGCCGCGCTGATGGCTGCAGGGCCGCTTGGCAAGGCGCTGCCGCTGATCTGCTATGAGGCGGTGTTCACGCAAGATGTGCTCTCGGCGCCGGGACGGGCGGATTTTATGCTTCAAATCACGAACGACGCGTGGTTTGGCACGTGGTCCGGTCCTTATCAGCACCTCGCGCAGGCACAGATGCGCGCCATCGAACAAGGCTTGCCGATGATGCGCGCGGCCAATACCGGCGTGTCCGCGATGATTGATCCGCTTGGCCGGATCACGGCGTCGCTGGCGCTGGGGCAAGCCGGGTTTGTGGATGCAGAGCTGCCTTTGCCTTTGGCAGCGACGTTCTATGCACGGATTGGCGATTTCCCGGTCTTTATTGCGTTATTGGTTCTGCTGGCGCTGTCCTGGCGACACAGCAGAACGCAGCGGGGGGCAAATACGGATTGACCCGGCCTGACAGGCCGCGTATTCGGTCGGTCGCCCGTCACAACGGCTTCCTGGCGTGACGGGGAAATCTTAATGGAGCACATTCATGTCCCGACAGAACTATATTTTCACTTCGGAGTCCGTCTCCGAAGGACACCCCGACAAGGTCTGTGACCGTATCTCGGATGCAGTACTGGATGCATTCCTGCGGGAAGAGCCAGAGGCGCGTGTAGCGTGCGAGACCTTTGCCACGACCAACCGCGTCGTGATCGGCGGAGAGGTCGGCCTGTCGGATCAGGACAAACTGCATGATTACATGGCGCATATCGACGATATCGCGCGCGCCTGTATCAAGGATATCGGGTACGAACAGGACAAGTTTCACCATGAAACAGTCGAGGTGACGAACCTGCTGCACGAACAATCCGCCCATATCGCGCAGGGCGTGGATGCATCGGGCGACAAGGACGAGGGTGCTGGTGATCAGGGCATCATGTTCGGCTATGCCACGACTGAGACACCGGCGCTGATGCCCGCTCCGATCCAGTATTCGCACGCGATCCTGCGCCGTCTCGCCGAAGTGCGCAAGAACGGCACCGAGCCTGTGCTGGGTCCCGACGCCAAATCGCAGCTATCGGTTGTGTATCGCGACGGTAAACCGGTCGGCGTCAGCTCGGTGGTGCTCTCGACACAGCATCTGGATGCCGCGCTGAGCTCGGATGATATCCGCGCTATTGTCGAGCCCTATATTCGCGAAACCCTGCCCGAGGGCTGGCTGAGCGCCGAGACCGAGTGGCATGTGAACCCCACCGGGAAATTTGTGATCGGCGGCCCGGATGGCGACGCTGGCCTGACCGGACGCAAGATCATCGTTGACACTTATGGTGGTGCCGCACCGCATGGCGGCGGCGCGTTCTCGGGCAAGGACCCGACCAAGGTTGACCGCTCTGCCGCTTACGCTGCGCGCTATCTGGCGAAAAACGTTGTTGCCGCTGGTATGGCCGAACGTTGCACGATCCAGCTGAGCTATGCGATTGGCGTATCCAAGCCGCTTTCGATCTACGCCGATACCCATGGCACTGGCCAGATCGCTGATGCGGTGATCGAAAAGGCTGTTGATCAGGTGATGGACCTGACCCCGCGCGGTATCCGCGAACACTTGCAGTTGAACAAGCCCATCTACCAACGCACCGCCGCCTATGGTCATTTCGGTCGCGAACCGGAAGCAGATGGCGGCTTTAGCTGGGAGCGTACCGACCTGGCTGCCGCGCTGAAGGCGGCGGTCTAACAAGCTACCAAATTGTGCGCCTTGACGGGCGCGCTCTATTTCTGTTTAGAAATAACTCGGGGCCGCTATCGGCTGCGCCATTGGTCCGAGACACCAATGGCGGCGGCCTGGCCCCAACACTCACACTTGCCAGACAGAGCCCGCCGAAGTATGGCCACCGCCATGAGCACCCCGACCCCAGAACGCCCGCGCAGAAATTTCTATGGCCGCTTCAAGGGCAAGACCCTGAAGCCCAGCCAAAAGACCTATCTGAACGAGGACCTTGCCGCTTTGTCGCCGGGTGCGGTCGACTGGGACAGCAATCCCGAGCGCAATCCGCTGGACCTTGACGCGTTGTTTGGCGGCAAGCCCGTCTGGCTTGAGGTTGGCTTTGGCGGCGGAGAGCATCTGGTGCATCAGGCCCGGAGCAATCCAGATATCGGCATCATAGGGGCCGAGCCCTATATCAACGGCGTTGCCATGCTGCTGGGCAAAATCCGTCAGGCCGGGGTCGAAAACCTTGCCGTCCATCCCGGTGACGTACGCGACCTGTTCGACGTCTTGCCCGACGCCAGTATTTCGCGTGCGTTCCTGCTCTATCCCGATCCTTGGCCCAAAAAACGCCACCATCGCCGCCGGTTTGTCACGCATGAGCATCTCGAACCGCTGGCGCGGGTTCTGAAACCCGGCTCGATCTTCCGGGTTGCCACCGATATTCCCGACTATGTCCGCCAGACGCTGGAAGAGGTGCCGCGCGCCGGGTTCGAGTGGCTGGCCGAACGTCCCGCCGACTGGCGCGAGCCCTGGGGCGACTGGATTTCCACACGCTACGAACAGAAGGCCCTGCGTGAAGGCCGGACCCCCCACTATCTGACCTTCCGCCGCACAGGCTGATTGCCGCTGGACCAACCGGCCCCAATTCGCTAATCCGCCTTGAACTGATAGCGAAAACAGGAGCCCCCATGTCCGGACACGGCACGCCCATCCCGATGACCTCGCATCCCTGCGGTCCGCTCACCGGCACGGCAGAGGTGCCCGGTGACAAGTCGATCTCGCACCGGTCGCTGATTCTGGGCGCGTTGGCGGTGGGCGAAACCCGCATCATTGGCCTGCTGGAAGGCGAAGACGTGCTGGACACCGCCAAGGCGATGCGCGCATTCGGGGCAGAGGTGACCGACCACGGCGGTGGCGAATGGTCTGTGCACGGTGTGGGTGTTGGTGGTTTTGCAGAACCCGATCAGGTTATTGATTGCGGCAATTCCGGCACAGGAGTGCGACTGATCATGGGCGTTATGGCGACCTCTCCGATCACCGCGACCTTTACCGGGGATGCCAGCCTCAACAAGCGCCCCATGGCACGGGTGACCGACCCGCTGGCGTTGTTTGGCGCACAATCCGTTGGCCGCTCGGGCGGGCGTCTGCCCATGACCATTGTGGGCGCCGCTGACCCGACCCCGGTGCGCTATGAGGTGCCGGTGCCCTCGGCGCAGGTGAAATCCGCTGTGCTGTTGGCTGGCTTGAATGCTCCGGGCAAGACGGTGGTGATCGAAAAAGAGGCCACCCGCGATCATTCTGAACGCATGTTGGCGGGCTTTGGTGCGGAGATCACGGTCGAGGACACGGATGAGGGGCGCGTCATTACCCTGACCGGTCGGCCAGAGCTGAAACCGCAGGTTATCGCCGTTCCGCGTGACCCGTCCAGCGCGGCTTTCCCAGTGTGTGCGGCCCTGATCACCCCCGGATCGGATGTGCTGGTGCCAGGTATCGGCCTGAACCCGACCCGCGCCGGGCTGTTCACTACGCTGCGTGAAATGGGCGCGGACCTGACCTATGAAAATGAACGCGAAGAGGGCGGAGAGCCGGTTGCCGATCTGCGGGCGAAATACTCGCCGGATATGAAAGGCGTCACCGTACCGCCGGAACGTGCGGCCTCGATGATCGACGAATACCCGGTGCTTTCAGTGGTCGCGGCTAACGCTACGGGCACCACGATGATGGGTGGCGTGAAAGAGCTGCGGGTGAAGGAAAGCGATCGTATTGACGCCATGGCTCGTGGTCTGCGCGCCAATGGCGTAAACGTCGATGAGGGTGACGATTGGTGGTCGATTGACGGGCTGGGCATCGGCAACGTTCCCGGTGGCGGCACGTGCGCGAGCTTTTTGGATCACCGTATCGCCATGTCCTTCATGGTGATGGGTATGGGGGCCAAGGCCGCTGTTTCGGTTGATGATGGAGGGCCGATTGCGACCTCTTTCCCGATCTTTGAGCCGCTGATGGCCGCATTGGGGGCGAAGGTCGAGCGCGCATGAGCTTTACGGTCGCCATTGACGGCCCGGCAGCAGCAGGGAAGGGCACGATTTCGAAGGGCGTGGCCGCGCATTTCGGGTTTGCACATCTGGATACCGGTCTATTGTACCGTGCCGTTGGTCGGCGCACGCTGGACGGTACTGACCCGATCGAGGCGGCACGGGCTTTGACGGCGCAAGAGCTTGAACAGGGTGATTTGCGCACCGCTGAGATTGCACAGGCCGCGTCCAAAGTGGCCGTGATCCCCGAGGTGCGCGCGGCTTTGGTCGACTTCCAGCGCAGCTTTGCGCGTAGGGCCGAAGGTGCTGTTCTGGATGGGCGCGATATCGGCACGGTGATCTGTCCTGAAGCCGAGGTAAAGCTGTTCGTAACCGCCAGCGCCGAAGTTCGGGCTGAACGGCGGTTTCTTGAGCTGGGCGTTAAGGGGGCAGACGTAACACTGGAACAGGTGCTGGCCGATGTACGTGAGCGTGATGCCAGAGATGCAGAGCGCAGCACTGCGCCGATGAAGGCGGCCGAAGATGCGATTCAGCTGGACACATCAACCCTGAGTATTGCTGAAGCCTTGGCGCAGGCCATTGCAGCTATCGAAGAAAAGAGGCCCGCAGCGTAACAACGCTACGGGCGGGGGCGGTTTACAGCTCGCCGACTGCGATGCTTTTGATGTTGGCCCACTGGTCATCCGCAGTTTTTGCGGTTCCGGTCACATCTTTAAGAAAGGCCGCGCGGGTCTCGGCGTTCAGGAAAAGGTATAGCTTGCCGTCTGCGATCAGGTACTGGTCGGGGTCGCCATCGAATTTCTTGCCTACAGACACACCGAACGAGCAATAGCCCCCATGCTGGGGCAGGTATGCCGCGGGGTTGGCTTCGAACGCTTCGCGGTTCTCTGCGCTGGTAAAGTAATAGGACGCGCCGTCATAGGTGGCCGAGTGATTGGCGAAGCCTTCGACGGGGTTTCCATTGGTGACAAGCGCAACCAGATCGACCCCGTGCGCGGCCAGAGGTGCGCCCGCGGCAGAGATCCCTGTCGAGACGTTGATTTCATCCGCCGCAAAGGCTGGGGCGGCCAGGGTCAAAGTTGCGGCAAGCGCGGTGAGTACTAGTGATTTCATGGCAACAGTCCTTTCAGGTTCACATCAGGGCCGGTTTGTCCGCCGACCGATGTGACAAAGCTAGGACAGGCTGGGCGGACGCGTAATCGCAGATGAACCGCAAAAGATTGCAGATCGTACAAAGGTACGGATTGCGGGCAAAGACTGCTCACATAGCTTTGTTTGGCCAGACGCTGGCAGGCGGCTTAAGCTCATGTCGCAAGCGTAGGAGTTGCCCATGATCCGACTAGCCTTGATACTTTTCTTTCTGGCAGGCAGCGCGGCTGCTCAGGAAACCGATGCACCGGTGCCCGAGGCCGAGCCTCCGATGACATATGAGCGTCTGGGCAAGATCATCTTCGCGCTCGACCCCGAGGCGCAGCCGGTGGGGCCGGGGTTCGAGTTGACGGTTTCTGATCTGAAGGTACTGGTGATCACAGACACGGTGGCTGACAGGATGCGGGCAATGGTGCCGATCGGCAGCGCCGCAGATTTGTCGGCAGCGGACTTGCAGCGTATGATGCAGGCGAATTTCGACAGCACGCTGGATGCGCGCTACGCGATTGCCAACGGGACCTTGTGGGCTGCTTTTATCCATCCGCTGTCATTGCTGGAAAAGGAACAACTGATTTCGGGTCTGGCCCAAACCGTGAATATCGCCCGGACCTATGGCACCCTGTATTCCGGCGGGGCGGCGGAATTCGGAGGTGGCGATAGCCAGGATTTGCAGCGTGACCTGATCGAAGAGCTGTTGAAAAAAGGTGAGGAAATCTGATGCGATCCGCGTTTGGGGATGCGCGCTGATCTGCGCCCGATCCGTAGCCCGGGTAAATCACCATCAGCGGCGCAAAAGCTATGGCTGCAGCACCGAAAGCTGCTATAGTCGCCCGAGCAAAGATGGGACTGCTGTCGTTCAACCTCCAACACTCACAACTGGAGGAGGCAGCTTTAGAATCCCCCGAGCCAACAGGGACACCAAAATATGAATAATCGTTTGCGTAAAATCACCATCGTTGGTGGGGGTACGGCTGGTTGGATGACCGCCTTGCTTCTGGATATGGTGTTTGCCCGCACATCCGCCCCCAAAGATCGCCCGCGCCTCTGTCTGATTGAAAGCCCGAACATCGCAACCGTCGGTGTGGGCGAGGCCACGGTGCCGCGCATGCCGCGCACGCTGCGCGAAGCGGGTATTTCCGAGCGCGACTTCTTCCGCGAAACCAACGCGTCTTTCAAGCTGGGCGTGAAGTTTTGCAACTGGAACAAGGATGCCAAGGGCAACCGCATCGACTATGTGAACCCCTTCGCCCATGGTCAGACCCTGTATGGATTGGAAGCCGCCGAGTACTTCCTGCGTTTCGGCAACGGGGATCGCGACTTTACACAGTCGATCTCGCCGCATGACGATCTGGGACGCTTGTGCAAAGGCGCGCGCCAATTGGGTCAGCCCGAGTTCGAACAGCGTTTCGGGTATGCCTATCATTTGGATGCGGTAAAATTCGCGGGCATGTTGTCCAAGGTCTGCACTAAGCGCGGGGTCGAGCACATCCGGGATGAGGTGACCTCGGTCGAGTTGAACGAACAGGGCAATGTCAGCCATCTGATGCTGGAACGCGCGGGTCGCCATGACATCGAGATGGTCGTGGACTGCACTGGCTTCCGTGGATTGATCATCAATCAGGCTCTGGGTGAGCCGTTCATGGACTACTCGGACTATCTGCCCAATGACCGCGCCATGGCCTTGCAGGTGGAACACCCGGATCCTGAGAAGATCGAAAGCCTGACCCGGTCAACGGCGCTTGGCGCGGGTTGGACGTGGCGCGTGCCGCTCTACAACCGGGTTGGGACGGGCTATGTGTACTCGTCCGCGCATCGCACGGATGATCAGGCGGCGGATGAATATCTGGAATGGTTGGGCGACAGCGGCAAGGGCCTGACACCGCGCGTGATCCCGATGCGGGTCGGACGCGTGCGCAATGCCTGGGTCAAGAACTGTCTGGCCGTCGGGTTGTCCGGCGGCTTCATCGAACCGCTTGAGAGCACCGCGATCCATATGATTGATCACGCTGTACGCTGGTTCGCCGAGCATTTGCCGACGCGCGAGATCGAGCCGTCGCTGCGCAGCAGATATAACCGACAGGTGAACAAGCTGTATGATGAGGTTCTGGATTTCATCTGTCTGCACTATCGTCTGGGCAACCGCACCGATGACCCGTACTGGATCGACGCCCGTACACAGATGAAGGTTCCGGACCGGTTGGCCGAGAATCTGGAACTGTGGCAGTACCGGTTGCCGATGAACCACGATACCGAGTTCACAACGCTGTTTGATGACCGCGTGTACCAGACTGTTTTGCTGGGCAAGCAGGTCTATGATACCGGCTATGGCCCGGGTATCCGCGACCGGCTGCGCCCCCTGAAGAAACCGATCTGGTATCAGGGGATGAAGCAGGCCAAAGCGGATCTGGCGCAGATCATAAAAACGATGCCCGATCATAAAACGCTGCTGCGTGATATCCGCGGAGAGCTAGACGCACCCGCTTATGGCATGGCGGCCGCAATGAACCCAAAGGCCCAGGTTCCAGCGGCGCCGATGAAGCCCGAGAGCATGCCGAACCTTGCTGAGATTCAGAGCGGCAAGAAGGACCTCCAGTTGTTCTAGGCCGCGCGGTCGATCACACCGGATTTTCCAGAATAAGGGGCGGAGACTTTTGTCTCTGCCCCATTTTTTTGTGTGTCTATTCAAGATGGTCCCCAAATCTATATTGCACGTGATTGAAAGAAATGTAATATCATCACATCATGTACTATTCTGAATACAGGCAGACCTCATCTGGCACGGCCCGCAATCTGCGCAGTACGCTGAAACGTCGGCGCCGGCAGGTTTCGCCGATGCAACGCTATGATGCGTTGCCGCGGCCGCTGCGCCGATGGCTGGCGCAGGCTTGTTTGCCGTGGAGCCCGACTTCGGCCCTCAAGATATGGAACCAGAACGGTGGCTGTGATGATCCGACAGCTGCGATTGGCAGGCTGAACGCCGTCGAGCAGGCGATGCTGCAGCGCGACGCAAAGACATGGGCCCATAAGGCGTAATGCCGCTGGACATTGCACATATGGGCTTTGCCCTTGCGCATGTTGCGGAATCCGCCTATACGCGCGCTGTCGATACAAGGGCGGTCAACGTCCGGATGACGTTTCTGAGCAGGGCCGGGTTACCTCGGCCCTTTGTGTTTGTTTGCTCAAAGGCGCACCGGGTCACGTCTGAAGACATCATGAAACAAGACCGGCGGAGACAACCGCTCGGCCAGCAAAAACGTATGTAAAGGAAAACAACGCCAGATGGCTAACGCATCCATGGAGGAATTCGAAGCCCTCCTGAACGAAAGCTTCGAAATGGACACACCCGAAGAGGGTTCTGTTGTCAAAGGTAAGGTTCTGGCGATCGAAGCCGGCCAAGCCATCATCGACGTAGGCTACAAAATGGAAGGCCGCGTTGATCTGAAAGAATTCGCAAATCCCGGCGAAGCCCCTGAAATCGCTGTTGGTGACGAGGTTGAAGTTTACCTGCGCGCCGCAGAAAACGCCCGTGGCGAAGCTGTCATCTCGCGCGAGATGGCCCGCCGTGAAGAGGCATGGGACCGTCTGGAAAAAGCATATGCCGACGACCAGCGCGTCGAAGGTGCAATCTTTGGTCGGGTCAAAGGTGGCTTCACCGTCGATCTGGGTGGCGCAGTTGCGTTCCTGCCCGGCTCGCAGGTTGACGTGCGCCCCGTGCGCGATGCTGGCCCGCTGATGGGTCTGAAGCAGCCGTTCCAGATTCTGAAAATGGACCGCCGCCGTGGCAACATCGTTGTGTCGCGCCGCGCAATCCTGGAAGAATCGCGTGCCGAACAGCGCGCCGAGGTTATCGGCAACCTGTCCGAAGGTCAGACCGTCGAGGGTGTCGTCAAGAACATCACCGAATACGGTGCATTCGTTGACCTGGGCGGCGTCGACGGCCTGCTGCATGTCACCGACATGGCATGGCGCCGTGTGAACCACCCGTCCGAGATCCTGACGATCGGCGAAACCATCAAGGTTCAGGTCATCAAGATCAACAAAGAGACCCACCGCATCAGCCTGGGCATGAAGCAGCTGCAGGAAGATCCGTGGGATCTGGTTGCTGCGAAATACCCGCTGGGCTCGGTCCATCAGGGTCGCGTCACCAACATCACCGACTACGGCGCGTTCGTCGAGCTGGAAGCCGGTGTCGAAGGTCTGGTGCACGTGTCCGAGATGTCCTGGACCAAGAAAAACGTCCACCCTGGCAAGATCGTTTCGACCAGCCAGGAAGTCGACGTCATGGTTCTGGAAATCGACGGCGCCAAGCGTCGCGTGTCTCTGGGTCTGAAGCAGACTCAGCGCAACCCGTGGGAAGTGTTTGCAGAAACGCACCCCGAGGGCACCGAGGTCGAAGGCGAAGTCAAGAACATCACCGAATTCGGTCTGTTCATTGGTCTCGAAGGCGACATCGACGGCATGGTTCACCTGTCCGACCTGTCTTGGGACGAGCGTGGCGAGGATGCGATCCAGAACTACCGCAAAGGCGACGTCGTTCAGGCGGTTGTTTCGGAAGTGGACGTCGAGAAAGAGCGTATCTCGCTGTCGATCAAAGCCCTGGTCGGTGACAAGTTCGCCGAAGCCGTGGGCGGCGTGAAGCGTGGCTCGATCGTGACCGTTGAAGTGACCGCAATCGAAGATGGCGGCATCGAAGTCGAGTACGAAGGCATGAAGTCGTTCATCCGCCGTTCGGACCTGTCGCGTGACCGTGCCGAACAGCGCCCCGAGCGTTTCTCGGTCGGTGACAAGGTCGACGTTCGTGTCACCAACGTCGACAGCAAGACCCGCCGTCTGGGTCTGTCGATCAAAGCACGCGAAATCGCCGAAGAGAAAGAGGCCGTGGAACAGTACGGTTCCTCCGACTCTGGCGCATCGCTGGGCGATATCCTGGGTGCAGCGCTGAAATCCGGCGACTGATCTCAGGCGTCAGTCTGAAGATGATTTTCGGCCCCGTGCGACAGCGCGGGGCCGTTTTTGTTGCGAATCAATATGTTCCGATTTTCCGGGTTATCGCGCGTCAGGTTCGCTCAATACGGGTGGAAATCCGGGGCATTGGCAAAAAAACGCGCGAGTTTGCCATAATTTGAACCCTGATGGCGCAGAGTTTACGTTCCCCCGAACCCGGTTTTTTCTTATACTACGCAAAACGATAGACTTGGAAAAACGGTCACCTGGGAGGGTAACACGCATGATCCGTTCGGAATTGATTCAGAAAATTGCTGACGAAAACCCGCATCTCTATCAACGCGATGTCGAGCGGATTGTGAATACCGTCTTTGAAGAAGTGACCGATGCCATGGCGCGCGGCGACCGCGTGGAACTGCGCGGCTTTGGCGCGTTCTCGGTGAAAAAGCGGGACGCCCGTGTGGGTCGCAACCCCCGCACCGGCGAGACCGTGCAGGTCGAAGAAAAATGTGTACCGTTTTTCAAAACGGGCAAGTTGCTAAGGGACCGTTTGAACGGTAAAGCCTGACCTTATGATGCGCTACATTCGTTATGCTTTTCTGGCTGCTTTGGGGATCATTCTGGTCTCGGTCTCGCTGGCCAATCGACAGATCGTTGAATTGAAACTGATGCCGGACGCTCTGTCCGAATTGCTCGGGTTCAACCTGACCACGTCTTTGCCACTATTTCTGGTGGTGTTGGGCGGTGTCGTCGCTGGTCTGATCATCGGATTTCTGTGGGAATGGCTGCGCGAGCACAAACACCGCAAGGACGCCACGGTCAAGAAAAGCGAAGTGCGCAAGCTTGAGCGTGAGGTCAAGAAGCTCAAGAAAAAGCAGAATGAGGGTCAGGATGACGTTCTTGCTCTGCTGGATGAGGCAAGTTAAAGCCCGTCCATGTCTGACATCAGCGTGAAAATCTGCGGTCTGACCGCCCCCGATCACGTGCGCGCAGCGGTGGATGCGGGCGCGCGATATCTTGGGTTCAACTTCTTTCCCAAGTCACCGCGATATGTTTCGCCCGAACAGGCTGCGGCGCTGTTTGCGTCTGTTCCCGCAGGCGTCGCCAAGGTCGCCCTGGTGGTCAATCCGTCGGATGATCTGCTGGACAGTATTACCCAGAACACCCCGTTCGATATGCTTCAACTTCACGGAGGCGAAACCGTCGCGCGTGTGCAGCAGGTCAAAGAGCGGTATGGCCTGCCCGTCATGAAGGTGATCGGGGTTGCCGACGCGGGTGATCTGGCTGCGATTGATGCCTATAGCGACGTGGCCGACCAGCTCCTGATTGACGCAAAACCCCCAAAAAACGCGGTTTTGCCGGGCGGGAATGGGCTGGCCTTCGACTGGCGCTTGCTGGCCGGTCGCAAATACTGGCGCAAGCCTTGGATGCTCGCCGGTGGCTTGACCCCGGACAATGTGGGCGAAGCCATCCGCATGACCGGGGCGCGTCAGGTCGATGTGGCGTCCGGCGTGGAAAGCGCGCCGGGGGTTAAGGATCCGGATCTTATCAAGGCGTTTGTTGACGCGACTCGGTAATCCGCCGCACGTTTTTGCCATGGCAAATCGCGCGCCTACCTCCTATGAACAACAGGTACGACGCGGGAGACTTCCATGGCCAACGATCTTTTCAATTCCTTCATGTCCGGCCCCGATGAGCAGGGCCGTTTCGGCATTTTCGGCGGACGGTTCGTCAGTGAAACGCTGATGCCATTGATCCTGTCGCTGGAAGAGGAATATGACAAAGCCAAGGATGATCCGACCTTCTGGGCCGAGATGGACGACCTCTGGGCCAACTACGTGGGCCGCCCCTCGCCGCTGTACTACGCGGAACGCCTGACCGAGCATCTCGGCGGGGCGAAGATCTACCTCAAACGTGATGAGTTGAACCATACTGGCGCGCATAAGATCAACAACGTCTTAGGCCAGATCATTCTGGCGCGCCGTATGGGAAAGACGCGGATCATCGCGGAAACCGGGGCAGGGCAGCACGGCGTGGCCACCGCCACTGTCTGTGCCAAGTTCGGCCTTAAATGCATCGTCTACATGGGCGCACATGACGTGCAGCGTCAGGCTCCGAACGTGTTCCGCATGCGCCTGCTGGGTGCCGAAGTGATCCCGGTGACCTCGGGCCGTGGCACGCTGAAAGACGCGATGAACGACGCGCTGCGCGACTGGGTGACCAACGTGCGCGACACGTTCTATTGCATCGGTACAGTGGCCGGCCCCCACCCCTACCCGGCGATGGTGCGGGACTTCCAGTCGATCATCGGCAAGGAAGCCAAAGAGCAGATGATGAAGGCCGAGGGGCGCTTGCCCGACACGATCATTGCCGCGATTGGTGGCGGATCTAACGCCATGGGTCTGTTCTACCCGTTCCTCGACGACAAGGATGTCAACATCATCGGCGTCGAAGCGGGCGGCAAAGGCGTGAACGAGAAGATGGAGCATTGCGCCTCACTGACTGGCGGTCGTCCGGGTGTGTTGCATGGGAACCGTACTTATCTGCTGCAGGATGATGACGGGCAGATTCTGGAAGGTTATTCAATCTCGGCCGGTCTCGATTATCCCGGCATTGGCCCGGAACACTCTTGGCTGCACGATATTGGTCGCGCCAACTATGTTTCGATCACCGACAAAGAGGCGTTGGAGGCCTTCCAGCTGTGCTGTGCGACCGAGGGCATCATCCCGGCGCTGGAACCCTGCCATGCGCTGGCCCACGTGATGAAAATCGCGCCCGACCTGCCCAAGGATCACCTGATCTGCATGAACATGTGCGGACGAGGAGACAAGGACGTACAGACCGTTGCGCGCTATCTGAACTTCGATATGTCCGATACCGAAGGCCGGGCGGTCGATTGATCTGATTGAGGCAGGCCTGTGCCGGGCCTGCCGCCTTAATCAAGCGCGTTTTGTTTGAGCACATCCAGCGGAACGATCTCAAGTGCGCGCTGATGTGTCGCCTCAAGATGTACTTTCGGTGCGCAGCCCTCGTCATGGGCCTGCATGAAGCGACCTGCGCATAAACACCAACTGTCACCTGGCTTGAGGCCGGGAAAATCGAACTCGGGGCGTGGCGTGCTGAGGTCGTTGCCGACATATTTGGAATAGGCCAGAAACTCGGCTGTCATGACTGCGCAGACCGTGTGGCTACCCTGATCCTCGGGGCAGGTGTTGCAAGCCCCATCCCGAAAGAACCCGGTCAGAGGATCGCGCGAACAGGGCGCAAGCACCCCGCCCAGAACATTGATACTGTCTTGCTTTTGCATGACGCTACTTTACAGGCTTTGTGCGATTTTGCGGAACATTTCGACATTCTGTTCGCTGACACCAGCGTCACGGAAGTTGCGATCCGCACCCGTCGTTACGATCAGCACACCCCGGGTGCGATCAAAATACATATACTGCCCGTAAACGCCACGCGCCATGAACTCGCCCTCTCGTGCGCCGACCGGGATCCACCACTGATAACCATAACCGATCTTGCCGGGTTCGGTGGGGGCGCTGGGCCACGTCGAATCATTGATCCATTGGGCAGGTACGACCTGACGCCCGTCACGCAGCCCGTTCTGCAGGATCAGCTGCCCGAATCGCGCAAAATCCCGCGTTGTGAAATTCAGGCCGCCCAGTACAAAGGCCACACCCGCACCATCGGTGATATAATAGCCGTCTCGTTCCAAACCGATGGGGTCAATGATCTTCTCTGTCAGCAACTCTGCAATGCTGCGCCCGGTCGCGCCCCGGATGACCATCCCGATGACATGGGTGTCAATGGATACGTACTGCCAGGTTTCGCCCGGAGGCGCAAAACTGTCTTGCAGCGAAGCAGCGAAGTCGTCCAATTCGCCACCCAGCGCCACGACACGGCCCATCCGGTTGATATCTGAATTGTAATCCAGATAATCTTCGTCAAAGGTGACGCCGCTGGCCATATTCAGAACATTGCGGATCGTCGCGGTTTCATAGGCACTGCCTGTCAGCATCGGTGCATATTGCACGACCGGGTCATCCAGTGAGGAAATGGCACCTTCTTCCATCAGAATGCCCAGCAAAGCCGAGAGATAGCTTTTGGCAACCGACCACGAAATCCTGCGATCTTCGGGCGCGGTGCCCAGATAATACTCCTCAAATCGAATATCGCCGTTCTGCATGACCAGCAAAGAGGTCACGGCGCGGTCTTCGATCCACTGGTCCGTGCCCGCCGGCAGATCGAAACCGGTGCCATAGGGCAGGTCCCATGTGGGGCCATTCCCGCGCGGCAGATCGACGGTCAAAAAGGCTTCGTCCATGTGCGAGAAATTGTGAACTATCTTGTCTTCTGAGAACAGCGAATTGACGGCCATCAACCGCTGGATTTCTTCACGTTTCCAGATCCCGACAACTGCGGCGGCCAAAACCAGAGCCAGCACGATACGCATCAGCCATTTCAACACGGATTTCATAAAATACCTCCGATCGTTCCCAGCATTGGACCTCGGTCCGGCGTTTCGCGCAATCGCAACGTGGCGGCAAGACTACCTGAACTTGTTCAGAAGCTTCTGCATCGGAGAGCGCTCATCCGGCGCTGGTTCGGTGTCCGGTACAGCCTTGGGTGTGGTATCGGCCTTAGCGGGCGATTTTGAAGACCGGGGCGGGGCGGTGCGCAGTGCGACCGCGTTCATGAACTTGCCGTTGTCGTCCGTTGCCAGATACGCGGCCCCGTCCGAAACACCCTGCAGCACATCCTCCAGCCACTCGGAATCCGCCTTGGCAAAATCACTCAGGACATAGGGTGAGACCATTTCTTTCCGCCCCGGATGCCCGATCCCCAGCCGTACGCGATCATAGGCGGGGCTGATGTGTTCATGGATCGATCGCAGACCGTTATGCCCTGCATGACCACCACCGGCCTTCACGCGGACCTTCCCGGGGGCCAGATCCAGCTCATCGTGAAATACGGTCACATCGGTAGAGTCGAGCTTGTAGAAGCGCATCGCCTCGCCCACCGACTGGCCCGAGCGGTTCATGAACGTCTGCGGTTTCAGCAACAGAACTTTCTCGCCGCCAAGGCGGCCTTCGGACAGTTCGGCCTGAAACTTGGATTTCCAAGGGCCAAAACCATGATCCTGCGCAATCCGGTCCAACGCCATGAAACCGATATTGTGTCGGTTGCGCGCATATTTTTGCCCTGGATTGCCCAAACCGACAAAGAGTTTCATTGCTTCCGTCCCAACTGCAGTGCGGACCCACTGATCGCATAATTTGCAGCCCAGAGGCCAGCCCAATGCGGCATAAAAAAACGGGGCCCTGGCAGGCCCCGTCTCATTATCAGGAAGATAGCCGGACTTATTCTTCAGCGTCGTCCTGACCGATGACTTCGACTTCATCTGCAGCGACTTCACCCTGTTCGCCCTCTTCATCGTCGCTGGACGACAGGCCGGTGGGTGCCGAGATGTTCGCGATCACGAAATCGCGGTCGATGGTCGGTTTGGTGCCTGCAGGCAGGTCAACCGCCGAAATGGTCACAACGTCGTTGATTTCCAGGCCGGTTAGATCGACGGTGATTTTCTCCGGGATGTCGCCAGCGGTGCAAACCAGTTCGACCTCAGGGCGCACAACGGTCAGAACGCCGCCCTTCTTGATGCCGGGGGCTTCTTCTTCGTTGACGAACTCGACGGGGATGAACAGCGCGATTTTGGTGGTCCGACGCAGACGCATCAGGTCCAGGTGGGTCGGCAGGTCTTTGACGATGTCACGCTGAACGTCGCGGCAGATGACGCGAACGTCTTCGTGGCCTTCAACCTTCAGGTTCCACAGGGTCGACTTGAACCGGCCTGCTTTCAGACGCTTGAACAGAACGTTGAACGGGATGTTGATCGGCAGCGGGTCTTTGTCGCCACCAAATACAATGCCCGGAACCATGCCATCGCGGCGTGCCTGACGAGCGGCGCCCTTGCCTGTCCCCGTCCGTTCCAGAGCTACGAGATCAGGAATCTCACCAGCCATGATATATCTCCAATGTTAGGGCGGGCATCCTCCAAGGCTGTATGCCCGCGTGAAGCCGCGTCCTTAGCTTGATTCATCCGGATTGGAAAGAGGTTTTTGTCCAGCTTGGATTTTTGCGAGGCTCTGCCTCGCGCTCCGGGATATTTATAGCCAGATGAAGTGTGGATCCCCTGCTTCATCTGGCCAAAAATATCCCGGGGGAGGCGCCCGCAGGGCGGCGGGGGCAGCGCCCCCATCCTTGGGTCCGTCAAGCGGTCAGGCTTGCCAGCGACCGCCAAAATCCTCGGGGATCAGCAGGTTGTGGCGCCCCAGATTGGTCACGTCGCGTTCTCCGCACAAGGCCATGGTTGTATCAAGCTCCTTCTGGATCACTTCCAGCGCGGTTGTCACACCTTTCTGACCCATCGCACCCAGGCCATAGACAAAGGCGCGGCCGATGAAGGTGCCCTTGGCCCCAAGCGCCAATGCCTTCAGAACGTCCTGACCCGAGCGGATGCCGCTGTCCAAGTGTACTTCAACGTCGCTGCCGACTGCGTCCATAATCTCGGGCAGGACCCGGATCGAGCTGAGCGCGCCGTCCAGTTGCCGACCGCCGTGGTTCGACACCACAATCGCGTCAGCCCCCAGCTTGGCCGCCATTTTGGCGTCCTCGGCGTCCAGAATGCCCTTGAGGATGACCTTACCGCCCCACTGCTCCATCAGCTTCTCGACCTTGCCCCAGTCCAGGCTGGGGTCGAACTGTTCCGCCGTCCATGTGCCCAGCGATCTGGTGTCGGTGACATTGTGGACATGGCCCACGATATTGCCGAATTCCCGGCGTTTGGCCCCCAGCATCTCGATGCCCCAGGCCCATTTTGTCATCAGGTTGGCGATGGTCTTGGGGGTCAGCTTTGGCGGGGCGGACAGGCCGTTCTTAAGGTCCTTGTGCCGTTGACCCAGAATTTGCAGATCAAGCGTGATAACCAGCGCCGAGCATTTTGCATCTTTGGCCCGTTGGATCAGCCGCCCGACGTAGTCTTGGTCTTTCATCGTATAGAGCTGGAACCAGAACGGTGCCGAGGTGCTTTCGGCCACATCCTCGATGGAGTTGATCGACATCGTGGACAGGGTAAAGGGTACACCAAAGGCCTCAGCCGCTTTGGCCGCTTTGATCTCACCATCTGCGTGCTGCATACCTGTCAGCCCCACCGGGGCCAATGCCACCGGCATCGACACGTTTTGCCCAATCATTTGCGAGGCTGTTGTGCGCCCGGTCATGTCGACTGCAACGCGCTGCCGCAGTCGTATGTCTTCGAAATCTGAGCTGTTTTCGCGAAATGTCTGCTCTGTCCAGCTGCCGCTTTCGGCGTAGTCGTAGAACATGCGCGGAACGCGGCGTTCGTAGATGCGTTTGAGATCTTCGATAGTCGTAATCACGGGCATGATATCGGGCCTTTGCAGGATTGGTTAAGTTTCTTTACCAATTTCTGCGACGCTGCGCAACATAGCATGATGCGGTTGGTTGCCGCGCTGTCCGACCGTATGAAAACGAAAACCCCCAGCCGAACTCATGTTCGCTGGGGGCACCCTGATTTTTGTAAGAGTTCAGCCTGTAGCTCAAGCAGAGTGGGCGCCGTCAGCCAAAGATTTGACGAAGTCCAGAACCTCGGACACCGAATTGCCTGCGCCTATCTTGCTGACTATGGCGGACCCGACCACGGCGCCATCTGCCACGCTGGCTATGGCGCGGGATTTCTCTGGGGTATTGATACCAAATCCGACGATGACAGGCAGGTCGGTTTGGTCTTTGATCCGAGACACCTCGGGCCCGACATCAGTGGCTTGGGCCTCGGCAGCTCCGGTGATCCCGGTGATCGAGACATAATACACGAACCCTGATGTATTCTGCAGTACGCGCGGCAGGCGTTTGTCGTCGGTGGTGGGCGTGGCCAGTCGGATAAAGTTCAACCCGGCGGCCTGCGCGGGCAGGCAGAGTTCGGCGTCTTCTTCCGGCGGCAGGTCGACCACGATCAGCCCGTCGATGCCGGCTGATTTTGCATCCTCAAGGAAGGTGTCGACGCCGCGGCTATAGATAGGATTGTAGTATCCCATCAGCACAATCGGGGTGACGTTATCAGTTTCACGAAAGGCCAGTGCCAGATCCAGCGTGCGCTGCAGTGTCATCCCGCCGTCCAGAGCGCGTTGCCCTGCGGCCTGAATGGTCGGGCCATCCGCCATCGGATCAGTGAAAGGCAAGCCAAGCTCGATCACATCCACGCCTGCGCCGGGCAGGCCTTTGACCACCTCAAGCGAGGTTTCATAGTCGGGATCGCCCGCCATGATATAGGCGACAAACGCCTTCTTGCCTTCGGCTTTCAGGGCGGCGAATTTGGCGTCGATACGGGTCATCAGATGTCCTTGCACACGAGGTTTGGACCTGATGTGCAGAAACTTGGCCCGAAAATCAATCCCGCTTGCTCAGAACGCGTAGTGATATCTCAGGAAGACCGAGTTCACGCCGGGATTGTCCGATTGTGTGCTGGCGTTCGAGATATGCGTGATCGCCACCGAGACCTTGTTGCCGCTGTCCAGCGTGTACCCAAGGCCCAGAAGGCTGCGAATCTGAAACTCGCCGCCCAGATCGTTCGCGGCGTTTGACTCATTATAGTACCCGGGAAAGACGCTGCCCTCGACGAACCAGCGGTCCGCGAAGCTATAAAGCCCGACCAGACCAGCGCCCAGATGAGTATCGCCATCGGTATCGACGGTCAGCGCCGCGCCCCATGTTGCGCTGAAACGCGTTGCCTCGTGAAACGGGCGGTGCTGGTATTCCAGCGAAAATACGGCCTGATCATCCGCGTCCGCTGCGGAAAAATCCGCATAGCCTGCGCCAAAAATTACTGATTGTGCCTGTGCAGCACTTGCTGCAACCAGCGTAAAGGCCAAAACAAGAAGGGATTTCATCGTCACTACTCAGTCCGTCGTTTATTCATATGTCTTTTATTGGTGAGCTTAAGTGCGCATTTTCAATGGAGGCAAGAACACAATACGGTCTCGGTTTCGTGATGTGGCATAATGGACTCGGGTTTGCGCTGCGCGGTCTACCTTGCGCATTACCCCAGACCTGCATAGAAGCAGCGCGCTAGTGTTATGCAGGAGGCCGGGATGGGCTTTAAGATGGGAATTGTGGGTCTGCCGAATGTAGGCAAGTCGACCCTGTTCAATGCACTGACCAAAACCGCAGCCGCACAGGCGGCGAATTTCCCATTCTGCACCATCGAGCCCAACGTGGGCGACGTGGCCGTTCCCGATGACCGGCTCGACAAACTTGCGGCGATTGCGTCGTCCAAACAGATCATCCCGACCCGCATGACCTTTGTGGATATCGCGGGCCTGGTGAAGGGGGCGTCGAAAGGCGAGGGGTTGGGCAATCAGTTTCTGGCCAATATTCGTGAAACCGACGCGATTGCCCACGTGCTGCGCTGTTTCGAAGACGGTGACGTGACTCATGTGGACGGTCGCGTTGATCCGGTGGCCGATGCCGACACGATTGAGACCGAGCTTATGCTGGCCGATCTGGAAAGCATCGAAAAGCGGCGCGCCAATCTGGTGCGTAAGCTGAAAGGCAACGACAAAGAAGCGGCACAGCAGGACCGTTTGCTGGCTGAGGCGCAGGCGATGCTGGAAAGCGGCAAGCCCGCCCGTCTGGTCGAGGTCTCAGACGAAGACGTCAAGGCGTGGAAGATGCTGCAACTGCTGACCACCAAACCGGTGCTCTACGTCTGCAACGTGTCCGAGGAGGAAGCCGCCGAGGGCAATGAGTATTCCGCCAAGGTCGCGGAAATGGCCGCAGCGCAGGGCAACTCGCACGTGATCATCAGCGCCAAGATCGAAGAAGAGATCAGCCTGCTGGAAGATGACGAGGCGCAAATGTTCCTTGAGGAAATGGGTCTGGAAGAACCCGGTCTCGACCGCCTCATCCGCGCCGGTTACGACCTGCTGAAGCTGGAAACCTATTTCACCGTCGGCCCGAAAGAGGCCCGGGCTTGGACCATCCGCACCGGCACTGCCGCGCCGCAGGCCGCAGGCGTCATCCACGGTGATTTCGAGAAAGGCTTCATCCGCGCCGAGACCATCGCCTATGACGACTATATCGCTGCGAATGGTGAACAGGGGGCGAAAGAAGCGGGTAAAATGCGAGCTGAGGGCAAGGGTTACATCGTCAAGGACGGCGATGTGATGCATTTCTTGTTCAACACCTGATAGCGCGTTGACCCTGCGTGCGGCAGAACTGTCGGATGCCTCCAGCATTGCGGCGATCTCGATCGAGGTGTGGGTAGGTACATATCTCAAATGTGGCGTCAGCGGCTTTTTTGCCGATTACGCTCTGTCAGAATTCACGCAAGCCAAGATCCGCAACCAGATTTCTGACCCTGAAGAGTTCCTTGTGGTGTCGGAAAATCAAGAGGGGATAGACGGGTTCATCCGAGTCTCCTCGTCGCGCGATGCCCCGGTGGACGGTTGGTCGGGCATGGAGATCGCCACCTTCTATGTACAGCCGCGCCATCACGGAAAAGGTATCGGCAAACGCCTTTTGGCGGCTGCGTTGCAACATTGCAGGGATCAGCAGGAACACGTGGTCTGGCTGACGACCAACGCCGAAAACACCCCGGCCATTGCGTTCTACCTTGCTTGGGGCTTTGAGCAGATCGGCGAGACCCAGTTCCGGATCGGGGATCAGGGGTATTTAAACAATGTCTACGTCCTGCGGCTGACCTGATCACTGCCAGGGGATTTTCCGTTGGCGCAATAGCGGTTACACTGATTTTTGGCGTGACCCAGAGAAACTCCAAATGATCGAAATCCGCGACCTCCAACTCCTCAGCGCCCTTGCGCGGCATCGCCATTTTGCCAAAGCGGCCGAAGAGTGCGGGATTTCACAGCCGGCCTTTTCCATGCGCATCCGTAACCTCGAAGACCGGCTCGGCGTCTCAATCGTGCGCCGCGCCAACCGGTTTCAGGGTCTGACCGAAGAGGGCGAGATGATCGTCCTGCGGGCGCGGCGTATTCTGGATGAGACCAAGGCGTTGGAACAACAGGTGCTGGCCTCGAAGGGTGAGATCACCGGGACACTGATCCTTGGGGTGATTCCGACTGCGATCGCGTTTACCGGTCGGCTCATCAAGCGGCTGCGCGACGCCCATCCACGCATCGTCGCGCGGATCGAGACCATGTCGGCCACCGCCATTCAGCACCGGCTGGATGAGGGCAGTCTGGATGCGGGTATCACCTATGGCGACAGCATCGGAACCGATTTGCGTGAAGTTCAGCCGCTTTATGAAGAAACCTATGTCCTGTTGATCCCATCCCATATGACCGGGGAAACCGGTCCGATCCCATGGGCGCAGGTTGCCGAATTTCCCATCAGCCTGCTTGAACCGCAGATGCAGAACCGGCGTATTCTTGACCGTATCTTCGCCGAACAGGGTCTGCACCCCCATGTGGTGGCGGAAACCAGCGGCTTCACCGCCTCGATGGTCATGGCGCGCGAGGGGTTGGCAGCCACGGTTGTGCCCCGGGTTCTGGTGCGGGCGCTGGGGGATCTGAAAGGGACAAAGGTGCTGCCTCTGATCGATCCTGTGGTCAGCAAGCCAATCTGTCTGGCCACGCTCAGCCGTGATCCGGAATTGCCAACGGTCGAGGCGCTACGGGCCGTTGTCGCCTCCTTACGGTGATAAGATGTCGTTATCGTGCGATTGAAATATGCGATTTGACGATATGCTGATCTGATGAGACACGGGGCCTGAATCGGAGGGCATCATGGCACCATTAGACACCAAGCCATCGGGCGCACCCAAAGGCGTCTGGAAGTCAGGTAAAGGCAAGGGGCGGCACACGCCCAAAGGCCGTCAATTCACGGATGAGGCGCAGGCCGAGATCGCGCGCCTGTTGGGCGATCGCCCGCGCCGTCGTGATCTGCTGATCGAATTCCTGCATTTGATTCAGGATGCGCACGGCCATATCAGCGCCGATCACATTGCCGCTCTGGCGGTTGAGATGCGGGTTGGTCAGGCCGAAATCTATGAGACCGCGACCTTCTATGCCCATTTCGACGTGGTGAAAGAGGGCGAAACACCTCCGCCCGCGCTGACGATCCGTGTCTGTGATTCCCTCTCCTGTGAGATGGCGGGCGCCCAGCAATTGCAGAAGGCTTTGGAAGATGGTCTGGATCCGTCCGAGGTGCGTGTTGTTCGCGCGCCCTGCATGGGCCGCTGCGATACAGCTCCGGTGCTTGAGATTGGCCACAACCATATCGACCATGCGACCCCCGAGAAGGTACAGGCCGCGATTGCTGCCGATGACACCCATGCACATGTGCCCGATTACGAAACCTTCGCGGCCTATGAGGCCAATGGCGGCTACGCAAAGCTGAAAGAGCTGCGCGCGGGCGGCGATTGGGAGAAGGTGCAGGACGACGTCCTGTCCTCGGGCCTGCGCGGTCTGGGCGGTGCGGGCTTCCCGTCGGGCAAAAAATGGGGCTTTGTTCGGATGAACGAAGGCCCGCGTTACCTGGCCGTGAACGGAGACGAGGGCGAGCCCGGCACGTTCAAAGACCGTTACTATCTGGAGCGCACGCCGCATGTGTTCCTTGAGGGCATGTTGATCGCCGCTTGGGCGGTCGAGGCCGAGACTTGCTTTATCTACATGCGCGACGAATATCCGGCGGTTCTGGAAATCCTGCGGCGTGAGATTGCTGCGCTGGAAGAGGCTGGCATTGTTGAGCCCGGCTATATCGACCTGCGCCGGGGTGCGGGTGCCTATATCTGCGGTGAAGAATCCGCGATGATTGAATCGATCGAGGGCAAGAAGGGCCTGCCGCGGCATCGTCCTCCGTTTGTGGCGCAGGTTGGGGTCTTTAACCGCCCGACCTTGGTGCACAATGTCGAGACACTGTATTGGGTCACGAAGGTTTGCCGCGAGGGGCCGGAATGCCTGAGCAGCACCGAAAAGAATGGCCGCAAAGGCCTGCGCAGCTACTCGGTCTCGGGCCGGGTGGCGCAGCCGGGTGTTTACTTGCTGCCTGCGGGCTCGACCATTCTGGACGTGATCGAAGCCGCTGGTGGCATGGCCGAAGGTCAGACCTTCAAGGCGTATCAGCCGGGTGGTCCTTCCTCTGGTCTGTTGCCCGCGTCGATGGACGACATCCCGTTGGATTTCGACACGCTGCAGCCGCATGGCACCTTCATCGGCTCCGCCGCTGTCGTGGTCCTGTCCGATCAGGATACTGCGCGCGATGCGGCGCTGAACATGCTACGGTTCTTCGAGGATGAAAGCTGTGGCCAGTGCACCCCCTGCCGGGCAGGCTGCGAAAAGGCGGTCAAGTTGATGCAGGCTGACAAATGGGACACCGATCTGTTGGAAGACCTTTGTCAGGTGATGGGCGACGCCTCGATCTGCGGTCTGGGGCAGGCGGCTCCGAACCCGATCCGCCTTGTCATGAAACATTTCGCTGACGAAATCTGAGGGGAGACAGAGCCATGCTAGACGCAAGCCCAACAAAGACCGTCACCTTCAACCTGAACGGCGAAGATGTCACCGTGCCCGAGGGCTGGACCATCTGGGAAGCCGCCAAGGGTCAGGGTTTCACCATCCCGCACCTGTGCCACAAACCGCAGCCGGGTTATCGCCCGGACGGCAACTGCCGCGCCTGTATGGTCGAGGTGGAAGGTGAGCGCACTCTGGTCGCCTCGTGCATCCGCCCTGCGGCGGACGGTATGGTGGTCAAGACCGACACCGAACGGGCCGAGAAATCGCGCGCCATGGTCATGGAGCTGCTGGTCGCGGATCAACCGGAAGAGGCGCACGATACCTCAAGCCATTTCTGGGACATGGCTAAGCTGAGTGATGTCAGCGACAGCCGTTTCCCGGCGAAAGAGGCCGAGAAAATTCCGCTGCTGGATGACAGCCACGTGGCGATGCGCGTCAATTTGGATGCTTGCATCAACTGCAACCTGTGCGTCCGCGCCTGCCGCGAAGTGCAGGTGAATGACGTGATCGGCATGGCCGGTCGCGGGCATACCGCGCAGGTGGTGTTTGACCAGAACGACCCGATGGGCGATTCGACCTGCGTGGCCTGTGGCGAATGTGTTCAAGCCTGCCCGACCGGTGCGCTGATGCCTGCCACCGTGTTGGATGACCAACAGCGCGGAGACAGCAAGGATTACGATAGCGAAACTGAAAGCGTCTGCCCGTTCTGCGGCGTGGGCTGCAAGGTTTCGCTGAAGGTGAAGGACGGTAAGGTCAAATATGTCGAGGGCATCAACGGCCCCGCCAACGAAGGCCGCCTGTGCGTCAAGGGCCGGTTCGGGTTCGATTACATCCACCATCCGCACCGCCTGACCAAGCCGCTGATCCGGCGCGAGGACGCCCCCGAAAAGGGCCTGAACGTCGATCCAAGCGATCTGTCGACCCATTTCCGCGAAGCGAGCTGGGAAGAGGCGATGGACCTCGCGGCCTCCAAACTGGTGGCCCTGCGCGACGAAGACCCGCGCAGCGTTGCAGGTTTTGGTTCGGCCAAATGCACCAACGAAGAAGCGTATCTGTTCCAGAAGTTCATCCGTCAGGGATTCCGTCACAACAATGTCGACCACTGCACCCGTCTGTGCCATGCGTCCTCTGTTGCTGCGCTGATTGAAAACGTCGGATCGGGCGCGGTGACCGCTGCATTCAACGATATCAAGGACGCGGATGTGGCGATCATCATCGGGGCCAACCCGATCGAAAACCACCCGGTTGCGGCGACCTATTTCAAGCAGTTCGCCAAGCGTGGCGGCAAGCTGATCGTGATGGACCCGCGCGGCGTTGGCATGCGCAAGTTCGCCGACGAAATGCTGCAGTTCCGTCCGGGTGCAGATGTCTCGATGCTCAACGCGATCATGAACGTGATCGTCGAGGAAGAGCTCTATGACAGCCAGTATATCCACCGCTGGACCGAGAACTGGGAAGCCGAGAAAGAGCATCTGCGCCAGTTCACGCCAGAAGCGATGGCCCCAATCTGCGGCATTGAGCCGGACCAACTGCGCCGCGTCGCGCGCACCTTTGCGCAGGCCAAGGCGGGGCTGATCTTCTGGGGGATGGGCGTCAGCCAGCACATTCACGGCACCGACAATTCGCGCTGCCTGATCTCGCTGGCTCTGATGACCGGCAACGTTGGCAAACCCGGTGCAGGTCTGCACCCGCTTCGCGGTCAGAACAACGTGCAGGGTGCCTCGGATGCGGGTCTGATCCCGATGTTCCTGCCTGACTACCAGACTGTCACCGACGACGGCATCCGCGCCAAATTCAATGAGGTCTGGAATTCGGACGACTTTTCAAACGAAAAGGGTCTGACGGTGACGGAGATCATTGATCAGGCCTATCAGGGCAACATCAAGGGCATGTACATCATGGGTGAAAACCCGGCCATGTCCGACCCGGATGTGAACCACGCCCGCGATGCGCTGGCCAAGCTGGACCTGATGATCGTGCAGGACATCTTCCTGACCGAGACGGCGAACTATGCCGACATCATCCTGCCTGCCTCGGCGCTGTATGAAAAGAACGGCACCGTGTCGAACACCAACCGTCAGGTACAGCGCGTGCGCCCTGCCGTGCCGCCTCCGGGTGAGGCGCGCGAGGACTGGGCGATCACGGTCGAATTGGCGCAGCGCATCGGTTTGAACTGGGATTATACCGATGTGTCCCAAGTCTTTGCCGAGATGAAGTTGACGATGAATTCACTCGATAACATCACGTGGGAGCGTCTGGAGGCCGAGACGATCACCTATCCATCGCTCAGCGAAACTGACCCCGGTCAGTCTATCGTATTCGGCGATGGCTTCCCGCGTGCGGACGGGAAAGCCCGGTTTACTCCGGCCAGCGTCATCCCGCCCGATGAGGCACCCGATGACGAGTTCCCGATGATCGCCACGACCGGCCGTCAGCTCGAACACTGGCATACCGGGTCAATGACCCGCCGCGCCAAGGTTCTGGACGCTGTCGAACCCGAGGCGAACTGTTCGCTCAATCCCCGCACGCTGAATCTGATGGGGATCGAACCGGGTGAGATGATCCGCTTGACCACCCGTCGTGGCTCGATCGAGATCATGGCGCGGGCCGACCGGGCCATTGCCGAGGATATGGTGTTTATCCCGTTTGCCTATGTCGAAGCGGCTGCGAACATCCTGACCAACTCGGCGATCGACCCCTATGGCAAGATCCCCGAATTCAAGTTCTCGGCCATTCGCGTCGAGAAGATCGAGGATGCCATCGCGGCAGAATAAAACGAGCGCTAAGCAACTTTGGAAAGGCGGCCCTTTGGTCGCCTTTTTTACGCGCATCTCCGGTGTGCAAAACAGTGTCGATTTGCGGCCGCTTGAGCGCGGCGCGTCAGTAATCACGCTCGAAGAAAATACCCAGACCGGTTTCGCCGCGCCCATCCACCGTGCCTCGGACTGTGAAGCTATCGGTCACATCCAGGTTCAGGTTGACCTCGGTATCGCCTTCGGTATTGACGGTGAAATCGGTGTAAAGATTGTCACTCAGATAAGCTCCGGCGCCCAGACGCCCGGCACCGCCGGATGTAGCACCGATATCAACGGTATCTACACCGGTTGCGTCGCGTACACCCTTGGTCGCGTCCCCTCCTGCACCGCTGAGCTGCGCCAGCGAAGCTGCCATCTGCGCAATGACGAAGGGCGACAGTTCCGAGAAACGATTGCCGAAAAGCAACATCGCCAGCGCCTCTTCCGTGGGGCGCTCGGGGTCCGAGAATACGTCGATTTCCGGCGAATCCAGCGGACCCGCGATTTCGATGGTCGCGGTGCCGTCGGATGTGCTGGTCGAGGATTCAAACTCGATATAAGGGGTCAGGTCACCTTGCAGAGTGACAAGCCCCTTGGTCAGTGCCAATCGACGGCCGAGGATGTCAAAATTGCCTCGGATCAATTCGATTTGGCCGGATGGGACCACGGCTGTCGTGGTGCCGCCGATATTGATCCGCCCGCCAAGCTCGGCGTTCACCCCCCGACCGCGGACAAAGACTGCCTTCGGGGCCAGCAGATTGATGTCCAATGCGATACGCGAGTTGCTTTTTTCGGCGTTTTCGCTTTCGACGAGATTGGCGCGTTCGCGGGTCAGGAACCCGGCACGGCTTTCGTTCAGATGCTCCATCGGCGGGATTGGGGCCGCACCGACGGCGCCTGCGGCGGCGGCGAGGTTGATGTTGGTCTCGCCGAAGTTGATCTGCCCGGCAATCGCGCTGTTGCCCGCCAAAGCCCCCGTCAGTGCGATCTGGCCGTTGAGTGTGGTCTCATAAAGCAGCTTGTCGGTCAGCACCAGATTGTTGAGCGCAGTGGTGATCTGCGCATTGAAGGGCGGTGTCAGGTCGACGGGGCCAGTGACCGTAAAGCCTCCGCCCGCGCGGACGCCGCCCCGCAGATCAATCGTCGCGCGGCTTTGCGCCAGCGTGACGGCCCCCGAGATGCCGGTGATCGTCTGACCCACTTCTGGCAGCGCCATCGAAGTGCCTGAGGTCGAGATCGTACCGTTGAGCGCGCTCAGTGACGGTGCTCCGTTCAGGGCCAGATCGAAGCGTGCCGTACCTTGCAGGCTATTGGGTGAGATAAAGGCGTTGGCGATGCCGATATTGACGCCACCCTGCATTTTCAGATCGGCGGTGCCGCTGGTTTCGTCGAACGTGCCTGCAACGGTGCTGTTGATCTGGGCCGGGCCTTCGGCCCTGGCGTCGATTGTCCATTTGCCCGCGTCCCGTTTTGCGGTGCCCGTGACCGAGACGGTGCCGGGGAAATCGGGGGCAAACCGTTCGATCCGGTTGAGCCGGGCGTCAAAATCCAGATCGGCGGCACCGTTTGTGTCGACGCTGCCCGATAGGCTGGCATACGAGCTTTCGGGCCCCGAAAGTCGCGCGGTGCCCTCAAGCCCCGAGGCGGTCGGGGCCACGTTTCCCTCAAGCCGAAGTGGGCCGGACAGGGTGGGCGAGAGGCGGTTCATATCGTCCAGCGCCGCCGAAAAGGTCAGCCCACCCGCGTCGCGGTCCAGTTGACCCGACGCATCGGCGGTCAGTGCCGTGCCGTTCAGTTGGAAGGTGCGGATGTTCAGGCCCTGATCGTCATTCACCGCGTCCACGTTCAGCGTGGTGCGGCCCTGCACCAGCCCGTCAACCAGATCGATACCGGTGCCGATATCATCCGCCGTAACACTGCCCTTCACATCAAAGGTCTTGCTACCTTTTGCACCCTGACCCGTAAGATCGGCCTTGATTGACCCGGCCAACTCTCGCCCTGCCAGCCCCGAAAACAGCGACAAATCGGGCGCGTTCACTTTGGCGGAACCGTCCACGGTAAGCTCACCCGTCGGGTCATCAATCGTCGCCGCGACCTCGGCGGTCAGGGCTTTGCCATTGATCGTCGCGCTGCGAATGACGATCTGATCATCCGAGCGCGCACCGTCAAAGTTGATCGTGGTGCGGCCCGTCAGCAGCGGATCGATATCGCTCATCCCGGTTCGGATATCGGTGCCGATCACGCTGGCCTGCCCGTCGAATTCCAGGGTCTGCACGGTGCCCTTGCCATCCAGCCGGGCCTGAACGGCCCCGGCCAGTTCGCGCTTGGCCAGACCTGAGAACACCGACAGGTCCGATGCATTAACGCTGGCCTGCCCGTCGATCGAGACATTGCCATCCGGCGTGGTGACCGTTCCGCTGGCTTGTGCGGTCACCGCCTCGCTGCTGATGGCGAATTCGCGGATGGTCACGCCGTCGGTGCCGCGCTTGGCGTCCAGCGTGATCTCGGTCTCGCCCGAGATCACCGGGTCGATATCGTCGCGCCCGGTGGACAGGTCGCGCCCACTAACCACAACCTTGCCGTCAAAGCTGCGCTCAAGCGCAGAGCCGTTGCCCTGCACCCGGATCGCGGCCTCTCCGCCCAGTTGCAGTTGCGCCAGAGCCGAGAATCGCGACAGGTCGCTGGCCCGCAACGTGGCGTTGCCATCTACCTGCAGCCCGGTCGCCAGACCGCTGATCACCGCATCCGCGTCCAGCGTATAATCGCTACCAACCAGTTCGAACCCCGACAGCTCCAGCGACTGGTCGTTGCCGTAATCGAACTGGCCGTCCAGCGTGATCTGATCGCCTATCGCCACGCCCAGCGCCGGGTCGGCCATATCCAGCCCGTCCAGCACCGCCTGAAGATCGCCATCGACCGACAGCCCGTTGCTCTGATCCAAAGCGCCCTGACCGGTGATGCGTGCGTGATCCAGTTTCAGATTGGGCGTCGAGACCGCGTTTGCGGTCAGGCTCAGGTCCCACAGATTGCCATTCTCGGCATTGAACAGCGCCGAGATTTGCGCCGCACCGATCGAGGTGTCGCCACCGCTGATGGGCAGCACAACACTATCGCCCTCGGGCGGCGTGATCCGGCCCTGCAGCGCAGCCAGTTGCAGCGTGCCGCCCGCGCCGAGACTGAGTTGGCTTTTCAGCTCCAACGCCTGCGAGGTGACTTCGATATCCGAGATATCCAGCGCGCCGTCGGGATGGGTGCGGCCATCGACGAACAGCTTGGTGTCGGTGCCAAAGAACGTGTCCATGTTCTCGGCCATAAACGGCGTCAGATCGCCGCCCAGATCGGCGGTGAAGGCGATGCCATCGGCGGCGGTCCCACCCTCTTCTGCGCTGCGCAACCGGACCTGACCGGTGACGCGCAACTGCTGATCGCTGCTGAGGCCGATATCGGCAGTAAAATCGCTGACAGGCCCGGACCCTTTGGCCGTCAGTTCGATGGGCGGCGTGTCGGGCACGCCCAGCGCGGTCGCGATCAACCCGCCCGAGGCTTCGGCGACGGTCAGGTCCAGATCAATCTGGCGGCTCGCATTGTCGAAGCCCGCCGTCAGGTCAATCGTGTCCCCGGCCCGGTCCAGCCGGTCGATTTCCAGCGTGGTGTCCAGCGCGCCGTCTGCCAGCGACAGGTTCCCGTTCACCTGCAGATCAGCGGCCACCCCGATCAGTGGCTCCCCCAGCGACAGGTCGTCTACGCGCAGCTCGCCGATCTCGATAGAGACTGGCAGTTCGGGCAGTTGAAACGGTTGCGTTTCGGCCGAGGGTGGGGGGGCCTCTTTGGTCGTCGTGCCGGGCGCGCGGGCGATATCGATCTCTTGCGCCGTCAGCGCGTTGACCGAGAACCTCCCCCGCAGAAGCCCCAGCCGGTTCCAGTCCAGCTCGGCGTTTTTGATGGTCAGCCAGACGCCTTCGTCATCGGCAACCGTGATCTCCTGTATGGTGGCGCGGGAACTCAGCGCGCCCTGCAACCCGATCACGCGCACATTCTGGTCGTCGCCCGACAGGGTGTCTTGCAGGAAACGCTCGATCATGCTGCCGCCGTCTTCGTCCTGCGCGGCCACGGGGGCGGCGAAAGCCACCGAACTCAGCAGCAGGGGATATGCAACGCGACGCATCAAAAGGCCTGTCCGATCCCAAGATAGAATTGCAACCCTGTGCCGGTGTCGCCCTGAACCGGTACAGCAAGATCAAAGCGCAAAGGCCCAAAGCCCCCCAGATCATACCGGATACCGATGCCCGCACCAGCGTGTTCTTCGGATCCGCTGCCGATGAAGGACGAAGTGTCGACCACGCCATAGTCGTAGAACCCGACCAATGAGATCGCGTCGGTCACGCGACCGCGCACCTCGGCTGAAAGTCCCAGAAAGGACTTGCCGCCCGCGACCCCGTCCCCGATGGGAATGCCGAGGCTTTCGAAAGGCTGACCCCGAACCGTGCCCGCGCCGCCCGAGAAGAACAGGAAATCCGGTGTCACGCCGTCCAGCGATGGCCCCAGAACCGAGCCCAGTTGCACCCGCCCCGCCAGCACCAGCCGCCCGTTGGTGCCCAGATCGTTATAGGTGCGCCCGTCAAAGAACATGCGCAAACCGGTATCCGTTTCCGAAAACCCGATGAACGGCATCACCTGAGCGTCCAGAAAATAACCGCGCGTGGCGCTGACCTTGCTGTCGCGCTCGTCCCATTCGGACCGGAATGGCAGGATGAAATATCGGAATTTGCGTCCATCGCCGAATGCGTCGTCCGCGTCGGAATACTGAAACCCAGCCGAGGCTTCGGCATAGAACCGGTCCGAGAAGGTGCGCCGCGCACCGTAAGCCAGCGAGGCGACGGTGACGTTGTAGTTTTCAGTATTGCGCCGTTCCAGCAGGGCACTCCAGAACGTGTTGTCATCGGGGCCCAGACGGTCGGGCTGATCCAGACGCAGGCCGATACGTCCGTCAATGTCCTCGGCCCCGCCGATGTTGCGGATGGCGGCCTCGAACCGCAGACGCTCGGCGCGGCGGAAAACGTTCCTGTGCGTCCATGTCGCCGTAAGGTCCACGCCATCGCGTGAGGCGATCTCGGCCCCGAAGGTCAGTCGGCGTGGGGGCAGGTCCTCGAATGTGACGTCGAAATCCAGCGTGCCATCGGGGTTGGGGGTGTCCCGCTCTTGCAGCGACACCACGCTGAACGTTCCGGTCCGGCGCAGCCGTGTACCGACCTTTTGCACCTGCTGAGGCGAGTAGACCTCGCCCGACGGGAAACCAGCGATTTTTTCGATCGACTCGTGCCGGACCCGTGTGTCGCCCTGAATGATCATCTTGCCGAAGGTCAGTCGCGGCCCGGGAGCCAGATCAATCGTCGCATCCAGACGCGCCTGCGCATGTCGGGCGATGACTTTTTGATCGGCAACCCCGGCTTTGGCATGACCCGCATCGCGCCAGCCCTGTACGCCCGTCGAGGCAGCCTGCTGGATCGCGCCGGTTGTGGCGCGTTTGCCGGTGGCGAACTCTTCGGGCAGCACCGTATCAGGGGCCAGAGGTTGCACCACGGCTGTGCCGAATTTGAACCGCCGACCGCGCTGCACCGTTATCGCGGCGCGTCTGAATTGTGCGGGCACGTTCAGAGAGTTGATGTTCGCCGCTTCCTGACCGTCCAGTTTGATGCTGACCACCGGGCTGAAATATCCTTCATCGTACATGATCTGCACGATGGTGCGGTAATCGGACAACGCGGCCGAAAGGATCTCAAGTGATGTATCCAGACCTCGCGAGTCCGCATTGAGCACAGAAGAGGTTTCTTCAAGCCTATCAACGAGGTCCTCGGAAGCTCCGGGCGCTGTCAAGCTGGTTTCAAGTGCGGAAACAAGCGTTGGGGTCAGGGCTGCCAGTGTGCCAAAAAGCCAGCACCTCAGAACGCTGTGCGGTCCGCTCCGCTTCATCTTCCGGCTCCAACTGCCCCAAGTCGAAATCACTGTTGCCGCAAAATGCGTTGCTGCGGCTTGTTGACCTCATGTTAGATCATCTGTCGGGGCACAGGGGAAGTGCTAAAAGTCAGATGCCGGGCATTAGCGGCCTATAGGTCAGCGTTGCGGAACCAGCGAATGATCGCGGCGCGGTCTTCGGGCTCCATATAGGTCACGTTGGCAGGGGGCATGGCGTGGGTGACGCCGGATTGCAGATAAATCTGTTGCGCGTTGCGGGCGATGTCGGCTTCGGTTTCCAGCAGCACGCCCTTTGGAGCCCACAGGATACCCTCCCAAACCGGCTCGCGCGCGTGGCACATCGAACAACGGCCCAGCACGATGTCATGCGCGTCTTCGAACCCGTCGGCAGCAGCGAACTTCTGTTCGTAAGGTGTGAGCGCTGCAGCCTCGGCCTCGTCCAGCGTTTCGTGCATCGTGGCGGTCGAAAGCCACATGATCGCAAGGAAAAGCAGCGCGGTGACGGCCCATGTCCAGGTGGGGTTCCCGGCGCGGGCGTGGCGGGTGTTGAAGTAGTGCCGGATGGTTACTCCCATCAGGAACACAAGCGCTGCAATGATCCAGTTATACTCGGTCGCGAAGGCCAGCGGGTAGTGATTGGACAGCATCAGGAACACGACCGGCAGTGTCAGGTAATTGTTATGGGTCGACCGCAGTTTGGCGATCTTGCCGTATTTCGGGTCCGGCGTGCGCCCGTTCTTGAGGTCGTCCACCACGATGCGCTGGTTCGGCATGATGATGAAGAAGACGTTCGCGGTCATGATCGTGGCGGTGAACGCGCCCAGATGCAGCATCATGGCCCGGCCGGTGAAAATCTGGTTGTATCCCCAGCCCATGACCACCAGCAGCGCGAACAGCAGAACCATCAGCAGGGTCGGGCGTTCGCCCAGACCGGACTTGCACAGGTAGTCGTAGATCAGCCAGCCGATGGTCAGAGAGGCAGCTGAGATCAGAATGCCTTGCCACAACGCCAGATCGGCCTTTTGCGCGTCGATCAGATACAGCTCTCCACCGACCCAATAAACGATCATCAACAACGCGGCACCGCTGAGCCAGGTGGCATAGCTTTCCCATTTGAACCAGGTCAGATGGTCCGGCATTCGCTCGGGCGCGACCAGATATTTCTGGATGTGATAGAAGCCGCCGCCATGCACCTGCCATTCCTCACCATCCGCCGGGCCGGGGATGTTGCGGTTCAGGCCAAGATCCAGCGCGATGAAGTAGAACGATGATCCGATCCAGGCGATTGCGGTGATGACGTGCAGCCAGCGCACGGCAAAAGCGATCCAGTCCCAGAACACGGCGAAGTCGTACATGAAAGCTCTCTCCGATCAGTTGCTGTCACACTAGGCAAAGGGGCTTTTCTTCGGTATTCCCGTATATTGTCAAACTGTATCAAAAAAAACGATAAGATGTCCTATCTCGACAATATCCGCACCTTTGTTCGCGTCTACGATCTGGGCAGCATGTCCGCCGCCGGGCGGGACTTGCGAATTTCGCCGGCTGTGACCTCGGCACGAATTTCTCAGCTAGAGGATCATTTGGGCGTCCGCCTATTTCAGCGGACCACGCGGAACCTGTCGCCAACCGAGCAGGGCAAGGCGTTTTATCCCGGCGCGGTCGCTGTGCTGGATGCGGTCGACGAGGCCGAGGCGCAGGTCACCCATCTGACCGAAGCGCCGCGCGGGTCGCTGTTTGTGGCCGCTCCGCTGGGGGTGGGGCGGCGGCTGCTTGCACCGCATGTACCTGATTTTCTGTCGGAATACCCCGAGATCGACGTGCGTCTGCGGCTGACAGACCGGTCTGTCGATCTGACCACCGAAGGGCTGGATTTGGCGTTTTTCATTGGCCAGCCTGAGGACAGTACGTTGCGCATCCGCAAGATCGCCGATTGCCAGCGCGTGCTGTGCGCCGCGCCGGACTATATCGCGCGGCGTGGCATGCCGACGACCGGAGCCGAGCTGATTGCTGACAAACACGAATGCCTGAACCTGCGCTTTCCCGGTGCGACTGAGTTTCAGTGGATGCTGGAAACGCCGGAAGGTCCAAAACGGTTCGCCGTGTCAGGCCGGTTCGAATGCGACGACGGGGATGTGCTGACCGATTGGGCACTGTCGGGGCAAGGCATCGCGATGAAGCCGGTCTTTGAAGTGGCCGATCATCTCAAGGCAGGGCGCTTGGTGGCCGTAGCGACGCAAACCCCGCCTGTTCCGGTCCAGATGGCGTGCCTTTACACGCACCGGCGGCATCAGGATCCCAAGGCGCGCCTGTTCATGGATTTCATGATTGAACGGATCGGCAAGGTGGTCCGCACCTCGGAGCAATCAGCCTAGACGACCGGTGGAAGCGCGCTGCTTTAGCTGCCGCGATAGGTGGAGTAACCATAGGGCGACAGCAGCAAAGGCACATGGTAATGCGCCTGAGAGTCTGACATGCCGAACCGAATAGGCACCTGATCCAGAAACAGGGGATCATCCCCGTCCTGACCAGATGCACGTAAGTAGTCCCCGGCGAAGAAAACCAGTTCATAAACACCGGTTTCAAATTCATCCTGCGGCAGGATCGGAGTGTTGGTGCGCCCGTCTGCGTTGGTTTTGGTCTCGGCAAGTTTCGTGCGCGTGTCGCCCGAAATCCGGTAGAGCGTGATTTTCAGCCCTTCTGCCGGGCAGCCGCGCGCCGTGTCCAGAACATGGGTCGTCAGATAACCTGCCACGGGGTGTCTCCTTTGAATTGCCTTTCGGTTTGTCACAGTCTGGCGCAAAGTTGAAAACAGTGGAAATGCCGAAAGAACCGGAAACAGCGTTCGGATTGATTTGATAATCCCGCATGGTTTTCTGGTTTAAGGCTGTTGGGAACAGTAAACGAATTGGAACACACCATGCAGCCGCCGCGTTACCCCCGGGACATGATCGGATACGGAGCCACCCCACCGGATGCCAAATGGCCGGGCGGTGCAAAACTGGCCGTGCAGATCGTGCTGAACTACGAGGAGGGCGGTGAGAACTGTGTTCTGCACGGCGATGCCGCGTCCGAAGCGTTTTTGTCCGAGATTGTTGGCGCGGCGCAATGGTCGGGGCAACGGCATTGGAACATGGAGTCGATCTACGAATACGGCGCGCGCGCTGGGTTCTGGCGATTGCATCGGCTGATGAAGGACCTGCCGATCACGGTTTATGGTGTGGCGACCGCTCTGGCGCGCTCGCCGGATCAGGTCTCTGCGATGAAATCCGCCGGGTGGGAGATTGCCAGCCACGGGCTGAAATGGGTCGAACACAAGGATATGCCCGAGGACGAGGAGCGCGCGCAGATCGCCGAGGCCATCCGCCTGCACACCGAAGTGATCGGAGAACGTCCGCGCGGGTGGTATACGGGGCGCTGCTCCGAAAATACGGTTCGTCTGGTGGCGGAAGAGGGCGGGTTTGCTTACGTCTCGGACACCTATGCCGATGATCTGCCCTATTGGATGCAGACCGGGGGGCGGGATCAGTTGATCGTGCCATACACGTTGGACTGCAACGACATGCGCTTTGCCACACCGCAGGGGTTCAATGCGGGCGATCAGTTCTATTCCTATCTCAAGGACAGCTTCGATGCGCTCTATGCTGAGGGCGAGGCAGGTGTGCCGAAGATGCTCTCGATCGGCCTACATTGCCGTCTGATCGGGCGACCGGGGCGGGTCATGGCACTGAAACGCTTTCTGGATCACGCGCGCGGGTTCTCGGATGTGTGGTTTGCGACGCGCCTGCAGATTGCCGAGCATTGGGCCAAGACGCATCCCGCCGCCCAGCATCCCAAACCGTCGCAGATGGAGCGTGATGCGTTTGTTGCAGCTTATGGGGGCATTTTCGAGCATTCAGCATGGATCGCGGAGCGCGCCTTTGATCTTGAGCTTGGCCCGGCGCATGATACGGCGGGCGGGCTGCACAATGCTCTCGCGCGAATGTTCCGTTCGGCTTCTGAGGCGGAACGGTTGGGCGTGCTGACTGCGCATCCCGACCTCGCGGGCAAGCTGGCGCAGGCCAAGCGGCTGACGCAGGAAAGCACGTCCGAGCAGGCCTCGGCGGGCTTGGATGCGCTGACGGATGAAGAACGGGCGGCGTTTACTAAACTGAACCAGCGTTATACCGAGAAATTCGGGTTCCCGTTCATCATTGCCGTGCGGGATCATGACAAAGCCTCGATCCTGCAAACCTTTGAGCGGCGGATCTGTCAGGATCGGGATACGGAACTTGCCGAAGCCTGCCGTCAGGTCGAACGCATCGCCGAGTTTCGCTTGCGGGACCTACTGCCGTCATGAAGCGTATCCTGATTGAGCCGATCTCAGCTGAGGCATTCGCGCCCTTTGGGGATCTGATCGTGGTCGCGGGAGAGCCCGACAAGATCATCAATCAGGGGCAATGCGGGCGGTATCACGACCGTGCGGCTTTGGAGTTTATGGATGGTCGCGCGGGTCTCAGCCTGTTTGACGCCAATCCGCGCACGCTGCCCTATCGGCTGGAGATGGTCGAGCGGCATCCCGAAGGCAGTCAGGCCTTTATCCCGATGACGTATCAGCCCTTTCTGGTGATCGTTGCGCCGGATGAGGGCGGGCGACCGGGGCGGCCTCGGGCCTTTGTCACGCAGCCGGGGCAGGCGGTGAACTATCATCGCGGCGTTTGGCATGGTGTTCTGACACCGCTGCATGGGCCGGGGCTGTTCGCCGTGGTGGATCGGATCGGGGCGGGCGACAATCTGGAAGAATTCTGGTTCGAGGACCCTTACGAGGTTCGCCAAGACTGAACCGGGTTTCTCCCGCCCGGTCCGGGAGCATCGAAGATGCCCCCTGACCCGTTGGGCCGGGCAGCGCGCGGGCAAACCCGCCCGCTGCGGTCAGGCGTCGGCCATCAGGCGGGCCACATCCAGCATTCGGGCTGAGAAACCCCATTCATTGTCATACCAGCCGAAAACGCGGACTTGATGCTGTCCGATCTGGCGGGTCTCGGGGCCTGCGATGATCAGAGATTCAGACCGTGCTCTCAGGTCGGACGAGACGAGGGGGTGATCCGTCCAGCCAAGGACCTGAGAGACAGCGACTGCTTCTCGCAGAGCTGGGTCAAACTGTTCGGCGGTCATGCCGCGTTCAAGCGTCGCCACGAGGTCAACCGCCGAGACGCTTGCCGTCGGAACCCGCACCGCCGCGCCCGAGATGCGCCCCGCGAGGTGGGGCAGGACCACATCGATCAGATGCGTGGCGCTGGAGGTTGTGGGCACCATCGACAGCGCCCCGGCGCGCGAGCGCGCGAGGTCTCCGCGCGGGGCGTCAATCATGGGCTGGCTGTTGGTATAGCAGTGGATCGTGGTCATATGGGCCGACACCAGCCCGCCCATCGTGTCGAGCAGCTTGACCAGCGGGGCCAGACCATTTGTAGTGCAAGAGGCATTGGACACGATCCGGGCATTGCCCAACTGGTCCTCGTTTGCGCCCAGCACCACGGTCACCTCAGCCGCCGGAGAAGGGCCGGATATCAACACCTTACCAGCACCGGCGCTCAGGCCCCGGCTGGCGACATCCGACGTCCGCGCGATGCCGGTGCAGTCCAGCATAACGTCGACACCAGACAGGTCCACCCGCGCCAGATCGGTGCTGTGCGACATCGGGATGATACGCTCATCAATGACCAGCGCGGCATCCCCGCACGTGACGGAACCGGGGTAAGGGCCGAAGGTGCTGTCGTATTGAAACAGATAGGCGCAGGTCTCGAGCGGTGCGATATCGTTGATCAGCACCAGCTCAATATCCGAATGCTGCGGCAGGCTGAGGACCTGACGCAGAATCGTGCGGCCAATACGGCCGAATCCGTTGATCGCAATTCTCATGGCCCAGCTATGGCAGGCCGGTTATGCGACCTCAATGATTGGATTGTACCAATTTTCAGCCGCAACTGACCTGCGAGAAAAACTGGCCCGAGATGTTCTGATACATGCTGGAACGGATCACCTTGCAGCCGGTCGCCTGCTGGATCGCGGCAATCGCCTGAATGGTACGCAAACGGGGCGGAGGGCCGAACGGGTTCAGATTGTTGTTGTCGCGCGTCGCCCGGTAGACCACAGGAGCATCCGAGACCTGCGTGACCGCCCAAGTACGGCTCATGACGGAGACGGATTTGGTTTCCTCCTTGGCTGCGACCGGGGCCGCGTCAAATGCCGTAAGGCCAAGGGCGGTTGCCAGTGCAATCGTCGTTCCGCGCAGTAACATCGAACTATCTCCAGTGCTGAAATCTTATGTGATTTCATCAGATTCCAGCGATTCTGGGAACCCCTGCAGGGCAATTTTCCGCTACAGCAGGCCGCGCCTTGGGTCAGCGGACAGGTGGCGCAAGCGGCATATGACGGTTTACATCTTTATACAGCAGATAGCGAAACCGCCCCGGACCACCGGCATAACAGGCCTGCGGGCAGAAGGCGCGCAGCCACATATAGTCGCCCGCTTCGACCTCGACCCAGTCCTGATTGAGGCGGTAAACAGCCTTGCCCTCAAGCACATAGAGCCCGTGCTCCATCACATGGGTTTCGGCGAAAGGGATCACGCCGCCGGGTTCGAACGTGACGATGTTGACATGCATGTCGTGGCGCAAATCCTGCGGGTCGGCAAAGCGGGTGGTGGTCCAGCGCCCCTCGGTGCCCGGCATCGCAATGGGGGCGATATCACGCTCGTTGGTGATGATCGGATCGGGGGCGGGCAGGCCTGGTACTGCCTGATAGGCTTTGCGGACCCAATGGAAGCGAACAACGACGTCAGATCGGTTGTGCAGCGTCCAAGTGCTGCCCGGCGGGATGTAGGCATAGCCGCCGGTTTCCAGATCGTGGGTTGTTTCGCCCAGCGTCAGGCGCACGCCACCTTCCACCACGAAGATCACGCCTTGCGCATTGGGATCGGTTTCGGGCTGGTCGCTGCCGCCGCCTGGCTGAACCTCCATGATGTACTGTGAGAAGGTCTCGGCAAACCCGCTGAGCGGGCGGGACAGGACCCACAGGCGCGTTCCCTCCCAGAAGGGCAGAAAGCTGGTGACGATGTCCCGCATAGTGCCTTTGGGGATCACCGCATAGGCATCGGTGAACATGGCGCGGTCGGTCAGAAGCTGTTCCTGCCCCGGATGCCCGCCTTGGGGCGCATAATAGGTTGGATATGTCATCGGATGCCTCTGGTTCGTCTTGCGTCACTATCTTCCGAATGCGCGTGCCATCCTAGCGGCAGGCTTGCGATAGGTTTGTTCGGGATATTTTGAAGGTGGACGGCAGGGGCTTGGCCGCGGTCGCGCAGAGGTATATCCTTGAGAGCAAATGTATTTCAGTTCAGAGAGGCGCTCATGAAAGCCCGGATTTCTATTGCGATGGCCACCGTACTGGCCCTCGGCGTCAGCGGGGCCGTACAGGCCAAGCCGATTTCACGAATCATCGCCGAGATGGGGCTGACGCCTGCCGATTTCGAAGTGGTGAACGCCGCCTCCAATGCGTTGCTCAGTGCGGGTGCGCCTTCGGTGGGGCAGCAGCGGGCATGGGTTAATGACGCCACCGGCTCGAACGGGACAGTTCGCATTCAAAGCGTAGAAGGCAACTGCGTGATCCTGCAGCATGTTGTCCAACCCGAGGGCTCCGGCGAAAGCCGCGATATTCGGACGCGCCGGTGCAAGACTGCCGATGGCAATTGGTTGCTGGCCCCCTGAGGATCAGTAGCCGAGCTGCCGGTCGACCTCATGCAACAGGGTGGTACCGGATTGCAGCCTGCGGAAATTCTCGGCCACGTCGGATAGCGCATCGCCCAGATGCCAGCCCGAGACATGCGGTGTGATCGTGATGCCCGGATGTTGCCACAGCGGGCTGTCCGACGGCAGCGGTTCCTGCCGAGTGACGTCCAGAACCGCATGAGCGGGGGAGCCCTGGTCCAGCGCCGTGATCAGCGCGGCCTCGTCAATCAGGTCGCCGCGACCGGCGTTCAGCAAATGGCTGCCGGGTTTCATCGCCGCCAGCATTGGCGCGTCGAACAGGTTCACCGTGGCAGGGGTTGAAGGCAGGATGGCGCAGACATAGTCGCATTGGCGCAGCATCTCGGGCAGCGCGTCGTCGCCGTGCAGGCAGGTGACCCCGTCGAAGTGTTTGGGGGACCGGCTCCAACCCATCACCTGAAATCCCACCGCGCGCAGCATCTGGGCGGTGCGCCCACCGATGTGGCCCAACCCCAGAACGCCGACCACGGTATCAGGGGTGAACAGAGGAGCCTGAGGGGCCCATTCGGCGCGGGACTGTGCGGCCTCGTATTGCTGCATGTGGCGCTGGGCGCGCAGGATGTAGGCTACAAACCACTCGGCAATGCCCTGCGCCGGGGCGTCGGGTTTAAGGCGAGCGACGCGGACGTGATCCGGCAGGTTCGGATGGCTGACGATGGTTTCGACCCCGGCCCCAAGTTTTTGCACCAGTTGCAGATTGGGCAGCCGCTGCGGAAGGTCAGACCGAAGAGTTGACACCGCAACCATCTTGATCTGGCCAGCATCCCCAATGGTCTCTGGCGTGCGCACATCGGCTGCAGGATCGTGCTTTCGGATTTCGCGGGCGATGTCTTCGTTTGTCAGCCAACCCGAGTGGCCCGTATCCACCAACAACGCCATATGCGCAGCTCCTTCGTTCATTTTGTCCAAGTGACGTGCCGTCACGCAACTGGACAGCCCGCGTGCAGCTAAGCCATCCTTTGCGCAAAGGTAAAGGCCGGTGCGTTACGGCGGGGAGGATTTTCATGACCATGACATTCGGACTGCGCGACGAGAACCGCGCCCTACTGCGGCGCGTGGCCGACATGATCCGCGATGAGGTCATGCCGCTTGAGGCGGAATATCAGGCCGAGATCAACAAAGGCGATCGCTGGCAATATACCGCGCGTCAGACTGAAATCCTTGAGGGGCTCAAGGCCAAGGCCAAGGCGGCGGGTCTGTGGAACTTCTGGCTGACCGACAGCGACAAGGGCTTTGGTCTCAGCACCGTTGAATACGCCTATTTCGCCGAAGAGATGGGCAAGACCCCCTTGGGCGCCGAGGTGTTCAATTGCTCGGCGCCTGACACCGGCAACATGGAAGTGTTCGAACGCTACGGGTCGGACACCATGAAAGAGCAATGGTTGAAACCGCTGCTCGAAGGTCAGATTCGCTCGGCCTATCTGATGACCGAACCGGATGTGGCCTCGTCCGATGCCACGAACATCTCCATGTCCTGCGTGCGGGATGGGGAGGGCTACGTTCTGAACGGCGAGAAATGGTGGGCGTCGGGGGCGGGTGATCCGCGCTGCAAGGTGTATATCGTGATGGTCAAGACGGGCGGAGACGATCTGCCCAAGCACCAGCGCCAGTCGATGATCGTGGTGCCCGCGGACACGCCCGGAATCGAAGTGCTGCGCCCGATGGAGGTCTATGGCCATGACGACGCGCCCCACGGGCATATGCACATCCGTTTCACCGACGTCAGGGTTCCGGCGGAAAACATGCTGCTGGGCGAAGGGCGGGGGTTCGAGATTGCGCAGGGTCGCTTGGGGCCGGGGCGCATCCACCATTGTATGCGCGCCATCGGACAGGCCGAAGCTGCGTTGGAGCAGATGTGCAAGCGTTCGCTGCAGCGCGAGGCGTTTGGCAAGAAGCTGGCGCAGCTTGGGGCCAATTACGACATCATCGCCGAATGCAGGATGGAGATCGAAATGGCCCGCCTGCTGTGCCTGAAGGCGGCGTGGTACATGGATCAGGGCGATGCACGGGCGGCGGCCCCGTGGATCAGCCAGATCAAGACCGTGGCCCCTCGGGTGGCGCTGAAAGTGATCGACGAGGCGGTGCAGATGTTCGGCGCGCAGGGGATCAGTCAGGACACCCCACTGGCGATTGCCTGGACTCATGTGCGCACCTTGCGGCTGGCGGATGGGCCGGATGCGGTGCACCGCCGTCAAATCGCGCGAGCCGAGTTGAAGAAATACACGCAGGAAAAGGTCTGAGGCGACGGAACCGCGATGACAACGGATGTATTGGGGCAGGCCTATTTCCATCAGAATGCCCAAGGCGTGTTTGTCGGCAATGATCCCGCACGCGGGCCATGGTCTGCCGATCACTGCCACGCGGGGCCGGTCAGCGGCCTGATCGTGCGGGCGGCAGAAACCGAGGTCGGCCCCGACAAGATGCTGACCCGGCTGACCGTCGATCTGCTGCGCCCGCTGCCGCTGGCCGGGCTGCGGGTCGCGGCCGAGACCACGCGCCACACCAGGACGCTCGCCACCACGCGTGTCACGGTGCATGATCTGGACGATACGCTGTGTGCCACGGCCACGACGATGCATATGGTGCGCAAGACCCTTGGCGATGTGCCCAATGTCGATCTGCCAGCGCCACGATTTGAGGATGTGGTCGACGGGCCGTTTCCAATCGGCGAGATGCGGCACGATCTGCCCGGCTTCGCCCATCATTCGCAGATCGCATATCCCAAGGGGGGCAATCAGGGCGCGGGTCCCAAGACGGTCTGGATGCGCACACCATCCTTGCTGGAAGGCGAGGAGCCATCGCCGATACAGGCGCTCTGCCCGCTTGCGGATTGCGGCAATGGCATTTCGTGGAACGCGCCGACCCGAGAGATGGGGTTCATGAACACCGATCTGACGGTGCAAATCCATCGTGAGCCGGTCTCAGACTGGCTTGCCTCGGATTCGATTTCGCATTGGCAGCCTTCGGGGATCGGCATGTCCCAGTCGGTGCTGTTTGATACGCAGGGTCCAGTGGGAACGGCGCTGCAGACGCTGGTTCTGTTCCCGCCAGGCTGAGGCGGCAGGTTTCTGCACGATCGCGTGCAATTGGATTGCCGATACTCGCCGCGCATCCTATCTTACGCCCATGCGATGGATAGCCCCTTTCCTTGCCTGCTGCCTGCCGCTTCCGGCCCTGACCCACCCGCATGTCTTCATCGACACCGGGTTGGAGTTCATTGTCGACGATGCAGGCAACCTGACCCATGTCCGTGTGACCTGGGCGTATGACGAGTTCTACTCGCTTCTGATTCTGGAGGACATGCGTCTGGATCAGGATGGTGACGGTGTACTGAACGCCTCTGAAGAGCAGTTTCTGAGCGGTTTTGATGCCCAATGGGTCGAAGGGTATAATGGCGATCTGGTCATTCGTATGGATGATGCCGTGATCCCGCTGTCAGGTCCGCTCGAGCCACGCGCCACGACCGAGGATGCCCGCATCGTGACCACGCATTTGCGGGCGGTCGAGGGCGCGCCGATCCCGGCCAACGGGTTGTCGATCAAGGCTTTTGACGAAAGCTTTTACACCGCCTATGAGGTGACGCGCCCCGTGATTGTCTCGGGGCCTGTTACCTGTCAGATTGAGCGGACCGATCCAGACATCGACGCCGAGCTTGCGCAGATGCGGGCGTTCCTGTTGACGCTGGATGCTGACTATGACCTTGAGGAAAACGATATCCCTCTGGTCGGTGAGAAATTTGCAACCGAGATCAGGCTTTCATGTCCAGGTACCTGATCGTACCCGTTGCCATCGCCTGCGGTGTGCTGCTGTGGTTCTGGGGCAGTGGTGGCTTTGACCATCTGGCCGCGTGGGCCGCTGGCGAGCAACGCGATTTCCAGAACCAGATTGCCCGCTCCCTGCGTGCCGCTCGCGCAGAACAGCCCGAGGCCATCGCGACCCTGCTGACCGTCTGTTTCGCCTACGGGTTCTTCCACGCCATCGGCCCCGGCCATGGCAAGGTTCTGATCGGCGGTTACGGTCTGGGTCGTCGTGTCGCGTTCTGGCGCTTGTCTGCGATCAGCGTCCTGTCCAGCCTCGGGCAGGCCGTGACCGCGGTTGTGCTGGTCTATGCGGGGGTTCTGGTGTTCCAGATGTCACGCGAGGCGCTGGTGGGCACGACCGAACAGGTCATGGCCCCGATCAGCTATGGCGCGATTGCGGCCATCGGCCTTTGGCTGATCTTTCGCGCGCTGCGCAGCTTCGCGCGGCGTCACAACAGCCAGACATCGCATGCACATCACCACCATGATGACGACCACGGAACCTGCGCGGATTGTGGCCATCGGCACGGCCCGACCGCTGAAGAGGCCGCTCAGGTCGGCAGCCTGCGCGAGGCGGTGATCCTGATTGCGGGTATCGCCGCGCGCCCCTGCACCGGGGCGTTGTTCGTCCTGATCCTGACATGGCAGATGGGCATCGCCATGGTCGGCATCGCCGGAGCCTTCGCCATGGCGCTGGGCACGGCAACCGTGACGACTCTGGTCGGTTGGACGTCCTTCGGTTTGCGCGGCGGATTGCTGGCCTCGGCCTCGGCCACGCGCTTTGCCTCGGTACTGGCCCCGACCATCGAACTTGTCGCCGGCCTCATCATTGCGGTGATCGCAAGCGGCCTGTTGCTGCGGGCGGTGTGACTTTAGCCAAACACCGGTTCAGGATACCCGACCCGCGCCAGATAGAGCCCCTGCGGCGGGCAGACCGGCCCGCAGGCCGCGCGGTTGGCCGCCTCAAGCGCGTCTCGCACATCCTCTGGCGTCCATGCTCCGGCACCGACGCGTTCCAACGTGCCGACAAAGCTGCGTACCTGATTGTGCAGGAACGACCGGGCGCGGACGTGGAAATGGATCTCGGGGCCCGAGAAGCCCTGAACCTGTTCCACCCGCAATTCATCCAGCGTTTTGACCGGGCTGGCGGCCTGACAGATGGACGACCGGAAAGTGGTGAAATCATGCCGCCCGATCAGCATATCGGCCCCGGCCTGCATCGCCGCGACATCGAGCCTATGATTGATCTGCCAGACCTGCCCCCGATCATGGGTCGCAGGCGCGCGGCGCATCAGGATGCGAAACAGATACTGCCGCCCAAGCGCGGAAAAGCGGGCGTGCCAGTCATCGTCGACCCGCGCGGCCTGCACGATAGCCACAGGCTGCGGCTTGAGGTGATAGTTCAATGCCTCGGACAGGCGGAACGGGTCCCAGTCCCTGACCAGATCGCAATGCGCCACTTGCCCCAGCGCGTGGACCCCCGCATCGGTGCGACCGGCGGCGGCGATGGTATGGTCTCCGGGTTCGATCCGCGACAACGCGGCTTCAATCGCGCCCTGAACCGAGGGCAGCTCTTTCTGCCGCTGCCATCCGGCGAACGGTTCCCCTTGGTATTCGACTTTCAGCGCGTATCTGGGCATGCGCCGCTGGTATCGCGCCTTGGGCGGACGGGCAAGAGGGGCGAAAGCGCTGGCATGTCCCGCGACCGCTACCTATCTTGGGAAAAACGATAAAAGCGGGGCGACGGCTTGGTCATCTCATCCTTGGCAGACAGTCTGGTGCGCGGGGTCGAATCCGTAGGCGACCGCGTGTCCGAGACCTTCTTCGAGCCGGTCATCCGGCTGGGCGTCACCGGACTGGCGCGGTCGGGCAAGACCGTGTTCATCACGTCTCTGGTCGCTAACCTGCTGGACCGGGGGCGTATGACCGGATTGGCGGCGCAGCAGGAGGGGCGGATCACCGCCAGCTTTCTGCAGCCGCAGCCCGACGACACCGTGCCCCGGTTCGATTTCGAAACGCACCTGTCCGCGCTGACCGGTCCCGCACCGCATTGGCCGGACAGCACGCGCGCGGTGTCCGAGCTGCGCCTTTCCTTCAAGGTGCAGCCTGCGGGCTTGCTGCCAGGTCTGCAGGGTCCGCGCACGCTGCATCTGGACATTGTGGACTATCCCGGTGAGTGGTTGCTGGATCTGGCCCTGCTGGACAAATCCTATGACGACTGGTCGCGGGATACGCTCGAACATATTGCGAACCGCCCACAGGCGGAGGCGTTTCTGGCGCAGGTGCGGTCGACTGATCCAACCACCGCGCATGATGAACCGCTGGCCCAGACCCTTTCCAGCAGCTTCACCGCCTATCTGAATGCCGCGCGTGAGGCCGGGTTTTACGATTGCACCCCCGGTCGGTTCCTTCTGCCGGGCGATCTGGCGGGGTCGCCTGTCCTGACCTTTGCCCCTTTGCCTGTGTCCGAGGCATCGCGTCGCCGGTCCCTGCATCGCGAGATGGAGCGACGCTACGAGGCCTATAAATCACAAGTGGTCAAACCCTTCTTCCGCGATCACTTTGCCCGAATTGACCGGCAAATCGTTCTGGTCGATGCGCTGGGTGCGATCCACAAAGGCCCGCAAGCGGTCGAGGATATGCGCCGCGCGATGGGGGATATCCTGTCGGCCTTCCGCCCGGGCCGCAACGCATGGCTGAACAGGCTGCTGCTGGGCAAACGGGTCGAGCGCATCCTGTTCGCCGCCACCAAGGCCGACCACCTGCACCACCTGCAACACCCGCGCCTGACCGCGATCATCGAGGCGCTGACCCGCGACGCCCGCGATCGCGCCAGCTTTGCCGGGGCGGAAACGGCGGCCCTGTCGCTGGCCTCGCTGCGCACGACGACCGAAGAGATGCGCAGCCATAACGGGGTCGATTTGCCCTGTGTACGCGGCACTTTGCTGGACAGAGGCAAACAGGCGGCCTTTTATCCCGGCGAGCTGCCAGAGGACCCCACCCGTTTACTGGGCCCTGCGCGAAACGGGGCTGACGGTTGGCTGGGCAGGGACTATGGTAACATGGCTTTCGCACCCGCGCATCTGACGCTGAATCCGGGCGACGGCCCTCCGCATATTCGGCTGGATCGGGCGGCGCAGTTTCTGATCGGAGACCGGCTGTGACAGTGATCCTCCGCCCTGCACGCAGCACCGATGCCGGAACAACGGGCGCAATTCTGCATCGGTTTGCGCGCGAGAACGACTGGATGCCGGAACTGCATACCGAGGCTGAGACCATCGCGTTTTGTGGCCGGATGATCGATCTCGGCTGGGTGACGGTTGCCGAGATGCAGGGTCAGGTGGCCGGATTTCTGGCGTTGAACGGGGACGAGGTGCACTCGCTCTATTTGGCAGCTCCGGCGCGCGGGCAGGGGATCGGGCGGCATTTGCTGGATCATGCCAAAGGGCGGCGGTCCGAGCTGAGCCTGTTTGCGTTTCAGGCCAATCACCCCGCCTGCCGGTTTTATGAACGCAACGGCTTTGTCGAGGTCGCCCGAGGCGACGGGTCCGAGAATGACGAAAACCTGCCGGATATCAAATATGTCTGGACACGCGAGGAGGCGGTCGATGGCTAAAGGCCCTGTGCTGATTGATCTGGAAGACGACGCGCCCGCAGCTGACGTGTCGACTGCGCCGCCCGTGCCCGACATTGCACCGCCGCAAGGGCAGGCGATGCAGGCGGCGGTTCGGTTCGCGGCCCGCAAACCCTCGGCTCTGTCGCGCTGGTTCTGGGGGTTGGCGCTGGCAGTTGTGGGGGCGGTGGTCTCGGTCGCGGCGTGGGATTTCGCCGTCTCTCTGCTGGAGCGCGCGCCTATTCTGGGATGGATTGTCACCGGCCTGATCGGCGCGCTGTTGCTGGTCGTGCTGATCATTGCGCTGCGCGAACTGGCCGCGATCAGCCGTTTGTCGCGCGTCGATGGTTTGCACCGTGCCGCTGATACGGCCTTGGCAGACGAAAACCTGTCACAGGCCCGCACCGTCACAAACCGCCTCATCGCCTTCTATCAGGGCCGCGACGAAACCCGTTGGGGCCGCGACCGTCTGAAAGAACGGATGGGCGAACAATTCGACGCCTCGACGCTTCTCACCCTGGCTGAAGACGAGCTTCTGGCCCCGCTGGACGCCGCCGCCAGCCGCGAGGTTGAGGCAGCAGCCCGGCAGGTCGCAACTGTAACGGCTTTGGTGCCGCTGGCGCTGGCGGATGTCGCGACCGCGCTGGCAAGCTCTTTGCGGATGATCCGGCGCATTGCGGAAATCTACGGAGGGCGCGCGGGTTTTCTGGGCAGTTGGCGCCTGACCCGCGCGGTGTTCGTGCATCTGGTGGCTACCGGTGCCGTGGCCGTAGGGGACGATCTGCTGGAACCCATTCTGGGCGGCTCGGTCCTTAGCAAACTGTCCCGCCGCTTTGGCGAGGGGCTGGTCAATGGTGCGCTCACCGCCCGCGTGGGTGTTGCCGCGATGGAGGTCTGCCGACCTCTGCCGTTTTCGAAACGGCACAGGCCTTCGACCCGAGGCATGATCAAACGCGCGCTCAGCGGGCTGTTTTCCAAGACTTGATCTGGCGCAAAGCCGACGCTGGCCCCGTCCCGCATAAAAGGGGCGGAGCCAGCCATGACCGATCACGGCCACAGCCAGCAAGAGATATCTGACCGGATCAATGCCCCACCAGGGCGTGGTGTGCTGCGCGATGTGGTCTATGGCGGCATCGACGGCTCGGTCACGACCTTTGCCATCGTCGCCGGGGTGGCCGGGGCCGGTCTGTCCCCCTTCGTCATCGTGGCGCTGGGGCTTGCCAATGTGCTGGCAGATGGGTTTTCGATGGCTGCTGGGAACTATTCCGGCACCAAGGCCGAACTGGACAACATCCACCGCATCCGCGCCATCGAAGAGAGGCATATCCGCCTGTATCCGGACGGAGAGCGGGACGAAGTGCGCGAAATCCTTGCCCAGAAGGGTCTGTCAGGCAGCGTTCTGGACGAGGCGACAGAGGAAATCACCTCGAACCACGACAACTGGATCAACCTGATGATCGAAGGCGAATACGGGCTGGGCAGCGTCGATCCGCACCCGCTCAAGGCGGCGCTGGCGACGTTTTTTGCCTTTCTGGTTGCCGGTATGATCCCGTTATTGCCGTTCCTGCTGTCGATGGCGAATGCGTTCACCCTGTCCGCCTGGATGACAGCGGGCGTGTTTTTCGCCATCGGCGCGATGAAGAGCCGCTGGTCTCTTGCGCCGTGGTGGCGATCGGGGGGAGAAACCCTGCTGATCGGAGGCGCAGCCGCCGCCATCGCTTATTGGGTCGGGTCGCTGTTTCACCCCTGATGAACTGCTCCGAACCCGGGTCGAACAAAGCCACACATGATATCCGTCTGGATTTCCAGACTGTTAAGCTGCGCATGAGAGGCGTATTTTCAAGCGACCACTGTTCGGAGGTTTCGGTTGGAATCCTTGCTCGCTCTCGTTGGCCTCGTTGTGCTGGCGATTCCCGTCTCGATCATTGTTTTGCTGGTCGGCCAGTCGCGCCTGCGCAAACGCGTGGAACAACTGGAACGCCAACTGGCGGGGCAACAGCCTGAGGCTGCCGCCGAAGACACCGCACCGGTTCAGCCCGTTGCCGCAGAGCCGAAGCCGGGGCCGTGGGCGTCACGCCCCAAGGTCGAAACCCCGGTCGAAGAGCCACAGGCCGCCCCTGACGATCCTCCCGCCGCCATCGTCCTGCGCGAGGACCGGTTCGCCGCGCTGGGCGCGTGGCTGCGCGAGAACTGGTTCTACGCGGTCAGTGCGTTGTCGCTGGCTCTGGCGGGGATATTTCTGGTTCAGTACGGGGTCGAAAACGGGTTGCTGCCCCCTACCGCTCGGGTGCTAGCGGCGCTGGGATTCGGTGCGGCGCTAATCGGTGCCGGAGAGATTGTGCGCCGCCGTTTTGGCGATGACGAAGACGTGGCCACGGCCTATTTGCCCTCGGTCTTCTCGGGCGCGGGGCTGGTGACTTTGTTTGGGGCCACTCTCGCAGCCCGCACGCTCTATGACCTGATTGGGCCCGAAGCGGCGCTGGCTGGCATGGTTAGCATCGCGCTTGTTGGACTGGTTCTGGGCTGGTTCCATGGCCCGCTTTTGGCGGCGGTGGGCCTGATCGGCGCTTTTGCGGCACCGTTTGTCGTGGGTGGGTCCTCGGACGATCCGACGTGGCTTTATGGCTATTTCTTCGTGATCGCGGTGCTGGGGTTGGGCATCGACACGGTTCGGCGCTGGGCTTGGATTTCCGTCCTGACCCTTGTCGGAGCTTACGGCGCGGCGTTTCTGCTGGTGCTGTCCTCGCCGCTGACCGAGCCCGCGTATCTGACCTGCATCACGGTCTTCGCGCTGATCGCCATCGCGATCCCGGTCCGACGGGTCTGGCCCGACCATTCCGGCCCTATGATCACGCAGATGATCCGGCGGAAGAAAGGCGACCCGTGGCCGGAATTCCCTACCCGGCTGGCTTTTGCAGCCGTGGCGGCCAGTTCGGCGATCCTGTCGATCCACTGGGCGGATTCGACAAGCGAATTCTGGCTGGGCGTCGCGCTGCTGGCGGGTCTGACGCTGGCGCTGATCCTGTGGGCCAAGGGCGCGCTGGCGCTGCAGGATGTGACGGTGATGCCTGCGCTGGGCCTGATCTGGTTTGTGCTGGTGCATGGTCTGGACTATGGCGCGGCGGTGCGCGCTTTCACAGACACTTACGCGGAAACGGCCGAGGCGGATTTCCCCATGATCGTCACGACGCTGGTGGCTCTGGGCGCGCTGGTTTCTCTGCTTGCCGCGTGGCGTTCCTTCGGCGGCGGGCGCTATAGCGTGGTCTGGGCCGGGGCCTCGGCGTTGTTCGCGCCGCTGATGGCCATCGCGCTGGAGGTCGGCTGGCATCCGGCAGAGGTGATCGGGACTTACCCTTGGGCGCTGCATGCTGTGGCGCTCGGGGCGATGATGGTGGTTCTGGCCGAGCGGTTTGCGCGGGTCGATGGCGACGACCGGATGCGGCCCTCGCTGGCGACGTTGTCGGCGTTGTCCTGTCTCAGCTTTGCCTGCATCATCGTGCTCAGTTCGGCGGCCCTGACCGTGGCCCTGACTGTGATGATCGTCGTGGCTGCCACGCTGGACCGGCGCTTTGATCTGCCACCGATGAGCTGGTTCATCTGGGCCGGAGTGTTCACCGTGACCGTCCGGCTGGTTCTGGACCCGGGCCTCGACTGGGCCAATGGCGCGCCGCTGGCCGAGATGGTGCTGGTCTATGCCGCCGCCGTGATTGGCTTCGTTGCGGGCTGGGCGCTGCTAAGGCCCCTAAACCGTCCGATCGCCACGCTGCTCTTGGAAAGTGCTGCGTGGGCGACAGTGGGTATCCTGCTGTCGTTGCTGCTGCTGCGCTGGCTCGAAGGGTTCGGCGAGGGCGGCGCTAAAGACAGTCACTGGGGTCTCGGCCTGTTGGCGGTGATCTGGCTGCTGCTGGCCTATGCGCAGGTTCAGCGGTTCGCGCTCGGCGGTAAGTTGAATTATGCGCGCTATCTGCTGGCAGGTTTCTTCGCCGCACACGGTATCGCGCGGCTGGCGCAGGCCCTGTCCGAGGCCAATCCGCTGATCAATCCGCTCACCGACCCGGTGCTTGGGCCGCCGGTCGTGAACACGCTTGCGGTGGCTTATCTTCTGCCCGCACTGGCCATCGGGTTCTCGGCATGGCGCATCGGTTCGATGCCGGTATTGCTGCGGCGGATCAGTTATGCAGCCGCCGGAGCACTGGCCGCTGTCTGGCTTGGTCTGGCGATCCGGCATGTCTGGCAGGGCGCGGGCGGAATGTTCGAAGGCAACGGCGTCACCCAGCCCGAGCTTTACACATATACCCTTACCCTTTTGGTCATCGGGGCCGCACTGTTCTACCAGTCGCTGGCCCGTCGGTCCGATCTGATGCGCAAGGCCGGACTGGCGGTGATCGGGCTGGCGGTGGCCAAGGTGTTTTTGATCGACATTGCGGGTCTGGGCGGGCTGATCCGGGTATTCTCACTATTGGCATTGGGACTGGCATTGGCGGGTTTGGCGTGGCTCAACCGTTGGGCCAAGCTGCGCCATTTGCCGCAAGGGTCGGAACCTCTGGACCATTAGGCGTGGCCGTCTTATAAGCGCGGCCATGCATGACCGTTTGGCCATCATTATTCGAATTATATCCCCGGCGCTCTGATACCACGAGACGCCGGGCAAAGGTGCTTGAGATATCGCACTGACCGCTTCGATCCACATGACGACAAGACCATCCTGAGGACGCCCCCAATGTGCGCCGAGACACCTGACTACAAAGACACGCTGAACCTGCCCAAAACCGATTTCCCCATGCGCGCGGGCCTGCCCAAGCGCGAGCCCGCATGGCTGGAGCGCTGGGAAAAGATCGGCGTCTATGACCGCCTGCGCGAGAAAGAGGGCCGCACGCCCTTTACCCTGCATGACGGCCCGCCCTATGCGAACGGTCACCTGCATATCGGCCACGCGCTGAACAAGACCATCAAAGACATGATCGTGCGGTCGCATCAGATGATGGGCCATGACGCGCGTTACGTGCCCGGCTGGGACTGCCACGGCCTGCCCATCGAGTGGAAGATCGAAGAACAGTATCGCAAGAAGGGCAAGAACAAGGACGAGGTGAATATCGTCGACTTCCGTCAGGAATGCCGCAAGTTCGCCGAGGGCTGGATCGACATCCAGCGCGAAGAGTTCAAGCGTCTGGGTATCACCGGCAACTGGCCCGATCCCTACATCACCATGGACTATCACGCCGAAGCGGTGATTGCCGACGAGTTCATGAAGTTCCTGATGAATGGGACTTTGTATCAGGGCTCAAAGCCCGTGATGTGGTCGCCGATCGAGAAGACGGCTCTGGCCGAGGCCGAGGTTGAGTATCACGACAAGGAAAGCTTCACCATCTGGGTGAAGTTCAAGGTCGTGAACACGGGCGACGTGACGCTGGATAACGCTTACGTGGTGATCTGGACGACGACCCCGTGGACGATGCCGTCGAACAAGGCTGTGGTCTATGGCGAGGACATCTCCTATGGCCTCTATGAGGTAACGGGCCGCCCCGAAGAATGCTGGGCGCGGATCGGTGAGCGTTACCTGCTGGCCGATGACCGCGCTGCGGATGTGTTTGCGCGGGCGCGGCTGGACGATTCCATGTATCGCCGCCTGTGTGATGTCACACAGGAGGATCTGGCCAAGATCCAACTGACCCACCCACTAGCCGGGGCCGAAGGTGGCAACGGCGAATGGGACGACATCCGCGATTTCCGCGCCGCTGGCTTTGTGACGGATACCGAAGGCACCGGCTTCGTTCATTGTGCGCCGTCGCACGGGATGGAGGAATTTGAACTCTACCGTGATCTGGGCATGTTGGAACAGGTCATCACCTATAACGTGATGGATGATGGCAGCTTCCGCGCTGATCTGCCGTTCTTTGGTGGCAAGTACATCCTGTCTCGCAAGGGTGGCGAGGGCGACGCAAACAAGGCGGTCATCGACAAGCTGGCCGAGGTCGGCGGGCTGCTGGCGCGGGGCAAGATTAAGCATAGCTATCCGCATTCGTGGCGGTCCAAGGCTCCGATCATCTACCGCAACACGCCGCAGTGGTTTGCGTCCGTTGACCGCAAGCTGGATGACGGCATGGGTGAAATGGGCGACACCATTCGCGAACGTGCACTGCGGTCCATCGACGAGCTGGTGAAATGGACGCCGCAGACAGGTCGTAACCGTCTGTATTCCATGATCGAGGCGCGCCCGGACTGGGTTCTGTCCCGCCAGCGCGCATGGGGTGTGCCGCTGACCTGTTTCACCAAGAAAGGCGCTCTGCCGACCGACGCGGATTACCTGCTGCGCAATGAGGAACTGAACGCGCGCATCAAGGCCGCGTTCGAGAAGGATGGCGCGGATATCTGGTACACCGACGGGTTCAAAGAGAAGATCCTCGACGGCATCGTTAACCCCGATGACTATGACCAGGTGTTCGACGTGCTGGATGTGTGGTTCGACTCCGGTTCGACGCACGCTTTTGTTCTACGGGACCGTGAGGACGGGACCGAGGACGGAATCGCCGATGTCTACATGGAGGGCACCGACCAGCATCGCGGGTGGTTCCATTCGTCCATGCTGCAGGCCTGTGGCACCAAGGGGCGGGCACCCTATCGGAACGTAGTGACCCATGGCTTTACGCTGGATGCCAAGGGCAACAAGATGTCCAAATCGCTGGGCAACACCATCGTGCCGGAAGAGGTCGTCAAGCAATACGGCGCCGATATTCTGCGCCTTTGGGTGGCTCAGACCGACTATACCGCCGACCAGCGGATCGGGCCGGAAATCCTGAAAGGCACCGCTGACAGCTATCGCCGCCTGCGCAACACAATGCGGTTCATGCTGGGCTCGCTGGCGGACTTCACCGAGGCTGACCGTGTGGAACCCGAGGATATGCCGCGCCTCGAACGCTGGGTCCTCAGCCGTCTGGCTGAGTTGGATGAACAAGTGCGCAAAGGTTATGCCGCATTTGACTTCCAGGGCGTCTTCAGTGCGGTTTTCACCTTCGCCACGGTTGACCTGTCTTCGTTCTATTTCGATGTGCGCAAGGATGCGCTCTATTGTGATGGTGATACCCTGCGTCGTCGCGCGGCGCGCACTGTGCTGGATATCCTGTTTCACCGCCTCACCACATGGCTGGCACCTGTGCTGGTCTTCACCATGGAAGAGGTCTGGCTGGAGCGTTTCCCCGGCGATGAGAGCTCGGTCCATCTGGTGGATTTCCCGGAAACACCTGCCGATTGGCGCAATGTCGATCTGGAAACGAATATGGCCAAGGTCCGGCGCGTCCGCCGTGCCGTGACGGCTGCGCTGGAGGTGCAGCGGCAGGACAAGGTCATCGGCTCCAGCCTTGAGGCCGCGCCCATCGTTTATGTTGAAGATGCGGAAACCCGTGACCTGCTCGCAACGTTTGACGTGGATGATCTGTGCATCACGTCCGGTCTGACGGTCACCGGCGATCCGGCACCCGCCGAAGCCTTCCGTGTGCCCGAGATTGAGGGGATCGGTGTGGTTTTCGAGAAAGCCGAAGGTGCGAAATGTCAACGTTGCTGGAAAATCCTGCCGGATGTTGGGCGCCACGCGCATGATGCTGTGTGCGGGCGCTGTGATGAAGCGTTGAGCTGATCTGGCATCGGAGCGCGTGTGGCAGGGCTTTTTGCGAGGCTCTGCCTCGCGCTCCGGGATATTTTTGGCCAGATGAAGGACGGATCGTCAGGATTCGGGTTGCAGGGGCTGTGATGCATCTGACACCGTGCGTTCATGCCTATGATCGCGGTGGATACGCATTTCGGACGCCTTGGCGTCGAGGAAAATGACGGTGCCATTACCCGTCTGGTCTGGAATGGCCGGGATGAGGGAGGCTCGACGGCTTTGTTGCGCGAGGCGGCGGCGCAGTTGGTGGCCTATGACGCGGGGCGGCTGCAGCGGTTCGACCTGCCATATCGCATTGCGGGGTCAGGGTTTCAGCGGCAGGTTTGCGATATCATGTTCGCCATCCCGTTTGGTGAGACACTGACCTATGGCGATATAGCCAAACAGTTGGGGCAGCCAGCGCAGCCAGTCGGGCAGGCCTGTGGGGCGAATCCAATTCCTGTTATTGTTCCGTGTCACCGGGTGTTGTCTGCCACCGGGCTGGGCGGGTTTTCCGGGGATGGGGGGATTGAGACCAAGGTCGCTCTGTTGCGCCACGAAGGGGCGGCAAGCCTGTTGATCTGATTTGCAAATAGATGTTGCATTCGGTGGGGGGCGACCTCAACTTATATGAAAACCAGAATTTGAAGGACCAGACTACATGACCGGTCAGACAGACCCCGCCGCACGCAAGAAAGCCATTGTTGATCGCCTGATGTCGCTTGAGGCTGAGGAGCTTGCGACCGCGCAGGCGCATTATGATGCGTTTTTGAAGGACTCCCAGTTGGATGACCGCGAAGGGCATGACAAGGACGATATTGCCGCGTCGCGGGAAAATGCGGACCTGGCGGCAGCCTTTGATGCTCCAGTGCATGCGCATCACGCCAAGATCGATGTGATTGAGAACACCGATTTCGGCCTGACCGACACGGTGCAGCCCGGAGCGGTGGTTAAATTCAACAACCGCCGCTTTGTGGTTTGCGTATCAACGACCCGCTTCGAGGTGGACGGGAAAACCTATATGGGTATTTCGACCCAAAGCCCGATCTATCTGGCGATGACCGGGCTGCAGGAAGGCGATGTGTTCACCCACAATGGCACCGAGTTTGAGGTTCAGGAGGTTCTGTAAAGATCAGGCTTTGCGCGGCGGGATGACCTGCTGCGCGATGCCTGCGAAGACCAAGTAAAGGCTGGTGACCACAAGGCCCCAATGGGCCCAGCTTTCGGGGTGGAAGTCGACCCATGCGGCCCAGCCTGCAAAGAAGGTCCAGGCGAAGGCCATGGGCAGGGTGAGGGGGCGCCAGCGCTCGGTCCGGACGGGGTGTACGAATTTCAGCGGCAGGAACATCGCCAGTGACAGCAGTGTCACCAGCATCAGGATGACCCAGAAATTCGGCTCGAGCGCGAAGATCACGATCACGAACATGTTCCAGCAGCCGGGAAAGCCCGAAAAAGAGTTGTCCTTGGTCTTCATGCGCGTATCGGCAAAATACATCGCGCTTGCGAAGGTGATGACGATGATCGCGAACCATCCGGTCCAGCCATCCATCAGGCCTGATTTGAACAGCGCAAATGCCGGGATGAAAACATAGGTCAGGTAGTCGATGATCAGGTCCAGAAGCACACCGTCAAACTCGGGCGCGTTTTTCTTGACGTGGTAGTGACGGGCCAGCGGCCCGTCGATCCCGTCGACGATGAAGGAGACCACCAGCCAGAGATACATCAGGCTCCATTTCTCTTCGACGGCGGCCAGCATGGCCAGCATCGCAAAAACGGCGCCAGTGGCGGTGAAGAGATGAACGGAAAGTGCTTTGAATCTGAGTGTCATGGGCGTGTCATGACTGATGCCCGGCGCAGATGCAAAGCAAAAAGCGCGGCGTGGGGATTTTGCCTCAGGCCTTGGGGTGGGCGCGGTTGTAGACCTCCATCAGACGGGCGGTGTCCACGGCGGTGTAGGTCTGGGTGGTCGAGAGCGACGCGTGCCCCAGCAGCTCCTGAATCGCGCGCAGATCGCCCCCGGCGGACAGCAGATGCGTGGCAAAGCTGTGGCGCAGGGCGTGGGGAGTGGCTGTGGCGGGCAGGCCGAGTTGCATGCGGGCTTTGGCCATAACGCTTTGGATCATACCCGGATTAAGGGCGCCACCGCGTACACCACGGAACATCGGGCGCTCGGGCGATTGCGGGTGGGGGCAGAGCTGCAGATACCGGTCCACGGCTGCGCGGGCGGCTGGAATAACGGGGACGATCCGCTCTTTTCCGCCTTTGCCCAGAATGCGCAGGGTGTCCGGCAAGGGCGCGTCTTTGCCGGTGAGCGAGAGCGCCTCGGAGATACGCAAACCGCAGCCGTAGAGCAGCGTCACCACCGCCACATCCCGCGCCGCGACCCAGTCCGAGGACGATTGCATTTCGACCGTTTCGATCATGGCGCGCGCGGCGTCTTCGGCCAGCGGACGGGGGAGTTTCTTGGTGAATTTGGGCGCGCGGGTGGACAGGACGGCGGTGGGCTCGAACCCTTCGCGTTCGGCGAGCCAGCGGTAGAAGGTTTTAACCGCCGAAAGCTTGCGCGCCAACGACCGTGCGCCGACGTCGGAATTGCGCTGATCGGCCATCCAGGCCCGCATGTCCGAGATGGTTATGCGTTCCAGTGCGGCCAGCCCCTGCCGTTCGCTATGGTGCAGGGTCATGAACGACAGGAACTCGGTCACGTCGCTGCGATAAGCGTTCAGGGTGTTCTCGGACCGGCCCGCCAGTGCGCGCAAACTGTCCAGCCAGTGCTGCAATGCGTCGCGACAGGCTGGAGAAATCAGGCTCACGACAGCCAGTGGCGCATGGAGCGTTCGAAGACACCCGCAAAGAAGGCAAGAAGATCGGTGCCTAACTGCGGCGTAAAGTGCCGCGGATCGCGCGCGCCCATGACGATCATACCCGGCAGGCGGCCTGCGCCGAGGTCCAGCTTGAGGCAGGCCTCGGACCGCAGGTCATCGGCTTGGGCGCCATAGACCTGAGGGTTGGGGCGGGTGATTTCGCGTAGCGTGACCTCGCGCGTTGAGCCGCTGCGGTCGGTGTTGAGGTAGTTGTCGATAAAGCCGGGCTCGACCACGGTGAGTACGCCACCCAACTGGCTGACGGCGGGGTCATCCTGAACCACGGTCGTTTCCAGCACCAGCGTGATGTGATCGACGCGGAGGATTTCGGCAACGTCATTGCCGAGGGCGCGCAGGAAGTCCTCGAATACCGTGGGTTCCAGCAGGCGCAGAATGGCGCGGTGGACCTGATTGGTGCCTGCGAGGTTTTCGTAGGCGGCGGCGATGACCGAGCGGTGGGTGTCTTCCAGCCGGTCCAGCCGTTGTTCCAGCCGCTGCATGGCGATGCCGCGCAGGTCGATCACGTTGTCGCCGCGGGCCTGTTCGTTGGCGGCCACAAGGGCCTGCATCAGGTCCTTGTCGTCCAGCACGGCGTCTGGCTCGGCCAGAATCGCCGCACGAAGGTTGTCTTTTAGCTTGGGGTCGCTGCTCATGTCCCGTCCGGTCGTTTTTTGTTTTGCGGGCTTATACCACGCCTTGCCGGATTTGCCTTGGGAAAAATGCACGTGAAAGGCGAATTTCGCCTGTGATGTGGCAGGGGCTCCCGCCGGTCAGGCGCTGATCAAAGATCAGCTTTGCCCGTTGGGCCGGGCGCGGTACCTGACGGCACCGCGCGGCAGCGTATTGGATCAGAGGATTTTCTGACCGGTCTTGGCCCAGTCGGCCAGAAAGGTTTCCAGGCCTTTATCGGTCAGCGGGTGGTCTGCCAGTTTCTTGATCACGGCAGGGGGTGCGGTGATCACGTCCGCGCCGATGCGGGCGCTGTCGGTCACGTGGTTCACCGAACGGATCGACGCGGCAAGGATTTCCGTTTCGAACCCGTAATTGTCATAGACCTGACGGATATCGGCGATCAGGTCCATGCCGTCGAGGTTGATGTCATCCAGACGTCCGATGAAGGGCGAGATGAAGGTCGCGCCCGCCTTGGCGGCCAGAATCGCCTGATTGGTCGAGAAGCACAGGGTCACGTTGACCATCTGGCCTTCGTCGCTGAGCGTTTTGCAGGTTTTCAGGCCGGCCCATGTTAGCGGCACTTTGACCGCGATATTCGGCGCGATTTTCGCCAGTTTGCGGCCTTCGGCAATCATGTCGTCGGCTTCGGTCGCGACCACTTCGGCAGATACGGGGCCGTCGACCAGATCGCAGATTTCTTTGGTGACTTCCAGAATGTCGCGACCCGATTTCAGGATCAGCGAAGGGTTGGTGGTGACGCCGTCCACCATGCCCAGATCGTTCAGTTCGGCGATGGCGTCGATCTCGGCTGTGTCTACGAAGAATTTCATGAGGGCAGTCCTTTGATGGGTTGGCCTTGGTCGCGGATGGCTTTACCCCAATAAGACCCATGCTGGAACCCCCTGCGAAGGATATACCGTGAGCGCTAACGGATTTTTCGACGAAGGAGAGCTGGTGGCGGTGTTGACCGCGCAGCCTCTGGACCGGACGCTGGATTACAAAGCGCCCGAAGGCGGGTGCTTTCTGGGCGCGTATGTCGAGGTGCCCTTGGGCCCGCGCAAGGTGCTGGGTGTGGTCTGGGGTCCGGGGCAGGGTGGTTTTGATCTGAGCAAGGCGCGGTCGGTGATCCGGGTGCTTGAGGTCGCACCGATGCGGGAAGAGATGCGGCTGTTTCTGGGCAAAGTGGCGGATTATACCCTGACGCCGATGCCTGCGATGCTGCGGTTGGCGACCCGCGCGCCGGGGTTGGGCGATCCGCCGTCGATGCGGAAAATCTACCGTTTGGGCGGCGCTGAACCGGACCGGATGACGGATGCCCGGACACGCGTGCTGGAGGTTTTGCGTAACTATGGCGGCTTGGCCTTTACGTTGAAAGAACTGGCCGAGCAGGCGGGCGTGACATCGTCTGTGGTCAAGGGTTTGGTGAAACAGGGCGCCGTTCGCGAGGAAGACAGCCCGCGTGATCTGCCCTATCCGCATCTTGATCCCGATCTGCCGGGGAAAGCGCTGACCGAGGATCAGGCGGCTGCCGTTACGCGGCTACAGGCGGGGCAGCGGACCGGGGATTATGGAACGACGCTGCTGAAAGGCGTGACGGGTTCGGGCAAGACCGAGGTTTATCTGGAGGCGGTGGCCGAAGCCCTGCGCATGGGGCGGCAGGCGCTGGTTCTGCTACCCGAGATTGCGCTGACCGCAGAATTTCTGACACGGGTCGAGGCGCGGTTCGGTGCACGCCCGGCGGAATGGCACTCGGGTGCAACCATGACCGAGCGCCGCCGGGTCTGGCGGATGGTCGGGCAGGGGGATGCGCAGCTGGTTGTGGGGGCTCGGTCGGCGTTATTCCTACCGTTCCGCGATCTGGGGCTGGTGGTTGTGGATGAGGAACACGACACCTCGTACAAACAAGAAGACGGGGTGCATTACAGCGCGCGGGATATGGCGGTGCTGCGGTCCTCGATCTGCGGGGCGCGGGTGATTTTGGCCAGCGCGACCCCCTCGCTGGAAAGCTGGGCGAATGCCGAGGCCGGGAAGTATGAACGGCTCGATCTGACGGCTCGGTTCGGGGCGGCGGTCCTGCCCGAGATGAAGCCCATCGATATGCGGGCCGAGCAAATGCAGCCGGGGACGTGGATTTCTCCGTCGCTGCGACAGGCGGTCCGACAGCGGATTGAACGCGGGGAACAGTCGCTGCTGTTTATCAACCGCCGTGGGTATGCTCCGGTGACGCTGTGCCGGGCTTGTGGGGAACAGATCGCTTGCGACCATTGCGACGCGCGGATGGTCGAGCACCGGTTCCTCAAGCGCCTGATGTGTCACCAATGCGGTGAAACCAAGCCGATGCCCGACACCTGCCCGTCCTGTGGCGTCGAAGGCAAGCTGGCCCCGGTCGGGCCGGGGATCGAACGGCTGGCGGAAGAGGCCGAGGCGACTTTCCCAGAGGCCAAGATCGCGATGCTGAGTTCTGACCTGTTTGGCTCGGCACGCGCGCTGAAAGCGAAGATTGAAGAGATTGCCGAGGGCGATGCAGACATCGTTATCGGTACGCAACTGGTGGCCAAGGGGCATAACTTTCCCAAGCTGACCCTTGTGGGCGTGATCGACGCGGACCTCAGTCTGCATGGGGCTGACCTGCGGGCGGCAGAGCGGACCTTCCAATTGATGCGGCAGGTTGCGGGCCGGGCCGGGCGTGCAGACAAGCCGGGTCAAGCACTGCTGCAAACTTTCCAACCTGAGCATCCCGTGATCCGCGCCATTCTGTCAGGCGATGAGGAGGGGTTCTGGAAGGCCGAAGCCGCCGGACGCCAAGCCGCTGGCGTGCCGCCTTACGGGCGGATGGCGGGGATCGTCTTGTCTGGTCCCGAGGTTGGTTCGGTCTTTGATATCGGCAATGCGATGGCGCGCAACGACGATCCTTTGCGCCAGATCGGCGCTCAGGTCTTTGGTCCCGCGCCTGCGCCCATCGCACGCATCCGGGGGCGCCATCGCGTGCGCCTGCTGGTCAAAGCCCCCAAGGGCGCGCCGATACAGGACGCCATCGCGCGCTGGATTGCCCCGCTGCGGCTGAAGGGCGATATCCGCCTGACCGTCGATATAGACCCGCAGAGTTTCTACTGACCTCTGCGCAGGCGCAGACCGGATGTGCGCGCCACCATCCCCCCTCGCCAAACCGGCGAAATGGGCGTAGAGGAAACCTATGCTGAACCCCATGCCGCTTTCCGAGGCGCAGAGCCTTCCGTTCTGGCGCCGCCCCATGACGCTTCTGTTCATGATGGCCTTGATGATGCCAATTGCGTTCAACGGTTGGAGTGCGCTGCTGAACAATTTCGTCATCGAGGTGGCGAACTTCGACGGGGCAGATATCGGCCTGCTGCACACGGTGCGCGAGATACCCGGGTTTCTGGCCGTTGGCGTCATCGCGGTAATCATCTTCATCCGCGAGCAGGTTCTGGCGATGATCTCGCTGATGATGCTGGGGGTGGCAACTGCGATCACGGCGTGGTTTCCAAGCCTCGGTGGGTTGCTGTTCGTCACCTTGTTCAGTTCGATCGGCTTCCACTACTTCGAAACGGTCAACCAATCGCTGCAATTGCAATGGCTGCCCAAGGATCGGGCGCCGCAGGTGCTGGGCTGGCTGGTCGCCATGGGCTCGGCAGCTACGGCGGTGGTTTATGGGCTGATCGTACTGACATGGGACCGGTTCGATCTGTCCTATAACTTTGTTTTCATGGCCGCAGGCGGTGTGACAGCTCTGCTGGCGCTGTTCTGTCTGTTTGCCTATCCGCAATTCGATGCGCCGACGCCGCAGACCAAGAAGCTGATCCTGCGCAAACGCTATTGGCTGTATTATGCGTTGCAGTTCATGGCCGGGGCGCGGCGACAGATATTTGTCGTCTTCGCGGGGTTCATGATGGTCGAGAAATTCGGCTTTGAAGTACACGAGCTGACCAGCCTCTATCTGATCAACCTGATGATCAACATGATGGCGGCCCCGCTTTTGGGCAAAGCGGTGGCACGGTTTGGCGAACGCCGCACCCTGATCTTCGAATACGCAGGTCTCGCCATCGTTTTTGCGGCCTATGGTGGCATCTACTGGTTCGGATGGGGCGTGCTGCTGGCCGCGATCCTGTATGTAATCGACCATGTGCTGTTCGCGCTGGCGCTGGCGTTGAAGACCTATTTCCAGAAGATCGCCGACCCCGCGGATATTGCGCCGACGGCTGCTGTGGCTTTCACCATCAACCATATCGCCGCCGTGTTCCTGCCTGCGCTGCTGGGCCTGTTGTGGGTGGTGTCGCCGGGTGCGGTCTTTGGACTGGCAGCGGCCATGGCGCTGATTTCGCTCGCCCTGTCGCTGCTGATCCCGCGCCATCCAGAACCGGGGAATGAAACCACGCTGTCGAAATACGCCCCGGCCCCTGCGGAATAACGTCCTGCGCTTGACCTTATCGGTCGGTGGCCCTAGGCGCAGGGTCAGCAGTTACAGGAGGCCGCGATGCCCACATTCACAGCGCTGACCACTCTGACCGGTAAGAAAGCCGCCGAAGGTCTGGGCGAAGCCATGGAACGGCTGGAGCCTGAACCGACCGGTGTCGGCGTATTCGAGGTCGAGGACGGCTCGGGCCTGTGGGAAGTAGGCGGCTATTTCACCGAGGCTCCTGACGCGGGCGCGCTGGCGCTGCTGGCCGCTGCGTTCGAAGCCAAGCCTTTTGTGGTCTCGGAACTGCCCGAAACCGATTGGGTTGCCCATGTGCGGCGTGAACTCGCACCGGTCGAGGCCGGACGGTTCTTTGTCTACGGCAGCCACGATGCCGACAAACTGCCTCAAGGCCGCATCCCGCTGCTGATCGAGGCCGCTATGGCCTTTGGCACCGGCCATCACGGCACGACGCTGGGGTGTCTAAAGGCGCTGGATTATCTTTTGGATCAGGGCTTCTCGGCCTCCAAGGTTGCCGATATCGGCTGTGGCACCGCGGTTTTGGCGATGGCGGCTGCTCGGGTCTGGGACGGAGATATCATCGCCAGCGATATCGATCAGGTCGCCGTCGATGTCGCCGAGGCCAACCTGAAAGCAAATGGCATGGCCGGGCAGGTCCATTGCATCGAGGCCGCCGGTTTCGATCACCCTGACCTGAATGCGCATGCGCCATACGATCTGATCTTTGCCAACATCCTCAAAGGGCCGCTGGTGGCTCTGGCGCCCGAAATCGGGGCGAATCTGCGTGCCGGGGGGCAGGCGATCCTGTCGGGAATCCTCAATGAGCAGGCCGATGACGTAATCTTGGTTTATATACAAAACGGGTTCAATCTGGTCCGTAGGGGCGAGATTGGTGAGTGGACGACGCTAATCTTAAGCAAACAGGGCTAAATCGAGGCCATTTACGGGAGTTTTGTGGTTTTTTGCCACGTTTTTGGCACATTCTCTACGTAACGTCACTGGATGCAATCGGGGGGCGGTTTTTCGGAGGCTGCCATGATGGGAAAACAACTGGAATTCGATCAGCGCGTCACGCGTCTGAACAAAAAACACCAGAAACTCAGCCGAGGCTATCGGGCCACGATGCGCTCGGACGGGTTGGTGGTGATGAAACCGCAGCGGATGCGCTCGGCTATTCCGGCCAAGGTTCTGCTTCTTTGCCTGCTGGGCTTTTTCGGCTTCAAGGCGGTTCTGCTGGCGCATCTGGGGCCTTCGGCCTATGACAACCGTGTTGACAGCCTGAATCAGGGCACGCCTGTCGAACAGGCCGGCGCGTGGATCATGCAGGCTGACCCGGTAACCGAGTTCTTTGCGATCCAACTGAACAAATACCTGTTCTAGGAATCGTCAGCACGTTTACACAAAAAAACACCGCGGACCGTCGGGTCGCGCGGTGTTTCTTTATACCCCACAGGGAGGAGGGTGGGGTGTGTGAGTGGTGGCCCGTGGTCTTAACTACGGCGACCTTCGGCGAAGACGTCGATGTCGCCGCGGCACATGCCGATATCATCCAGTTCGCGGTCGCTCAGACCGTTCAGCGCATTGCGGGTCATGCGGGCGTCGTTCCATTCAACAACGATATTCACGATCGATGCGAACACTGCGCCAATACGGCCAACGAGACCGAACGAGCCAGTGGTAATGCGGGTGGTGTCCAGTGCAGCCATATCCTGTTTCCTTCTGGTTTGTGTTAAACTCTGAACTTGCGATCTGACGGGCATCTAGAGATGTGTACCGCCCCATACAAGCGTAGAAATTGCATGTGTCCTATGCGTTTTCTGCAATGCTCGAATTCGCTAAAAACCCTTTAAATCGTTGATTAATTTCCGTTTAGGAAAGCGTCGAAAACAGGCAGACCTCTGTCGCAAACAGGCCGCGATGCAGTGAGCGCGACATGAATGTCGTTTTCAGACCGGACGTCGATTTTCTTGGAAAATGTTCATGCTTCGTGCTAATCGATGAAAAAAGATCACATAAACCCGAGCAGGCCGAAGCAAAACATGCGAATTCTGGGCATTGATCCGGGTCTCAGGACCTTGGGATGGGGCGTCATCGAATCAACCGGCAGCCGCCTGAGCCATGTGGCCAACGGCCTTTGCAAATCCGATGGCGACGATCTGGGTGAGCGGCTGTTGTCGCTGCACAATCAGATTGTCGAGGTGATCGCCGAACATCAGCCCGATCAGGCCGCCATTGAACAGACCTTTGTCAACAAGGATGGCGCGGGCACGCTGAAGCTGGGGCAGGCGCGCGGTGTGGCGCTGCTGACGCTGGCGCAGGCCGGTCTGCCGGTGGGGGAATATGCCCCCAATCGGGTCAAGAAAACCGTGGTGGGCGTCGGGCATGCCGAGAAAGAGCAGGTCTTGCACATGGTCAAGCTGCAACTGCCCGGCTGTTCACCCAAAGGCGCGGACGCGGCGGATGCGCTGGCGATTGCGATTTGTCATTCCTATTATGGGGCCGCTCCGCAGGCGCGGATGAAAGAGGTGCGCGCATGATTGGCAAACTCACCGGACGGCTGGACTATCGCGCTGCGGATCACGTTCTGATCGACGTGCGCGGGGTGGGCTACATCGTCTATTGCTCGGACCGGACTATGGCGGCGCTGCCGGGTGTGGGTGAGGCGGTCTCAATCTACACCGATATGGTGGTGCGTGAAGATCTTATGCAGCTCTATGGATTCCTGTCGCTGGTCGAGAAGGAATGGCATCGCCTGCTGTGTTCCGTGCAGGGCGTTGGGGCCAAGGTGTCGCTGGCCATTCTCAGCGCGCTGGGACCGGATGGCGTGAGCCGCGCAATTGCTTTGGGCGATTGGGGCGCGGTGAAGGCCGCCAAAGGGGTCGGGCCCAAGACGGCGCAGCGCATTGTGCTGGACCTCAAGGACAAGGCCCCCGGCGTGATGGCCATGGGCGGCACCGTGACCGAAGCGATGGATGGGCCAGCGCTGGAGGTGGTTGAGGCCGAACCTGCGCCTGCGCCGCGGCGTGCGCCGAAACCGGCCTCGGGTGCGGCGGCGGCTTCGGCCGGGGCATTGTCGGCGCTGGGCAATCTGGGCTATGGCCCGTCGGATGCGGCCTCGGCGGTGGCTGAGGCGGCGGCCAGCCTGCCCGACGCGGGCGAGGCTGATCTGATCCGCGCCGCGTTGAAACTGCTGGCTCCGAAAGGGTGACCCGATGGTAGACGCTGATCCCACCCTGCGCCCCGAGCCGATGCCTGAGGACAATGACCGCGCCCTGCGCCCGCAGGGGCTGGATGAGTTCATTGGTCAGGCCGAAGCGCGTGCGAACTTGCGCATCTTTATCCAATCGGCCCGGCAGCGGGGTGAGGCGATGGATCATACGCTGTTCCATGGCCCTCCGGGGTTGGGCAAGACCACGCTGGCGCAGATTATGGCACGCGAATTGGGGGTAAATTTCCGCATGACCTCGGGGCCGGTTCTGGCCAAGGCAGGTGATCTGGCGGCAATCCTGACCAATCTGGAATCGCGTGATGTGTTGTTTATCGATGAAATTCACCGCCTGAACCCTGCGGTCGAAGAAGTGCTTTATCCGGCGATGGAGGATTTTGAGCTGGATCTGGTGATCGGTGAAGGCCCCGCCGCGCGGACGGTGCGGATTGAGTTGCAGCCCTTTACGTTGGTCGGGGCCACCACGCGCATGGGTCTGCTGACCACACCGCTGCGCGACCGGTTCGGCATTCCGACGCGGTTGCAGTTCTATACGGTCGATGAGTTGCACGAGATCGTTACCCGCAACGCCCGCAAGCTGGGTGCTCCGGCGGATGATGAAGGCGCGCGCGAGATTGCGCGGCGGTCACGCGGCACGCCTCGGATCGCGGGGCGGTTGCTGCGGCGGGTGGTGGATTTTGCCATTGTCGAGGGCGACGGACGGATCACCCGCGAATTGGCCGATGGCGCGCTGACCCGGCTGGGCGTCGATAATCTGGGGCTGGACGGGGCCGACCGACGCTATCTGAAGCTGATCGCCGAGAACTATGCGGGTGGGCCTGTGGGGATTGAAACCCTGTCGGCGGCCTTGTCCGAAAGCCGGGATTCGCTGGAGGAGGTGATTGAGCCCTATCTGTTACAGCAAGGCCTGATCCAACGGACACCGCGCGGGCGGATGCTGGCGCAGAAGGCGTGGACGCATTTGGGGATGGCCGCCCCCAAGGGGCAGAGCGATCTGTTTGGTTGATACCGCGCGCTTTAGATTTTATGCCTCCGGCGGGAGTATTTTTGAAAAGATGAAGGGGCGGGCGTGACTCCGGATCAGATTGAGGCGCTGTTTACCCGCGAGAGCGGAGAGTTTCTGTTTGCGCGCTGGGGGCGGCCCATTGTGCCAATTGTGTTTGGGGTTGAGGATGAGACTCTGGCCACCGTTAAAGGGGCGTTTGAGGCAGTTGTGACATTGGCGGGCCATAAGATGGCCGAAACCGATCCCGAACTGGGTGCCAATTGCATGGTCTTCTTCTTCCGCGACTGGCAGGAGTTGCTAGAGGTCCCTGATCTGGATCGTTTGATCCCTGATCTGGCCCCGCTGGTCGAACGGCTGGTCGCGGCTGACGCAAATCAGTACCGTATTTTCCGCTTCGAAGAAGACGGGGCCATCCGGGCGGCTTTTGTATTCCTGCGGATGGACAAGGAATTGTCCAGGGTTCCGGCAGAGACATTGGCGCTGAGCCAGGTGGTGCAAACGATTCTGTTGTGGTCGGATACCGCTTTTCGCAGCCAATCGCCGTTGGCCATTGCCGGAGAGGCGACGATTCTGCGGCCCGATATTGCCGCCTTGATCCGAGCCGCCTACGATCCTGTCTTGCCGGGGGCCGCGCAGGACCGCTCGCATGCGTTGCGCCTGTTTGCCAGATTGGAGCTGCCGCAATGAAACACCTTTATCCCGTTCGCGTGTATTATGAAGACACCGATATGGGCGGGGTGGTTTATCACGCAAACTATCTGAAATTCATCGAACGCGCCCGGTCTGATTGGGTGCGCAAGCTGGGCAATGATCAGAACGCGATGCGCGATGCAGGCATTGTATGGGTCGTGCGGCGGATCGAGGCGGATTATCTGGCCGCTGCTCGATTCGAAGATGAATTGGTGGTCGAGACCGAGATGACCTCGCTGTCGGGCGCGCGGCTGACGATGTCTCAGCTGGTCAAACGCGGTGAGACCGAGGTTTTTCGGGCCGAGGTGACTGCTGTGTGCATGAATGCCGAAGGCAAGCCGGTGCGTCTTCCGGCAGAGATTCGCGCATTGATGTAACAATTTCGCCCCTCGGGGTGGTTCTGTTGGCTTTTCACGTCCATCTGCGTTAGCGTTTGGCAAAACAAGGCCAAATGGCCATCAGTCAAAACAAAGAGCAGGTTCATGGAAGCTGAAACTCTGGCGCTGGCGCAGGAGATCGATTTCTCCATGTGGGGGCTGTATGCCCGCGCGACCTTTATCGTCAAACTGGTGATGCTGATGCTGATCGCCGCGTCGATCTGGTCATGGGGCATTATCATCCAGAAGCTGATCAATTACCGGGCCGCGCGACGCGAGGCACAGGTATTTGACGAAAGCTTCTGGTCCGGAAACCCTCTGGATGAGTTGTTCGAACAGATCGGAACGCAGCCCGATGGCAGTTCCGAAAAGATTTTTGCGGCGGGCATGATCGAGTGGCGACGCTCGCACCGGACGGATGGCGGGCTGATTGCGGGGGCGACTGCGCGGATTGACCGGTCGATGGATGTGGCCATCGCGAAAGAGGCCGAAGGGCTGCAAAAGGGGCTGCCCATTCTGGCGACCGTGGGTTCGACAGCCCCGTTTATCGGCTTGTTCGGTACTGTCTGGGGCATTATGAATGCGTTTATCGAGATTGCCGAGCAGCAGAACACCAACCTTGCCGTTGTGGCCCCCGGCATCGCCGAGGCGCTGCTGGCCACGGGTCTGGGCCTGCTGGCTGCGATCCCGGCGGTGATTTTCTACAACAAGCTCAGCGCGGATAGTGACCGGATCGTTGGCGGGTATGAGGCCTTTGCCGACGAATTCGCCACCATCCTGTCGCGTCAGTTGGATAGCTGAGCGATGGGTGCGGCGGTTCAGCAAAGCTCGGGCGGGAATGGGCGCAGGCGTGGGCGGCGGCGCGGCCGCGCGCAGCCTATGGCCGAGATCAACGTGACACCTTTTGTGGACGTGATGCTGGTGCTGTTGATCATTTTCATGGTGGCTGCCCCGTTGCTGACGGTCGGTGTGCCGGTGGACCTGCCCAAGACCGCCGCCAGTGCTTTGCCCGGTGATAATGAGGAACCGCTGACCGTGACCCTGACCGCCGATGGCCGGGTTCAAATCCAGACCACGGACGTTCAGCGCGAAGAGTTGATTGGCCGCCTGCGCGCCATTGCGGCAGAACGCAGCAGTGACCGTGTATTCCTGCGCGCCGATGGGGCCATTCCTTATGCGCAGGTGATGCAGGTTATGGGCGCGCTGAACGCGGGCGGGTTTTCCAATGTGGGCCTTGTGACCGATACCGGCGGGCCGACGCTGGATGATGGGTAAGAGTGAGGTCGCGCGGTGGAGACCGGCACCAAGATTTCAGCAATTGCGCATGTCAGCCTGATTGGCTGGGCGATGTTCGGCGGCACCTTCCGGTCCGAGCCGTTGCCAATGACTGTGCAGGACGTCTCGGTGATTTCGTCTGAGCAGTTTGCCGCGCTGAGCGCGCAGCGCAATGCGCCTGAGGTGCCGACTGATCCCGAAGATTTGCAGCAGCCCGATACCCCGGATGAGATCAATGCGCCCGAGCCGGTCCCGGACACTCCGCCCGAGCCCGAGGCAGTGCCGCAGCCGGAACCAGAGCCCGAGCCGGAGATTCAGCCGGAAGCGGTTGAAATCGCGCCCGAGCCCGAATTGGTCGAAGAGCTGCCGACCCTCGACCAGCCTGAGCCAGAGGTTGCTGCGCTGCCCGTTCCTCCGGGGCCAGAGGCCGAGCCTCAGGCGGCGGACAAGGTCGCGCCTGAGGCCATCGCGCCCCCTCCGCCCGAGGCAAAGCCGGATGATGTCGAAACCCCTCCGGTCTCATTGGATGAGGGGGCTGAGGTGCAACAGGAACAACAGGATCAGACTGCCCCGGAAGAGGCGGCACCAGAGATCGTGACCGAGGCGGAAGAGGTTGATGATCCGGCCCCGCGCACCTCTCCGCGCCCGCGCGTTCGCCCGAACCGCCCGGCGCCGCAGCCCGAGCCCGAGGTGGCCGAGACATCCGAACCTGCCCCGACCGAACCCGCGCAGGATGAGCAGGCGATCAACGATGCGTTGGCCGAGGCATTGGGCACAGGGACGGAACCTTCGGGCCCGCCTCTGACAAGTGGTGAGAAAGACGCGATGCGCGTCGCCGTCTCGCGATGCTGGAATGTGGGCTCGCTGTCGACTGACGCGCTGCAGACCGTTGTCGTTGTCGGCTTCTCGCTGACACCGGATGGAAAGGTTGTTGGCGGTAGCGTGCGGATGCTGGACAGTTCCGGAGGCTCGGCTGCGTCAGCCAAACAGGCTTATGAGGCTGCGCGGCGTGCGATATTGCGCTGTGGGGCGAGAGGATACGACCTGCCTGCTGACAAATACAGCCAATGGCAGGATGTTGAGATTACATTCAATCCCGAGAGGATGCGGATCAAATGATGAAACTTCTGACCAGCCTCTTTGTTGGCCTCACTCTGATGACAGCTACGGCCTACGCCCAAAGCGGGCCGCTTCGACTGGAAATCGACGAAGGCATTATTGAACCGATGCCTTTCGCGGTGCCAGATTTCGTGCCCGACACCGCCGCGGCGGCGCAATTCGCGCAGGATATCTCGCGCGTGGTGGTGTCGGACCTGACGGGAACGGGCCTGTTCCGTGAGATTTCACAGGATGCCTTTATCAGCCGGGTCAGCAGCTTTGACACTCCGGTACAGTTTGCCGATTGGAAGGCAATCAACGCGCAGGCGCTTGTTACCGGGGCGGTGAATGTCTCGGGCAAACGGCTGACGGTGCGGTTCCGGGTGTGGGATGTATTCTCGGGGGCCGAATTGGGCAATGGGCTACAGTTCGCGGGCACCACGGATGGCTGGCGGCGTATGGCGCACAAGGTAGCCGATCAGGTCTATAGCCGGATCACCGGTGAGGGTGGTTATTTCGACAGCCGGGTGGCCTTTGTCTCGGAAAGTGGGCCCAAGGATCAGCGGGCCAAGCGGCTGGCGATCATGGATTATGACGGGGCGAACGTGCAGTACCTGACCGACAGCTCGGCCATTGTGCTGGCCCCGCGCTTTTCGCCCACGGGTGACCGGTTGCTGTATACCAGCTATGAAACCGGCCAGCCGCGGATTTACCTGCTGGATGTCGGGCGGGTGCAGCGGCAGGAGCTGCCGACGCAGGAGGGTACGATGAGCTTCTCTCCGCGCTTTTCGCCAGATGGGCGGTCAATCGTCTATTCGTTGTCTCAGGGCGGCAATACCGATCTGTGGAAGATGGATCTGGCTACACGACAAAGCGTTCGCCTGACGAATACACCCGCTATCGAAACTGCCCCAAGCTATTCGCCAGACGGAAGCCGGATCGTGTTTGAAAGTGACCGCTCAGGGACGCCGCAGCTTTACATCATGCCTGCAAACGGCGGTGAGGCGACGCGGATCAGCTTTGGTCAGGGCCGCTATGGCACCCCCGTGTGGTCGCCGCGCGGTGATCTGGTGGCGTTCACCAAACAGAACAAGGGCCGGTTCCATATCGGGGTCATGCGCCTCGACGGGAGCGAAGAACGTCTGCTGACTGCCTCCTTCCTTGACGAAGGGCCGACATGGTCGCCCAACGGTCGCGTCATCATGTTCACGCGGGAAACGCAAGGGGCCAGCGGACGCTCGACCCTGTATTCGGTGGATATTTCTGGGCGCAACCTGCGCCCGGTGCGCACGCCCGATGGCGGCAGCGATCCCTCCTGGGGGCCGTTGCAGAATTGAATTCCACGCGCAGTGGATGTCGTTCACAAAAAACATGCGATGTGGTAGAACCGCGTCAATAAACAAAACGAAACACGAGGCACTTGAGATGAACCTTCTGAGCAAATTCGCGGCTGTCGGGGCGCTGGCCCTGATTGCGGCATGTACCAACAATGATCCATCGGCGCTGGGCGGCGGCGCAGGCGGCGCAGGGGCCAACGGCGCTTTGGTCCCGGGATCGCCCAGTGATCCGCGCTCGCCCGCCTATTTCCAGCAGACGGTTGGGGATCGGGTACTGTTCGCGGTGGACCAATCAACGCTCAGCCCACAGGCGCAGACCGTGCTGCAGGGGCAGGCCGACTGGCTGCTGGCAAACCCGGATTTCGTCGCCACCATCGAAGGTCACGCGGACGAGCAGGGCACACGGGAATACAACCTCGCGCTGGGGGCGCGCCGGGCCAATGCGGCGCGGGAATACCTGATATCGCGCGGGGTGGCGGGCAATAGGCTGACCACCGTCAGCTTTGGCAAGGAACGCCCGATCGAAATTTGCAGCACCGAGGAATGCTATTCCAAAAACCGCCGCGCGGTGACGGTGCTGACCGGCTCAACCTTGGGGTAAGATGATGCGATTTGCAGGTTTGGTTCTGGCGGCGGTTGTGGCCGCCGCTGGTGTGGCTCAGGCGCAGGATCAGCAGACCTTGGCGGATATCCGGCAAGAGCTGACGGTGCTGCATGTGGAAATCCAGCGTCTCAAGCGCGAGTTTTCGACCACCGGCTCGCCCGCCCCGAACCTGTCCGGCAGCTCCGTGCTGGAGCGTGTCGATGCCATCGAAGCTGAGCTGCAGCGCCTTACGCGTCAGACCGAGCAGTTGAACCAGCGGGTACAGAACATCGTCGCTGACGGCACCAACCGCATCGGCGATCTTGAGTTCCGACTGGTCGAACTGGAAGGCGGCGATCTGAGCACGCTGGGTGAAACCTCGACGTTGGGTGGTGAAACATCCACCGAGGTTGCTGTTGCCCCGACGCCAACGCAGCCCGAGGCGGTAGAGCAGGGCGAATTGGCCGTTGGCGAGCAGGCGGATTTCGACGCCGCCTCGCAGGCGCTTGCGGATGGGGATTTCCAGACTGCCGCCAACCTTTTCTCGCAATTTGATCAGGCTTATCCCGGCAGTCCGCTGGCGGCGCAGGCAAACCTGCGGCGCGGTCAGGCCCTTGAAGGCACCGGTGACACGCGCGAGGCGGCGCGGGCGTTTCTGGCCAGCTTTACTGGCGATTCCGAAGGCCCCTTGGCCCCCGAGGCACTGTTCGAACTGGGCGCGGCACTAGGGCGTCTGGGGCAGACAGATCAGGCCTGCATCACGCTGGGCGAAGTGGGCGTGCGCTTTCCAAGCTCGGCCCCGGCAAGCTCGGCGACACAGGAAATGGCCGCGCTGGGCTGTTCTTGACCTCTGACGCCGATACGCTTCGGTCTGAGATTCGGGCGCGCCTGCCCGACCCGCTGCCGCGCCGTTTGGGTGTGGCGGTGTCCGGGGGCAGCGATTCGACCGCTCTGTTGAAGCTGCTCTGTGAAATTGCGCAGCAATCCCAAATCGACCTGTTTGCCGCAACCGTAGATCACGGACTGCGGCCCGAATCCGCGGCTGAGGCCCAATCGGTCGCGGCGCTGGCGCAAAGCTGGGGCATTCCGCACCAAACACTGACATGGCAGGGCTGGGACGGCTCCGGCAATCTGCAGGATCAGGCGCGGCGGGCGCGGTATCGGTTGCTGACGGAATGGGCCGGTGCGCAAGGCCTTGAGGCGATTGCGCTGGGCCACACAGCAGATGATCAGGCGGAAACGGTGCTGATGCGGCTGGCGCGATCCGCCGGGGTTTCGGGTCTGTCGGGAATGGCGGCTGAACGCGCCGAGGGCAGCATTACGCTGCTGCGTCCGATGCTGTCGACCACGCGGGCGCGTCTGCGCGACTATCTGACGGGGCAGGGGATTGGCTGGATCGAAGACCCCTCGAATCACGACCCCCGCTTTGACCGGATCAGGGTTCGGAAGGCTCTGAGCGGGTTGGATCAGGTCGGGATCACCGCCGATGGCCTGTCGCGCGTGGCTGAGAACCTTGCACAAGCGCGTGAGGCTTTGGCGCTCTACGCGCAGGAATCCGCCCGTCGCCATGTAGAAGTGCATCCGGGCGAGCTGTGTTTCGATCGTGCCGGGTTCGCAACGTTGCCTGAAGAAATCCGTCGCCGTCTTGTTGTCGCCGCAGTCACATGGCTGACGGGGCGGGAATACCCACCTCGGCAAACCGCTGTCGATCAGGCCGTGCAGGCCTTGCTGCACGGTCAGGCGACCACGCTGGCTGGCTGCCAACTGGTCCCAGATGGCAAAAAAACTTGGGTTTTCAGAGAGCTAAACGCCTTGCTGTCTCAAACTGCTTCCCCCGGCGCCGTATGGGATGGCCGCTGGGTTGTGGATGGGCCGGGCACGCCCGGCGCCGAAATTCGCGTGTTGGGCGAAGAGGGGATTTTGCAACTGGACGACTGGCGCGCTGTGGCGAAACCCCGCGCGGTGGTGATGGCGACCCCCGCCGTATGGGTCGAAGGGGCGGTTCTGGCGGCTCCGCTGGCCGGTTTTGCCAATGGATGGCGGGTTAAGGCAGCTTCTGAGTGGCCAGACTTCTATACCGTGATTTTATCGCATTGAACCTGCGACAATCCTCTCTATTTTAAGGAACAACGCCGGTGAACCTCATCCGCCGAAACCTTCTGGGAGATTTTCCTTGGGCAACGCTCGCAACATCGCCTTCTGGGTCGTTCTGTTTCTGCTGATCCTTGCACTGTTCAACCTTTTCAGCGGACCGGGTGGAACGCTTCAGGGCAATGAAAAAACCTATTCCGATTTCGTGACCGCCGTTCAGAATGGCGAGGTCAGCAAAGTCACGCTGGATGGCGAGCAGATTCGCTATGCCACGCAGAGCGGCGCGACCTACACGACGATCAAACCCGGCGATGCCGAGGTGACGAAACTGCTGATCGAAGAGAACATTCCTGTCGAGGCTGTGAAACAGCAGCAATCGGGCTTCCAGTCGTTCCTGATCACGCTGCTACCTTTCCTGCTGCTGATTGGTGTCTGGGTCTATTTCATGAACCGGATGCAGGGCGGTGGCAAAGGTGGTGCAATGGGCTTTGGAAAGTCCAAGGCCAAGATGCTGACCGAAAAGCATGGCCGCGTGACCTTTGACGACGTGGCCGGCATCGACGAGGCCAAGGAAGAGCTTGAAGAGATCGTCGAGTTCCTGCGCAACCCGCAGAAATTCTCGCGTCTGGGCGGTAAGATTCCCAAGGGCGCGCTGCTGGTTGGCCCTCCGGGTACCGGTAAAACTCTGCTGGCCCGCGCCATTGCCGGTGAGGCCGGTGTTCCGTTCTTTACCATCTCGGGCTCGGACTTTGTTGAGATGTTCGTCGGTGTGGGTGCGTCCCGCGTTCGCGACATGTTCGAACAAGCCAAGAAGAACGCTCCTTGTATCGTGTTCATCGACGAGATCGATGCCGTGGGTCGCCATCGTGGCGCTGGTTATGGCGGTGGTAACGACGAACGCGAACAGACCCTCAACCAGTTGCTGGTCGAGATGGACGGGTTTGAGGCCAACGAAGGCGTGATCATTCTGGCGGCCACCAACCGGAAGGATGTTCTGGACCCCGCGCTGCTGCGTCCGGGCCGGTTTGACCGGAACGTGACCGTCGGCAACCCTGACATCAAAGGTCGTGAGAAGATTCTGGGCGTTCACGCGCGCAAAACACCTCTGGGCCCCGATGTTGACCTGCGCATCATCGCGCGGGGTACGCCGGGCTTCTCGGGTGCCGATCTGGCGAACCTCGTGAATGAGGCAGCGCTGATGGCAGCCCGCGTAGGTCGCCGCTTTGTCACGATGGAAGATTTCGAGAACGCTAAAGACAAAGTGATGATGGGGGCCGAGCGCCGCTCGATGGTGCTGACGCAGGATCAGAAGGAAAAGACAGCCTATCACGAGGCTGGCCATGCCGTGGTCGGTCTGGCGCTGCCCGAATGTGATCCGGTCTACAAGGCGACGATCATCCCGCGCGGTGGTGCGCTGGGGATGGTTGTCTCTCTGCCGGAAATGGACCGTCTGAACTATCACCGCGATGAGTGCGAGCAGAAGCTGGCCATGACCATGGCGGGCAAAGCCGCTGAGGTCATCAAATACGGCGAGGACCATGTCTCGAACGGCCCTGCCGGTGACATTATGCAGGCCAGCCAGTTGGCACGCGCGATGGTGATGCGCTGGGGGATGTCGGACAAGGTCGGTAATATCGACTATGCCGAAGCGCATGAGGGGTACTCGGGCAACACCGCCGGGTTCTCTGTCTCGGCGCATACCAAAGAGCTGATCGAGGAAGAAGTGAAGCGCCTGATCCAGCAGGGATATGAGCGTGCGCACGAGATTTTGACCGAAAAGCACGAGGAATGGGAGCGTCTGGCCCAAGGTCTGCTTGAATATGAAACCCTGACCGGTGACGAGATCAAGCGCGTCATGAATGGCGAGCCGCCCAGTGAAAGCGATGATGAGGGTGACAAGCCGGACGAGGGCAATGCACCCAGCGTCACGGCGATCCCGAAGACCAAGCCCAAGAAGTCTCCGCCCGAGGGCGGGATGGAGCCGGAACCTTCGGCATAAACGAACAAAACCCGGGGTAAGCCCCGGGTTTTTTCTTTTCAATCCGCCTCGAATGACTTTTGGTGTGCAGGCAATCAGAGGGGGATAATATGCCGGTCCTGAAAGAAACTGACTATGTGGCTGAAATCGTTTGGCTGGGTCATGTACCTGCGGGTCAATCCCTGCGCGCACAACCCGTCGATGCGCTGACGCTTGGGTTCTCGGGCGACGCTGGGGCGCGGCATGAGGGTGAGACGCGGGCATCCTGCGTGCGGGTCAAGAACCTCTATCCTCAGGGCACTGAGATTCGCAATGTGCGGCAACTGTCGGTTCTTTCTGAAGAAGAAGTGCAGGGGATCGCGGCTGAGATGGGGATGGATCAGCTGGACCCTTCCCTGATGGGGGCCAGTATCGTGCTGCGCGGCATTCCGGATTTTACCCATGTGCCGCCGTCATCGCGCCTTCAGGCCGCAAGCGGTTTGACCATCGTGATCGACATGGAGAACCGCCCCTGCATCCTGCCGGGGCGCGAGGTCGAGGCCGAGGAGCCGGGCAAGGGCGCTGCGTTCAAGCCAGCCGCCAAGGATCGGCGCGGCGTGACGGCATGGGTCGAACGGCCGGGGGCGCTGTGTCTGGGCGACCGGATGAAGCTGTTCACCCCGGATCAGCGTGCCTGGGCCCCCTGAGGTTTCCGATTAGAAACGCCTGACTGACCTTACGACGCTTCGCGACGCCAGAATGTCGGAATCCAGAGCTACCGGAATTGTACACAACGGTATGAAACGCCCAGCGCCGGCGCCACTCGTCGGTTATGCACGGTATTCAATCAAGGACCCCGGCCAATGAGCTACAAATCCGACATCGAAATCGCTCGCGAGGCGAACAAGAAGCCGATTCAGGAAATCGGTGCAAAGATCGGCATCGAATCTGCGGATCTGCTGCCTTATGGCCACGACAAGGCGAAGGTCAGCCAGGACTTCATCAACTCGGTTCAGGACCGCGAAGACGGCAAGCTGATCCTTGTCACCGCGATCAACCCGACCCCTGCGGGTGAAGGCAAGACCACCACCACCGTAGGTCTGGGCGACGGCCTGAACCGGATCGGCAAAAACGCGATGATCTGTATCCGCGAAGCCTCGCTTGGCCCGAACTTCGGTATGAAGGGCGGTGCTGCAGGTGGCGGTTACGCACAGGTTGTTCCGATGGAGGAAATGAACCTGCACTTCACCGGCGACTTCCACGCCATCACCTCGGCCCACTCGCTGCTGTCGGCAATGATCGACAACCACATCTATTGGGGCAATGAGTGCGACATCGACATCCGCCGCGTTGCATGGCGTCGCGTGGTCGACATGAACGATCGCGCGCTGCGTCAGATCACTGCCAGCTTGGGCGGCGTGTCGAACGGTTTCCCGCGTGAAGCAGGTTTTGACATCACCGTGGCGTCCGAAGTTATGGCGATCCTCTGCCTGGCCAACGACCTGAAAGACCTGGAAAAGCGTCTGGGCGACATCATCGTTGCTTACCGTCGCGACAAGACCCCGGTTTACTGCCGCGACATCAAGGCAGAAGGCGCAATGACCGTTCTGCTGAAAGACGCGATGCAGCCGAACCTGGTGCAGACGCTGGAAAACAACCCGGCCTTCGTCCACGGCGGTCCGTTCGCGAACATCGCGCACGGCTGTAACTCGGTCATCGCGACCAAAACCGCGCTGAAAGTGGCTGACTATGTCGTGACCGAAGCAGGCTTTGGTGCCGATCTGGGTGCCGAGAAGTTCATGAACATCAAGTGCCGCAAGGCAGGTATCGCTCCGTCGGCTGTGGTGCTGGTTGCCACCGTGCGCGCGATGAAGATGAACGGCGGCGTGGCCAAGGCTGATCTGGGCGCGGAAAACGTCGAAGCGGTTCAGTCGGGCTGTGCCAACCTGGGACGTCACATCGAGAACGTGAAGTCCTTCGGCGTGCCGGTTGTCGTCGCCATCAACCACTTTGTCACCGACACCGACGCCGAAGTGCAGGCCGTAAAAGACTATTGCGGCGAGCACGGGGTCGAGGCGGTTCTGTCGCGTCACTGGGAACTGGGTTCGGAAGGCTCTGCGCCTTTGGCCGAGAAGGTCGTGGAAATCGTCGATGGTGGTTCTGCGAACTTCTCGCCGATCTATCCGGACGAGATGGCGCTGTTCGAGAAGATCGAAACCATCGCCAAGCGCATCTATCGCGCGGATGAGGTTCTGGCCGACAACAAGATCCGCAACCAACTGCGTGAGTGGGAAGAAGCGGGCTATGGCAACCTGCCGGTCTGCATGGCGAAAACCCAGTACTCGTTCTCGACCGATCCGACCCTGCGCGGCGCGCCCACCGGGCACTCGGTTCCGGTGCGTGAGGTCCGCCTGTCCGCAGGCGCTGGCTTCATCGTGGTTGTCTGCGGCGAGATCATGACCATGCCCGGTTTGCCGCGCAAACCTGCTGCGGAAACCATCTGCCTTAACGACGCAGGTGAGATCGAGGGCTTGTTCTAAGCCGCTGAATAAGACATCTCGTGGTCCGGGGATTGCCCCGGGCCATGAGGAGACCACGATGCCCACTCTGACACCGCCGCAAGACTGTCATTCGATGCAGGAACTGCGGGTTCAGATCGACAAGCTGGATCGCCAACTGATCGAGATGTTGGTGACGCGGGCGGGATATATCGACCGCGCATCTGAGCTGAAACCGGCCGAAGGACTGCCCGCGCGCATCCCCGACCGCGTCGAAGAGGTGGTGGGCAAGGTCTGCGCCAGCGCCGATGAGCTGGGCCTTGATCCCGCTCTGGCCGAGAGACTGTGGCGCATATTGATTGACTGGTCGATTGCGCGGGAAGAGCGCGTGATCGGAACCGACTGAATGGCTCGGGCGCAGTTTGCGCCCGATTGATTTTGAAAGAAGGGATCGAAGGATGGCAGCCCAAATCATCGACGGTAAGGCCTTTGCGGCCAAGGTCCGCGCGCAGGTGGCCGATCAGGTTGCGAAGCTGAAGGAAGAAATCGGAATCACCCCCGGTCTGGCGGTGGTTCTGGTGGGCGAAGACCCGGCCAGTCAGGTCTATGTCCGCTCGAAAGGTAAGCAGACCGTTGAGGTCGGCATGAACTCGTACGAGCACAAGCTGGATGTCGACACGTCCGAAGAAGATCTGCTGGCGCTGATCGACAAGCTGAACAATGATCCGGCTGTGCATGGCATTCTGGTGCAATTGCCGCTGCCCAAGCATCTGAACGAAGATCTGGTGATCAACTCGATCGATCCTGCCAAGGACGTGGACGGGTTCCACATCTCGAACGTGGGTCTGTTGGGTACAGGCCAGAAGTCAATGGTGCCCTGCACGCCGCTGGGCTGTCTGATGATGCTGCGTGACCATCACGGCTCGCTGTCGGGTATGGACGCGGTTGTGATTGGACGGTCGAACATCGTGGGTAAGCCCATGGCGCAGCTGCTGCTGGGCGATAGCTGCACCGTGACCATCGCGCATTCGCGCACCAAGGACCTGCCCGAGGTTGTCCGCCGTGCCGATATCGTTGTGGCCGCGGTTGGTCGCCCCGAGATGGTGCCGGGCGACTGGATCAAGGAAGGCGCGACTGTCATCGACGTGGGCATCAACCGGATCGAGCGGGACGGCAAGAACAAACTGGTCGGTGACGTTGACTTTGCCAGCGCATGCGAGCGTGCCGGTGCCATCACTCCGGTCCCCGGTGGTGTCGGTCCGATGACCATCGCTTGCTTGCTTGCGAATACCCTGACCGCCTGCTGCCGGGCCAATGGTCTGCCAGAGCCGGAAGGTCTGACAGCCTAGTACCGATTCTCAGAGGGATTCTTTGACCTCGCCTGACATCAGTTTTGGGCCGAAAAGCACCAGCGCTTTTCGGCCCAAACTATTTGAGCGTATTGAAACATTAATTCGGACATTACCTCCGTTGACCTAACGTTAGTAGGTGATAAACCTTCTGTTCCAGCCAGTTAGAGGGATAAGATCGCCTTCATCCAAGCGAATGCAGGAATGCGTTGGGAGGCGTGCGGATTTGTATGAGTTTTAGACTGGAAACGATATTGGCGCATCTAAGCCTGCAGCGTATTCTTGCGGGGCTCGTTTTCATACCTCTGATGGCTTATTCTTTCGCCCCGTTTCGGGACCTTACGCTGTCCTTCCCCCAGCGCCTCGTATACTGGTCGGGGGTCATGTTATTGGCTTTGGCCGCGACATGGGCAGCGGGCAAGCTGGTGCGCCAGAAGCTGCTGCACTCGGATCTGCTGGTCCGGGACCTGGCGTTTGCGCTGTTGATCCTCATGTTGTTCGCGCCCTCGCTATGGTTGCTGACATGGGTTCAGTTCACGCTGAATGGTTTGATGGCTCCGGGTCTTTTGATGGTGGCCCCGTATGGCGTGTTGTTTGCCACAGGTCTTCTGCTGGTCCGGCAGCGGGATCGGGTGGATGTGCCAGAAAGCGAACCGAAACCGCGGCTATATGCGCGGCTGCCCGAATCCTTTCAGGGTCAGATTTATCGGCTGACCGTACGGGATCACATGGTTGATGTGGTGACATCTGAGGGAGTGTTCACCATTAGGTCGCGCTTTACCGATGCGATCGCGGATATGGATACGATAGCAGGCCATTGTACCCATCGGTCGCACTGGATCGTGGATGCCGCCATCGTCGGCAGCGAGAAGCAGGGGGGTAAGACTTTTCTGCGCCTGTGCAATGGCGACCTCATTCCGATCAGTCGTAAATACAAACCAATGCTTGAACGGGACGGGCTGCTTTAGCTGTCATCGGGGCATAGGAATCATCCGGGGGGTCGCGCCCGTAAGGATTGCCATGGCGTTCGGTGCCATGAGATGCGAAAGCGCTTTGTTTGAGCTTCGCAAGCCGCCGGTATAGGTGCCGTAGGCGGGCAGAATCACGCGCCTCTCATCCACCAGAAAGGCGGGTCGTGAGACCTGACGACCCTTGGCGGACAGGCCCACCTTGGGATGGTAGTGCCCCGAAATCTCGTTTTGTCCATCAGGTGCTGCAATATGGCGAAAGGTCAGACCACGACAGCGCCATTCCGCGCGATGTGCCCCGCCCAGCTCGACCGGGCCGGGGTCGTGATTGCCCTCGATCCAGACCCAGCGTCGCCCGGCCTGTAGCGTGGCGATATGCAAACGGTCCTGCTCGGACAGGGCTTGCGAGGCATGAAGGTCGTCAAAGCTGTCGCCCAGACAGATTACGGTCATGGCATTGGTTCGGCTCAGATCGTCCGCCAGACGAGTCAATGTCTCGCGCGTGTCATAGGGGGGCAGGGCAGGGCCGCCCCGGCGGGCCATCCGCTCAGATTTGCCCAGATGCAGGTCCGAAACACACAGCAGACGCTGGTCGGGCCACCATAAAGCCCCTGATCCTAGGGCGGAAAAACTATGGTCTTTGAAGCTGAAGGTCAGAGCGTTCATGATCCGTTCGTTACTTGTTTCGACCCGCCGCGCAAGAAGAATCACTCAGGCGCAAGGCCCGCAGCGCTCATCAGGCGCGCACTTTCTTCGGCAAGCAGGCGTTCTTCGGCTTCGCCTTTGACGGGGACTTTTCCAGCCTCCAGAAACAACGGGGCGGCGAGCGGGGAGACCCTCTTGAGCCGCAGCAGATCAACGCGATCCCCGATCCGGGCGATCATTGCCTCGATGCGCCCAAAATCGACGAGACCACGCATCGCCTCTTCGCGTGTGATTTGCATCAGAAGGTGGTCGGGGTCGTATTTCAACAGCGTGTCATAGAGGATATCCGACGAAAACGTCGCCTGCCGCCCGCTTTTGCGGTGCCCACCCGTATTACGCTCGATCAGGCCCGCGATGGTGGCCGAGGCACGAAAGGTCCGTTTCATCACCGCATTGCCCGCCAGCCATGTTTCCAGCCCGTCGCGCAGCGCATCCAGCCGGAACAGCGGGCGCGGGTCGGTCACCGCATCCAGTCCCCAGATCAGCGTGGCATAGTCCGTGGCGACAAAACCCAGCGGGGCCAGCCCGGTTTCCTCCATCCGTTTGGTCAGCAACAGCCCCAGCGTCTGCTGGGCGTTCCGCCCGGCGAATCCGTAGACACACAGATGTTCGCGGCCCTGATCGGGAAAGCTCTCGATCAGCAGGCGGTCGCGTTGAGGCAGCCGCGATACGTCGCGCTGCAGTGCCAGCCACTCAGCCGTATGTGCGGGCAATTGCGGCCAGTCTGGCTGGGCGAACATGCGCAGGATTCGGTCACTCAGCTGTGTCGAGGTGGCAAATTTTGTGCCCATGAAGGTGGCGATCTTGGGCTTTTTGTCGGCCCGGCGGCTAACCTCGACAACCATCTCGCGCAGGCCCTCATAGCGCACGATCTGGCCGCCGATCAGGAAGGTGTCGCCGGGGGTCAGCGAGGCGGCAAAGCCCTCTTCGACCTCGCCCAGAGGCTTGCCGCCGCGATTGCGTTTCAGGCGGACCTTCAGGGTGTCGGTGTCCTGAATCGTGCCCAGATTCATACGAATACGCTGCGCCGCGCGCGGGTCCCGCAACTGCCAGCGTCCGTCGGGTCGTTGTTGCAAACGCTGCCAGCGATCATAGGCGCGCAAGGCATAACCACCGGTGGCGCTGAACTCGAGACAAGCATCAAACGCGGCGCGGCTCAGGTCTGCGTAGGGCCCCGCCGCCGTCATCTCAGCATAAAGCGCATTGGCGTCAAACGGCCCAGCCGCCGCCGCGATCAGGATATGCTGGCACAGCACGTCCCGGGGGCCAGACCCGCGCGGTTCACCGTCCAGATCATGCTCTTGCACCGCTTGCAGCGCGGCCACGCATTCGACCACCTCAAATCGGTTGGCGGGCACCAGTAGAGCCTTGGACGGCGCGTTATAGCGATGGTTCGCCCGCCCGATCCGCTGCACCAGCCGTTTGACATTCTTCGGCGCCCCGATCTGGATGACCAGATCCACGTCGCCCCAGTCGATCCCCAGATCGAGGCTGCCTGTGCAAACAATCGCCCGTAAATCACCGCGCACCATCGCGGCCTCGACCCGTTCGCGCTGTTGCCGGTCCAGACTGCCGTGATGGATACCGATGGGTAGGCCGTCATCATTCGCAAGCCAGAGGTTATGAAAGAATATTTCGGCCTGTGCGCGGGTGTTGTGAAAGATCAGCGTGGTCTTGTGCTGCCTGATCTGCTGCAGCACCGCCGGGATCGCATAGGCCGCGCCGCCGCCGGACCATGGGGGCATCTCGTCGGTTTGCAGCATGGCGATATCGGGATCCGGTCCGGGATCGGCCTGAATGATGCGGCAGGGGTCGGGGTGGCGCGCCAGAAAGCGTGCAATGCCTTCGGGGTCTTCCACGGTGGCCGACAGGCCAACCCGGCGCAGACCGGGGCAGAGCGTTTGCAGCCGCGCCAACGCCAGCATCAACTGATCACCGCGCTTGCTTTCGGCCAGCGCGTGTATCTCGTCAACAATGATGCGCTGTATCCCGCGAAACATCCGTGGCGCATCCTCGTATGAGGTCAGCAGGGCAAGGCTTTCTGGCGTGGTCAGCAGGATATGCGGTGGGTCAGCGCGCTGGCGTTTCTTTTGCGTGGCCGAAGTGTCGCCGGTGCGGTCTTCGATGCGGATGGGCAGGCCGATTTCGTCTACGGGCGTGCGCAGGTTGCGGCGGATATCGGCCGCCAATGCCTTGAGCGGTGAGACATAGATCGTGTGCAGCCCGCCATGCGCCCCGTCGGCCAGTTCGGACAAGGACGGCAGAAACCCGGCCATCGTCTTGCCTCCACCCGTTGGTGCGATCAGCAGAGTCGCCGGGTCCTGCGCCCGGTCGAACATCTGTTGCTGATGGGGATGGATCGACCAGCCTTTGGTGGCAAACCAATCGCTAATCCGGGCGGGAATCTGCGTCATGGGTGCAGATTACCCGCCAAGGATCAGAAGGATAGGGGGTCAGTGGATGATCTTTTCTTCCCTGACGAACATATTTGCCCAGGCTCGATCAATCAGATCGGGGCTCATCTGATAGGGGATGCCCTCGAACTCGCAAATCGCGATCATTTGGTCGATCAGGAAGATCGGCTGATAGTTCGCGTAGATATTGTTGATGGTCGGATACTTGACCTTCAACAGATGGACCAGAGCGGCCTCGTCCAGCGGGATGCCGCGTTTGCGTGCCACCATGGCAAAGATTTTCAGGAAGTTTTCCTGGTTCGGGCCGTCGATCTTGATCTTGAAGAAGATCCGGCGCAGGGCCGCCTGGTCGAAGATTTCATTCGGGTGGAAGTTGGTCGAGAAGATGACCAGCGTGTCGAAGGGAACTTCGAACTTCTCACCCGATTGGAGGCCAAGGATGTCCTTGCTTTCCTCCAGCGGAACGATCCAGCGGTTGATCAGGGCCTGAGGGGGCTCGGCCTGACGTCCAAGGTCGTCCACAATGAAGATGCCGCCGGTGGATTTCAGCTGCAGCGGCGCCTGATAGGTCCGTGCGGTGGGGTTGTAGACCAGATCCAACATGCTGAGCGACAGTTCACCGCCCGTTACAACAGTGGGGCGTTCGCATTGCACGTAGCGCGTGTCGAACCGTTTGCGGCGGCGCAGGCTGTTGGGGTCGTCGGCCTCTTGCTCGATCGCGGTGTGCACGATCGGATCGTAAACCGTGATGACCTGGCCGGCGTATTCGATCGCCCAGGGAACATAAACACTGTCACCCAGCGCGTCCCGGATACCGTTCGAGATCGAGGATTTACCGTTGCCCGGTGGGCCATACATCAGGATGGAGCGGCCAGCGCTGACGGCGGGGCCCAGATGGTCCAGCAGACTGTCGGGCAGAACCAAATGGCCCATTGCCCCTGTCAGCTGGTCGCGTGTGACCTGAATGTTGCGGATCGACTGGCGTTTGACCTGCTCGCGGTAGACGTCCAGCGGGACCGGCATCGCGCCGAAGTACTCGGACTGGCTCAGCGCATCCAGCGCGCGCGCCTTGCCCGCATCCGTGAGTTGATAGCCCATCTCGTTGCCCGAGTTGGCATTCAGGGTCCCTGTGGCCTCAAGCAGTTTCTGTTCGCGCGCGATATCAATCAGTTCCTGCGTGACCGAGCCGGGCAAACAGACCGCAGCTGCGACCTCGGTCACTGTGTCGACGTTCTTGCGAAAGATCGTTTTCAGCAGGATGTCCCGCATCATCACCAGCGGAAGCTGCATTTCAGCCAACCCTTTGGGGGCAGGGGGGGCCATAACCGAGGTCGTCTGCATATTCATGAGCGGGACTCGTTCGTCAACTATCACATCAGAAGCCCGTAAACGGGCCGTTTGAGGAAAATTTGACGCCGCTTTGTGGCAGGACCAAGGCGCGCAAAAGGCGCACTGATGATTGTTTACGATCCTTGAATTGTCCCAAGGATCAGATAGATGGCAAGACTACCTGCAAGCGGCAATCCCATCGGAAACTGCTTGCCACGATCCCAGCTTTCCCAGTGCGGCGCAACCTGACGCAGGCGGGTGTGCTTGGCCAGCCGGTGGGCCACAAAAGCGCCAAGGGTGGTGGCTGCGAGAATCACCATTCCCAACATCAGGTCTCCGGTCCAGACGAACGGTGCTGCGGCGGCGCAGAATTTGGCGTCGCCCGCGCCCATCACACCGGCGGCGTTCAAAACGATGCCGAGCAACAAAACCACGAAGATATGAAGCAATTGCCAGCCGTAAACAGGCAACGCTACCGATAGTGGACCCAAACGCCCCGCAACCCATTCGCCGGACCAGGGCGGCAGAGCTATCAAGCCCACGACGACAAAAACCAGGGTCAGTGCAAGGACAGCGTGATTTTTGATGCGCATTTCGCGCATATCCGTGAAGGCAACGTAGAAGCAGATTGGCAGGACGAAGGGCAGGAACCACGTCGCCGCTGCCGCAGGGATCACCATAGATCAGGCATCCTCAAGCGCACGCAGCGACCGGACAGCCTCGTCGAAGTGCTGCGGATGAGTCGAGATCGCTTCGCGGTACAGGTTCTTTGCAAGGTTGATGTCACCTTGCTTGACCGCCGAGATCGCCATCGTGTTCAGAAGACGTGCACGCTCGATCTGTGTCATTGGAACAACCGGTACGCTGTAGTTGCCCTGCGCGCTGCGGGCCAGCACCAGATTGTTCTTCGCGGTGAACAGCGATTGGTCGTTTCGGATGGCTTCAGTGAACAACCGTTCGGCTTCGGAATACTGGCCACGTGTCAGCTTGGAATAGCCCCAGTTGTTCATGACGCCCGCGGGACGTGTGGTCAGGCCGACCGCGGTCTCATAAAAGTGATCCGCGCTTTTCCAGTCTTTGCGGGAATCGGCGACCAAGGCCTCAAGCCGATAACGCTTGAACGTTTCATACGTCGGAGGGATGCTGTCGAGCGTCGCCTTCGCGCCGTCCCAATTGCCACTGCGCACCTGCGCATCCGCATATTCAACGCGATCCGAATTGTTTGCGCCTTTCATGCCCAGAACGCGTTTCCAGGCTGCGGCCGCTTCGGTGTTGCGCTTGGCGCGTGTCAGGCTGATTGCCAATCCGCGATGCAGGTCGATCCGGTCAGGATTTTTGGTGGCTGCACCGTGGAAATAGGTGACAGCTTCGTTCGGGTCGGCCGCATTCAGCATCACGTCATTCAGGTTGGTCTCGTCAATGACGTTAACCTCCTGAAATGTCCGTTCGACCTTTTCTTCTTGGGTTTCTTTTGCGCAGGCGGTCAACACCAGCCCGCACGCAAGCATCGTCGGAATCAAGAAGGGGTGGCGCATTTTTGCGTCCTTTTACTGCTCTGCCTCTGTTGCCGGTATTCTGCGCAGAACGAATTCCCCGTTGCCACGCTGCTCCAGCTCAAATTCTTGTTCTTGTGCGGTATTATTAACAGGATTTTCCATTTTTGCGAGTGCTAACCGCAAATTGTCTCGAATTGCGTCACTTTCGCCATTGTCCAAAGCGAAGGCCCTGCGAAACACCTGAGCGGCCTCGGCATATTCGTTGGTCTCCATCAAAAAGACCCCCAGATTGTTCCAGGCGACGGGCCAGTCCGGATCATCCTCTACGGCGCGACGCAGCAGAGGCTCTGCCTGACCAATCCGGCGCAGACCCAGATTGGCGGTGCCAAGTGAGGTCAGGACCTCAGGGGTCATTCCCTGCTGCAGGGCAGCTCGCGTGAAGGAATCAAGGGCCAGTTCATACTCACCGGCAGCCATCAACCGGTTGCCTGCCGCGATTTCATCAACCGCCGGCCCATCAGGGTCTATCCCGGGCGCGAAAGGGCCGTTGGCCGAAGGTCCTTCGGTGCAAGAAGCCACCATGGTCAAGACCATGGTGGCAAGCAGTACTTTTCTAAGACTGAGGCTGCAGAGCCTGAGCACTTCGATAAGTGTCAAACTCGATCTGCTAGTTTCCAAGCTCCGATATGCCTTTTGCCGATGGACCAACCAAGATAACCAATAGCGGAGGAACTGTAAGCGTCATAGTCGCCAGCGTCATTTTCGTTGGCAGTTTGTTAGCGGCTTCCTCAGCGCGCATCACGCGCTTGTCTCGCATTTCATCGGCATAGACACGAAGCGCGTCGGCAATTGGTGTACCAAAAGACGCAGATTGGATCATAACCGTGACGAAGGCGCTGACGTCTTGTACCCCACACCGCGTTGCGAAATCGCGCAGGACCGTATCTTTCTCTTTACCTGCCTTCATTTCGTACGCCACAACTTCAAATTCTTCGGATATTTCGGGGTACGACGCCTTCATTTCTGCGGCGACCCTTACAATCGCCTGATCCAGCGATTGTCCGGCTTCCACGCAAACCAACATCAGATCCAGTGTGTCGGGGAAACCTGCGGTGATGGCTTCCTGACGCTCTGCAACGCGCCGTGTGATCCAGTACTTCGGGAAGAAGTAACCGATCGCGCCGGGAACAAGCACGCGAATGGCCATATCCTGTGCAGTCAGCTCCTGTCCGTCGGTAAAGAGGGTCACGAACAAAACACCCAAAATAATACCAAAGATACCAAGCGCAAACTGTGCAAAATGATAAAACCGAACAGAGTCTTTGGATTGATAACCGGCCTGCCGAAGCTTGAGTTCTACTGCGCTGTATTCTTCTTTGTTCTGCGGCTCCAGAAAGTTCGCGAACTTCTCAAGCTGTTCGTTCCGACCCGCAGTTCTGAGGCGTTCTTTCTTGTCGTTTTTCTTTGTTTTCTTCGGAGCTGCCGTCGAGCGTTGCAGCTTCTTCAATGGGTCTTCGGGCTGGTTCAGCATCAGCGGTATTGTGACCAGGATCATGAACAGCCCCAGAACACCAATGATGATCAATGGCCCGAATTCACCGAGATGTTCGGTGATCATATCATTGATTGAATAAAGGAATTCCATAACCTGCCCCTCAGACCTTGATGTTGGTGAGAACGCGCATGACGATCAGGTTAAGCGTCAGCATGATGCCGACAAAAAAGCATGCGGGGATGAAGTAAGGGTGGTCGATGACGTTGTCATAGTACCCTGGATCTTTGACCATGATGAAACCCAAGCAAAACAGCGGGAAGCCGGACAGGAATTTACCTGACCATTGTGCTTCTGCAGTGATCGCTTTCACGCGGCGAAACAGACGGAACCGTGCCCGGATGACCTTCGCCAGACCGGCAAGGATTTCAGCCAGGTTGCCACCGGATTGTTGTTGGATCGAGACAGCAACGGCGAGGAATCGCAGATCTTGCATATCCAGCCGCTCAGCGAGGTCCTTAAGCGCTTCGCCTACATCCCGACCGTAGGCGCATTCGTCCGAAATCACACCAAATTCGGTTGCCAGCGGGTCCTCGACCTCGTTCGCCACGATTTGGACCGAAGAAACGAAGGGGTTACCAACGCGAAGGGATCTCACCATCAATTCGACGGCGTCAGGCAGCTGCTCTTCAATCAGAGACATGCGCTTTTTCGCTTTGTTGCTTACCCAGGCATATACAGCACCTACCCCGATCGCGATGGAAATGGCGATGCGAAGTGCTGTTTCTGTAGCGGTTGCGATACTCAGGCCAAAGAATGCGACCACTGAAACCAGCACCATAATCATGATCAACTGCGCAGGCGAGAAGGCAATTGCAGCTTTTTGCGCCTTGTCTGCCAGCAGAGAATACAGCGGTATCGTCTGTGATTTCATGTGCTGCTGCATTTCCTTGCGCAGCTGTTCCAGGACCTGCTCGCGCCCGATCCCTTTGTCAATCATGTCCAAACGACGATTGACGCGGCTGTTCAGGCTGATCGATTTGCCAAAAGCAACCAAGTAGATACCTTCGACCAGGGCCAGAACCCCAACGAATATGCCAACATATATGAGAGCCTCAACAGGCAGTTGCATTTCCCCGGTCTCCTACATCGTGGTTGGGTCGTAGATCGAAGCGGGCAGGTCAAAGCCCCACAGGCGGAAGCGCTCGGAATAGTGGCTGCGCACGCCAGTGGCCGTGAAGTGACCGATGATCTTGTTGTCTGGCGTCAGGCCAACACGTTGAAATCGAAATATTTCCTGCATCGAGATCACGTCACCTTCCATCCCCGTAATTTCGGTGATCGACGTCATCCGGCGTGAACCGTCCTGCAGACGGCTGGCCTGCACGATCAGGTTTACAGCGGAGGCGATCTGACTACGAACCGCCTTGATTGGCATCTCAATCCCAGCCATCGCGATCATGTTTTCCAGACGCGATATCCCGTCGCGGGCAGAGTTGGCGTGGATCGTGGTCATCGAGCCATCGTGTCCGGTGTTCATGGCCTGCAGCATGTCGATCACTTCGGCGCCACGCGTCTCGCCCACGATGATGCGGTCTGGACGCATCCGCAGGGCGTTTTTCAGACAGTCACGCGGGCTGACTTCACCTTTGCCTTCCACGTTGGGGGGGCGGCTCTCCATTCGTCCGACATGAGTCTGCTGCAGTTGCAGTTCCGCCGTATCCTCGATGGTCAGGATGCGTTCGGCATCGTCGATGAAGCTGGACAAAGCGTTCAGCGTGGTGGTTTTACCCGAACCGGTACCGCCTGAGACGATGATATTCAGGCGCGTCGAGACGGCGGCCTGCAAATAGGCGGCCATTTCTTCGGTGAACGCACCGAAATTGACCAGATCATCAATACCCAGCTTGTCTTTTTTGAACTTACGAATGGAAACCAGCGAGCCATCAACGGCAATTGGCGGCACCATTGCGTTGAAACGCGACCCATCGGCCAGACGGGCGTCAACGTAAGGGTTTGATTCATCGACACGGCGACCCACGGCGGAGACGATCTTGTCGATGATCCGCATCAGGTGCTTTTCATCCTTGAACGTGATGTCGCTGATTTCCAGCTTGCCGTGACGTTCGACGAAAATCTGTTGCGGTCCGTTCACGAGAATATCGTTGACGGAGTCGTCCTGAAGCAGTGTCTCGAGCGGTCCGAGACCAGTGACCTCGTCGTAAAGCTCTTTGTTGAGCTGACTGCGATCTTCCCGGTTCAGAACGATATTTCGTGCTTCAAGCACTTCACTTGCGATTGCGCTGATTTCGGTGCGCAGCTCGGCCTCGCTGGCCTTTTCAAGCGCCGCGAGATTGAGGTTTTCAAGCAGTTCGCGGTGCAATTCCAGTTTGATTTCGCCCAACCGCTCTTTGCGCTTGCGATCTTTGTCGTTGCCCACAACCTCGGCGGCTTTTTTCTTAAGCGGTTTGCGTGCCACAGCGGTCGCCGAAGATGCGGCGGCGGGTTCGGTTGTCGGCGCCGGGGCGGGCGTTTTGGCTTGAACCGGCTGCGCCGGAGGCTGTTTCTTGTATCTTGAGAACACGGGCAGCTCTCCTTCGTGTTAAGCGGCTTCGGCGTCGCTGCTGCCGAGGCTATGGAGGGACTGGGCCAGCTTCGCGATTTCGCGGCGCAGCGGGTTTTTGGCTGCGGAACTCGCCAGCGGCAGGCCGTGGTCTCCGGCTTGCATCACGGGTTTTCCACCATCCGGCAAAAGCAGATCGATCGAAATGCCAAGGCTTTCTCCCATCCGTTTGACGCGACTTTTTCCATTCAGATCGGTGAACTTCGGCGCGCGGTTCATTGCAAAACGCAGCTTGTTGAAGGGAAGCTCCTCGGCCTGCAGCGCACGCTTGAGGCGCAATGCGTTTTGCGCCGAGCGCATGTCCAGCTCGATCAGTGCGAAATAGACATGGGCGGCCTGCAAAACCGTTTCGGACCATTGCACAAGGGTTTTGGGCATGTCGATCACGACATAGTCGAAATGGGTGCGAGCGGTGTCGATGACGCGCTGAATATCCGTCGGAGTGATAATGTCCAGCGGGATCATATCCGATGGTGAGGTCAGCACCTGCAGCTTGTCCTCAAAGCTTTGTAGCGCTTGCCCAAAGGATTCCTCATCCATTGAATCGGTGTCCGAGAGCATTTCGAACACAGCTTCGTGGCGGGGTAGGTCGAGATAAGTCGACACGGTGCCGTATTGCAGATCCAGATCAATCAGGCAGACCTTTGGGGCCTCTTTGTTCGAAACTGTTGCCAATTCCCATGCCAGATTGACGGCCATGGTGGTTGAACCGACGCCTCCGGCCAGCCCCTGAACGACAAACAGTGCGCCTTCCTTCGACGTGCCGTTGACCAGAGGCGCGCCTGCCGCCTGTGGGGCGGCGACAGGGTCAGGCTTATTCATACGGTTAATGGCTTCCTGAAGCTCGTTTTCGGGAAGCGGGTAAGGCACAAACTCATCCGCGCCTTTGCGCAGAAGCTGGTGCAACGCAGCGGGTGTGACGTCTTCGGCGATCAGAACGACCTTGATACCCTTTTCTTTGGCCTGGGTAATAATCTCACCCATCAAGGTCAGGTTGTCCTCGTCATCGCCGTCCAGAGCAAGCGCGACAAACTGCAGTGATTCTGCTTCGGGTTGACTGAAAAACGCAAGCGCCTCAGCAAATCCAAGGTCACCCCAGCGCTCTCCCAGTGCGGTCTCCATATCTTCGATCAGCAGATCGAAATTCTGGACATCGCGGCTGATCGTACAGGCCAGAATGGCGGTATTTTCGTCTTGCGGCGTCGCGCTCGTCATTAACACAATCCTCGTCGAGAGGGCTGGGCAAACCGAGGTGAACGTAGGAAAGGTCAGTTCTGGTTTGCTGTCGCCCGATGCGGTCAATTTTGGCCGCAGGTCACCCAATTGTTCACAACGTCGCTTGGAAGTTGGGCAAGAATTGGGCGCAAAAGAACCAATTGTAGGGAAATGGGCGACAATGTCGCCCATGACCTGGGGATTATCAGCCGCCGGTATCTTGCTCGGCATTGATGTCGCTGGCTGTCTCCGCGCTCGTAACATAATCGCGGTAGACGATCTCAGCATACTTCCCGTCCAGAACGCTGGGGTGACGACCCACAAAGCCTGAGACTTCGGTAACCGTTCGGCGATTGCGTCGGTCCCGATTCTCGGTTGCGACGAGGGGTCTGGACTTGCCGAACGAAACAACAGCTTCAAGCCGTGAACGCGAGATACCTTGTTGCGTCAGGAAAGCAACCGCAGCATTCGCGCGGCGTTGTCCCAGCCGTTTGTTGTAGGCGGTTGAACCAACCGCATCGGTATGGCCGTAAACCCGGAACCGAGCTTCTGGAAACCGCTTAATCCAAGCAGCTTGTTGCAACAGGATGCGTTGGGCCGAAGCGTCCAGAGTTGCGCTGTCAAACGCAAAGTTTATCTGCGTCGGCACCTCAGCGGCGAAACGTTGCGCCAAGATTTGGCCATAGGTCAGTTCGCCGTTGAGAACCTGAATATTATTCAGCGTGGCGTTCCCGAAAGTTCCGGCGTCGATCTCGTACCCGGCCTCGCGTGTGCAACCTGCAACTGCGACCGAAAGAGACAGCGCTATTATCCACTTATCCATTGGTCCTATCCTTTCCCATTAGTCCAGGACATAGCCGTAAGACTGACCAAAATCCTGTTTGGCGACTTCGGATGCAGCGCCATTACCGCTTCTTTCAGTTCGAGCGACTTTGCCATTTACAAACAAATCGAACTCGCTGGGCGGTTTCACCCGATCAGTGGGCAGGGCCAAAGCCTCGCCGCGTGTTGGTGAGACCAGATGCGCTGTGACGATAATGACCAACTCGCTTTGCTCACGCTGGTACTGTGCGCTGCGGAACAATGCGCCAAGGACCGGCACATCACCCAACCAGGGTACCTGATTACTCAGATCTGAGAAATCATCCTCGATCAATCCGGCGATTGCGAAGCTTTCGCCGTCGCGCAGTTCAACAGTTGTTTTTGTCTCGCGAACGATGAAGCTGGGGACTGTGTCGCCGTTGATCGTGAAATTGGAGTTGGGGTCGATGCTAGAGACCGATGCACCCATCTCGAGGTTGATCAGATCCCCATCAACAACACGAGGAACGAACAACACCTGCACGCCGAATTGGCGATATTCGATTGCAACAACCCCGTCGTCTTGTGGCACCGGGATGGGGACTTCACCACCAGCCAGGAACTCGGCTTCTTGTCCGGAAAGCGCAGACAGATTTGGTTCTGCCAAACTCCGAGCTAAGCCTTTGGATTCAAGCGCTTCCAGCAGCAGCCGAATCTGAGTTGAGCCAGCTCCGAAGCCGAACAAGATGGCACCAGTATTGGTCTGAGCGATTGGAATGTTGTTAGCCAAAGCGTTCGATAGCGCGCCCTGCGTATTCAGCGTGTTGAAACCAGCGGTTACATCACCACCGCCGAAACCCAAAGAAGCCGACAGGTTCTTGGCGACCGAGCGGTTCATCTCGGCAAAGCGAACTTTCAGCATGACTTGCTGCACGCCGCCGACATTCATAAGATTCGATACGCGCTCAGGTGCATAGCGTTCTGCAAGCTCGAGTGCCCGCGCAAGGCGGGCGCTGCTCGAAACGGTGCCAGAAAGAACGATGCCGTCATTCGCGGTGCGTACCTCGATTCGTTCGTTCGGCAGAATTTGGCGAAGCCTTTCCTTGAACTCGGTCACATCCGGGGCAACCCGGACACGTACGTTGGTCAAAAGATTACCTGCGCCGTCGAACAACGTCAGCGTTGTCATGCCCGGCGCGCGGCCGAGTACATAGATCGTGCGATCTGAGAGTGTTGAAACGTCAGCGATGCCAGCATTCGCGATGCTGATCTCGGCAAACGGTTCTTCGCTTTCAACAACGATTGCGCGATTTACCGGGACATCCAGCGATTCGGCTGTACCCTTCTTGACCACGCGAAGATTTTCGGCCCAAGCAGCATCGCTGGTTAAGCCCATTACAAGCGTCAACCCCAGCAGGGTTGCGCTGATCCAGGAACGTATTGTCATGTGACCTGCCTCTCCGATCACCACTCATTTTCATGGGTCTTTTGACCTCTATCCAAGAACCCTGCGCGAAAACCAGATTTATTGCAATAATCAAGGGTTTCTGGAATTTTCTTTATGTGGACAATGGGCAACATCAAAATGAATGAGGCCGCGCGTAGTGCGCGGCCCTTATCCTGTAACAGTCTGAATTAGTGTTAGTTTGTACAGGGGATGGGGGTCTCGACGATCTCGCTGCCACGGCGTGTACGGATGGTGCAGACCTTTTTCTGTGGTGCCACAGGTTCGGGTGCGACTTCCTCGATTCCAAGCAGCTTGCGCTGGTCGATCTCGATAGCGCTCGCAACCTCATCATCTTGAGCCCCGACCAAGGCAAGAGAAAGACGTCCAGTGTTTTGCGCCTGTGCCAGCGCTGCTATTTGTTCAGGTGTGGCAGATACAGTGACCGTTCGGGCAATCGTAGTACCCGTTAGGTCTGAGCCTGCAGTCTGGTCAACAGCAATCAATTGAATGTTGGTCTGAATCAGACGAGTGATTTCGCCATTTGCACTGGAACCCGTACCGCGGACCGAACCTGTCCAATAGACATCTATTCTGTCTCCGGGGCGCAGGAAGCCCGATACACCCGATGCAACATCGACACTGATCGCGAATGCACGCATACCTTTTTCAAGTTGTGATGTAAGGCCTGCGGATTCACCGGGCCGGGTCACTTTAACCTCCATTACCGCTTCATCTTTTTCCATGGCGCGCAATACAAAGCGTTCTTTGTCACCGGTCTCAGGAAAAAGTACCGTCAAATCCGTAAAGCTACCTTCAGGGATTGCATCTTCTGGCCAATTGACGATTCGGATATCTTCTTCTTTTAAGAGTTCTCCGTACCTCAAGGCTTTGTCGGCTACGAGTACACTTACAGTTTTAACGTTATTCACTTGCGCCAGAGCATCTTGTGCTGCTTGGCGCTCACGGGCGAGCTGGTTCTGATGCTGTGAGATGTAATCACGGGCCATGTAAACAGCACCCCCGGCCAAAGCCACCCCGACTAGCAGGACAAGTCCAAATACCGCGCGCATCTACATCCCCTCGCATCACTTTCTTTGAATCGTTCCGCCATAAACTTACGACGACGTTTAGCTTTGCCTATATGCGAATTGTGTCGAAAAGGGGGACAATGTATGATTTTGTTCCCGTTCGTGCATTTCGCACCAATAAAACCCCTGTGCTCAGGGGCCAGAAGACCTGAAGTTTACAGTAATGCTTTGAGCTTCCAAGGCCGTGAGTTTCTGGCCAACTTCTTCATCAATGTTGTCGACGGGTTGCGCAATGTAGAGCCCGATGAAGACTCCCATACCCACGACAGCCGCCGTAAGCACCACCCAATCAACTGTGACTGCGCCGTCTTCGCTTGTCGAGAACTTTGCGATTCTTTTCAACATATGAACGCCAAAATTTGAGTTTGCAAAAGGAAGGGGGCCAAGCCCAAGAAAGCATGGCCCCCACCATATTGTTCAAATCTGCAAGACTATTAGAAGTCGGTGCTCAGGTTCTGGTTGCCTGTGTCAGTTGCAACGCCACCCAGTTCGGTGCCGATTGCAGCAGAGATGTTCGAGGTGCCGCTGCCAATTGCGTTGTAAGCAACAGCTGCCAGGCCGACTACGGCTGCGGTCAGAACGACCCAGTCTACAGTTACGGCGCCGTCTTCGTCTTTGCGGAAGTTCTTGATGAACTTGATCATGTTACGTCCCTCCTAAAGGATCAAAAAAGTAATCTAAACCTCGGCGTCTTTCAGAGCTTCCTCTCTCAGTCCGCTCCCGATCGTCTCGGTATGGACCTATGTTTGACCCTTGTGCGTGGCAGGAATTGGGCCGATCCCGATTTTTTTCACTCAAAGCTTAACTTTTTGGTGATAAATTTTGTAACCAACTGAAAAAAAATGAAAATTTATCCTACCTTTTTTTGCCAGCACCGCTCAAGCGATGCAAAATAGCGGCAAATGAGGCGAAATTGCCCCAATTCGCTTTGTTTTTCTGGTGTTGTGAGGCGTTCTGGGGTTCAAACTGACTCAAAAGATAAAAATCGAGGCAGGCAAATGTGTATCCGTAACGCGCTCTTTTGCGCCGGAGCGGTAGTGGTACTGATTGGTGCCATATCTCCGGCGTTCGCGACCGAGCAGGAACCACGCGGTGTGTACAAACGACTTTCGGCCCCCAAGCCGGGCGAACGTGTGCGGGTCACCATTCAGATCACACCAGAACAACATGCCGCTGCACCGTCGGCGCCCAGCACCGGTGTCGAACTTGAGACACCAACTGAGGTCACGCCCGCAAAGGTGCCCGCCTCGATACCACCAAAAATCGCTGGGACCGGCCAGGAAAAGCCGGTTGGGTCTTACAAAGCGTTCTGGAACCGCGTCTCGCCTGAGCTGGCACAGGCCAATGCCGGCCGGCTAAGAGCAGCCGTGCAGGCAGTGACCTCTGCAGGCGTATCCGCGCCGCGTTTGCAAACCTTACAGCAAATTGTGAACGAGCGCGGTGTCGATATCCTGCGCTCGACCGTAGGGACCGACGTGTCTCCGGCCTTGGTGTTGGCGGTGATTTCGGTGGAATCAGCCGGTCGCGCGGGGGCTGTAAGCTCGGCCGGGGCGCAGGGCCTGATGCAGCTTATGCCCGCCACGGCTGAACGGTTCGGGGTAAAGGACAGTTTCAGGCCCGAGCAGAACATCGAGGGCGGAGTACGCTATCTGCATTGGCTGATGGAAGAATTCGGACAGGACCCGATTCTGGTGCTTGCGGGCTATAACGCAGGTGAAGGGGCGGTGCGCAAACACAGTGGCGTGCCCCCATATGCCGAGACGCGGGACTATGTACCAAAGGTGCTCGCGGCGTTTCAGGTGGCAAGTGCTTTGTGCACCACGCCGCCGCAATTTGTCTCGGATCCTTGTGTTTTCCAGACGGCAAACTGACAAAGGCCCGCATCGCAGCGGGCCTTTTCGCACCAGTTGGATAGCTGATTATCCGACGATTGCCGCCTGCGTCGCCGCTCGCATGTCCTCTTCGCTGACACCATCGGCCAGTTCGACGATCTTCAGACCACCTTCGACCACATCCAGCACACCCAGGTTGGTGATGATGCGATCAACCACGCCCTGACCGGTCAGGGGCAGCGTGCATTCCTTCAGCACTTTGGAATCGCCATGCTTGTTGGTGTGATCCATCACGACGATCACGCGGCCAACACCGGCCACCAGATCCATCGCGCCGCCCATGCCTTTGACCAGCTTGCCGGGAATCATCCAGTTGGCCAGATCGCCCTTTTCGTCCACCTCCATCGCGCCAAGCACCGCGGCGGCGATCTTGCCGCCCCGGATCATGGCAAAAGACGTGGCGCTGTCGAAGTATGAGGTCCGTGGCAATTCCGTGATCGTCTGCTTGCCTGCGTTGATCAGGTCGGGATCCTCTTCGCCCTCAAACGGGAAGGGGCCCATGCCCAACATTCCATTTTCAGACTGTAGCGTAATGTCCTTGTCACCCACGTAGTTCGCCACCAGCGTCGGAATCCCGATGCCGAGGTTTACATACATGCCGTCTTCCAGTTCCTCTGCCGCGCGCGCGGCCATCTGATTGCGGTCCCAGGGCATTATGCGTCCTCCTTCTTGCGGGTGGTGCGCTGTTCGATGCGCTTTTCGTGGCTGCCCTGAATCAGGCGATGCACGTAAATGCCGGGCAGGTGGATCGAATCGGGGTCCAACGAGCCACGCGGAACGATTTCTTCCACTTCGGCCACGCAGATCTTGCCGCAGGTCGCGGCAGGCACGTTGAAGTTGCGAGCGGTCTTGCGGAACACGAGGTTGCCGGTGTCGTCCGCTTTCCAGGCCTTCACGATGGCGAGGTCGGCAAAGATGCCTTCCTCCATGATATAGGTTTCACCGTTGAAGTCCTTGTGCTCTTTGCCTTCGGCGATCACGGTACCCACGCCGGTTTTGGTGTAGAAGCCGGGGATGCCTGCGCCACCGGCGCGCATACGCTCGGCCAGAGTTCCTTGCGGGTTGAATTCCAACTCAAGCTCACCGCTCAGATACTGGCGCATGAACTCGGCGTTTTCGCCGACGTAAGAGCTGATCATCTTCTTGACCTGCTTGGTCTGCAGCAGGATGCCGATGCCGAAATCATCCACGCCCGCGTTGTTCGACGCAAATGTCAAATCCTTGGCCCCTGAGGCTTTGATCGCCTCAAGCAGCATCTCCGGGATGCCGCACAGGCCAAAGCCACCCGCGGCGATCAGCATGCCGTCCGAGATCACTCCATCGAGCGCCTCAGTGGCATTGGCATAGACTTTCTTCATGGAAAACTCCCCCAATGACGTGGTGTTGGGCCGAGTTGTGCCGCCACGTCACAGGGAAGTCAACGAATCCAAGGGGGTTGTGGTATTTCTACCTAACCCGCTTTCTTGGCCGCCTTCTTGGGCGCGGCTTTTTTCTTGGGGGCCGCCTTTTTCTTGGTGCCTTTCTTGGCGGCACGCTCATTGACCAGTTCGATGGCCATTTCCTGCGTCACGTCTTCGGGCTTGATATCCTTGGGGATGGTCGCGTTGACCTTTTCCCATTTCACATAAGGTCCATACCGCCCGTCCAGAACCTGCATCGCACCGCCATCGGGGTGGTCGCCCAGTTCTTTCAACGGTTTCGCTGCCGCCCGCCGTCCGCGTCCCGGGTTGGCGCGCTTTTCGGCCAGCAGTTCGACGGCACGGTTCATCCCGATCTCGAAGACATCGTTGGGGTCTTTGAGGTTGGCATAGACCGGCTTGGCTTCGTCGGCCAGTTGGTGCATCAGATAAGGTCCGAAGCGCCCAAAATTCGAGGTGATCATGCCGCCTTCGGGGTGTTCACCAATCTGGCGAGGCAGGGACAAAAGCGTCAGGGCCTTATCCAGATCCATGTCATCCTTGCTCCACCCACGGGGCAGCGAGGCACGTGGCGGTTTCTTGTTCTCGGGCGTTGGCTCGCCGCGCTGCACATAAGGCCCGAACCGGCCGGATTTCAGCCAGATCTCATCTCCGGCATCCTCGCCCAGCAACCTTTCGTCGCCCTCGGCACCTTCACCCGCGATGGGGCGGGTATAGGTGCATTCGGGGTAGTTGCCGCAGCCGACAAACCCGCCTGTGCGCGAGGTCTTAAGGTGCAACTGGCCAAGACCGCATTTCGGGCAGATGCGCGGATCGGAACCGTCCTCGCGCGGAGGATACAGCTGCGGGGCCAGCGCCTCGTCCAGCTTGTCCAGCACTTCCGAAATGCGTAGTTCCGAGGTCTCGCCAATTGCCGCCGAGAAATCGCGCCAGAACTTGCCCAGCAGGTCCTTATAGTCCCGGTCGCCTGCGCTGACGTCGTCAAGCTCTTCTTCCAGATTGGCGGTGAACTCATAGCCCACATACTGACGGAAGAAATTCAGCAGAAAGATCGTGACGATCCGGCCCTTTTCCTCGGGGATCAGCCGGTTCTTGTCCTTGCGCACATATTCACGGTCCTGAATCGTTGTGACGATCGACGCATAGGTCGAAGGGCGACCGATCCCCAACTCCTCCATCCGCTTTACCAGAGTGGCTTCGGTATAGCGCGGCGGCGGCTGCGTGTGGTGCTGCAGCGCCAGCACGGCCTCGTTGTCGGACAGGATCGCAGCCTTATCCTCGGCCTTTGCGAACTGATCCTTCAGCGAGGTCTTGGCAAAACGCGCCGGATCGCCCTGCATGATCTGCGGCAGGCGCTTTTCGTCATCATCAGCCACGTCATCGCGGCCTTCTTCATAGACACGCATGAACCCGTCAAATAGTACCACCTGACCCGTGGCGCGCAGGCCGACCTGACCGTCGTCACTACCGATTTCAACCGTTGTCCGCTCTAGCCGGGCGGCGGCCATCTGGCAGGCGATGGTACGTTTCCAGATCAGATCATACAGCTTGCGCTGATCCTCATCTGTCACCTTCAGCGCCTTGGCATCCCGCGACATATCCGTGGGGCGGATACATTCATGCGCTTCCTGCGCGTTCTTGGCCTTGTTCTTATAGATACGCGGGCTGTCGGGCACGTATTCGGCGCCATATCGGTCCGAGATCGCATCGCGGGTGGCGGCCACGGCTTCGGGTGCCATGTCGATGCCATCCGTCCGCATATAAGTAATGTAGCCCGCCTCATAGAGCCGCTGCGCCACCTGCATCGCGTGGCGCGCGCCCATGCCGAACTTGCGGCTGGCCTCTTGCTGCAGGGTCGAGGTCATGAACGGCGCGCTGGGGTTGCGCGCGGCAGGCTTGGCCTCGACCGAGGTGACGCTGAGCGCCCGGCTGGTGATCGCCTGAACCGCCAGTTCGGCTTGCGTGGCGTCTTTGAGGTCGTGCTTGTCCAGCTTCTTGCCCGCATAGGTGACGAGACGCGCCTCATAGGTCTGTCCACGCGGGGTTTCGAACTGCGCCTTGACCGACCAGTATTCAATCGGTTTGAAGGCCTCGATCTCCATCTCGCGTTCCACGATCAGGCGCAGGCAGACCGATTGCACCCGGCCTGCGGATTTCGCGCCGGGCAGTTTGCGCCACAGGACTGGCGAGAGATTAAAGCCCACCAGATAATCCAGCGCGCGGCGGGCCAGATAGGCCTCGACCAGGGGCATATCGACCTCACGCGGGTTCTGCATCGCTTCGGTCACGGCATCCTTGGTGATCGCGTTAAAGGTCACGCGGCTGACCGGCGTGTCTTTCTTAATCGAACGCCGCTTGGTCAGTGCCTCCTGCAGGTGCCAGCTGATCGCCTCCCCCTCGCGATCGGGGTCGGTGGCGAGGATCAGGGCGTTGTCCTCTTTCAGTGCATCGGCGATGGCTTTGACGTGCTTGCGACTGTCATTGCCGACCTCCCATTTCATAGCAAAATCGTCGTCGGTATCGACCGATCCGTCCTTGGGGGGCAGGTCCCGCACATGGCCGTATGAGGCCAAAACGGTGTAGTCGGGGCCGAGATACTTGTTGATCGTTTTTGCTTTGGCCGGAGATTCTACAACAACTACGGGCATTTAGGGGGAAACCTCGCTCGACGAAATGGGCGCCTTCTATGGTGCTGCAAAATGTGTGGGGCAAACCGGAATTGTCAATGCGTTCCTTTCGCGATCACAAAAGTGGCTTGTTTTCAGTGATCTAACCGATATCGCTCGGTGTCGCACGATGTGTGTCGGTAACCGCGCGGCGGTCAACCAGCCAGCGACAACAGCCCGCCCGGCTGACGCTGGATTCGACCATCGAGTTCCAGATCGATCAACGCCGGGCCGAGGTCCCCGGCCGAGGCCGCGATGTCGCGCAACAGCTGGTCCTCAGCGATGGGAGAGGGGCCGAGCCGTTCCAGAATCTGCGCCTGGAGCACTGCTGCAGGCGCAGGAGCCGCAGGGCGCGGTGGAGCTGCAGGTTCGCGAAACAGATCGTCCTGTGGGGGCAGAGCCTCGATCACGTCCTCGGCGGACCGCACGAGCGTCGCCCCTTCCCGAATCAACAGGTTGCACCCGGCAGCGCGCGCGTCGAAGGGGTGGCCGGGCACGGCCAGAACCTCTCGGCCCTGATCCAGCGCATCGCGGGCGGTGATCAGACTGCCGGATTTGGCTGCGGCCTCGACCACTACAACCGCCTGCGCAAGGCCCGAGATAATCCGGTTGCGTCGCGGAAAATGCCGAGCTTGGGGCGTGACGCCCATGGGCTGTTCGGACAGGCGCAGGCCCTGTGACGCGATCTGTCGCGCGAGATCCGTATTCTCTGCCGGATAGATCACGTCCACGCCGCCCGCCATCACGGCAATGGTGCCGGTTTCGAGTGCTGCAAGATGGGCCGATGTATCAATTCCCCGGGCCAGACCTGACACGATGATATGTCCTCGTGTCCCCAATTCGGCCGCCAGCCCGCGCGCCATCCGTGCACCGAGGGAAGAGCAGTTTCGCGCACCGACCATGGCGATTGCAGGTTTCTGCGCGAGAGAGATATCTCCGATCGCCCACAGCAGAGGGGGCGCGTCCGAAAGGTCATTCAGGGACTTGGGAAAATCGGCGGCCCCAAGGCACAAAAGCCGCGCATTGGCGGCTTTTGCGGCCTTGAGTTCCGCCTCGATTACGCCGGGGGGGCAGATTTCATAGCCCTCTATCCCGGCAGCGCGTGCCATTTCAGGCAGCGCGGCCAGCGCGTTCTGCGCCGAGCCATGTTCACGCAGCAGCCGACGAAACGTTGCCGGACCAACCTTCCGCGAGCGCAACAGACGGAGCCAGGAAAACCGGTCCTCTTCCGTGGTGGGTGGGAGTGGGGGGTGATTGGAAGAAAGCTGCTCTTCGGTCATCCGATGCTCCGCCTGATTGCAGAACTGGTTTACGGGGTTTGGGGTTAACAGCTTGTAAATCGAAGAAAATTAGATGCGATTTATTCAGGTGTCGCCTATGAGAGGTTCCTTATGTCTTTGAGATGGTGGAGAAAATTCGTACGAATTTTCTTGGCGCGGATTGCGATGGTCGCGCCTATTAGGGGCGCACGGCGTTAACCTTGCGCCCCTGTGCGTTCGCTGATTCTGACTTAGGCCGCCGAACCGCCTACCGTCAGCCCGTCCATCAGCACGGTCGGTTGACCGACACCGACCGGAACCCATTGGCCATCCTTACCGCAGGTGCCCATCCCCGGATCCAGCGCCATATCGTTGCCCAACCCACGGATGCGTTTCAAAGCCGACGGCCCGTCGCCGATCAGCGTGGCCCCTTTGACCGGCGCACCGATCTTGCCGTTTTCGACGCGATAGGCCTCGGTGCAGGAGAAGACGAATTTGCCGTTGGTGATGTCCACCTGACCGCCGCCGAATCCCACCGCCCAGATACCATCCTTGATATCGGCCACCAGCGCGGCAGGGTCGGCATCTCCGCCCAGCATGATCGTATTGGTCATGCGCGGCATCGGTTTATGCGCATAGCTCTGACGCCGCCCGTTGCCGGTGGGCGAAACGCCCATCAAGCGGGCGTTCTGGCGGTCCTGCATATAGCCGGTCAGAATGCCATCCTCAATCAGCACCGTCCGCGAACTGGGCGTGCCTTCGTCGTCCACGGTGATCGAGCCCCGTCGGTCTGCAATGGTGCCGTCATCGACCACCGTCACCCCTTTCGATGCAATTTGCTGCCCCATCAGACCGGCAAAAGCCGAACTGCCCTTGCGGTTGAAATCGCCTTCCAGCCCATGCCCGATGGCCTCGTGCAGCAGGATACCGGGCCAGCCGGGGCCGAGCGCGACTTCCATCACGCCCGCGGGGGCGGGCACCGCATCCAGATTGACGAGGGCAATACGCAGCGCTTCGCGTGCCTTGTCCTGCCAATCGGCCGGATCAATGAGCCCGTCCAGCCCGACGCGACCGCCACCCCCGGCCGAGCCGCTCTCGCGCCGTCCGCTCTGTTCCACGATGACCGAGACATTCAGGCGTGTAATCGGGCGCACGTCGCGCACCAATACGCCATCGGGGCGCAGAATCTCGACCTCTTGCACGGCGGCTGCGATGGTGGCGCTGACCTGCACTACGCGCGGGTCCAGATCGCGGGCGAAGGCGTCGATGGCGCGCAGGGTCTCGATTTTGACGGGGAAATCTGCGGATTCGATGGGGTCTTCGTCCGTATAAAGCCGGATATTCGTGGCGCGCGGGGCCGCGGACAGAGTGCCGCCGCCGTCGCCAACCGCCAACCGCGCCGTTTCAGCCGCACGTTTCAGGGCCGGAATCGAAACATCTGTGGAATGGGCATATCCGGCCACCTCGCCCTGTACGGCGCGCAGACCAAACCCCTCGGACGCGTCATAAGATGCTGTGCGCAAACGGCCATCATCAAAGACCAGAGACTCGGATTTCCGGCGCTCGACAAACAGCTCTCCGTCCTCGGCTCCGGCAGTGGCCGATTGCAGAACCGCAAGCGCCTCATCCTGCGGAAGTGTGCTTTCAAAGGGGCGAAACGGGGCCTGAGTCATCGGTTGCGACCTTTCCGGTTTGATCCAGATCAAAAATAGCGTCTGTTTGACGCAAGCATTTTGCTTTATCTACCCGCAGGAATATGGTTTTTAACGCGGCCAAAGACAACGGGAGAGGTGCGACCGATTCACACCTTTTCGCCAGGGACGCAAAGATCAAACGATCAGGACAGAAAATGAAGAATGCTTTGATGCTTTCGGGGCTTGTGACAGCCCTCTCCAGCCTTCCCGCCATGGCTCAGGAGCTTGAGATTATTGGCAAGCCGGTCGATGGCGGCATGGGCTTTCAGCCCGCTGCCACCAGTCTGGCCGAAGGTATCCACTCGCTGGATGCGATGATTCTGGTGATCATCACCGCGATCTGTGTGTTCGTCGCGGGTCTGCTGGTCTACTGCATCGTGCGCTACAACCAGCGCGCCAACCCGACCCCGGCGCGATTCTCGCACTATACCCCGGTCGAGGTTGCATGGACCCTTGGCCCGATCCTGATTCTGGTCTTTATCGGTGCCTTCTCGCTGCCGGTGCTGTTCAAGCAGCAGGAGATTCCCGAGGGCGATGTGGTCATCAAGGTTGTGGGCAACCAGTGGTACTGGACCTATGAATATGTCGATCACGATTTCGCCTTTGACAGCTATCTGCTGGGCCACCCGGCCACTCTGGACGAAGGCGCGCGCCCGGCGGATGCGGACGTAACCCCGTTTGTTCTGGACGACGCGATGCGCGCCAAGCTGGCCGATGCAGGCTATGGCGAAGACGAGTGGCTGCTGGCCACCGACACCGCCGTCGTCGTGCCCGTGGGCAAGGTTATCGTGATGCAGGTCACCGCGTCCGACGTGATCCACTCGTGGACCATCCCCTCGTTCGGCGTGAAGCAGGACGGTGTGCCCGGTCGTCTGGCCGAGCTGTGGTTCCAGGCTGACAAGGAAGGTGTCTATTTCGGACAGTGCTCGGAACTGTGCGGCAAGGACCACGCCTATATGCCAATCACCGTCAAAGTGGTCAGCGAAGAGGCCTATGAGGAATGGCTGCAGGGTGCCGTGGAAGAGTATGCGGGTCAGCCTGCTTCGTATCAGGTGGCCTCGAACTAAGCCCGTTGCGGGTTAGGTAAAACATGCGGGCTGCGCGGGTTTCGCGCAGCTTTTGCCCCGAAAAGGACCGGATATGAGCGACGCAAGCTTCAACGCCAGCACCGTCACCGCGCAGCCCCGCGCGGACGAGGCCAGCTTTGGCGACTATTTCGCCCTGCTGAAGCCGCGGGTGATGTCGCTGGTGGTGTTTACCGCTCTGGTCGGTCTGCTGGCCGCGCCGGTTCCCGTGCATCCGTTTGTCGGCTTTTGCGCCATCCTGTTCATCGCCATCGGCGGCGGTGCGTCTGGCGCTCTGAATATGTGGTGGGATGCGGATATTGATCGGGTGATGAAGCGCACCAAGGGCCGCCCCATCCCCTCGGGCAAGGTTGAAGAGGGCGAGGCGCTGGCGCTGGGTCTGGCGCTGTCCGGCCTGTCGGTGATCATGCTGGGGCTGGCGACCAACTGGTTTGCGGGCGCGTTTTTGGGCTTCACCATCTTCTTTTATGTCGTTGTTTATACGATGTGGCTGAAACGCTCGACGCCGCAGAATATTGTGATCGGCGGTGCTGCAGGGGCTTTCCCCCCGGTGATCGGATGGGTTGCAGCCACAGGATCGATGACGCTTGAGCCGTGGTTGATGTTCGCCCTGACCTTCATGTGGACGCCGCCGCATTTCTGGGCGCTGGCGCTGTTTATGCGGTCCGATTACGACGATGCAGGCGTGCCGATGCTGACAGTAACCCATGGCCGCCGCGCAACGCGTTGGCACATTCTGGTCTACACAGCTCTGCTGGCGATGCTTGCAGTTGGGACGTCATTCTCGGGCATTGGCGGGCCGATCTACCTAACGGTTGCCGTGGTGATGAATGCTCTGTTCCTGCGCGGCGCATGGCAGATTTCCCGCCGGACCGAGGACGACTCGGAAGCAGACAATTTCAAGGTCGAGCGCAGTTTCTTCAAGCTGTCGCTGCTGTACCTGTTCCTGCATTTCGGCGCGATTCTGGCCGAGGCCCTGCTGAAACCCTACGGATTGGGGGGCTGGTCATGAGCCTGCGCAAAAGCCACGAACTGCATCAGCGCCGGTTCAGCCGCAATTTGGGTGTTGGCCTGACGCTTGCGGCGTTCATCGTGATCATTTTCGGCCTGACTGTGGTCAAGGTCTCGGGCACGAACTTCAACATGGCGACACAAGAGGTGCAAAACTGATGCCGTTGTCCGGTCCCCAAAAAACAGTTGCTCAGACGGTTGGTACGGTTGTCCTTATGGGCAGCCTGGCATGGGCGGCAGTGCCTTTTTATGACTGGTTCTGTCGGGTCACCGGGTTTGGTGGAACAACCGGAGTCGCCGAAGCGGCCCCCGATGACATCCTTGATCGCACCATCACCGTGCGTTTTGATGCGTCAAAAGCCAAGGGCATGGGATGGGAGTTCAAGCCGGTCGAGCGTGAGATGGAAGTCCGCATCGGTGAAACCGGTCTGGCCTTTTACGAAGCTTACAATCCGACGGATCGCCCGATTGCGGGGCAGGCGTCCTACAATGTCGCCCCGTATTCAGCCGGTGGATACTTTCAGAAAATTGCTTGTTTCTGCTTTGAAGAGCAGGTCCTGCAGCCCGGTGAGCGGGTCGAGATGCCGGTGACATTCTTCGTCGATCCGGAAATGGTCGAAGATCTGGAAGCCAAGTATGTGCATACGATCACGCTGTCGTATACATTCTACGAAATTGACCTGCCCGAGGGCTATGCCGCCCTTGACGTGCAGGCTGAGACAAACAAGAACTAACGCCTGTAGGTGAGGGACGCTGATGGCACACGCAAAAGATCATGATTATCACATTCTGGCACCGTCGATCTGGCCTCTGGTCGGTGCGGTTGCCGGCTTTGTGATGCTGTTGGGGGCCGTTCTGTGGATGCACGGGATCACACCGTGGATTTTCTGGATGGGAATGGTCGGCGTCTTGTACACCATGTTCGCCTGGTGGTCCGAAGTGGTGGCTGAAAGCCGCCAGGGCGATCACACTCCGGTCGTCCGCATTGGTCTGCGTTACGGCTTTATCCTGTTTGTGATGTCCGAGGTGATGTTCTTCTTTGCCTGGTTCTGGTCGTTCTTCAAGCATCGCATGTACCCGATGTACGACTATGCCGGCACCGAGTATATCCAGCCGGATATCCACGCGGTCGATCCGTTCCATCTGCCGCTGATCAACACTCTGGTGCTGTTGCTGTCGGGCTGTGCGATCACCTGGGCGCACCACGCGCTGGTGCATGACAATGACCGCAAGGCGCTGATCAATGGTCTGGCGATCGGCATCGTTCTGGGCATTTTGTTCACGCTGTTGCAGGCCTATGAATACTATGAACTGCTGGCCCATGAGGGCTGGGAATTCGGTGGCGACCAGTTCTATTCGAACTTCTTCATGGCGACCGGGTTCCACGGGGCGCATGTGATTATCGGGACCATTTTCCTGACGGTCTGTCTGATCCGGGCGCTCAAGGGTGACTTTACACCCGAGAAGCACGTGGGCTTTGAAGCGGCGGCTTGGTACTGGCACTTTGTGGACGTTGTCTGGCTGTTCCTGTTCTTCGCAGTCTACATCTGGGGTCAGGCCCCGCTGATGTAGCGCAGCCGGGATAATCCAATTGCAAAAGCCGCCCCAAGGGGCGGCTTTTTCACGATAAGGGGCGCAAGATTGCGCCCCATACAATTGCGTGGTTGCAATTCGGCCCGCACGCCCCTTAACAAGACGCCGGTTCCCGCAACAAGGTAGGATCCTGTCATGCGCCGCACTCTGTTCCTGCTGATCTTCGGTCTCGCCGGTCTGGGCGTGCTGCTGTCGCTGGGTGTCTGGCAGGTAAACAGGTTGGCATGGAAACAGGGTGTGCTTGCGGAGATTGACAGCCGTATCTCTGCCACGCCGGTGCCGCTGCCGCAGACGGTCTCGGAACAGGCTGACAAATATCTGCCCGTGACTATCAGGGGTGAGATGGAGCCAGGCGAAATCCATGTTCTGGTGTCGGTCAAACAAGTCGGGGCGGGCTATCGGATCATTCAGCGCTTCAGCACCGGCGAAAGGGCCATTCTGGTAGATCGCGGATTTGTACCCACAACGGCGAAACAGGCCGAGCGTCTGACGGGCCCGATGGAGGTCACAGGCAACCTGCACTGGCCTGATGAGATCGACAGCTATACACCCGATCCTGACATCGACAGCAACATCTGGTTTGCCCGCGATGTGCCGGCTCTGGCTGCTGCATTGGGCACCGAGCCCGTTCTGCTGATTGCCCGGTCCGAGACCGACCCGAATGTAACGCCTCTACCTGTGGACACGGCGGGCATCCCGAACGATCACCTGCAATATGCAATCACCTGGTTTGGTCTGGCTCTGGTCTGGGCTGCGATGACCGGGTACTTCCTGTGGCGCAGCCGTGCCGATTCTGAGAGTGATGAGCCATGAAATACATCTCGACCCGAGGGCAGGCGCCCGAACTGAGTTTTGAAGAGGCGATGCTGACAGGGCTGGCCCGTGATGGGGGCCTGTACCTGCCTGCCGAGGTTCCGGTGATGAGCCACGATGACATCGCGGCGATGGCCGGATTGCCGTACGAGGACATCGCCTTTCGCGTCATGTGGCCCTATGTCAGCGGATCGTTCACCGAGGAAGAGTTCAAAGACATCATCGCCCGTGCCTATGAAGGTTTCGGCCACGACGCCCGCGCGCCGCTGAAGCAGTTGAACGAGAACCACTTCCTGCTGGAGCTGTTCCACGGACCCACGCTGGCCTTCAAGGACTTTGCCATGCAGCTCATTGGGCAACTGTTTCAGGTGGCCCTGAAGAGGCGCAATGACCGTGTGACCATCGTTGGCGCGACCAGTGGTGATACCGGATCAGCAGCGATTGAGGCGTTTCGCGGGCTGGACGCGGTGGATGTGTTCATCCTGTTCCCGCATGGTCGTGTCTCGGAGGTGCAGCGCCGTCAGATGACGACGCCTGCCGATAGCAATGTCCACGCGCTGGCCGTGGATGGCGATTTCGACGATTGTCAGGCCGCGCTGAAGGATATGTTCAACGATTTCGACTTCCGCGACGGGGTGAAACTGGCGGGTGTGAACTCGATCAACTTTGCCCGGGTGCTGGCGCAGATCGTATATTACTTCTCTGCCGCCGTCAGCCTCGGCGCGCCGCATCGCAAGGTCAGTTTCACCGTGCCCACGGGCAATTTCGGCGACATCTTCGCGGGCTATTTGGCCAAGCGCATGGGTCTGCCGATCGACCGTCTGGTGGTGGCGACCAACCAGAACGACATTCTGCATCGGTGCCTGTCGGGTGAGGGATATTTCAAGGGCGAGACGATCCCGTCGGTTAGTCCGTCGATGGACATTCAGGTCAGCTCGAACTTTGAGCGCGCGCTGTATTATGCCTATGGCGAAGATGGCGCGGCCGTGGCGCAGTTGATGGAGGAGCTCAAAACCGGCGGCTTCAATGTCAGTCAGGGCGCGATGGAAGCGTTGCGTGAGAGTTTTGACTCGGGACGCGTGTCCGAGGATGAAACGTTGGAGACGATCAAGCATACGCTGGCCCATAGTGCCGAACTGGTCTGCCCGCACTCGGCCATTGGCATCAAGGTTGGTGAGGATCACCGCGCGGCTGACGTCCCGATGATCACTCTGGCCACCGCGCACCCGGCGAAATTCCCGGCAGCGGTCGAGAAGGCGAGCGGCGAACATGCCCCCCTTCCATCCCGCATGTCTGATCTGTATGAACGTCCGGAACGGGTGACACGGATTGCCAACGATCTGGGTGCCCTTGAGGATCATATCAGAAGGCATATCGCTGAGTGACAGTCAGACAAGACCAGCTGAAGAACGGCTTTCGTATCGTCAGTGAACATATGCCGGGGCTGCAGTCAGCAGCCATCGGCATCTGGGTAACCGCCGGTGGGCGGCATGAACGGATCGAACAGAATGGCATCGCCCATTTCCTTGAGCATATGGCGTTCAAGGGAACCGAGCGTCGTTCCGCGCTGCAAATTGCCGAGGCGATCGAGGATGTGGGCGGCTATATCAACGCCTATACCTCGCGCGAGGTGACGGCTTACTATGCGCGCGTTCTGAAGGACGACGTGGCGCTGGCGATGGACGTGATCGGCGATATTGTTCTGAACCCGGTTTTCGACCCGCGCGAGATCGAGGTGGAGCGCGGCGTGATCCTGCAAGAAATCGGTCAAGCCTACGACACGCCCGACGATGTGATCTTTGACTGGCTGCAGGAGCAGAGCTATCATGACCAGCCCTTGGGTCGGACCATTCTGGGGCCAACCGAGCGGGTTAGCGCGTTTTCGCGCGAGGACCTTTCGGGGTTTGTGGCCGAGCATTATGGCCCCGAGCAGATGATCCTGTCGGCGGCGGGTGCCGTGGATCACGATGCGCTGATGAAAATGGCTGAAGAGATGTTTGGACATCTGCAGCCGCGCAAAGGTCTGATACCGGAAACCGCCCGCTTCACCGGTGGCGAAGCACGGCAGGAGAAAGAGCTGGAGCAGGCCCATTTTGCGCTGGCTCTGGAAAGCCCCGGCTATCGCGATGATGCGATCTATACCGCGCAGATATATTCGACGGCATTGGGCGGCGGCATGTCCTCGCGCCTGTTTCAGGAAGTGCGCGAGTCGCGCGGGCTGTGCTATACGATCTTTGCGCAGACCGGGGCATATGCTGACACCGGGACGACCACGATTTACGCAGGCACATCGGCCGATCAGGTCGCTGAGTTGGCCACCATCACGATCGACGAGATGAAGCGCGCCGCTGAGGATATGAGCGCCGAGGAAGTCGCCCGTGCGCGCGCGCAGATGAAAGCCGGGATGCTGATGGGTTTGGAAAGCCCCTCGAACCGGGCCGAGCGTCTGGCGCGGCTGGTGCAGATCTGGGGGCGTGTGCCGTCGCTTGAGGATACTGTCGCCAAGATCGATGCCGTCAGCACCGAGGATGTGCGGGCCTTTGCTGAGAACATTGCAGTGCAGGCCCCGGCGGCGCTGGCGCTTTATGGTCCGATCTCGGGGGCGCCGACGCTGGCCGATCTGCAGGAGAGGCGTGCGGCGTGATGCTGTTGGGCAGACGCAAGCTGAAACTTGAAACCGAGCGCCTGACCTTGCGCCCGCCCGTGCATTCCGACTTCAACGACTGGGCCGCGCTGCGGCGGGCGTCAAAAGACTATCTGGTGCCGTGGGAGCCGGTCTGGGCCAGTGATCATCTGAGCCGCAAGTCGTTTACCAACCGGGTCTATTGGGCGCAGCGGTCCGTGGCCAGCGGAACGGCGATTCCGCTGTTTCTGTTCCGCCGCAGCGATGATTTGTTGCTGGGTGCGATCACTCTGGACAATGTACGCCGAGGGCCAGCTCAGGCCGGGACACTGGGCTACTGGACCGGGCAGGCTTTTGCCCGCCAGGGTTTCATGCGTGAGGCCATCGGAGCGGTCGTGCATTATGCTTTCACCCGCTTGGACCTGAGCAGGATCGAAGCTGCGTGTCTACCCGAGAATAAAGCCTCACGCGGCTTGCTGGAGAGCTCGGGGTTCAAGTACGAAGGCGTGGCGCAGTCTTATTTGCAGATCAACGGGCGGTGGCGGACGCATGTTCTTTATGCTTCGTTGCGGTCGGATCGGCGGGGCAGGACGGACGCAGGGTAGGGGGCTCTGCCCCCGTCGCGACAAGTCGCGCCTCCCCCGGGATATTTTTGGCCAGATGAACAAGGGGCATGACTTGGCCGCGTTTCGCGCTAGACTTGGGTCATGCGGTGGAGTGTTGTTGGGCTGATAATGATTGCAGGTGGGGCGGTGGCGCAGGAGCGCCGCCCGAGCCATTGCATTGCAATCGCTGATGCGGCACCCGGTATTGAGTATTTGCACAAGGCCGCCTGGCAGGATCCGGTGCCGGAGTTTTCGGTGCGGATCAGTTATGTCGCCCATGCGTCGTTTTTGATCCAGACGCAGGGCGGTTTGAATGCGGTCACGGACTTTACCGGGTTCATCGGGGGTGCGGATCTGATCCCGGATGTGGTTACCATGAACCATGCGCATAGTACCCATTGGACGGCACATCCCGACCCGGCCATCCCGCATGTTCTGCCGGGCTGGGGCGAGTTTGGACAGGGGATTGATCACTACCTTGATCTGGGCGAGATGCTGGTGCGCAACGTCTCGACCGATATCCGATCGGTTTACGGGGGTGTTGAGGAGCGCGGCAATTCGATCTTTGTGTTCGAGGTCGAAGGTCTGTGCATCGGCCATCTGGGCCATCTGCATCATATCCCCTCGGACGAGCAATTTGCGGCGTTGGGACGGCTCGATGTGGTGATGGCGGCGGTAGACGGGGGCACGACGATGCCTTTGCCCGAGATGATCGAGGTGCTCAAGCGGCTGAAAAGCTCGGTCATTATTCCGATGCACTGGTTCTCGGGGTTTTCGTTGGAGCGGTTTCTGGTGGATATCCGCGAAACCTTCCCGGTCGAGCGCGATGGGGTGTCTGAGATAGTTGTGTCACTGAGAACCTTGCCGGACCGCCCGACGGTGGTTGTGTTAGAGCCGCAGTATTTGATCGATCTGGAATAGGGCTTGTCGCTGGTGATCGCCTTTGGCAGGGATGGGGCATGGAACTGAACCCTGCCGATGAGTCTTTTGCCCGTACGATCCGCGATGGGCTTGGTGGTGATGTGCTGCGTCCGTTGGCGGATCGCTATCTTGAAGAACCGCGTCGCCGGTTTGCTGGTCAAGGCGGGCTTTTGGCGATGCCACGTTCCGTCGAAGAGGTCTCGGCCCTGGTGCGATATGCGCATGGGGCGCGGGTGCCGGTGGTGCCTTATGGTGGCGGGACCGGGCTTGTGGGCGGGCAGGTCATGGCCGAGGGCCCCGCGCCGCTGATCCTCTCGCTTGAGCGTATGACTGAAATCCGCGCGATTTATCCAACCGAGAACATCATGATTGCCGAAGGCGGTGCTATTCTGGCGGACCTGCAGGCTGCAGCGGATCAGGCCGGGTGCTTGTTTCCGCTGTCGCTGGCGGCGCAGGGGTCGTGTCGGATCGGCGGCAATCTGGCCACCAATGCGGGCGGTGTAAATGTGCTGCGCTATGGGAATGCGCGCGATCTGTGTCTGGGGTTAGAGGCCGTTCTGCCCAGCGGTGAGATATGGCATGGGCTGAGCCGATTGCGGAAGGACAACACCGGCTATGACCTGCGCAATCTACTGATTGGCTCCGAAGGAACGCTTGGCATCATAACTGCAGCGGCACTAAAACTGTTCCCACAACCCAAAGCTGTCGGAACGGCCATGTTTCGGGTGGCATCCCCTGAGGCTGCGATCGATCTGCTCTCGCTGATGCGCAACAAGGTGGGCGAAGCGGTGAGCACTTTTGAGTTGATCCACCGTCAGGGTCTGCAGTTCTTGACCGAGGTTTTACCGGACATACGACAACCTTTTGCTGTGCAGCCGGAATGGTCCGTTCTAATCGAACTGGGTCTGTCAGAGGGACAAGAGCCCTCAGAAACCCTTGCAGCGATCTATTCCGGTGCCGAGGCGCGTGGTTTGGTGGGTGATGGTGTGATCGCGCAAAGCGAGGCGCAGCGCGCCGATCTTTGGGCTGTGCGCGAGAACATCCCGGAAGCCAACCGTTTGATCGGTTCCGTATCAAGCCATGACATATCTGTCCCGATCTCTGATATCCCTGCGTTCATAAGGCAGGGCAAGCAGGTGGTAGCGGCGCTGGGGCCATTCCGCGTGAATTGTTTTGGGCATTTGGGGGATGGAAATCTGCACTATAATGTTTTCCCGCCGCCGGGGGGCGACCGGTCGGACTATGTCGATCGAAGGTCGGCGATCAAACGCGCTGTGCATGACCTTGTGCATAGGTTTGGCGGTTCCGTCAGCGCAGAACACGGTGTGGGGCGTCTGAAGACAGACGACTTGGGGCGGTATGGTGATCCGGCCAAGTTGAACGCGATGCGGGCCATCAAAAGTGCCCTTGATCCCATCGGAATAATGAATCCGGGCGCGGTGCTGCCGGATTGAACGCGGCCTGACATTGGGTCAGGCCGCGATTAAGCCTTAGGTTTCAGGCAGAATGACTTTGTCAATCACATGGATCACGCCGTTTTCAGCCTCGATATCAGCTTGGACGACGTTCGCGTCGTTGATCATGACGCCGTTGTCCAGATCCACGGTGATATCTCCGCCCTGAACGGTTGCGGCTGTCATGTCATCGGACAGATCGCCTGACATCACCTTGCCGGGAACAACGTGGTAGGTCAGGATCGCGACCAACTGATCCTTGTTCTCGGGTTTCAGCAGGTTTTCAACCGTACCTTCGGGCAAGGCGGCGAATGCTTCGTCGGTCGGAGCAAAGACGGTGAACGGGCCGTCGCCCTTCAGGGTATCAACGAGTTCGGCAGCCTGAACAGCGGCAACAAGCGTTTCAAAGCTACCCGCATTCACTGCAGTGTCTACAATGTCTTTCGAGTGACCGCCCGCGAGGGCAGAGGTGGTCAACAGAATGCTAGCTACTCCGGCAACAGCGTATTTGCGCAACATGATAAGGTTCCCTTGTTGAGAATGCCCTAAGTGGCATCAACGGGACTACGTGGTCAGGTCGGCAGGGGATCACAGATTTCGAACGCTGATGTTTCTTGAATGCGTTTCGCGGCGCGCTAAGCCAGCGCGTCGCTGATATTCCAATCACAATTATGTGAAGAACGTGACGGTCAGAGCCCTTCGAACGCGCAAAGAACGTGCACGTCCATATCCATGTCTTCCAGGATTTTGCGCCCACCAAGCTCGGGCAGGTCGATGATGAAGGCACAGGAAATGATCTCGCCGCCCAACCGCTCGATCAGCTTGATGCCGGCTGCCGCAGTGCCGCCAGTGGCCAGAAGATCATCTACGACCAGAATTTTCTCACCCGGCTGAATGGCGTCATCGTGAATTTCCACGATTGCTTCGCCGTATTCCAGCTTATAGTCTTGGCTGATCGTGGTGCCGGGCAGTTTGCCCTTTTTACGGATTGGAACGAAGCCTACGCTCAGCTGGTGCGCGATAGCACCGCCCAGAATGAAACCGCGCGCCTCAAGGCCCACGACCTTGTCGATCTGTTCGCCCGCGTAAGGATGCAGCATCTGGTCGATCGCCATGCGGAACCCGCGCGGATCGGCGAACAGGGTGGTGACATCGCGGAACATGATCCCTTCGTGCGGGAAATCGACGATGGTCCGAATGTAATCCTTGACCGTTTTGTTTCTGGACATGGCTCACCCCTTTGGCATCAAACACGCGGCGGTGTTTGGCCCATAAGGGTCGACCATGCAAGAAATGTTTGCCCCCTGCGGCTACTTGTGGCGGCCGCGAATGGTGTTGGGCAGACCGTAGTACCGGTACAAGGCGTCCGGCAACCACGAAAGATGCGGTTTGCGCCAATTGCGTTGATCCCGAAGAAGAAAAGCCTGCGCGACATGAAGGTTCATTGCTTTGATCTCACTTTTGGTGTTATGTGCCCGATATCTACATCTTATATGCTATGTATATACATTGCATCTCGATATGAATCAAGGTCTGAACGGGGTCAGGGCGCGTGGCGAAGAAAGACGGCAAGAAATCGACCAAGAAAAACAGTCAGTTGGTTCTGCGGCTCGATAAGGATGAGCGGGATGCCTTTGTCGAGCTGTGCAAGGAACTAGACACATCCGCCGCCCGCGAAATCCGCCGGTTCATCCGGGGATTCATGAAGGAAAACGCTGAAGACTAGACTCAGGCCGGGCGCCGCAAGACTGCTGTGGCGACGCCCATGCCAATCAGCGTCAGCCCTCCGAACCGGGTCATGGCGGTGATCACGCCCGCGCGTCCGATCATCTGACGCAGGCGGTCTGCCAGCAGCGCATAGGCCAGCGCGTTCAGCCCGGCAAGGCCGACGAACGTGGCGATCAGGATGGCGAATTGCGGGCCCAGAGGGTCTGCGGGGCGCAGAAATTGCGGCACGAAGGCGATGAAGAAGGCGATTGATTTCGGGTTCAGCGCGGTGACCGCTGCGGCATGGCCAAAGACGCTGCGGGCCGTCACGTCGCGCTCGGTCTCAACCGTCTGCAACCCGCCCGAGGGCGCGCTGCGCAGCAGCTTGATACCAAGCCAGACCAGATAGGCCGCGCCCACCCATTTCAGCACCGTAAACAGCGTGGCCGAGGCCAGCACCAGCGCCCCCAACCCCAGAAGCGAGGCGGTCATCGCCACCAGATCGCCCAAAGCCACCCCGGTGGCCGAAGCAACGGCGACGCTGCGCCCTTTCGACAGCGCATAGCTGAGAACCAGCAGCACGGTCGGGCCGGGGATCAGCAGCAGGGCGGTCGATGCGGCCACAAAGGCCAGCCAGAGATCAAGCGACATGGGTCATCCTATCGGGGCGTTTCCCACACCAAGCCCGGCGTTGGCGGTCAGGTCAAGCCCGCTCGGTCACGCGCCGCATCAGCGCCTCCAGCGGGCCGCGCTTGAATTTGCGGAACCAAAGCAATGCGAACACCGAGGACAGCGCGCAGAACAGCACCGCATATCCCACGATCTGCGGTGCGCTCAGCGATCCGTTCAGCAGCCCAAGCTCGTCCAGCAGCCCCATCCCGATCAGAATATGCGCCATGTAAAGCGTCAGGCTCTGCCGTCCCGGCGCGGTCAGAAACCGGGCGATGCCGAGGCGTTCGATCACAGGCCAGAGCTTCAGCAGAAGCCCGATCACCACGCAGGCCGAACCCGTGCCTGCGAGGATATAGAATGGGCCGGGCGGGATGGATTCGGTTCCCAGATAGGCCACCAGATCCGGGTCCGACACCAGCATCTGCGGAAACAGCGCCAGCACCGCCGCGCCAAAACCCCACATGATCAAGCGGTGCTGAATGCAGATCGTATGCAGTTCAGACCGGCCAATCGCCATCCCGACCAGCAGGAACGCGGCCCAGGGCAACACCGGATGCCAGCCGTTGAACAACGCGTTGCGTAGAAAACCGGGCAGGGTCCAGAGGTCGGTATAGGTTAATGCCTGCCAATCCCAGCCCCGAGCATAGTCAAAGACCAGATTGGCAATAACCGCCAGCGCCACGATCCCCAGCGCCCCCAGCCACAGCCCGCGCGGAGCGGCGGTCAGAAACGCGGCCCCGACCACGAAATACAGCGCGTAGAAATGCAGGATGTCAGCGTCGAACACCGTCATGTTGATCAGCCCGATCACAAACAGGAACGCCGCCCGACGCAGCAGCAGCCCGGCCCCGATGCGCGACAACCCGATGCCGATCCCCGCCAGCACCACGAACAAAGCTGCTGCGCGCCCTTCCAGTGCGTCAATCAGGGTCGATGCCCAATCCGACCCCGGCGCGACCTCAGCCGCGATGCGAAAGTTCACCAGCACCATGCCGCAAAAGGCCAGAAATCGGGCCGCATCCAGTGCATCGAGTCGTTTCATCAATCCTCACAGACCGCTAAGTGCCTGCCTTTTCGTCATTAATCAGCGCCAACATGGCAAGGGCCGGGGCCATTTCAAGCAACGCGAACGCAAAAGCCCAGCACATTGGCTTTGCGGCAACAGGTTAAAGATTGGATGAAGCCTCGCCCCCGCATCTTGAAACCCACTCCCACCTGCCCAACCTCAGACCCAAAGGAGAAGGCCGATGGTGCAGATACAACACGCAAACCCAAGCGCGACCCATCGCGGGATCGAGCGCGCGAAAGCCGTGCTGCTGGGCCTCGTTCTGGTGGGGGCGGTGCTCTATGCGGGCATCCTCGGCTATATGTATTTCAACCAGCAATCGCTGCTTTACAAACCCGACGGCGAATTGCCCGATCCCGCTACCGTAGGTCTGGCAGATGTGGACGCCCTGTCGCTACCCATGGCCGACGGCACTGTCCTGACGGTCTGGAGTGCCCCCGCGGCAACCCCCGATGCGCCCACGGTGCTGTTTTTCCACGGTCAAAGCGGCAATCTGGGCGACCGCGCCGACCGGATGCGCGAAATCCTCAACTCCGGCTACGGGCTGCTTGCGCCCAGCTATCGTGGGTTTCCGGGCAGCGAGGGCGAACCCTCGGAACTGGCGCTGATCTCGGATGGTGTCCAGCTGTTCGACCGGCTGCAGGCCGAGGGTAAAGACGTGGTCTTGCACGGTCAGAGCCTGGGCACCGGTATCGCCGCCGCTGTCGCCGCGGAGCGCCCCAGTGCCGAGTTGCTGGTGCTTGAGGCGCCCTTCACTGCAACCGTCGATGTAGCGGCTGAACGCTATCCGTTTCTGCCGGTTTCGGCCCTGATGAAAGACCAGTTTGCCACCCGCGATCTGATCGAACGCATCACGGTGCCGACGCTGATCTTCCATGGAACCGAGGATGAAACCATCCCCGTACACCACGGCAAGGCGCTGGCTGAGATGTCCGACACGGCGCAGCTATACGTGATCCCGGACGGCACCCATAACGACCTCTGGTCGTATGGGCTGTGGGACGACGTGCATCAGAAGCTACAGCAAAACTAAGCTCAGAGTATCCGCCCGGCCACCGCATCCAACTTGGCCAACAGCGCCGGATCGCGCTTCTCGGGGGCGGTCAGGATGGCGTATTCCAGTGCCCGGTCACAGCCATGCGGGCAGGGCACTCGGTCAGCCCCCAAAAGGGCGGGCAGGCCCTTGACCAGCGCCCGGCCTTTTTCCGCATTGCCGGTCAGGGTGGCGATAATCGCGGTTACGTCGACCTCGCCATGATCCGGGTGCCAGCTGTCATAATCCGTGACCATGGCGATCGAGGCATAACAAAGCTCGGCCTCGCGGGCGAGCTTGGCCTCGGGCATGTTGGTCATGCCGATCACGTCGCAGCCCCAGTGTTCGCGGTACATTTTGGATTCCGCCAGCGAGGAAAACTGCGGTCCCTCCATCGCCAGATAAGTGCCGCCGCGATGCACGGTGATGCCCGCGGCCTTGCCCGCGGTCTCACAGGCATCCGACAGGCGCGGGCAGGTCGGATGAGCGACACTGACATGGGCCACGCAGCCGGTGCCAAAGAAACTTTTCTCACGCGCAAAGGTCCGGTCGATGAACTGATCCACGATCACGAAATCGCCTGGGGCCATATGCTCGCGAAACGATCCGCAGGCCGAGACCGAGATCACATCCGTCGCCCCCAGTCGTTTCAGCGCGTCGATATTGGCGCGATAGGGTACTTCGGTCGGCGAATGCACATGGCCGCGCCCGTGGCGGGGCAAAAAGGCCATCTCGACCCCGCCCAGCGATCCGGTCAGGATCTGATCCGACGGATCACCCCAGGGCGTTTCCACAGTGACCCATTCGGCATTTTCTAGACCATCGATGTCATAAATGCCCGATCCTCCGATGACGGCGATTTTTGTTTGGGTCACGCTGGTTCTCCGCTGAAAATAACTGTTGTAAGAGTTCTGAGGGTCGGGGCGGTTTTTGACAAGTGGCTTCAACGGTTTGTGTGGCACGAACACCAGCCATGCGCCTGGCGCATAACAGGTTCCCGTCTGGCGCCGTATCTCGCGCCACGTTTGACCGCTAGAAGGCCCCTTTCGCGCGAACATATCTGACCACAGGACGTCCAATGCCCCGAGCCTTGCTGGCAAGCTTTGCCAATCGCCTAGCCATACCCGATCTGCGCTGGGTCCCCGACGAAGGCTTGACCTTCTCGCGCCTGCGGATCGAGCTGTTGTCCGGTTTGACCGTTGCGTTGGCGCTTGTGCCCGAAGCTGTGGCGTTTGCCTTTGTCGCCGGGGTGCATCCTTTGGTCGGGCTCTACGCCGCTTTTCTGGTCGGTCTGATCACGGCGCTGATCGGGGGGCGTCCGGGCATGATTTCGGGGGCGACGGGCGCACTGGCGGTCGTCATGGTTGCGCTGGTGGCCCAGCATGGGGTCGAATACCTGTTTGCGACGGTTGTCCTGATGGGGATCATGCAGATCGTTGCCGGTGCAATGCACTGGGGCCGTTTCATTCGTCTTGTGCCGCACCCGGTGATGCTGGGTTTCGTGAACGGTTTGGCGATAGTGATCTTTTTGGCCCAGTTGGGTCAGTTCAAAGTTCCCGGCACCATGGAAAACACCGGTCACGGCATGGGGGGTGGAGAGTGGCTCTCGGGCATGCAGCTCTATACGATGCTTGGTCTTGTGGCGCTGACCATGGCGGTGATCTGGGTCATGCCCAGAATTACGCGCATCATTCCCGCGCCTCTTGCGGGCATCGTGGTCGTGGCGGCCCTTGTGATTGGCATCGGGCTGGACGTCCCACGCGTCGGTGATCTGGCCTCGATCGAAGGCGGCTTGCCCAGCTTCCACATCCCGATGGTGCCGTTGAACTGGCAGACCTTGGAAATCATATTGCCCTATGCCCTGATCCTCGCCGCAATCGGGTTGATCGAGTCTCTGCTGACGCTGAACCTTGTAGGTGAGATTACCGGCAAACGCGGGGGCGCGTCGCAGGAATGCATCGCGCAGGGCACGGCAAATGTGGTGACCGGTTTCTTCGGCGGCATGGGTGGCTGCGCGATGATCGGGCAATCCATGATCAATGTGAAATCGGGCGGACGCACGCGCATTGCGGGCATCGCTGCGGCGCTCTTCCTGCTGCTTTTCATTCTTGTTGGCTCGCCGCTGATCGAGCAAATCCCACTGGCTGCGCTGGTTGGTGTTATGTTCATGGTGGTCATCGGAACATTTGCCTGGAACTCGCTGAACATCCTGCGCAAGGTTCCCCTGACGGACGCTTTCGTGATTGTGCTTGTGACGGTGGTAACGGTCATGGAAGACCTCGCCGTGGCGGTTGTTGTGGGTGTGATCGTGTCGGCGCTGGCCTATGCGTGGAATAACGCAAAACGTATCCATGCCGTCAGTCGTGAGTCCGCGACCGAACAGGGGGCGAAGGTTTACGAAATTCAGGGGCCGCTGTTCTTTGGCTCGTCCGAGGGGTTCGTAGAGTTGTTTGATGTTCCAAGCGATCCAGAGACGGTGATCATTGACTTCGCAGCCAGCCGCGTGGTGGACCAATCCGCCCTGCAGGCCATCGAGAATATCGCGGGAAAGTATGAGGCAGCGGGCAAACGCGTTATGTTGCGGCATCTGAGCCGCGATTGCCACAAGCTTCTGAACAAGGCCGGTCACCTGATGGTCGACAGCGATGACGACCCGGATTACGAACTCGCCGTGGATTACTCGGTCCGCACCGGTATTCTGGGTGGCCACTGAGGATTTTGCGAGGCTCTGCCTCGCGCTCCGGGATATTTGGGGCCAGATGAAGAACGGATCCCTGCTTCATCTGGCTATAAATATCCCGGGGGAGGCGCCCGACGGGCGGCGGGGGCAGAGCCCCCATGAACCACGTGTCAATCGTCGGGACGGTCGAGCGAGAACACTTCGCTGATAACCGCATAGTCGCGATACCCCAGTCGCGAGAGCGGGTTGAAAGAAGTCACGTCAAACTTGCCGTCGCGGATGTGATCATCATCCAGATGCACACCGATGACCTCGCCGAACACCACGCGGTTCGCTTCACCCGGAAGGGTCACGATCTGTGTCAGTTTGCATTCCAGCGCTGCAGGAGCCGCTGCAACCCGCGAGCAAGGGATGGTTTCGCATTCAATGGCCGTCAGACCTGCGTGCACGAACTCGTCAATCTGCTTCGGCAGGCCCGCCGAGCTGGCATTCATTGCGTCGCGATGCGCATGTGCCACGACGTTGACGCAGAATACGCCGGTCGCTTCGATATTTGCGATGCTGTCCTTGCCGTTGTCCTGGTCGTGTTTCGTGCTGGTCGTGGCGAACATCACTTGGGGCGGTGTATAGGCAACACCGTTGAAGAACGAATAAGGTGCAAGATTGTTGATCCCGTCTGCGTCCCGGGTCGAGATCCAGCCGATCGGTCGCGGTGTTATGATGGCGTTGAACGGGTTGTGCGGCAGGCCGTGGCCGTCTTCGGGGCGATAGAACATAAGGTCTCCAAGCGTTTGCCCAAGGCGTATCGAAGTGCTAGGGCGAATTCCAGCAGGTAAAAGAGGGCGCGCGTGCAGCAATTCAGGATCAGGCCGGAAGAGCCAGACGACTGGTGGGAGGTCGAAGCGCTCTTTGACCTGTGCTTTGCGCCCGGACGAGAGGCGCTGTCGTCCTATCGGCTGCGCGATGATGTGCCGCCGGTGGCCGGGCTGTCTCAGGTGGCGCGCGACGGGCAGGGCATTCTGGCAGGAGCGATAAGATTCTGGCCTGTGCATGTGGGCGAGCACGACGCCTTGTTGTTGGGCCCGGTTGCGGTTCATCCAACGCACCAAGGAGAAGGGCTGGGCGGGTTCCTGATTCATCAAGGGGTCGAGGTTGGCTGCGCGAAGGGTTGGGATCGTGTCATGCTGGTCGGAGATGCTCCGTATTACGCGCGGTTTGGCTTCACCCGGCTTTCGGAGGTCGAGATGCCGCCGCCCACAAACCCTGATCGGGTGTTGGGATTGGAACTGAGACCCGGGACATGGGCCGGTGTTCGGGGGCCCGTCACGCGTTGGAGCCGTTAGTGCTATTGAAAATGCACCGGGACGTGCCGATGTCTTTGGGACAGGAGGGCTCGGATGCAGGACGTAGTGCTTGTCGAGAAACTCGACCTTGAAGCTGAGCTGGATCGCTTGGCTGGGCTGCATGCTTCGGCTGGCGGTGCAGGGGTATCTTTGCTGAACAAACTGGGTGACGGGGCAGAGTCCCTGTTGGATCAGTTGCCTTTGCCAGTACGGCACGGGCTGACCGAGGCGACCGAACAGGCGCTATGGCTTGCTGTGCGCGCCGCGGATAGATCCCGTCATGCGGTTCCGGATCAGAAAATGTGGGTCAATACGGCTTTGACCACCGCGATGGGGGCGGCTGGCGGTTTTGGCGGTGTTTCAACCGCCTTGGTCGAGTTGCCAGCGACGACAACCATGATCCTGCGTGCGATTCAGGGTGCGGCTGCGCGCGAAGGATTTGACCCAGCCGCAGAGAACGTGAAGTTCGATTCGATCCGTGTTCTGTCGGCTGCTGGACCATTAGAGGCTGATGACGGCGCTGATCTGGGCTTTTTCTCGACGCGCCTGACGCTGACGGGATCCGCGATGCAGCGCTTGATTTCGATGGTGGCACCGCGCCTTTCGGTGGTGCTAGGTCAGAAACTGGCGGCGCAATCGGTGCCGGTTCTTGGGGCTTTGGCCGGAGGCGGTACGAATTTCATCTACACCAGATATTACCAGCAGATCGCCCATGTTCATTTCGGTCTGCGCCGCTTGGCTATTGATGCGGACCTGCCACCTGAATTTCTTCAGCAACAGTTAACGCGCCGCCTTAAAGCTTAAGCTGGGAAAGTGCATAAAACTTGGCACAGCCTTCATGATATGGTAACTTTCGCTGTATAAACCGCAACATAAGCGGGACGAGCAGTGAGTATGACGCGTGTTTGACGGGCGCATGAATCAACTTGATAGCGGGCTTTTGGCCGAAAACCTCTCGCTTGCGGGGGCTTTGCCGGTTTATGCGCAATCTGCGGCGCTATGTTATCGCATCGAAGCGGGGCAAGCTAAGATCTTACTGGTCACAAGCCGCAAGGCAGGCCGCTGGATTATCCCGAAAGGCTGGTTGATCAACGGTTTGAGCGCGTCTGAGACGGCGGCCCGTGAAGCCTGGGAAGAGGCAGGTGCACTGGGCGTGTGCGGTACAGAAAGTCTGGGGCGCTTTGCCTATGTCAAGAAACGTCCCAACAAACCGTCCGCCGTGTGCGTGGTGGACGTTTTTCCGCTGCATGTGCGACGGTTGGCCAACACTTTCCCGGAGGCGGGGGAACGCAAGCGCAAGTGGTACTCTCCCAAAAAGGCAGCGCAACGTGTGGCGTCAGCAGACTTGGCGGCATTGTTACGTGGATTCGGGCGCCTGACGCACTAGTGCGTCAAGATCAAGACTTGATATTGCCATGTTGGTCGGTATCTATTCGCCCAACGAATGCTGGACTTGCAATGATTCAATACGCCTTGAAATGCCACGACGGCCACAGCTTTGATAGCTGGTTTCAATCTGCGGCCGCTTTTGACAAGCTTTTGGCTGCTGGCATGATCAATTGCGCAGTCTGCGGGTGCGACAAGGTCGAAAAGGCCGTTATGACGCCAAGAGTGCAGCCTGCAGGTCGCGCGGCATCTGATGCGACTACGACATCGGCTGCGCCCGATCGGGTTGCCATGGCCACGTCCTCGCCCGAGATCGAGAAAGTACTTTCCGAACTGCGGCGCAAGGTCGAGGAGAACTCGGACTATGTCGGTCGGGATTTCGCCAGCGAGGCCCGCAAAATTCACTTGGGCGATGCACCAGAACGCGCGATCTATGGCGAAGCAAAGCCCGAGGAAGCCCGTGCACTGGTTGAAGATGGTGTGCCGGTGGCGCCGCTGCCTTTTGTTCCATCCCGCAAGACGAACTGAAGCATGCATGTCGTGATCACAGGCGCGGGCCGCGGGATCGGCAAGGCCCTTGCAGATCGCTATCGTGAAACGGGCCACGCCGTTACTGGAACCGCGCGTGACGGCAGCGCAGATGTTGTACTAGATGTCGCCGACCCGCAGCAGCAAAGAGCGATGGCCGGGCGCCTCAAGGATCGTCCCGTTGACCTGCTGGTCTGCAATGCGGGTGTGTATCTGGACAAAGGCCAAAGTTTGGACGGATATCCGGCTGAGATGTGGGCACAAACCTTTGCGGTCAATGTGACCGGAGTGTTTCTTACGGTTCAGTCGCTGCTGCCAAATCTGCGCGCAGCGCAGGGGCGTGTTGTCATTCTGTCGTCTCAGATGGCCTCTCATACCCGCGCGCCGGGTGGCAGCTATATCTATCGCGCCTCAAAAGCTGCTGTGTTGAATCTGGGCCGCAATCTGGCGATGGACTTGCGCAGTGAGGGGATCGCAGTGGGCATCTACCACCCCGGCTGGGTGCGAACCGATATGGGCGGTGCGGCAGCGGACCTGTCCGTAGCGCATGCGGCGGACGGCCTGATCACACGCTTCGATTCCCTGTCACTTGAGACCACGGGATGTTTCGAGACCTGGGACGGTCGACCGCATCCTTATTGAGTGTTCAACGCGGCCTGCGGGATTTCATAAACCTCGCCGGGGTCGACGAAGATGACCATCAGATCGCCCCGTGTTTCATAAGTCACCTTCGACGGGGAACTGCTCGACTCGGGCACGCCGTCAGCGAAGTAAATCCGGCGCACTTCTCCGGTTTTCAGCTGCACGGCCAGGGTGATTGTACCGTCTTCGCGCTTGCGCAATTCAGCAGGGCAGCTTTCCAGCGTTTCGCCCGCATGTGCCGCGCAGGGTACGGTTCCCAGCGCGTTCTGGCCGTCAGTGCCCGACAGGGTCGCGACCTGCGCGTGGGCAGCGGTTGAGATCAGGGTCAGGGCAGCGGCGAAACGATACATGGAAATCCTCGTGAGCGAATGGTTGTGCGCAGGCTGACACCCGGGCGGCGCAATGTAAAGCGGCCCCGCGTCGCAGGCGAAACTTCTTTGCGCCCTTGCCCTTACGCCCCCCCTCGCATAAGACGCTCGGGATCGGAAATCCAAGGCGCGGAGACTTTTGCCCCCATGCCCGTACTCGTGATGAAATTCGGCGGCACTTCGGTCGCCAATCTGGACCGTATCCGCCGCGCTGCCAAGCGTGTGGGGGTCGAGGTGGCTAAAGGCTATGACGTCATCGTCATCGTGTCGGCCATGTCCGGAAAGACCAACGAACTGGTGGGCTGGGTCGACGAAATCTCGCCGCTTTATGACGCGCGCGAATATGATGCGGTGGTGTCGTCAGGTGAGAATGTCACCGCCGGTCTGATGGCGCTGACCCTGCAGGAAATGGATATCCCGGCCCGCAGCTGGCAGGGCTGGCAGGTGCCGCTGATCACCAATGGCGCGCATTCGGCGGCGCGGATCGAAGAAATCCCGCCCGAAAATATCACCCAGAAATTCGGCGAAGGGATGCGTGTCGCGGTTGTCGCGGGCTTTCAGGGTATCAGCCCCGAGGGACGCATCACCACGCTGGGCCGGGGCGGCTCGGACACCACCGCCGTGGCTTTTGCCGCAGCGTTCGAGGCTGAGCGTTGCGACATCTATACGGATGTGGACGGCGTCTATACCACTGACCCGCGCATCTGTGAAAAGGCGCGCAAGCTGGACAAGATCTCGTTCGAGGAAATGCTCGAACTGGCCTCGCTGGGGGCCAAGGTGCTGCAAACCCGCTCGGTCGAGCTGGCGATGCGCTACAAGGTGAAACTGCGTGTTCTCTCAAGCTTTGAAGAACAATCCGACGAGGCCGGCACGCTGGTCGTCGACGAGGAGGAAATCATGGAATCGAATGTAGTCTCGGGCGTCGCCTATTCGCGGGATGAGGCCAAGATGACCGTGGTCTCGGTCGCCGACCGCCCCGGTATCGCTTCAACCATCTTCACCGCGCTCAGCGATGAGGGCGTGAATGTGGACATGATCATCCAGAACATCTCGGATGAAGGCCGCACCGATATGACCTTTTCCTGTCCCACCAATCAGGTGACCCGCGCCGAAAAGGCGCTGCTGGCGATCAAGGAACAGGGTGAGTTGAACTATGCCGAACTGGTCGCGGATGAGGATGTCTGCAAGGTGTCGGTTGTCGGCATCGGCATGCGTTCGCAGTCCGGTGTTGCGGCCAAGATGTTCAAAATCCTCTCGGACGAGGGGATCAACATCAAAGTCATCACAACCTCCGAGATCAAAATTTCCGTGTTGATCGACAGGAAATACATGGAACTTGCGGTTCAGGCGCTGCATGATGCCTTTGAACTGGACAAGGCGGCCTGAGCTGATCGGCCAAGGTCACGCCTGATACCCTAAGACGGTTGGGCCATGGCGGACGGAACGGAAACAGAATCCCGCAAGCTGCTGGGTCGGTTGCGCGAAGAGATGGCCAGCGAGGCCGCCGGTCAGGAGCGTCTTGACCGGATCACGCAATTGATTGCTGACAGCATACGGGCCGAGGTTTGCTCGATCTATCTGTTCCGCGATGAGGACACTCTGGAACTCTGCGCGACGGAAGGGTTGTCGCCCGAGGCGGTGCACAAGACACGGATGCGCATGGGCGAGGGGCTGGTGGGCCGCGTGGCCAAGTCCGGTAAGGTGGTGAACGCCGCTGACGCGCCCTCGGCCAAGGGCTTCCGCTATATGCCCGAGACGGGCGAGGAACGGTTTTCCTCCTTTCTGGGTGTCCCGGTACAGCGTCTTGGCGAAAAGCTTGGCGTTCTGGTCGTGCAATCCCGCGACGCGCGCGAGTTTTCGGCGGATGAGGTCTATGCACTGGAAGTGGTCGCCATGGTGCTGGCCGAGATGGCTGAGCTGGGTGCTTTCGTGGGCGAGGGCGCGGCCCTGTCGCCGCTGCACCAGCAATCAGTCCAGCTGACCGGCGGCCCGGCTCAGGAGGGGTCCGCCGAGGGCCATGTCTGGCTGCACGAACCCCGCGTGGTCGTCACGAACCCCATCGCCGACGATCCGCACCGCGAACGCGAACGGCTGACCGAGGCGGTCGAAGAACTGCGCGTCGGTGTCGACAAGATGCTTGAGATTTCGCAGGGAGGCGATACCGAGCAACTTCAGGTGCTCGAAGCGTATCGCATGTTTGCCAATTCCAAGGGCTGGATGCGCCGGATGGAGGAAGACATCGCGCTCGGCCTCAGCGCCGAGGCGGCGGTCGAGAAAGAGCAATCGCAGGCCCGCGCCCGCATGGGTCAGGTGACCGACCCCTATTTGCGCGAACGGCTGGCCGATCTGGATGATCTCAGCAACCGTCTGCTGCGCATCCTGACGGGGCAGGGCAGTACCAACGGGGCCGACCTGCCGCCCGATCCGATTCTGATCGCCCGCAATATCGGACCCGGAGACCTTCTGGAGTATGGTCGCGCGCTCAAGGGTATCGTACTGGAAGAGGGGTCGGTCGGCAGCCATGCCACCATCGTTGCCCGCGCGCTGGCGATCCCGCTGGTGGTGCATGTGGGCCGGATCACGACCGAAGCGCTGAACGGCGATCATATCCTTGTCGATGGCGACAATGGTGTGGTCCATCTGCGCCCTGAGGACACCGTGGTCAGCGCCTTCCGTGACAAGGTCGCCATGCAGGCCAAGGCGCAGGAACGCTATGCCTCGATCCGCGAAACCCCCACCGTTACCCGCGACGGGGAACGGATCAGCCTTGTGATGAATGCTGGCCTGATGGCCGATCTGCCCTCGCTGGGCAATTCAGGCGCCGAAGGTGTGGGCCTGTTCCGGACCGAGCTGCAGTTCCTGATCCGCAACCAGATGCCCAAACGGTCGGAACTGGTGACTCAGTATCAGCGGGTTCTGGACGCGGCGGGTGAGAAGCGGGTGGTGTTCCGCACACTGGATATCGGTTCCGACAAGGTCCTGCCCTACATGAAGCATGTGGCCGAGCCGAACCCGGCGCTGGGCTGGCGCGCCATCCGGGTTGGTCTGGACAAGCGTGGTGTGATGCGGATGCAGCTGCAGGCGCTCATCCGCGCCGCCAATGGCCGCCCGCTGACGGTGATGTTCCCCTTTGTGGCGCAGGCTGACGAATTCCGCGAGGCCCGCTGGGAGGTCAAGAAAACCATCGAACGCGAACGGCGTTTGGGCCATGTCCTGCCCGAAACGCTCGAAGTGGGGGCGATGCTGGAAACCCCGTCGCTGGGTTTTGCACCGCAGAAATTCTTTGACGAGGTCGGGTTCATCTCGATCGGCGGCAACGATCTTAAACAGTTCTTCTTTGCGGCCGACCGCGAAAACGAACTGGTGCGCCGCCGCTATGACACGCTGAATGTCAGCTTTCTCAGCTTCATCGAACGCATTGTCGAGCGGTGCCAGATTTCGGACACCCCGCTCAGCTTTTGCGGCGAAGATGCGGGCCGCCCGGTCGAGGCGCTGTGTCTGGCCGCCATGGGTATTCGCACCCTGTCGATGCGCCCAGCCTCGATCGGGCCGGTCAAAAGTCTGCTGCTGCGGTCCAACCTGCAGGATGTGCGCAAGATCATCGCCGACGCGCGCCATCGGGGTGAACAATCGGTGCGCCCGGCGGTGATGGATTGGTTGCGCACCCAGTCCTGACCTGCGCTGCCTGATACTGTGCAAGTTTCAGGTGGGGTTCTTCTGACGAAACCACAGCACTGGTTTCGGCGCTGCAGGCAAATCCGGGCTTGATTTTTGCCCTTGGGTTACTTATCCAACCGATGAATGTTAGCGTTAACAGAGAAAAGCAACGCTTCACCCATACATATCCGGGCAGCCCGCTGCTAAACAGGCGGTGAACCCCGAAAAGGAGCCTCACCATGGTCTCACGCGTTATTCCGGTGGATCCGTTCGACCTCGTGCTGTTCGGCGCGACCGGCGATCTGGCGCAGCGGAAGATTTTGCCGGGGCTGTATCACCGGTTCGAAGTGGGCCAGATGCCCGAAGACGCGCGGATCATCGGCACCGCGCGCTCGGATATTGACAGCGATGCATTTCGCGACGTGTTGCGCGCCTCGATGCAGAAGTTTGCGCCGCAGTTCCAGAAGGAGACGTTGGATCGGTTCCTGCGCCAAGTGGAGTATGTGCCGGTGGATGCTCTGGGAGAGGCGGGCTGGTCCGACCTGACCGCGCTGCTGCGTCCCGATGTGGTGCGGGCCTTTTACCTCTCGGTCGGGCCCAGCCTGTTTTCGGGCATCGCTCAGGGCCTGAATGACAATGGTCTTGCCACGCCAGACAGCCGCATCGTGGTTGAAAAACCTTTCGGTCACGATCTTGCGTCGGCCAAAGCGTTGAACGAAGGTTTGCGAGCCTGTTTCGAAGAGCATCAGATTTACCGGATCGACCATTATCTGGGCAAGGAAACCGTACAGAACCTGATGGCGCTGCGCTTTGCCAATTCTCTGTTCGAACCGCTTTGGAACGCGACCCATGTAGATCACGTTCAGATCACCGTCGCCGAGACCGTCGGCGTTGAAGGGCGCGGGGCCTACTACGATCAATCCGGCGCGATGCGGGACATGATCCAGAACCATCTGGTGCAACTGCTCTGCCTGACCGCGATGGAGCCGCCCTCGAAATTCGCGCCCAACGCGGTGCGCGATGAGAAGGTTAAGGTGATCGAGGCGCTGGAGCCGGTCGAGCCCAAGGATATCGCGCGCGGTCAGTACCGAACGGATCAGGGCGGCGACGGTTATCTGGATCACGTCGGAAACCCGGCAAGTCGGACCGAGAGCTTCATTGCGCTGAAGGCGCATATCGGTAACTGGCGCTGGGCGGGCGTACCGTTCTATTTGCGCACCGGCAAACGCTTGCGGGCACGCGAATCCGAAATTGCGGTGTTCTTCCGCGACCCGCCGCATACGATCTTTCCGAATGTGGGCCCTCTGCACGGCAACGTGCTGGTGATCCGCCTGCAACCGGACGAGGGCATCACCCTGCGCACCACCATCAAAGAACCGGGGCAGGGGGGGTTCCGCCTGTCCGACGTGGCGCTGGACATGAGCTTTGCCGACGCGCTGGTCGACGGCCAACAATCCCCGGACGCCTATGAGCGCCTGATCATGGATGTGATCCGCGGCGACCAGACCCTGTTTATGCGTGGCGATGAGGCCGAGGCCGCCTGGGCCTGGGTCGATCCCATCATTCATGGCTGGGAAGAACGCGGCGACAAGCCCGCGAAATACGATCAGGGCAGTTCCGGCCCCGAAGAAGCCCTGATGCTGATGCATCGCGATGGCCGCCGCTGGCGGCAGATCGGAGGATAGTCATGGTCAACACAGTTATTTCCGACGTCACCAAACGCATCATCGACCGCAGCGCCGATCTGCGCGGCCCGCATCTGGACCGGATGGAGCAGGCCAAATCCAAAGGCCCCGCCCGCGCGCATCTGTCCTGCAGCGGTCAGGCCCATGCCTATGCCGGTGCGGGCGAAGATCAGCAGTCGATGGCCACCGGCACCGCAGGCAATCTGGGCATTGTCACCGCCTATAACGACATGCTCTCGGCCCATCAGCCGTTCGAACGCTACCCCGCCCTGATCCGCGATGCGATCCGGGCCGCGGGCGGTACTGCGCAGGTCGCAGGCGGAGTTCCTGCCATGTGCGACGGCGTCACCCAGGGCGAAGCGGGGATGGAACTGTCCCTGTTTTCCCGCGACGTAATCGCGCTGGCCACTGGCGTGGCGCTTAGCCACAACACCTATGACGCGGCGGTCTTCCTTGGCGTCTGCGACAAGATCGTGCCCGGTCTCATCATCGGCGCGCAGGCCTTCGGCCATTTGCCCGCCGTCTTCCTGCCCGCAGGTCCGATGACCAGCGGTCTGCCAAACGACGAAAAGGCCAAGGTCCGCCAGCAATTCGCCGCCGGAGAAGTGGGTCGCGACGCCCTGATGAAGGCCGAGATGGCCGCCTATCACGGCCCCGGCACCTGCACCTTCTATGGCACCGCCAACACCAACCAGATGCTGATGGAGTTCATGGGCCTGCACCTGCCGGGCTCCAGCTTTGTCAACCCCAACACGCCCTTGCGCGATGCATTGACCGAGGAAGGCGCCCGTCGCGCCCTATCTCTCAGCGCGCTGGGCAATCACTATACGCCAGTTTGCCAGATCCTTGATGAGCGTGCCTTTGTGAACGGCATCGTCGGCCTTATGGCCACGGGTGGCTCGACCAACCTGCTGATCCACCTGATCGCCATGGCGCGCGCGGGCGGTATCGTACTGGATTGGCAGGACTTTTCTGACATTTCCGCTGTGGTCCCTCTGGTCGCGCGGGTCTATCCAAACGGTCTGGCCGACGTGAACCACTTCCACGCCGCTGGCGGCTTGGGCTTTGCCATCGGCACGCTTTTGAACGAAGGCCTACTGCACCCCGACACCCTGACCGTCGCCGGGCAGGGCCTGCACAACTACACCAAGGAACCCAAGCTGAAAGATGGCGAACTGGTCTGGGAAGACGGCGCAGGCCACAGCCTGAACGAAAAGATCGTCCGCCCCGCCAACGATCCGTTCCAGCCCACCGGCGGCCTCTCGCGCCTGACCGGCAATCTGGGCACCGGCGTCATGAAGGTTTCAGCCGTCGCGCCCGAACACCAAGTAGTCGAAGCCCCGGTGCGTGTGTTCCACGACCAGAACGCCGTCAAAGACGCCTTCAAGGCCGGGGAATTCACCGGCGACACCATCGTTGTCGTCCGCTTTCAGGGCCCCAAGGCCAACGGCATGCCCGAATTGCACTCGCTGACCCCGATGCTGTCGATCCTGCAGGGCCGAGGGCACAAGGTCGCGCTCGTCACCGATGGCCGCATGTCCGGCGCCTCGGGCAAGGTCCCCGCCGCCATCCATGTCTGCCCCGAGGCGCTGGATCAGGGCCCGATCGCCTATCTGCAAGACGGCGACCTGCTGCGCGTGGATGCGGTGAAGGGCGAGTTGGAAATCCTCACCCCCGGCGTCCTCGACCGGGTGCCAGCCACCGCCGACCTGACCGCGAACCAGCACGGCGTCGGGCGCGACCTCTTCGGTGCGTTCCGCCAGAACGTCGGTTCCGCCGACACCGGTGCCAGCATTTTCGGAGTCTGAACCTCATGTCCAAGACCCAACGCACGCGCGAGATTTGCGCACTGGCCCCCATCATCCCGGTACTGGTCGTCGATGACGTCGCCCATGCTCGTCCGCTGGCCCAAGCGCTGGTTGCCGGGGGCCTCCCCGCCCTCGAAGTCACCCTGCGCACCCCCGCCGCGCTGGACGTCATTCGGGCCATGGCGGACGTCTCCGGCGGTGTCGTCGGCGCAGGCACGTTGGTCACGCCCGAAGACGTGCGCGCGGCAAAAGAGGCTGGCGCGCAATTCGGCGTCTCGCCCGGGGCAACCGACGCGCTGATTGCGGCGTGCGAGGCCGAAGACCTGCCGCTGCTACCCGGTGCTGCCACCGCGACCGAGGCCATGGCCCTGCTGGAAAATGGCTATGACATGCTGAAGTTCTTCCCCGCCGAGGCCTCAGGCGGTGCACCGGCCCTGAAAGCCATCGGCGCGCCCCTGCCGCAGATCACCTTCTGCCCGACCGGAGGCGTCTCACCGTCCAATGCCCTCGATTACCTATCGTTGTCCAACGTGATTTGCGCGGGTGGCAGCTGGGTCGCTCCGAAACAGATGGTCCAAAACGGCGACTGGGCCGGGATCGAAACACTTGCGCGCGAGGCCGCCAGCCTGATGGATTGACGCCACAGGGCGACGCGCTAGGGTAAGCCTCAATTCAAACAGGTTGCCCCCATGACAAACCATATCTCTCTCGCGCATGGGCGCGAGTACTTGGCCATTCCCGGCCCCTCGGTCATGCCCGACGCGGTGTTGCAGGCGATGCACCGCGCTTCGCCCAACATCTATGAAGGCGCTTTGGTCGAGATGATGCCCGCATTGTTGCAAGACCTGCGCCGCATCGCTAGAACCCAGCACAGTGTCGCGATCTACATCGCCAACGGTCACGGCACATGGGAGGCCGCGCTGTCCAACGTCATCGCCCCCGGCGAAACCGTGCTGGCCCCGGCTTCGGGGCGTTTTACCAATGGCTGGGCGGAAATGGCCGAAGGGATCGGGGCTGAGGCGCAGTTGATCGACTTTGGCACCGCGTCGCCGTGGGATTTCAACCGGATCGAGGATGCGTTGCGGGCCGACACAGACCATAAGATCAAAGCGGTTCTGGCGGTCCACGTCGATACATCCAGCTCAATCCGAAACGACATCCCCGCACTGCGCGCCTTGCTGGACGACCTGCAGCATCCCGCGCTTCTGATGGCCGACTGCATCGCCTCGCTGGGCTGCGACCGGTTCGAGATGGACGCCTGGGGGGTCGATGTCACCGTAACCGCCTGCCAAAAGGGCTTGATGACACCCGCAGGCACCGGTTTCGTCTTCTTCAACGAAAAGGCACAAGCCAAACGGGCCGCTATGCCACGCGTCTCGAGGTATTGGGACTGGGAACCACGCGCCAACCCCGAGCTTTTCTACCAGCACTTCAACGGCACCGCGCCGACGCACCACCTCTACGGCCTGCGCGCCGCGCTCGACCTGATCCACGCTGAAGGGATCGAGCATGTCTGGGCCCGCCACGAACGTCTCGCCCATGCTATCTGGGCCGCCTGCGAGACCTGGGCCCAAGGCGGCGCGCTTGAGATGAACGTGCCTGACCGCGCCTATCGCAGTCACGCCGTGACGGCCTTGCGCCTGACCGACGGGCGCGGCACACCCTTGCGCAAATTCACCGAAACCCAACTTGGTCTTACACTCGGCATAGGGCTGGGGATGGAGGACTGGGACGGATGCTTCCGCCTTGGCCATATGGGCCACGTCAATGCACAGATGGTCATGGCGATGCTGGGCAGCATGGAAACCGCTATGGCCGCACTGGACATCCCACGCGGCTCAGGCGCGCTCGAAGCCGCCGCCGCAACACTCGCCAGCTAAAACCGATCCGCCTCTTCATCTGGCCAAAAATATCCTCGGGGGGAATCGCGCCAAAACGCGCGATGGGGGGCAGACAGCCCCCCTGCACCGATCAGCCACACTGCTCCGCGGCGATGGTCAGCGCCCCGGGCAAGGCCGATGCAAAAGCCTCCAAATCCACGGATTCACCGCAGCTGATCCGAATACACCGGTTCTGAGGCGCCGCAAAGGGCATCCGCACGAACACCCCTTGTGCCACCAGCGCATCCAATACCGCATTTGCAAACACCCCATCCCGCCCGCAATCAATGGCGACGAAGTTGGTGGCCGAAGGCAGCGGAGTCAGGCCGTTCTCACGCGCGACTTGGGCAATCCTGTCGCGCGCACCTGATATCTTGCCCTGCACCTTCTGCAACCATTCTTGATCCTGCAACGCCGCCAAGGCCCCGGCTTGCGCCGCGCGATTCATGCCAAAATGATTGCGCACCTTGTTGAACGCCGCGATCAACTCTGGCGCACCGATGGCATAGCCCACACGTGCTCCGGCCATGCCGTAAACTTTGGAAAACGTCCGCATCCGGATCACGCGCGGATCATCCGCTGCAACCGGCGCAGCGGTTCCCTCAGGCGCGCACTCCACGTAAGCTTCGTCCAGAACCAGCAAGCACCCGTCTGGCAAAGCCTCCATCGCTGCGACAATGTCCGCGCCCGCATGCCAACTGCCCATCGGGTTGTCGGGATTGGCCAGATAGACCAGCTTGGCATCCACTTCGGCGGCCTTGGCAAACAAGGCTGCCGGGTCCTCGTGATCGCCGCGATAGGGAACCTTGTGCAAATCACCGCCAAAACCTGCCACATGATAATTGAACGTCGGGTACGCCCCGTCAGACGTCACGACCGAGTCACCCGGGCCAACAAGCAACCGCACCAGATACCCTAAAAGCCCGTCAATGCCTTCACCCACCATGATGTTTTCGGGCGCAACCCCATGATGCTCGGTCAGGGCATGGCGCAGATCGTGGTTCTCGGGATCGCCATACATCCAGATATCCTCGGCCGCCCGCTGCATCGCTTCGATGGCGCGGGGCGAAGGGCCAAAGACGCTTTCATTCGCACCAAGCCGCGCGACAAAGGGCGCGCCGCGCTGGCGCTCCTGCGTCTCAGGGCCGACAAAGGGCACGGTTGCGGGCAAAGATTGCGCAAGCGGGGTATAGCGAGGACCAGTCATGGCTGCAGATAAGCGCAACCCTCCAATCGGAGCAAGCCTTGCAACGCCGGGCATTCGTCGTCAGGCTGCGCAGCGAATGAGGGAGGCGATATGCGGTATCTGCTTGGGTTATTTCTACTTGGCCTTGCATATCTGCTGATCTGGCCCGTCCCGGTCGACCCCGTCGCTCACCAAATGCCCGAACCGCCCGGTTTCACCGGTGAGTTTGCCGAGAACGCGCATCTGGACAAAGCCCAACTGATCTCGTTGCCGGACGGTGAGATCGGACCTGAGGACATTGCGGTGCTGCCAGACGGCGCGATCTATACCACCAGCCAGACGGGCACGCTCTATCGTATCGATGGGGACCAGCCGGTTGCAGTTGATCAACTGGGCGGTCGCCCCCTTGGTCTGCGGGCGGGGCCGGACGGCGCGCTCTACATCACTGACAGCTTTCGTGGATTGATGCGCTGGACCGGGCCGGGGACGTTGGAGACACTTGTTTCCGAGATCGATGGTGCACCGGTGATCTATGCCAACAACCTCGACGTGGCGCAGGACGGAACAGTCTATTTCTCGAACTCTACGGATCGGTTCGACCCCGAAACCATGGGCGGGACCAAACCCACTTCGGTTCTCACTATCTGGGAGCAATCGCCCACAGGATATGTCGCTCGCTATGCCCCCGATGGCAGCGCCGAGAAAATCGCCGAAGGTTTCGTCTATACCAATGGTGTCGCCCTTTCGCCGGACGAAGATTTCCTGCTGATTGCCGAAACAGGCCGGGCACGGGTGCATAAACTCTGGCTCAGCGGGCCCAAGGCGGGCACGCAAGAGGTGCTGCTGGACAACCTGCCGGGCTATCCCGACAACATCAAGGCGCAAGGGGACGGCACCTATTGGATGGCTTTCGCCAGCCCGCGTGTGCCCGCCGAAAAGCTGATGCCCTATCCCTTCCTGCGCAAGGTGATCTGGCGGCTGGGTCCCTTGGTGCGCCCCGCGCCGATCCATCGCGGGATGTTGGTGCAATTCGATGGTGATGGCACCATTCTGCGTACCCTGCAGGACCCGGACGGACGTCTGGGGATCACCACGGCGGGCCAGATCGTTGGGGACCAACTCTACGTCATGACGCTGGATTCACCCTGGTTTGGGCGTATCCCTGTCGCTGATCTGCCCTGACGTCGCGGTGGCGCTTGGGCCAGCGGTCTGGCAGGGTTGGCGCAACACAGCTGTCCGGAGGTCCCCATGTCTCGCGTTTCCATCGAATACAAAGATCACATCGCCCATGTCACGCTGACACGTGGCGACAAGATGAACGCGCTGGATGATGCGATGATCAAGGCGATCCTGTCGGCGGGGCAAGAGGTCGCCGCCGCCGATATCCGCGCCGTTGTGCTGTCGGGCGAGGGCAAAAGCTTTTGCGCCGGGCTGGATATGGCCAGCTTTGCGAGCATGGCCCACACCGACCCGACCGAATGGCTGATGACCCGCAGCTATGAGGATGCCAATGAGATGCAAGAACTGGCCTTGATTTGGCGGCGCGTTCCGGTTCCGGTGATCTGCGCCATTCAGGGCGTGGCCTATGGTGGAGGTCTGCAGATCGCGCTGGGTGCCGATATCCGCATCGCGCATCCCGAGGCCAAGCTGGCGGTGATGGAGATGAAATGGGGCATCATCCCCGACATGGGCGGCATGGTGCTGCTGCCCGAGCTCGTGCGCTCGGACGTGCTGCGCCTGCTGACATATACCGCCCGTCCCATCGGCGCACCGCAGGCTGCGGATTGGGGGCTGGTGACGAAGCTGTCGGATGATCCCCTGACCGAAGCGCTGGCATTGGCCGAAGATATTGCAGGCAAAAGCCCTTCGGCCATTCGGGCGGCCAAGCGGCTGATCGACGTGGCCGAAACCCGCAACCGCGTTGATGTTCTGATGGCTGAGTCCTCGGAACAGGTGGACCTGATCGGCAAGCCGGATCAGATGGAGGTCGTCATGGCGCAGATGCAGGGCCGCAAGCCCGAGTTCAAATAGTCACCGCATAAATGCCCGCCGCGCATCGCGGGCCATATTATAGCGCATCTCAAGATCGGCGATTTTTGCCATCGCGGCCTTGCGGGCCGTTGCGTCGGTCAGCGTGGCATAGCTCTTGCGCGCCGCATCCAACTGTTTCTTGATGTCGAACTCTTCCGGCAGTACGCCCGCCTGCGCCATGATCCGGTGACCGGCGGCAATGGCCGGATCGCTTTGCGCCTCGGAGGAACGATCAGGCAGGGGCGCGCCTTCGCCTTCCAGACCCTGCAGTTGCCCTTCGGCCTGAGCCTTCTTGATCTGGCGTTCCACCAGTTTTCCAAGCGATCCGAACATGCCGCGATTATACCGTCTGTGATGATTGGGCGAAAGCGGTTAACGCATTCTGCTTGTGACCAGATACACGATGCCACCCGCCAAAAGCCCCCACACCGCTGCGCCCAAACCAAAGACGGTGATACCGGATGCGGTGATGGCGAGCGTTAGAATGGCCGCCTCGCGCTCGGCGGGTACGTCCAGCGCTGCGTGGATGGCGTTGGCCATAACTCCGATCAGGGCCACCCCGGCCAAGGTTCCCATCAACAGCGGATCGGCATGGGCGGCAAAGCTGGTAATCGCCACCGCAAAGATGCCGAACAGGCAATAAAATACGCCGCCCATGATTGCGGACCAATAACGCAGAGCCGGATCGGGATGGCTGTCTTCGTTCGAACACATCGCGGCGGTGATGGCGGCTAGACAGGTCGCGGGGGCTCCGAACGGGGCCGAGAGCAGGCTTGCACCGCCGACGGCTGAGAACAGACGTCCGGGGACGGGGGCAAAGCCAAAGCTGCGCATCACCGCGACGCCGGGGATGTTCTGCGTCGCCATCGTGACGATGAACAACGGCACGCCGATACCGATGGCCGAGGCGAGCGAGACTGTTGGCATGGTCCAGACCGGGGCAGCAACCAGCCGGTCGGGCATTACCTGCGCCTCTCCGGCATTCAGGGTCACAACGATGGCGGCTGCCACCACCGCTGCCGGAACGGCAACCAGCCTGTTGAACCGTCCGGCAATGAACCAAGTCAGGATTACCGGCAATGCCTGCCACGGGATCTCGACCGCCGCCTTGAACGGCACAAGACACAGCGGCAACAGCACGCCCGCCAGCATCGCCTGGGCAAGAGTGGTGGGGATCGCTGCCGCCAACCGTCCAAGTGGTTTCCATAGGCCCGCGACAACCGTCAGCGCCCCGGCACACAGGAACGCTCCGATGGCAGCGGAATAGCCGCCAATCGGGGCGGCGGACACGGCCAGCAGCGCTGCCCCCGGCGTGGACCACGCGACGCTGATGGGCATTTGGTAGCGCAGGCTGAGGATGATCGCCGCCAGCCCCATAGCAATCGCCGCACTCATCAGGCCCGAGGCGGCTTGCGCGGGTGATGCGCCCATCGCACCCAGCCCTTGCAGCACGATGGGGAAAGAACTGAAGAACCCGACGACGGCCACTACCAGCCCAGTCGAGACGGTTTGCATTGGGGGAAGCTGGCGAGCAGGCTGGGTCATGTGTCTCTGCTAACAACCGCCCGTGCGAGTGAACAGGGTAAAACTCGGGCGTGGTATGAGAAACCCCGCCGTCTGTGCAGGCGGCGGGGTTCGGAATTTGAGTATTTATGAAAAGATGAAGATCAGGCGATTTCGGCCAGACGAGCGAGGGCTTCGTTCAGTTTCGCCTCTTCTTCCTCGCGGGCGGCGAGGTTGGCTTTGGCTTCCTCAACCACCTCTTCCGGGGCCGAGGCCACGAATTTGGGGTTGTTCAGGCGCCCGCGCAACCCGCCGAGTTCCTTGGCCAGTTTGCCCTTGGCTTTCTCCAGCCGTTCCTTTTCCGCGCCGATGTCGATGATATCGGCCAGCGGCAGGCCGAAGGATGCGCCGGGGGCGGCGATCGAGATGGTGCCCTTGGGCAGCGCGTCCGCTTTGGTCAGGCTGTCGATGCGCGCCAGACGTTTGATCAGCGCCTCATTGCGGTCCCATGCGGCCTGACCGTTGGCGTCGATCTCTGTCACCAGCATCGGCACATAGAGGCCAGCCGGAACCCGCATCTGCGCCCGGGCCGAGCGGGTGTTTTCGATGACCGAGATCACCCAGTTCATCTCACGATCCGCGTCTGCATCGACCAGTTCGGTGCCATAGGTCGGCCAGTCGGCGTGCACGACCATTTTCGCACGGCTGCCGGTTAGGCTCCAAAGTTCTTCAGTGATGAAGGGCATGATCGGGTGCAGCAGGATCATGCACTGATCCAGAACCCAGCGCATGGTGGCGCGGGTCTCGGCCTGAGCCTCGACGTCGTCGCCCTGCAGCAGGGGTTTAGACAGTTCCACATACCAGTCGCAGACCTTGCCCCAGACAAAGGCATAAAGCCCGTTGGCGGCGTCGTTGAAGCGGTAGCTTTCCAGTGCCGCGTCGACTTCTTCCCGCACGCGGGCGGTTTCTCCGATGATCCAGCGGTTTACAGCGGCTTTGGGTTTCAGGTCGGCCACGTCCAGTTGCGGGACAGAATCGGTAAAGACCTCGTTCATCTCGGCAAAGCGGACGGCGTTCCACAGTTTGGTGCCAAAGTTGCGATAGCCGGTGATCCGGTCGCGGGACAGTTTCAGTACGCCGCCAATTGCCGCCATCGAGGCATTGGTGAACCGCAGCGCGTCGGCACCGAATTCGTCCACGATCTCCAGCGGATCGATGACGTTGCCGGTGGTCTTGGACATCTTCTTGCCCTTCTCGTCGCGGACGAGCTGGTGCAGGTAGACGGTCTGGAACGGGATCTGATCGACCACGGCCAGTTGCATCATCATCATCCGCGCGACCCAGAAGAACAGGATATCCGCGCCAGTGATCAGAACGTCGGTGGGGAAGTAGCGCTCCAGCTCCTCGGTTTGCTCGGGCCAGCCCAGCGTGCCGATGGGCCAGAGGCCGGAGGAGAACCATGTGTCGAGGACGTCGGGGTCGCGCTCAATTTGGATTGCGACCGTACCAGATCCATCATTTTCTACAGAGACCCATTGTGCTTCGGTGGTGAACTCACCGCGATGTTGACTGCCTTGCCGAAGCGTTGGCACGTGAACTGAAATTGTCCGATTTGGTCCATATATCTCAGCGGCTTTAGCTAACGCCTCTTCTTCTGATGCTGCTGCGATGGAAATCTTACGCATCGCGCTTCGAGCTTTGTACGCAGACATAAACAAATTGCGTTTTGGCTTCGGAGTGAATTCGGATTCTTGTTCTGCATTTTGAAGCCCGAGGCGCGCCGAAGCCATGGCTTTGAAGTCGGAGAGTTTCGAGCTTTGCGCATTTACGATTGGTTCGATGTCTTCGGGGTGAGGCCCATACCAAACGGGAATCTGATGCCCCCACCACAGCTGGCGCGAGATGCACCAGGGCTCGATGTTTTCCAGCCAATGATAATAGGTCTTCTCGCCCGACTCGGGGATGATCTTGACCGTTCCGTCCTTGACCGCGTCCAGCGCGGGGCCAACGATTTTTTCGGCGTCCACGAACCACTGATCGGTGAACATCGGTTCGATCACCACTTTTGAGCGGTCGCCGAAGGGCTGCATGATCGGTTTGCTCTCGACCAGAGGCACCAGTGCTGCCGGGTCGTCATCCTCACCCAGCCTCACACCCAGACGCGGATCATCCGCGCGGGTCATCACGGCGAGGCCGTCCGCGGTGATCTCTTCCACCACCTTCGCGCGTGCCTCGAACCGGTCGAGGCCGCGCAGGTGATCGGGGATCAGGTTGATCGCGTCGATCTCGTTCTCGGTGAATTCACGCCCACGCGCATATTCCTGCGCCTTGTCGGCCTCTTCGGCATAAGGCGCGCCGTCGGCCCGCATCGCACCTTTGGTGTCCATCAGGCGGTACATCGGAATGCCGCCGCGCTTGGCGACCATGTTGTCGTTGAAGTCATGCGCGCCGGTGATCTTCACCGCGCCCGAGCCGAAATCGGGATCGGGATACTCATCCACAATGATCGGAATCTGACGGCGATGCTCTTTCGGACCAACCGGGATTTCGCAGAGCTTGCCGACGATGGGCGCGTAACGCTCATCCGAGGGGTGAACCGCAACCGCACCATCGCCCAGCATGGTCTCAGGGCGTGTCGTGGCGATGGAAATATAGTCCCGCTCCTCGCGGAAAATCACATTCCCATCTTCATCTTTTTCCAAATACTCATATGTCTCACCGCCCGCCAAGGGGTACTTGAAATGCCACATATGACCGGCGACTTCGATATTCTCGACCTCCAAATCCGAGATCGCGGTCTCGAAATGAGGGTCCCAGTTGACCAGACGCTTACCGCGATAGATCAGACCTTTCTCGTACATATCGACGAAAACCTTGATCACCGCGTCGTGAAAATTCGCAGAATTTTCGTGGCCCGTGCGCGGATCACCCGCCGCACCAGCCATGGTAAAGGCATTACGCGACCAGTCACAGGACGAGCCCAGACGCTTCAACTGCTCGATGATCGTGCCGCCGTATTCGCCCTTCCATTCCCAAACCTTCTCAAGGAATTTCTCACGCCCCAACTCACGCCGACCCGGCTGTTGGGTCTGCATAAGCATCTTTTCCACCTGCATCTGCGTGGCGATGCCCGCGTGGTCCTGCCCGGGCTGCCAGAGCGTGTCGAACCCGCGCATCCGGTGCCAGCGGATCAGGATATCCTGCAGCGTGTTGTTGAACGCGTGCCCCACATGCAAAGCACCCGTCACGTTGGGCGGTGGGATCATGATGGTAAAGCTCTCGTCGCGCGAGCGGTTCGCGCCGGCCTTGAAGGCTCCGGCCTGTTCCCAGGCCTCGTAGATGCGGGCCTCGGCCTCGGCCGCGTTGAATGTCTTTTCCATCGCCATGGGGTGCGTCCTGCGTCATCAATCCTTGATCAGCGCCTGCAATAACGAATGCGTGCCGGAAGGGGAAGGGTCTGCGCGCGCACTGGACAACGAAGTCCTGCAGCCTAATCTCGCCCCTGACGCAGCCCAAAGGATTACCCCATGGAAAAGTTCGGCAAAAGCCAACCCGTCAAACGAACCGAAGACCTGCGGTTTCTGACCGGGCGCGGCCAGTACATGGATGATACGGTGCCCGAAAACGCGCTGCACGTGGTCTTTTTCCGCAGCCAGGTGGCGCATGGTGAAATCACGGCGCTTGATCTTGAGGCCGCGCGGGCAGCGGATGGCGTGCGGCTGGTGATGGCGCTGGAAGATCTGCAGGCAACGGGCATCGATACTGTGATGAACGGGGCGACGGTTCCGAACCGAGATGGCTCACAGGCCGCCGCGCCGGAGCGTCACATGCTGGCCAGCAAACGGGTGCGCTTTGTGGGTGAGCCGGTCGCGATTGTGGTGGCCGAGACGCAGGCACAGGCTCGCGATGCCGCCGAACTGATCTGGATGGAGACCGAGGATCTGCCCGTCAAGCTGGACGTGGACGCGGGCGGCGAGACGCTGCACCCCGAAGCCCCCGACAACCGCGCCTTTGACTGGGGCCTGGGCGACGAGGCCGCGACCGACGCTGCCTTTGCCTCTGCCGCCCGGACCGTCTCGCTGAACGTGGTTGATAACCGGGTCATCATCACCTCGATCGAGCCGCGCGGGTGCCAGGCCAGTTGGGCGGATGGACGGCTGCATTTTTCCTATGGCGGTCAGGGGGTCTGGGCGATGCGGGCGCAACTGGCGCAGAAGCTCAAGCTTGAGACGGAAGATATCCGCGTCACCACCCCGGATGTGGGCGGTGGATTCGGCATGAAGGTGATGCCGTACCCCGAGTATTTCTGCACTGCCGTCGCCGCCATGAAACTGGGACAGCCGGTTCACTGGATGTCCGACAGGTCCGAGGCGATGCTGTCCGATCACCATGGCCGTGACCTGATCTCGGTGGCGGAACTGGCCTTTGATGCGGATCACCGGATCACTGCCTATCGCGTGCACAGCAAGGTCAATCTGGGTGCCTATAACAGCCATTTCGGACAGGCAATCCAGACCAGCCTGTTCAGCAAGGTTCTGATGGGGGTGTATGACGTCCAGACCACCTATCTGCGGGTCGAGGGGTTCTATACGAACACCACTCAGGTTGACGCCTATCGCGGCGCTGGACGCCCTGAGGCGATCTATGTTCTGGAACGTGTTATTGATCGCGCAGCGCGCGAGCTGGATGTCGACCCGTGGGAGTTGCGGCGTAAGAACTTCATCCGGCCCGCCGACTTCCCCTACACGTCGGCCACCGGCGAAACCTATGATGTTGGCGATTTCGACATGGTCCTCAGCCGCGCTGCCAGCCAGACCAGCGGCTTTGCCGCCCGCAAGGCCGCGGACGCGGCGCGTGGCCTGATCCGGGGGCAGGGCCTCTGTTACTATATCGAAAGCATTTTGGGTGACCCTTCCGAAAACGCCAAGGTTGAATTTTGCGAAGATGGCACCGTGAAGCTCTATGTTGGCACGCAATCGAACGGGCAGGGGCATGAGACGGTCTATGCCCATTTCCTGTCCGACCAGACTGGCATTCCGATGGATCGGATTACGGTGATACAGGGTGATACGGACAAGCTGGCGCATGGTGGTGGCACGGGTGGCTCACGCTCGGTCACGGTGCAAAGCACGGCGACGCTGGCCACCATCGACACCATGATTGCCGCATTCACGCCATATCTTGCGGACAAGATGGGGGTCGAGGACGATGACGTGCATTTTGATCATGAGACATTCCGGGCACCCGGCTCGAACCTGACACCAACCCTGACCGAAGCGGCGGAAATGGCGCGTGCAGACGGGCGCATGGATTTGCTGCAGCACGAAGCCCGCGCCAACCTGGATGCACGCAGCTATCCCAACGGTGCCCATGTTGCCGAAGTCGTTATCGATTCTTACACTGGTGAAACATGGGTCGATCGCTACACCGTCGTGGATGATTTCGGCAATCTTATCAATCCAATGCTGGCCGAAGGGCAGGTTCACGGCGGGGTGGTTCAGGGCATAGGTCAGGCCCTGACCGAGCATGTGGTGCATGATGAACACGGCCAACTGCTCACGGCTTCGTTGATGGATTACGCCTTGCCGCGCGCCGCTGAGATACCCATGATTAAGTTTACCTCGGCGCCGGTGCCGTCAACGTCCAACCCGATGGGGATGAAAGGATGTGGCGAGGCCGGCACGGTGGGCGCGCTGGCCGCGGTGGCAAACGCGGTTCAGGATGCGCTCTGGGATCACGGGGTGCGGCAGGCGGATATGCCGTTCACACCCCTTAAAGTATGGGAGTTGCTGACACATGGGTCTGTCGCGGCTGAGTAGAAAGGTACTGGGATGGCTTGGGCGGCCTCTGCGGTCCGAGCACTCGGGTGAAACGCGCCACCGCGAACCCATCAGCCACGTCATCATTCTGGACGGCACCATGTCCACGCTGGAGCCGGGCCGCGAAACCCATGCCGGGCAGACCTTCCAACTGTGCTGCGAGATGGGCAGCAAAGTCTCGGTCTTTTATGAGGCCGGGGTGCAATGGGAAAGCTGGAAATCCTCGCTGGATGTTATGATGGGGCGGGGCATCAACCGTCAGATCCGCCGCGCTTATGGTTATCTGGCCTCGCGCTACAAACCCGGCGACAAGATTTTCTTCATCGGCTATTCACGCGGCGCTTATGGGGTGCGCAGCCTTGCGGGTGTGATCGACATGATCGGCCTACTCAAGGCAGAACACGCGACCGAGCGGAATATCCAGCAGGCGTATCGCCACTATGAATGCAACGCCAGCGGCACCGCCGCAGCGGCGTTCCGCAGGCAGTTCTGCCATGAGGATGTCGCCATCGAAATGGTCGGTGTCTGGGACACGGTCAAGGCGCTGGGCCTGCGCCTGCCGCTGCTGTGGCGCTGGGCCGAGGAACGCCACGCCTTCCACAACCACCAGCTTGGCCCCGCCACGCGCCACGGCTATCACGCCATGGCGCTGGACGAGACCCGCGAGGTGTTCGAGCCGGTTCTGTGGAAATGTACCCCGGGTTTTACAGGCCATGTCGAGCAGGTCTGGTTCCGCGGCACCCACGGCGATGTCGGCGGCCAGTTGAACGGGTTCGAAGAGGCCCGCCCCCTCAGCAACATCTCCTTGATCTGGATGCTGGACAAGGCCGAGCTGCACGGGTTGCCCCTGCCCAAAGGCTGGCGCGACCGGTTCCCGACCGACACATCCGCGCGCTCGGTCGGCACATGGCGCGGCTGGGGCAAGATTTTCCTGCTGCGTAAGCACCGGAAGGTCGGGCGAGACAGGTCCGAGCGTCTGCATGTCTCGGTTTCGCCGGATGAACTGCCGGGTTGGGTGCCGATGCCGGATTTGCCGTCGCACCCAGCGCAGTAGGGGTCAGTTTGGAACGCAGACCTCGCGGACAGGTATGATCAATGCATCTGGGCGTTCAACCAGATCGAACCTCCATCTTCTTGGAGACCAGTTATAGATGCGCTGCTCATCAGGGTGATCGACGATCATCAGACCGTGAAAGTACCATTCCGACGTGGATTTATAGCCTGTTGCCGTGGTGTAGAAAGAGAATCCACGTAGTTCGTGCAGGTCCTCGATTGGAGAATTCTCCGAGTGTTCGGCGATGCAATAGGGTGATCCATCCGTTATGACCCGCGCCTGCACAAGTATCATTGGGACCGTCAACAACGACCAGAGCGCAGCAATGGTCGCTGCTGCAATTCCCAGCTTCGCTTTCTGCGACGGACACGGTTTGCCATATTGACCCGACCAAATGGCAAAGCTGGACGCCACGGAAATCGTCAACATGACGCCATGCAAAAGCTGGGTCGTGGAGGCCAGCGAAAAAACGCCAGATGCCAAGGTCAGGATCACGCCAGCGACAACCGAGATCACGACAAACACTCGGGCGAGCATTGCCGGTATCACGCGCATCCCCAGCAATGCGCACCCGGCCAAAATCAATGGCACGGCAGGTGCGAGCCACGCACATAGATACATTATCTGTATAAAGAGGGGCCGCGACCTACCGAACCGGTCAGGTTCGAATACCGATCCATCCAAGGGCTGCATATAGGCTAAGAAAACCAAGGCAGCGTAGATGCAGAACAAAACTGAATATTTCAATCTCGGCTTAATAGGAAAATCTCAGATCAAATTTGTTTTGAGAGTCTGGCCATTTGCCTCAAGCTCCTGGCCAGCCATGTCGTAGTTCCGTTCGATGGCAAAAAAACGCAGCACTAAAAATAACGGTCTGCGTCATATGCTTGCTTACCGCCGCCGATCCCGGCGTGAACTCATCGGCTGGAACGCCACGCCCACATGCGCCTCGCAATAGGGTTTGCCGGCTTCAACCGGCAGGCCGCAGAACCAGAAATCCTCGGTCGCGGGGTCGCCCACGGGCCATTTGCAGGTTTTCTCGGTCAGTTCCATCAGCGTCAGCTTCTTGGCCTTCTTCTCAACCTCGTTGACCTTGGCCAGCGCCTCAGGGCTGATCTCGTTGGCCGAAGGCTGCGGCGGCAGCGGCTGGCCGGCGGGGATGATCTGACGGCGGGCCGGGGTGGCCGGTTTGGCCTCGGGCGCGGGGGCAGGGCGCGCCGGTTCGGTCTTGGGCGCGGGTTTGGGCTTGGCCTCGGCCTTGGGCGCGGGGGCCGGTTTTTCCTTGGGCTCGGCCTTGGCGGGGCTGGCCCCGGTGGCGCGGTTCGACAGGCCCAGACGGTGGACCTTGCCGATCACCGCGTTGCGGGTCACGCCGCCCAGTTCCTTGGCGATCTGGCTGGCCGACTGGCCCTCGCCCCACATCTTCTTAAGCAGCTCTACACGCTCGTCAGTCCAGGACATCATTTGCCTTTCAAAAGCGGAAAGCGGCCCCGGATTCGGGCCGCCTTGGGAATTCGTCTCAGCCCCCTATTCTAATCACTGCGGGCCGAGTTACAAGCGACTTCGAATCAGCTATGAGGCAGATCATGCAGAATCTCACCGATCACGATGCGCGCCGTTTCGGAGCGGTCAACTGGATGGGCCTTTACACGCTGGCGCAGCGCGAAACCCTGCGCTTTCTGGCGGTCTGGACGCAAACCCTGTTGGCGCCGCTGGTCACGGCGGGGTTGTTCCTGCTGATCTTCAACATCGCCATCGGACCCAGCCGGTCAGACGTGATGGGCGTGCCGTTCCTGACCTTTCTGGCCCCGGGCATCATGATGATGACGGTGATCCAGAACGCATTTGCCAACACCTCGTCCTCGATGGTGATCGCCAAGGTTCAGGGCAACATCGTCGACACGCTGATGCCGCCGCTGTCACCGCTGGAGATCCTTCTGGGCTATCTGGCAGGCGGCATCGCCCGCGGCGTTCTGATCGCTCTGGTCGTGGCAGTCGCGCTGGCGCTGGTGCTGGGCATCGTGCCGCAGAACCCGCTGATTGCGCTGATCTTCGTGGTATTGGGCGGCGCGTTCATGGGCGCGCTGGGCCTATTCGCCGGGATATTTGCCAACAAGTTCGACCAGATGGCGGCGATTACCAATTTCATCGTCACGCCCTTGGCGTTCCTGTCGGGCACCTTCTACTCGGTTCAGGCGCTGCCGCCGGTGCTGAACCGGCTGAGCCATGTGAACCCGGTCTTCTATCTGATCGACGGGCTGCGCTATGGCATGATCGGTGTCTCGGACAGCTCGCCTTGGCTGGGAATGGTGATCTGCGCAGGTGCGACGATTCTAGTGGGCGCGCTGACATGGCAGATGTTGCGCACGGGCTACCGGCTCAAGGCGTAATAGACGCGACTCAGGGTTTTTTGTTGGCCCGACAGCAGGTGCGGGTTAGGAATTTGGTGTGCAATGTCCCCTATGGTGTCAGTGTCACATGTCTAACGAGTGAAGGTTGAACAGTGCCAATGCAGGAACTTATCGTCGGTGGCGATTTCCAGTCTCCCGGGGTACGGGGTGGGTTCCAGATATTCGACTCCTACGGCAGCTGGACCGGCACCGAGATCGAAGTGGGCCAGGAACAGCTGTATTTCCCAGGCGGGGACCGCACCAACCTTGCTGTCGAGCTTGACGGCACGGACGATGAAATCAGCGTTGTCGAGCAAAGCTTTACTGTGCCCCGCGACAATCAGGGCGCAACGCTCAGCTTTGATATCGGCGCGCGGGTCACAAGCGGCGGCGCGGCAGACCCGGTTCTGGTCGAGGTTCTGGACGACAGCGGCACCGTCATCTTCACTCAGATCGTGACTCCCACAACCGCTGGCAGCTTCGAGACATTTGAATTCGAATTCGCCTTTGGCGATGCTGGCGATTATACGCTGCGGTTTACCGAACAGGGGCTCAATAACAGCCTTGGCACGATTCTCGACAATGTCTCGCTGATGGTCTGCTTTGCCGCCGGGACCGGCATTCAGACCCCCAAGGGCGAGGTTCCGGTCGAGGATCTGAAAGTGGGCGATCTGGTCTCGACCATCGAGGGCGTGCCGCAGCCGCTGCAATGGATCGGATCCCGGAAACTGGGGCCGCTTGACCTGATGCTCAATCCCCGGATGCGGCCGGTTCTGATCCGCAAGGGTGCGCTGGGCGACGGGATGCCGGGGGCCGATCTTGTGGTCTCGCCCCAGCACCGGTTGCTGGTGCGTTCGAAAGTGGCGCAGCGGGTTCTGGGGGATATCGAGGCGCTGGTTCCGGCCAAGAAACTCACCAGCTTGCCGGGGGTCGAGGTGATCGAAAGCTGGGACGGGGTCGAATACTTCCATTTCGCGCTCGAAGAACACTCGGTCGTGATGGCCCATCAGGCCTATACCGAGTCGCTCTATATCGGGCCCGAGGCACTGAAAATGCTCAGCCCCGAGGCGGTGGAAGAGCTGAAATTCCTGTTCCCCGATCTGTTCGAGGGGCAAGGGACCGCGACCCCGGCACGCCCGCTGCACTCGGGGGGCAAACATATCGACAGGCTGTGCCAGCGCCTGATCCAGAACGACAAACCCGTCGTGGATCTTGCCCTATGACGCAGGACCTTTTCTTTGAGACCGCCGGGCCGTTCGTGCTGGATAGTGACCGGACCCTGCTGTCGCTGGCCGGGTTTCTGGCCGACACCCACGGCATCCCCCGCCAGCAGGCGGTGGATGAGATCGAGGCCGCCTATATCCGCGCCGCCGAGGTCGAATATGGGTCTGGCTACACGTTCTGGGCGCGAGTGAGACCCGATGGCGCGATCTCTGTGGCGCAGGTGCTCAAGATCGTCGAAGTGATGCAGAATGAACGCCGCGAGGTGGCGCTGGGCGACCTGTCTGACACCCACCCGGATGCAAGGCTTGGCGCATTCATCGTCAACCCGGTTGCACCGGTACATCCAGCCCACATCGCCGAGTGGTTGCAGCCGCGCCGGACCACGCTCCGGAATGTCCGGGTCGCGGGTCGCTGAAACGGCGATCAGGCCCGCTTGGCAAGCGCCTCGCGCCAGACAAGGATCAGCCCGCCGGTCAGGATGATGGCTGATCCGATCAGGCTGATCCCATCGGGAACCACGCTGAAGACCGCGAAATCATAGAATGCCGCAAAGATCAGCGCCGCATAGCTGATGGGTGCCACAAAGGACGCATCCGCCCGCGCCATGCCGTTGACGAAACAGGCCTGCGCACAGGCCATCAGTACGCCGATCCCCGCCAGCGCGGCCCATTGTGCGGGCGTCGGCCACTGAAACACGAAACTCACCGCGACCGAGGCGATGGTCAGACCCATCGCGTTGTTGACCAGCAGGATTTGGATCGGCATTTCCCGGCCCGAGAGCTTCTTGATGAAAATCAGCTCCATCCCGATCGACATCGCGGCGGCCAGCGCCAGCAGAGCGGCGGGCTGAAAGCTGTCGGGCGTGGGCCGCAACAGCACCAGCGCCCCCACCAGCGCCACACCGGCGGCCAGCCAGCGCCACGGGCCAACGCCCTCTTTCAACAGCGGGATCGCCAGCATCATCGCAAAGACCGGGTTCAGGAAGGATATCGCCGTGGCATCGGTCATCGGGATAAACGCAACCGAGGCAAACATCAGCGTGATCCCCATCCAGCCAAAGCTTGTCCGCCCCACATGCAGGCCCCAATGCGGGCGACTCAGCCGTGGGCGCAGAACGCCGACCGCGCTGAGGATCACCAGAAAGGCAAACAGAAACCGTCCGTGACTGATCTGCATCGGATGCAGCGCCGGTCCCAGCGTGTCAGTCCCCAGCGCCTTGGCCAGCAGCGTCGTGCCCGCGATAAAGGCGCTGGCGGCGACAATCAGCAGCGCCGCAAGCGGCGGGTTATGAGCCTTGGCAACGAACATGGCCCAGCGGTGGGGCAGGGCGCGGCAAATGGCAAGCGGGAAATGCCGCGTCGCCCTGAAATTTCCCGCAAGCCGATTTTCCGGCTTCCCAGACGGCGCTCGGCCCGCTATACGGCCCGCATGATCAAACGCCAACATATCCTCCGACGCCGACGCCTGACCGCGTAACCGGCCCCGTTTGATCCCTTTGCGCCCAGCAAAACGGCGCATTCCCTGCCAAATCAGTTGACGAACCCGGCCCCGGTGTATCACTCACTTGGGCTCAAGCTACGTAAAAAGGATGATCCGATGATCCCGTCCGTTCTGCCGACCTATAACCGCGCGCCCCTGACCTTCGTGAAGGGCGAAGGCGCCTGGCTGACCGAGGCGGATGGCCGACGCTTCCTTGACCTCGGCGCGGGCATCGCGGTGAACGCGCTGGGCCACGCGCACCCGGCGCTGGTGGCGGCGCTGACGGAACAGGCCCACGCGCTGTGGCATGTCTCGAACCTCTACCACATCCCGCAGCAGCAGGCGCTGGCTGACAAGCTGGTGGAACACACCTTCGCCGACACGGTGTTCTTCACCAATTCCGGCACCGAGTCCTGCGAACTGGCCGTGAAAATGGCCCGCAAGTATTTCTATGACAAAGGCCAGCCTGAAAAGGTCGAAATCATCACCTTCGACGGCTCATTCCATGGCCGGTCGTCCGCAGGCATAGCCGCCGCCGGGTCCGAGAAGATGACCAAAGGCTTCGGCCCCCTGCTGCCCGGCTTCGTACACCTGACGTTCGGAGACCTCGACGGCGTCACCAACGCCATCACCGACCAGACGGCGGCCATCCTGATCGAGCCGGTGCAGGGCGAAGGCGGCATTCGCCCCGTCCCCGATGCGGAGCTCAAGGCCCTGCGCCAGATCTGCGATGAACACGGCCTGCTTCTGATCCTTGATGAGGTGCAATGCGGCGTCGGTCGCACCGGCAAGCTGTTTGCCCATGAATGGGCCGGCATCACACCCGACATTATGATGGTCGCCAAAGGCATCGGCGGTGGCTTCCCTCTGGGCGCGGTGCTGGCCACCGAAGAGGCCGCCTCGGGCATGACCGCAGGTACCCACGGCTCGACCTACGGAGGCAACCCGCTCGGCTGCGCCGTCGGCTGCGCGGTGCTGGATCAGGTCGCGACGCCCGCCTTCCTTGAAGGCGTCAACCGTAAGGCGGGCCTTCTGCGTCAGAAACTCGAAGGCCTGATCGCCGACCACCCGGATGTCTTCGAAGAGGTGCGCGGCACCGGCCTGATGCTGGGCCTCAAATGCAAGGCCCCCAATATCGACGTGGTCAACGCGGGGTATGATAACGAAGTCATAACGGTCCCCGCCGCCGACAACGTCATTCGACTGCTGCCCCCGCTCACGATCACCGAGGACGACATCGCTCAAGCCCTGATCCGCCTCGACAAAGCCGCAAAGCAGATCAAAGCCAAACTCGAAGCAACCTGATCCTTCATCTTTTTAGAAATACTCCGGGGGTCCGGGGGCAGCGCCCCCGGCCATCGACAGCCAAAAGCGAAACGATATGAACCACTTCCTTGATATCCACAAAACCGACGCCACCGCCCTGCGGTCCATGATCGACCAGGCCGCCGCGATGAAGCAGGCCCGCCTTGGCCGCCCCAAAGCCGCCCCGGACGACGAACAACCGCTGGCAGGGCGCATGGTGGCGCTGATTTTCGAAAAACCCTCGACCCGAACCCGCGTATCCTTTGACGTCGGCGTCCGGCAAATGGGCGGCGAGACCATGGTTCTGTCCGGCAAGGACATGCAACTGGGCCATGGCGAAACCATCGCCGACACCGCGCGCGTGCTGTCGCGCTATGTCGACATGATCATGATCCGCACCTTTGACGAAACCATCCTGACCGAGATGGCCGAATACTCGGACGTGCCCGTGATCAACGGCCTGACCGACCGCACCCATCCCTGCCAGATCATGGCCGATATCCAGACGTTCGAGGAACACCGCGGTCCCATCGCAGGCAAGAAAGTCGTCTGGACAGGGGACGGCAACAATGTCTGCGCCTCATTCCTGCATGCGGCCGGTCAGTTCGGCTTTGACCTGACCTTCACCGGCCCCGCCCAATTCGATCCGGAAGAAGAGTTCATGGGTTTCGCCCGCCAGAAGGGATCAAAAATCGTGATCGAGCGCGACGCCTACAAAGCGGTCCAAGGTGCCGACCTCGTGGTCGCCGACACCTGGGTTTCGATGCATGATTCCCAATCCGCCAAGGAACGCCGCCACAACTTGCTGCGCCCCTACCAGGTGAACGCCGACCTCATGTCACATGCCAAGCCCGACGCGCTGTTCATGCACTGCCTACCCGCGCATCGCGAGGAGGAGGCCACATCCGAGGTTATGGACGGCCCCAACTCGGTCATTTTTGATGAGGCCGAAAACCGGTTGCACGCGCAAAAGGCGGTGATGCGCTGGTGTCTCGGGGTCTAAAAGGACTTCATTATGCCCCATGTGACTCTGGAATTTTCGCAAGGCATCGAACAAACCCACGATGTTCAGGCGCTCTGCGATCGGCTGTTTGAAGTCTTGGCTGATCATCCGGAATTCGATCCCGAAACGATCAAGATCCGCGCCACCCCGGTCGCGTATTACCGCATCGGCTCCGAGCCCCAAAGCTTTGTCCACGCCACGCTTATGCTTATGCACGGGCGTGACGAGGCCACGCGAACCGCGCTCAACGCCCTTGTTCTCGACGTTCTGGCCACCGCGCTGCCGAAGGTCGGCAGCATCACGGTGCAGGATGTTCAAATGAATCGCGCCTCGTATGCCAAACGGCTGGCCGGACCATAACACTCACCCGGCGGCGCATCCAAACTCAGCTGCGCCGCCCCGTCTCCCAGATGCGAAGCCTGATCACCGTCGCGACGCTCGCCAACACGACCAGTACGCACAGCGCCACCTTGGTCATGACCTCCATCGTGCCCTCGATCAGCAGCGCATGCACAACACTGCCCGATATGGTGACAACCGCCAGCACGGCATGGCCCAACCGCCACAAACGAAACCGGACGCCCAGCCGCTGCCGGTAAACCCCCAGCAACACGGCGGCAAACGCCGCCCACATGGCCGTCACACCCCAGACGGAAAACGGCGTAGGGGATACAAACAGCAGTGCATCCACAACGTCCGGCGGGCTGGTCAGCCACAGCCCGATCACATGCACCACAATCATCGTGATCAGCATCAACCCGCAAGCCCGGTGCCAGCGACGACTGGCCATCGCAGACAGCGGCAACCAACGCCCGGCCAGCAACGGCTGCATCAGCAGCAAGCACATCGCAATGATCCCGGCAAACCCGGCCACGATGTAAACCGGCTGTCGCCACGCCAACAAAGGACTGAACGCCGCCGCGATGACCGGCACCAAGACGGCCACGACCAGCGCAGCCCAGATCAGACCATTGCGCAGCACCAAAGCTCAGACAGGCTGCAATACGAAATGCGCGGCTAGCGTCTTGTCCCGTGAACTGGCCATCACGGGCCGCAGGAATACCGTCTCAAACTCTCCGCTGTCATAGGCCAGATGCCCATGCGCCTGCCCAAAGGCGGGTACGATCTGCGGCATCTCCAGCCGGAATTCCCCGTTGGCGTCGGTCAGCGTCGCCCCATGGCTGCGTTGGTCGCGCTCATGCCCTTCGGTGGTATGCGCCCAGATCTGGATGCGCTGACCGGGCAGGGGGGCTCCGTCACCCGCGCGCCGCACGGTACCGGTCATCCAGAACCCGCCTCCGCCGATCCGTTCGACAATCGGCGCGCCGGGGCGATAGTTGTTCGCTCCGCCTCGCATCGTGGGGGTTGGTGCCAGTCCGCTGGCCCGTGCGGGAACCAACAAACCCGAAGCCAGAACCGCGCCGCCCGAGGCGATCAGAGAACGACGCGTAAGCAATGAACCGGTCATGGAACCCTCTTTGTGCGACCTCAACTGTGTCTCAGATATAGCACGCCCCCCGCGCATTCCGAGGTTTCGTAGCGAATTGTGATTTGCTTTGACGCAGGACCAAACCGCTGCAATCCTGATTTCATTCTGCACACCTGCCCGAAAGGTCGCGGACATGGAATCAACAAACCGCATCACACCGGAAGAGATCGCGGCCTTCAGGCGCGACGGGGCCGTGGCCCTGCGATCCAGATTTTCTGACCACTGGCTGACCCGGCTGCGCAACGGCATCGATGCTGACCTCGCCCACCCGACCGAGAACCTCGCGCGGCACACCAAAGACCCCGAGGCCCCGGCTTACATCGAGGATTACTGGGCTTGGAACAAAATCCCGGAGTTCACTGACTTCGTCCATAACTCCCCCTGTGCCTCGCTGGCGGCCCAGCTTTTGGATGCGCCTTCGATCAATCTGGTCATGGACAACTGGTTCCTGCGCGAGGCGGGATCGACCTCGCGCCCGCCTTTCCATCAGGATCTGTCCTATTTCGATTTCGAAGGCACGATGTGTGTGTTGTGGCTACCGCTTGAACCGGTGACCAAAGAAAACGGCATCGCTTTTGTCCGCGGCTCGCATCTTTGGAACAAGCTGTTCATGCGCGTGCGTTTCGCCGATGGGCACCCCAGCTATGCGCCGACCAAGGTTGCCGGCCTGACCTATCATCCGCCCCCCGATGTCAACGCCAACCCCGCGGCCTATGACCTGCTGCAATGGGACATGGAGCCGGGCGATTGCATCTTTTTCGATATGCGCACCCTGCATGGAGGGCTGTCCTCGGTCACGCCAACTGAAACCGTGCGGCGCTTTACGCTGAGGATGACCGCGCCTGATGGCGTAATCCGGTATCGTGGGGATTGGGCCAAGGATGAACGCGCACAATTCGAAGCCCATGGTTACCGCGAAGGAGATCGCATCGAGGGCGCGTTCTTTCCGCAGCTTTGGCCTCGTGAAGCTGAGGGGGGTGTTCCCTAGCAGGTGATCTGCACGGTATATGTGCATTTATGCCGATTACTTTCCGATATTTTGACCTATATCCTGCATAATTGAACGTAACCTCTTGCCAATGGGAGACGCAGGAATGAGCTGGAACCCGACCCACAATCCCGAATGCCAGTCAGAGAATCCCGCACTCGATACGTTGATCATCCCCCGTGCCCGCGACCTGGGTGGGTTCGAAGTGCGCCGCGCGCTGCCCTCGGTCAAGCGGCAGCTGGTTGGACCGTTCATCTTCTTTGACCAGATGGGCCCGGCTGAGTTCATCACCGAAGGTGGTATCGACGTGCGTCCGCACCCTCATATCGGCCTTGGCACCGTGACGTATCTGTATCAGGGCGAGTTCGAACATCGTGACAGCATCGGCACCCATCAGATGATCTATCCCGGCGAGGTTAACTGGATGGTCGCCGGGCGCGGCGTGACCCATTCCGAGCGAACCAGCGACGAGACCCGCGCGCGGACCAACAAGCTGTTCGGTATCCAGACATGGATCGCCTTGCCCGAAGCACATGAGGATATGGCCCCCGATTTCGAGCATCACAAACAGGGCGCGCTGCCCCATATTGAAGACAAAGGCGTCAGCGCGCGCCTGATCCTTGGCTCGGCCTATGGCGAGACCAGCCCTGTGACCATGTTGTCCGAGACGTTCTATCTCGACGTCCAGCTCGATCCGGGCGCGTCCTTTCCGCTGCCCGACAACCACGAAGATCGGGGCGTGTATGTTACCGAAGGGTCAGTCGAGATTGCAGGCGACAGCTTTGATGCAGGGCGCATGATGGTGTTTCGCCCGGGCGACCATCTGGCGGTCAAGGCCGGGCCCTTGGGTGCGCGCCTGATGCTGCTGGGCGGTGCGACTTTGAGCGAAGATCGCTATATCTGGTGGAATTTTGTATCGTCTTCGAAGGAAAAGATCGAACACGCGACCCGCGAATGGAAAACCGCTGATTGGGCAAACGGGGCTTTCCACCTGCCACCGGGGGACGATCAGGAGTTCATTCCGATCTCCGAAGAACTTGAGCGTACTCGTCCGAGGCTGGCGCGCGTCTGACCCTACGTTACGCTGGCCTCCTGCGCTGGTCCCGACGCATCTTTGCTGATGTAGGAGGGGTACGCCATGAAGATTGTCATCGCTGGGGCTGGCAGCATCGGCTGCTATTGCGGTGCATTGCTGGCGGCCGCGGGCCATGGCGTGACGCTGTTGGGGCGTGCCAGGGTTCTCGATCCGATCCGCGCCCAGGGTCTTACGGTGACCGATTTCACCGGGCTGGTCCGAACCATTCCCGCTGATCAGCTTACGCTCACAGAAGACCCTGATTGCCTTGGCCGCGCCGATTTGATCATTGTCACAGTCAAATCCGGCGCGACCGGTCGGATGGCGGAGCTCATCGGGTCTCATGCCCGGGCTGAGGCGGTGGTTCTGTCCTGGCAAAACGGGATGGACAATATCCAGATCCTGCGCACGGCCCTGCCTGACCACGATACCCGCGCAGGTATGGTTCCCTTCAATGTCGTCCCGACCAAGGGCGCGCATTACCACCGCGCGACCTCTGGCGAAATCATCATCGAAACCGGTCCCGGCGCTCTGGCCGATCACCTCAGCTCATCCGATCTGCCGGTGCAGGAGAGTGACCGAATTGAGGCGGTGCAATGGGGCAAGCTTTTGATAAATCTCAACAACGCATTGAACGCGCTTTCGGGACTTACGCTGCAGGCACAGTTGCGCGACCGCGATTGGCGCCTCTTGATGGCCGATCAGATGGCTGAGGCCCTGTTGGTTCTCAAGGCCGCTGGCAAGCCCGCCGCCTCTACCACACCGCTGCCTGTCTGGATGACCCCATACATCTTGCGCCTGCCCACGCCTATCTTCACCCGGATCGCGGCCAAGATGTTGACCATCGATCCAACCGCACGCACCTCGATGGCATATGATCTGATGGCGGGCCTCCCCACCGAGATCGACAGTTTGCAGGGCGAAATCATCCGCTTAAGCCGCTCGTCCGATCTGCCTGTGCCGATCAACCGTCGGATCGCGGACCTGATACGCCAGTCCCCGAAATTGCCCCTCACGACAGCAGAGATAAGGGCTTAGACCCCTACTTTTTCTCCTTCAAAAAGCATCCGATCGTGAGGCAACGCTTCGCAGGCTTCCAGTGTCAGCCAAATACGGTCAGCACCCAGTAAATCGCTGCTGACATCGCTGCGGCTGCCGGGACGGTCACCACCCAAGCGGCCACGATGGTCATAAAATGCGATCGCCGGACCAGCTTGCGCCGGCGGTGCTCTTCCCGGGCCAGTCGTAACTCGGCCGGGCGCTGGCGATTCGACAGCTTCCACCGGCGATCCGCATGCCATTCCCGATAAAACCCGACGCCAAACACCGCACCCACGGCGATATGTGTCGAACTGACCGGCAATCCCAACCAGCTTGCGACGATCACGGTGATCGCGGCAGAAAGCGCAACGCAGAAGGCGCGCATCGGGTTCAGCTTGGTGATCTGGCTGCCCACCATGCGGATCAGTTTCGGCCCAAACAGGAACAACCCGAAGGAAATCCCGAATGCTCCGATCACCATCACCCAACTTGGGATCGAGACCTTCGCGGCAAAATCTCCGAACTCGGCCGCATGCAAAATCGCCGCCAGCGGGCCAACCGCGTTTGCCACGTCATTGGCCCCATGGGCAAAACTCAGGAAAGTCGCAGATATCACCAACGGCAACCCGAACAGGGTTTTCAAAGATCGGGTGCGGTTTTCCAATCCTTCAGATTTGCGGCGTACCCAGGGCACCGTCGCGGCCCAGGCCAAACTGCCGGATGCCAGCCCGATGAGCAAAGCCATTTGCAGATCAATTTTGACAATCCGCTTCAATCCCTTGACCGCAAGGTAGGTGGCAAAGGCACCTGCCATCACGGCCACCAGTATCGGCAACCATTTCCGGGCCGCCGCGATTTTGTCGTCCTGATACTGGATTTTCGATTTGATCAGCGCCAGAAACCCTGCAGCGATCACTCCGCCCAGCACCGGAGAGATCACCCAACTGGCCGCAATCGCGCCCATAGTGCCCCAGCTTACCGCGCTCAGCCCTGCCGCCGCGATACCTGCGCCCATCACGCCCCCCACCACCGAATGGGTTGTCGAGACGGGCGCGCCGACCCAGGTTGCCAGATTGACCCACAGCGCGGACGAGATCAGCGCCGCCATCATAGCCCAGATGAAAACCTCGCTGTTCTGGACAGAAGCGGGATCGACGATGCCTTTTGAGATGGTCGAGACAACGTCGCCCCCGGCCAGAAGCGCGCCAGCGCTTTCGGCAATGGCCGCGATCAGGATGGCACCGCCCATGGTCAGTGCGTTGGCGCCAACAGCCGGGCCCATGTTGTTGGCAACATCGTTGGCCCCTATGTTGATCGCCATATAGGCGCCGAACGCGGCTGCGGCCGCCACAATCAGCCCACCTTCGGCCTGACCAAACAGCACAGCTGCGGTCAGACCTGCCAAGGCAATGAAGGCCAAAGCAATGCCGGGGGCAAGCATGGGGCGGGCAACGTATGCGTTGGCATGTTCGACGCGCGAAATACGGTGAAGATCACTGTCCAGTGCGTGCCAGCGGGATTTGGGGGTCGTGTCAGACATCTGAAGTGCCGGGGCCTGTTTAGATTGGCTCAGGCCGCTACTCCTTTCATCAAGGGGCGGCAACAGCTGTCATCAAGATTTTACAATATTGTTACATCTGCCGAAGCAGATCCTGCAACTCGGGCTCTTGCACCCGTTCTGCGGCGACCCCGGGCGAGACCCAGCAGCGCGTGCGTTGGTCGACTTCGGGATAGTCGTCAGCCAGCTCGCTAACCTCAATATGGTAGACGCTTGTTTGCACCGGCTGGGCGGAACCATCTTTCAGGATTTTGTTGTACGAATATTGGCCAACCGGGTCTTTGCGTACATCCGTCGCGCGCACACCAGCCTCTTCCCACGCTTCCTGCAAGGCGGTTTCAGCCCCGTCCAGCCCGTCAATTGGCCAGCCTTTTGGGATGATCCAGCGACCGGTATCGCGGCTGGTGATCAGCAGAACCTCATCATCTGCGCCAGAGCTTCGGGTGCACAGTGCTGCAACCTGTACCCGGCTGGGGCGCAGGATCATCGGTCGGGCGACTTCTTCCCAGATATTACGCAGCCATTTCGTCATAGAGCGCCTGTCTGAACCAGATCATTCTTACATTGAGATACTAACTAGTAATGTATACCGCCCGAGACAATATTTCTGTTGGAAATTGGGTGATTTTGACCGAATTAAATGGAATAGGGGTGTGAATGTGACCTTTAAGTCAAGATTTGCGCAGGTTTGGCCGGAAAATCCACGCGCCCCAGCTTAGGGGGTCCGCCGTTTTGCACGCAGGGTTGGGTCAGCCAGAGTCGGGTCTTCGGGCCATGGGTGTTTGGGGTATTGGGCCCGCATGTCCTTGCGCACATCGGCATAAGACCCGGCCCAGAAACCGGGCAGATCACGGGTGATCTGAATCGGGCGCTGGGCGGGTGAAAGCAGGGTGATCTTAAGCGGCTCTTGCCCGATGGTCGGATGCTGCGTGACGCCGAACAGCTCTTGCAGCCGAACTGAAATCTCGGGCACCGCGCCGCCATATTCGATCGGAACCTTGCGGCCCAGAGGCGTCGTGAACGATCCCGGTGCGCGGCGGTCCAGCTCCTGAGTTTGTGCCCAATCCAGCCGGGCGCGCAGCGCGGGCAGCAGATCAAAGCGCTTCCAGTCCTCAGCGCTGCGCACACCCGAGAACATTGGCAACAGCCACGTCTCAAGCTCATCCAGCAACCCTTGTTCCGAGAAGTCGGGCAAGTCGTCGCCGTCCGCCCGCACCAGTTCGACCCGCGCCGCCAGCCGGGCCGCGGCCCCCTGCAGGCGGAGGCCCAGATCGCGCACTCCGTCCAGCATCGCGCGCGCCACATCGTCTTCGGGCACGTCTTTCCAGATGCGGTCGTCCAGAGTAATCGCCCAGAACCGCTCTTGCCGGCGGGCTACGACGCGGCGGTCGCGTTTGGACCATGCGCAGCTGTTGACCCACACGATCTGGTCGCTGAACAGATCGCGAAGTTCGCCTTCGCTGATTTGCGCGGCCATGCGTCCGCGCGCCTCGCGTGGATTTCCATCCGTATCGATCACTACAAGATAAGGCGCAGCTGCCAGCGTATCATCGCTCTCGAGCACCACGCCCTTGCCACCCGACAAGACATAGCGCGGCGCATCGCCCTTGCGGCGCTGCCCGATCCGATCGGGATAGGCCAACGCTGCCATCGCGGCCGGGCCCAGATGGCTTTTGCCCGTGGTTTTGGCCTTCAGGCGCCTGGCCTCAGCTTTGATCCGGTCCAACGCCCCCGGATTGACCTGCCAGACCCGGTTACGCTGAAACGCACGGACATCCCGCAGAGCTTCCAGCCGCAGCAACACGTCAACCGGGGCACCTCTGAGCGGGTCACGGTCCGCCATGAGCGCGGCCAAGGGCGCAGCGTCTGGTCCTGCACGCACAAGCATATGCCCTAGGCGGGGGTGCAGCGGCAGCGCCGCCAGCTTGCGCCCATGATCCGTGATCCGCAGGGTGCTGTCCAATGCGCCCAGCATCTGCAGCAAAGCCCGCGACTCGGCCATCGCCCCTTCGGGTGGAGGCGTCAGAAACGCCAGGTCCCCGGGTCCAGCACCCCACAGCGCTAGTTCCAGAGCCAGCCCGGTCAGGTCAGCCGCCTCGATTTCGGCCGGTGGGTAGGCGGCAAGGGCACCGTCTTCGCCCTTGGCCCACAAACGATAACAGACCCCGGCCGCCACACGGCCCGCGCGGCCCGCGCGCTGTGTCGCTTCGGCACGTGTCACCCGTTCGGTCACCAGCCGGGACATGCCCGAACCGGGATCGAACCGGGCCCGCCGCGCTTGCCCCATATCGACCACAACACGGATATCGGGAATGGTTAGCGAGGTCTCGGCGATGGACGTCGCCAGCACCACCTTACGCCCACCTTCAACGGGCGTAATCGCCGCACGCTGAGCCGCGAAGGGCAGGGCACCGAACAGGGGGCGTACCGTGCATGTTTCGGGCAAACGGCTGGCCAACGCGGCCTCTGCGCGGCGGATCTCACCCTCGCCGGGCAGGAAAACCAGCATCCCGCCTGACGTTTCGCGCTCTGCCCGTACCACCAGATCGATCAGGTCATCCAGCCGCCGCGCCTGCGCCCCCAAAGGCCGATCCAGCCAGCGGGTTTCAACGGGATAGCTGCGCCCTGCGGATGTCACCAACGGCGCATCCATCAGCCGCCCCACCGGTTCGGCATCAAGGGTGGCTGACATGGCAAGCAACATCAGGTCATCCCGCAGTGCGCCGGCCACCTCAAGGCACAACGCAAGCCCAAGATCTGCGTTCAGGGACCGTTCGTGGAACTCATCGAAAATCACCGCGCCGACACCCGGCAGGTCGGGCTCGGTTTGCAGCATGCGGGTCAGAATACCCTCGGTCACGACTTCGATCCGTGTGCTGCTGGAGATTTTGACTTCACCGCGCATGCGATAGCCAACGGTCTGCCCCACCGGTTCGCCCAGCGTCTCGGCCATGCGCTCGGCGGCGGCGCGCGTAGCCAGTCGCCGCGGCTCGAGCATCACGATCCGACCCCCGCAAAGGTTCGCCTTCAACATCTCAAGCGGCACACGGGTGGTCTTGCCCGCACCCGGAGGGGCTTGCAGCACGGCGCGGCCATGGGCGCGCAGCGCATCCAGCAGTTCGGGGATTGCATCATCAATGGGCAAGCGCGTCGTCATCCGCGCTTTATCCGTCAAAGGCGGGCAGAGGTCCAGTTCCTGCTACTTCCGCACCACCGTCGCGTCTCCGAACACGGTGTCCGCATCAACTCGCACCGCCCGCATCACCGGCCCCGCAGGCGCATAGGTCACGGTGACGGCAAACCGGCTGCCCTGCCGCAGATCCCCCGGACGATATCCCGCAACCCGCGTGAAATACCCGCTGCACAGCACGTTATCGCCCTGCGCGCTACGTTGGGTCAGGGCGATCTCGGTCAGCCGCTCTCCGTCAAAAATCTTCTGCTGCAACCCGCACAACCCCTCCGGCGGCTTGTCCCGCAGCACCATGAAGATAGCGGTCAGCGGGTCCACAGCCCCGCGTTGCTGTGCATCCGTCACCGCGTGATTGCCATGGTTGCTGATCTCGGTTCCGCTGGCCCGCGCCACACCTCTCGTGTAATCCAGTCGCACGCGCGTCTCGCGCTGGCCCGCCACCTGCTCCTCGACATAGCGCTGTGGAACAAATCGCGCACCCCGACGACGGCCTTGTGACGCGATCTCGAACCGCACCCGTTTGATGGCTGAGGCCAGCCCCGTGGTCTCCAGTCGCGACGCCACCGCATAGCGACTGGCACTGATCTCAGCGTTCAGCGTCAACTCGCCAACCTTGACCCCCAGCGCGCGCAGGGCAAAGCGGCTCTGGTCCACTTCGGCGAGCGCCGCCATCGGTAGACTTAGCAGCAACATCAGCACAACAGGCGCGCGAACAGTCTGTATCACGGTCATTCCTCAGCGCTTGGCTCTGGACAAATCACCTTTGGCAAAGGCAACTGGTCCTGCGGAATACAATTAGGTTCGGAATGCAGATGGACAGCCTTGGTGACAGGATTTTGAACGGAGACCGCCGGGCGTTGGCCCGCGCCATCACGCTGGTCGAAAGCGGTCGCGCCGATCACCGCGAACAGGCGACGGCGTTGCTGGAGCAACTGGCGCGGGCCGAGAGACAGGCGCTGCGCATCGGGCTGTCGGGCACGCCGGGCGTCGGCAAATCCACCTTTATCGAAGCCTTCGGCATGATGCTGACCGGGCAGGGGCTGCGCGTCGCGGTTTTGGCGGTCGATCCCAGCTCAGCCCGTTCCGGCGGGTCCATTCTGGGCGACAAGACCCGGATGGAGCGCCTGAGCCGCGAGAAAAACGCCTTCATCCGCCCCTCTCCCAGCCAGAGCCACCTTGGCGGCGTCGCCCGCCGCACCCGCGAGGCCATCGCTTTGTGCGAGGCGGCGGGGTTCGACGTCGTGCTGATCGAAACCGTCGGTGTCGGCCAATCGGAAACCGTTGTGGCCGAGATGTCCGACCTGTTCCTGTTGCTGCTGGCCCCGGCGGGCGGCGATGAGTTGCAGGGCGTCAAGCGCGGCATCATGGAGATGGCGGATATGATCCTCATCAACAAGGCCGATGGCGACCTCAAAGCCACCGCCACCCGCACCTGCGCCGATTATGCCGGGGCGCTGCGCCTGCTGCGCAAACGCCCGCAGGACCCCGAAGGGTTCCCCAAGGCCATGACCGTCTCGGCGGTCGAAGAACACGGGCTGGAACAGGCTTGGGACGAGATGCAGGCGCTCAGCGCCGCGCGGCGCAAGGCCGGGCACTGGGACGCCAACCGGGCGCAGCAGGCGCAATACTGGTTCGAGCAAGAGGTCCGGCAGGCCCTGCTGGCGCGCCTTTCGGCCCCGCAGGCCCGCGCCGAGATGGAGCGTTTGGGAAGTGAGGTCACCACCGGACGGCTCAGCCCCTCGGCTGCCGCCGATCAGATGCTGCGCGCGCTGATGCCGGAACAGGCCTAGGTGTACCGGCCTGGCAACGGTTAACCCTCCGATTGTATCCCGGGCTGACCGGTGGCGAAAATCGTGATACGATAGGGCATTACACCCGCTGACCGAGTGTTCAGGAGCCGCCGCATATGCCCAATATCAACGGCACGAATGGCGATGACGATATTGAAGTCACAAATGACTCCGGCACCCTGAACGGGACGCCGCAAGGGTCTCCGATTGACAATATCAACGGGCAGGCGGGCGATGACACGATCACCGTCACCGGCAGCACCGTCACCGGCAGCATCCGCGGCAATCAGGATAACGACGATATCGTCATCACCAGCAGCACCGTCGGCGGCCTGATCGCCGGCGGCAGCGGCAGCGACACCGTGACGGTGCGCGGGTCCGACGTAGACAGTATTCGACTGGGCGGCGGCAACGACACGCTGAATTTTCAAAGCACCACGGTCAGCGGCGATCTGCGCGGCGGGGCGGGCACCGATACCCTGAACCTGCCGGTGGGGACGGTCGTCACCGACAACAACTTCGGCACCTTCACGGTCGAGGAAGGCGTCAGCTATTCCCTTTCGACCGGTTCGTTCACGCTGCCCTCGGGGTCGACCGTCAGCTATCGCTCGTTCGATGGCGGCGCAGGCATCCCCTGTTTTACCCGGGACACCCTGATTGCCACCGGACAGGGGCCCGCCCCGGTTCAGTCCCTGCGGGCCGGAGACCTGATTTCCACGCTGGGGCAGGGACCCCAGCCGATTCGCTGGATCGGTCGGCGGCGGTTCGAACGCGCCACGCTGCAGGCCAACCCCCGGCTCTGGCCGGTGCGCATTCTGGCTGGTACGCTGGGCCGGGGCCTGCCACAGCGCGATCTTCTGGTCTCGCGCCAGCACCGGATGCTGGTGCAGTCCAAGATCGCCCAACGCATGTTCGGGGCCGCCGAAGTGCTGATCCCCGCCATCAAACTGACCGCGCTGCCGGGGATTTATGTCGATGACACCGTCGACAGCGTCGAATATTTCCACCTGCTGTTCGACCGCCATCAGGTGATCTTTGCCGAAGATGCCCCCACCGAAAGCCTGTTCACCGGTCCCGAGGCGCTGAAATCGCTCAGCCCGGCGGCGCGGCAAGAGATTTTCGCCATTTTCCCCGAGTTGATGGATATGGATCACGCCGCCGACCCGGCCCGCCCGATCCCGCGCGGGCGGCTGCAGGCGCAGCTGATCTCGCGCCATTTGAAGAACAACAAACCCCTGTTGCAGGCCCCCGCGCCCTGCGCCAGAAAGGAATTCGACGGGCGCGCAAAGATTTCGCCGCAGCCGTCTTGACCCTTCGGGCGATTCCCACTACACGCATCCAACCAGTTTTCGGGCGCGACTTCGGGTTGCGCCCCTTGTGATTTGGCCGCGGGTCTTGTACCCGGCCTCCAGAAACAAAGGAAGAAACCATGTCGCGCCGTTGCGAACTGACCGGAAAAGGCCCGATGACTGGCAACAATGTCAGCCACGCCAAAAACAGAACTCGTCGTCGTTTTCTGCCCAACCTGAACGACGTAACCCTGCAGTCCGAGACTCTGGGCCGTGGCGTCAAGCTGCGCATCTCGGCCGCTGCCCTGCGCTCGGTCGACCACCGCGGTGGTCTGGACGCGTTCCTGGCCAAAGCCAAGGACGATGAGTTGTCGGCAAACGCCCTGAAAGTGAAAAAAGAGATCGCCAAGGCACAAGCCTCGGCCTAAGTCCTTTTCTCACCAGAGATTACGGCCCTGCACCTTCCGGTGCGGGGCCTTTTTCGTTGCTGTCATGACCCGATTGTTTGCAAGATCGCAATAAAAAGCACCTGTTTCGTGATGTTGTTCACGGATAACCTTCTGAATACTGCATATGTTCGTGCATATTCTTGTTGAGGGGGGTCCTCATGTCTTTCAAAGTTACGAATTTCCTGTTGCTCTTGCCATCCGCGATTGCGACCGCAGTATCCCGCTGCACCCGGATGCAGCGTCGTGTAAATCGTTTGCATACCGGGATGAACGCCAAGACGGTTAAGCCTCCGAAAGGCTGAGTCGGGCCACACTGTCTCAGCCCGGCCTTTCCGCTTGAAGTGGCATCGCTGCGGGGTGTATCCCACGGCTGAGATGACAGGCTTTTTCCGCACATTCCTGCCTTATGCACTGTCCCTGCTGGTGATCCTGACCGGGCAGGGGCTGGCCGTATCGCGTGGCGTGGACCGCGCGGTCGGGCAGATGGTGCTGTGCACCGGGACCGGGCCTGTCGTTGTCTATATGGATGAAGACGGCCAGCCGACCCGCGCGCCGCATTACTGTCCCGACTATGCGCTCAGCCTGTTGGGGGCAATTCATGAGGCACCCGCTGCGTTGCCTCTGGCCCCGTCTGTGGCTTTACCAGCCCCATTGTTGCGGGCGAATGACCTGATCGCCGCGCCGCTGCCGCGCCACCCGGCGCGTGCGCCACCGATCCTATTGTAACACTCATATCAAGGTTAATCAGACTGTTACGAAGGAGAGGTTAAAATGACCCTCAAATCCACCCTGCTTGCGACTCTCACGACTCTGGCTTTGACTTCGGGCGCGTTCGCTGCCGATGTCATCGTCGTCGAGGATCCCTATGCCCGCTCGGCAGGCAAACATGCCAAGGCCGGAGCCGCCTTTATGGTGATCGAAAACCAAGGCGATACCGATGACCGCCTGATCGGCGTGACCTCGGATGTGTCCGACCGGGTTGAATTGCACACCCACAAGGTTGACGAAAACGGCGTTGCCAAGATGATCCATGTCGAGGAAGGCTTTGCCATACCGGCCGGTCAGACCCACATGCTGAAGCGTGGTGGGGATCATGTGATGTTCATGGGGCTCAAAGCGCCGTTCGAACAAGGCGCGACCTTGCCGGTGACGCTGATTTTCGAGAACGCCGGAGAGGTAATGATTGAAATCCCCGTCGATCTTGAGCGTCAGGACAGCCACGGGCACTCGAACTGACGCCTGTCTTCGGGCTGCTCTGCAGCCCTCATCCATGCGTCAGGCCGGGCTTTGCCTGGCCTGTTGCCTTAGTGGTTGACGGTTTTCATACCCAACCGGTCGCCGGCCTTTTTGAACCGTGCCGCCAGAAAGAACATCACCACCGCCGAGGTCAGCGCAAAGAATGCTATCGCCCAACCCAGCGCCACCATGCCGCTGCCGGGCCAGAAGATCAGCACCAGCCCGATGATCAGCGCCACGATGCCGGAATTGCGCACCGTCGCGCGCTCGGGATCCTGCGGGTGCATCTGCGGCAGCGCCATGAAGGACCCAATGGCCACAAACAGCGCCATCGCCCCCATTAGCGTAAACGCCAGCCACGCCACCCCCTGTGGCCAGATCAGCAGCACCAGCCCGATCAGTGCCGTGCCGATGCCCACGCCTCCGATCAACCCGCGTCGCCCGAAGCCCAGCCATGTCAGCGCGCCATCAAGGATCAGCAGCACCCCCACCAGCCGCAGCAGAACCGCGATGCTGCCGGTCGGCCAGAACAGCGCCGCAATGCCGATCAGACCGGCCAGTATCCCGCGCAGCAAAAAAGTCCACCAAAGGCTGGCAAGATTGGTGCTGAGCGTATCGCGGGCATTGATGCTGGCATCATCAAGGATTTCTCCGTCTTGGGGCGGTAGATCAGTCATATCACTCACTCTTTTCGTGTTCTCAGCACCATAGACGGGAAACTGCGCTGCTGTCTGCCCCTATCGCGTGTCACCCTGCGCCAGCAGCCCGTCCACCCAGCGCGGCACCACTTCGGATGCAGGCCCCAGCAGGGCCTCGTCAAACATCGACGCCCCCGCCGAGGGTTCAAGGTTCAGCTCGACCGTCCGCGCGCCCACGGCTCGCGCCTCTTGCACGAAACCCGCCGCCGGATAGACCTGACCCGAGGTCCCGATCGAGGCAAACAGGCTGGCCTCTGTCAGATGGTCGAATATCTCATCCATGAAATAGGGCATCTCGCCAAACCACACCACGTCAGGCCGGGCCGAGGGCTTCTGACAGGCCGGGCAGCGCTCGCCCACTTGCATCTCGGGCGGTGAGGTCCAACGATGCCCGCAAGCCGCACACAAAGCCCCGGCCAGCGTGCCATGCATATGGATCACACGCGCGGCCCCTCCGGCCTCGTGCAGGCTGTCAACATTCTGGGTGACGATGATCACCTCGGCGGGCCAGTCCCGTTGCAGCCGCGCCAGCGCCCGATGCGCGGCGTTGGGCTGCGCCTTAGCCGCCTGCACCCGCCGCGCGTTGTAGAACCCATGCACCAAGGCCGGGTTGCGGGCAAAACCTTCGGGCGTGGCCACATCCTCGATCCGGTGCTGCGCCCACAGGCCGCCTTCGTCGCGGAACGTGCCCAGCCCGCTTTCGGCGGAAATCCCGGCCCCGGTTAGAATGACGATCTTTCCCATACTCGCCTCACGCGCTAGACCCATTGCCATGACACACCGTATCCTATTCGTCTGCCTCGGCAATTTCTGCCGCTCGCCCGCGGTTGAAGGCGCCTTCCGCGCCCGCGCCTCGCACCACGAGACCGACAGCGCCGGAACAGCGGGCTGGCATGTCGGAAAGCCGCCCTATGGCCCGATGCAGCAAGCTGCCCGCGCGCGCGACATCGACCTTGGCGACCTGCGCGCGCGTCAGTTCGTGGCGCAGGATTTCACCCGTTTCGACCTGATCATCGGCATGGATACCGACAACATCGCCGCAATCGAGGCCCTGCGCCCCGAGGGCAACGACACCCCCGTCCATCTGCTCACCGATTTCGCACTCCATACGGGCGCGGATCACGTCCCGGACCCTTACTACAGCCGAGATTTCGATGGGGCGTTGGATTTGATTGAAGAGGCAGTCGCCGGGTTGGAGGTGTATTTGGGGGCGGGAGTGCCTGGGGAGTGGGGCAGGTTGTAGGTTGTCTGATGACGGCTTTGAGCCCAAAGCAACGCGGTAGACGGTCACCGCTGCACGGCAGGTTTACTCATTCTTTCTAAACCTGATGTCGGAAAAAAGTGAACCTATCCACAAAGCGACAAGCAAGAATAGTGAACCGGAAAAAACAACACTGATAGTTGGCATGACCAAAAGACGCACAACATCATTTTCGAGAAAAGGTACAAAACAAACGAAAACAATGAATGTTATGGCAACCGTTATTGCGAGTCGGTTTTTTAGTTTCCCGTTCTTTGTGTGCTGCCAAAGCGGATGCAAATCTGTCTTCCTCGCGGTGCATAAAGTGTAAGGCGATCAAGTTAAGTCAGTTCATACCAATGGCATCCTACGACGGTCAACGGCAGCTTTGTCCGCAATGCCGAGCTTCGCTAAGCCGCATCCATAGCCGGCTAAGTAGCCCCCAGCAAAAACGGCCCCAAACTATCCCATCACCTTCAACTGCCCGCTCAGCCACGGCAACTGCGCCACCGCCGGATCAACGATCTGGCTCTGCATCAGCCGCCGGATCATGTCCGCCACCTCCTGCGGCACCTGATCGGACCAGTCGGTACGAGTGAACAGCGAGATCATCCGTGAAAACTCACCAAAGGGCGAAGGGTGAACCTCAATCCCGTCATGGAACCGGGCCGCGCGCATATAGCCCAGCGGTGTGGTGATCGCCCAGCCCAGCCCGCGCGCCACCATCGCCATCAGCGCAAGGTGCGAGCCGATCTCGAACCGTTCCTCGAACTCCAACTGCTGCCGCGCCAGATGTGCCTCGATCTGCCGGCTTATCAGCTGTTCGCGGGCGTAGCGCAGAAAGGGCAGGTGCTGCGTCGGCTGCTCTGCCCCTTTGGGCGCGACCAGAATGAAGGGATCCTGAACCAGAGGGTATTCGACCACCCCCTCCAGCACCTCGCCCGAATGGGCCGAGACCGCCAGATGCAGGCGCTGTTCCACCAGCGCCTCGAAAATCTCGAGGCTGGGCAGCGTGGTCAGCTTGAATTTCGACCGGGTCAGACTGTCGGCCAGCAAGGTTGCCAGACGCGGCGTCAGGTCATTGTCGAAATCGTCGATCAGCCCGATGGACAGCGTGGTCAGATGGCCCAGATCCATCACCGCCAGCTCGCTTTGGGCCACTTGCAACTCACCTAAAACCGCCTGCGTGCGCGCCAGAAAGCTGCGCCCGGCCTGCGTCAGCCGCATCGGCCGCCGCCCGTGATCCACCAGATCGGTGCCCAACGCCTTTTCCAGATTGCGCAGCTGTTGCGAAACCGAGGGCTGGCTGAGCCCCGTGATCTCGGCCGCCTGCGCCACCGATCCGGTCCGTGCCAGTGCCTCGAACACCTCAAGGCCCCGCAGGGTCAGCCCTTTCATCACCATCAGATACACCTTTCGCTGCGCCTTTTCTGAGGCGCAGCGGGCATCAGGTCAAGGATTGCGTCCGGCTTAGCTGCAGATCGCCTGCGCCATCTGGCCAAAGTTCTGATACCGATCCCAGAGCGCATCATCGCGCGCGGTCTGCGACATCTTCAACTGCTGCGCCTGATGGGGGTCTTCGAACCACTTCGACACGGTCTTCTGATCACTGCGCGTCAACGCCTGATCGGCCACCCGCTGAATGCAAGAACACCGATCCCGCGTCGCCGCCTCACGATCTGATGCCAAACACGCCTGCTTGATCTTGGCCGCTTCTGCAACCGGAGCAACCGCCGTCAGCGACGCCGCACAACATGCGATTAAGAGGAACTGTTTCATACTCGAGCCTCGTTTTTGCCTGCCCGGACGGGTCTTCTGCCCCTCTCGGTCTGCGCGGGAGTATGAATCAAAGTGGAATCGGGATCAATCGGGCGGTTCGAAAAAGTGATTGCATACTCATGAAACGCCACAATGTCCCAACTATTCGGCTTTCGTTTGCATGTAATGAGCCAGATTGATCATGTTCTTCCTGATGATGCCGCCGTGAAAGGTCTTTGCTTCTTCGGAGAGGCCGCCACTTTCAATGGGATTGAACAACTTGCCAGCTTCAACACACGAAACCACTTCTTCAAACAAAAGAAAATTGTCTTCTGGGGTTTCTCCTTCTTCTCCCAATTGGAGGCCAGTCGAATAAGTGATATACGCTGCCTCGACTAGCTGCATTCGAGCCTTGTTCACCTGCTTCTCAAGGGCTGCTTCGTTTTCGGTGGCGTTGGGGCGAAGGGACTCCCAGAATTTCGGAAATTCCGCGGCGAGCTGGCTGGTTGTTGCCTCGCAGTCTCTTTCCTCAACGATAACTTCTGCGTCCGACCAGAGCATCGGGCAGTCTGGGCCAAGTTTGATGCACGAGCGGAAGAACAGCTCTCGGCTCTTCTGATCGCCTGGCTTGCTTTGAACTGCGATTTTTAGCACCTCGGCAGCAGCTTCAGGTTGATCCAGCGCCAGCCTCAACCTTCCCAACTGCTGAGGCATCCAGTAATTTCGCGGGTATTCTGATGTTGGATACTGCTCCATCAATTGCGTGTAGTAGTCGTCCGCCTCGTCATATCGCTCAAGCTTGGTTAGAAGGCGAAACTTCCTGCGCACACTGTATTTCTTGGCAGGTTCGATAGCCAAAGACATTTCGATAGCTTCCAGCGCCGCCAGATCTTCGTTTAGCCCGTCAAGCGCGAAACTCTTGCCTTGCCAAGCCTCAAAGTTGTTTGCGTTCAGTTCGATAGCCCGATCGAAGTCGAGGATTGCTTCGTTCCACTTATCCAATCGATCCAGTGCATATCCACGATGTATATGAAGGGCGGCGAGCGTGTTTGAAGACGAAACTTCTGCGTCAATCAACTGCGTGCAGATATCAATGATCAAGTTCGGTTCTTGCTTGCGGTTCATGCACGGTTCAATAGCGCTGTAGTTATTGGCCGCCTGCGAACGCTCAAGTTTCTCGTGCACCACCCAGCCAATCGCCAAAGCCACAAAAACAAGAGCGATCAAACGTATGAGAATCCGGTTCTTTCCTTGCTTCAAAGTTTCAAGTCCATTTCATTGATCTGCCGCTAAGAATGCATTGTAGGCAACGGTTGGGGCGAACATCACTTTCCGGCAGAGTGCATTTCATCGATTTCTCGTCAAGAGAGATTTCGTTGGTGCCACGAGAAGGGTTCCAACATGCAACATTGACCGGGCTCATTAAGGTTGGACGCAGTTTCGGTTTGGCTGGTCTCGGTTAGTACTTGCTTAGCTGCGAGGATATTCTCGTGTACTTTCCTGCATTGACCAAACCACAAAATCTCTACATATCCCCAACCCATGACAGACCTCGCTCATATCCGCAATTTCTCCATCGTCGCGCATATCGACCATGGCAAATCCACCCTTGCTGACCGGCTCATCCAAGAGACCGGAACGGTCAAGGATCGCGACATGAAGGAACAGCTGCTCGACAGCATGGATATCGAGCGGGAACGCGGCATTACCATCAAGGCCAACACGGTCCGCATCGACTATACCGCCGACAATGGCGAGGCATACGTGCTGAACCTGATCGACACCCCCGGCCACGTGGACTTTGCCTATGAGGTCAGCCGGTCCATGCGCGCGGTCGAGGGCTCTCTGCTGGTTGTGGACTCGACCCAGGGGGTCGAGGCGCAGACGCTGGCGAATGTGTATCAGGCCATCGACGCCGATCATGAGATCGTGCCGGTGCTCAACAAGATCGACCTGCCCGCGTCCGACTGTGACCGCGTGGCCGAACAGATCGAGGATGTGATCGGCATCGACGCGACCGACGCCATTCAGGTCAGCGCCAAGACAGGGCAGGGCATCCACGAAACGCTGGAAGCCATCGTACAGCAACTGCCCGCGCCGCAGGGCAATCTGGACGCGCCGCTCAAGGCGATGCTGGTGGATTCGTGGTACGACGCCTATCTGGGCGTCATCGTTCTGGTTCGCATCATGGACGGGACGCTGAAAAAGGGGATGCGGGTCAAGTTCATGTCGAACAACACGCTGCACCATGTCGACCGCGTCGGTGTTTTCCGCCCTGAGATGGAGATGGTGGACTCGCTGGGCCCCGGTGAGATTGGCTTTCTCACCGCGTCGATCAAACAGGTCCGCGACACTCGCGTCGGTGACACCATCACCAATGATCGCAACGGCACCGAGGACGCTCTGGACGGCTTCAAACCCGCGCAGCCGGTGGTGTTCTGCGGTCTCTTCCCCGTCGACAGTTCCGAATTCGAAGACCTGCGCGATGCGATCGACAAACTGGCGCTGAACGACGCCTCATTCTCGTTCGAAATGGAAACCTCAGCCGCGCTGGGCTTTGGTTTCCGCTGCGGCTTCCTCGGGCTTTTGCACCTTGAGGTCATCCGCGACCGCATCGAACGCGAATATGATATCGAGCTCATCACCACCGCGCCGTCGGTGATCTATCACGTCTACATGAAAGACGGCGAAATGATCGAGTTGCACAACCCCGCCGACATGCCCGATCCGTCCAAGGTCGACCATATCGAGGAGCCGCGCATCAAGGCGACCATTCTGGTACCCGACGAATATCTGGGCGACGTGCTGAAACTCTGCCAGGACCGCCGCGGCATCCAGCTAGACCTGACCTATGCGGGGTCACGTGCGATGGTTGTGTACGACCTTCCCCTCAACGAAGTTGTGTTCGACTTCTATGATCGCCTGAAATCGGTAACAAAAGGTTACGCCAGCTTTGACTATCAGATGACCGGCTACACGCAGGATAATCTGGTCAAGATGTCGGTGCTGGTGAATGACGAACCCGTTGACGCCCTGTCAACCATGGTCCACCGCGACCGGGCCGAGATGCGGGGCCGCGCGATGTGCGAAAAGCTCAAGGACCTGATCCCGCGCCATATGTTCAAAATCCCGATCCAGGCCGCCATCGGAGGCAAGGTCATCGCCCGCGAGACCCTCTCGGCGCTGCGCAAGGACGTGACCGCGAAATGCTACGGAGGCGACGCCACGCGGAAACGCAAACTGCTGGACAAGCAGAAGGCGGGCAAGAAAAAGATGCGTCAGTTCGGGAAGGTGGATATCCCGCAGGAGGCGTTTATTAGCGCCTTAAAAATGGACAGCTAAAAAGCTGGCCATTTTTACGGCGGGTGGGCGAAAGCGGTTGGCGCAGCCAACTGCGTGCCCACAGGGTCTGGATTGATATTCAGACGAAAATCGAAATCAGATCGGTTTTGATTTCAATTATCGACCTTTTGTCAGCCATATCTTTCCGATTCTCAAAATCGTGCACGATATACGGCAAGCATTTCTGCATTCGTTCCGCAGATCGAGGTTTTTTGCATTGCAATCGAACCATACTCAGTTTTCTGAATCGAGCTCGCTCTCCCTCTGGAATTCGAGGCGCAATTCTCTTGAAATCCTTGTCGTGACTTACGAGCGTTGCCAGTGCGTCTTCCGCGACCGCAGCAACAACTTCATCTGGAGCTCCTGGCACCAATATTTCGCGTGTCCAAACAACTGTATGGTCATTCCCTTCGAGTACTTCCTGCACCGAGGCAGGAACATTTTCGTCAAGATAAAATAGCATTCAGATTAGGCCGCCCTTATTCCAAGCCAGTGTATTGCGGCATCAATGTCTTGTTTTGTAAGAGTTGGATAATCTTTGAGAATATCAGCTTGTGTCAGTCCTTCGTCAAAGTACTCTTTGACCATATCAATCGGGATTCTGGTGCCTTCAAATACCTCAGCCGCGCGCGCAACACTTCTGGCCTTAGTCTTGTGACCGGTGAGCTCAGTAGAGCGTATCCGAAGTTGCGCAGCCTCAGCCTTAACATCGGCGTTGACCTTTGGGATCGGAATGTGCGGTAGTGTCTCTTCGTCGGTATCCGAGTTTACGAAATTGCCCCGTTCGTTCTTGAAATAGACACGCTTCTTGTGCACGTACAGCTCTTCTTCTGCCCATGCCGATTGATCCATTTGGTATTTGTCCCGAACTCGGCGCAGATGTTGGAGCGGTACATCATAAACGTTTCTGAGCTCGCCGAGTACACGCAGGGCAACGACATCGTCAAAAGAATAAATCCGACTGAATGCGACACGCCTATTTTCGAAGGCAATTGATGGTTCAAAGAAATGGGTCTGGTCCCAATATCTAATTTGGTCCAGCGAAATGTGGGCAAGCCTAGCCGCTTGCTCGTCCGTAAAGACCTTTACCAGTCGATGAACAGTTTTCATGAGTTCGAAGTAATCACTAGTCAATTTGCATGCAAGAAAAACAGTCTAAAGCAACTGTAAGGTGAGGGAGTCGTGGCATCAAGTCACTAAGATATTGTGAGTTTTGATCCAATCCACCCGCCCGGCGGCACCGCCGGGCCGCGCCGACCCGCCCCAATGGGGCGGCGCGTTTGCGCCTCCCCTCGGGCCGGCGCTGCCCTCAGTTCTTTTGATCGAACGGCTTTGAAAGCCCGCTCTACGGGTGGATTGGTGGGTTTTTAACCCATCACCCACACTGTGACCCACCTCACAGCCCCAATCGCAGCCTCCTGCTAGACTTGACCCTACGGAACCCCGGCAGGAGGCCCTTATGTCCATGATCCCCATCATCGCCCTCGGATCGGCAGGTCTCTATTCCGTGGCCATGATCGCGATGAAGTTCTGGTGGAAAATTCCCGGCGTCGGCCTGACCCTTCTGATCGTTGCCACGTTGTTGGCGGCAGCGACGCTGGAACTCGCCGCGCTGCGCGAGGAACGGTTGGGCATCATCTATACCGGCATTCTGGGGGCCGAGGTGGTTCTCATCGCCATCGCTTCATTCTTTCTGTTCGGCGAGAATTTCTCGTATCGCGAGGGGATCGGTATCGGTCTGGTCATCCTCGGCACCGCGCTGGCCTGGGCCTGAGGCCCGCATTAACCCCACATGAACAATCCTTTAGAAAGCTTGTAAGCCCGGCGCGTCCTCCCAATCTGTTGACCAAGGCCAATGACGGCCATGATCTGAAGGAGGAAGACCATGACCAGATATATGACTGCCGGAGCAGCCGCTCTGGCCACGAGCCTCACCCTTGCGACGGCCGCGATTGCCGAAACCACGCCGGACCTGCGCGGCACATGGACGGGCAGCTATACCGCCGTCGGTCCGAACCGAACCACGACCGGGGACATCCCGCGGTTCAACGACGCCGAGTGGGTGCTGGATATTCAGAAACAGCAGGGCAACGTGTTCTGGGGGCCCAGCAAGTGGCGCTCGAACGCAACGCAGGACTGGCGGATGCTGGATGCCACCGGCACCATCAGCCTGGATGACCCGACCCGCATCAGCATTGTCGAAAGCTCGGCCAACCCCGAGATCGGCGTCAACGCCCTGATCGACGCCCGGTATCAGGACGGCAAGATCTATGCTGATTTCCGTAGCCTGCGTCGCGGAACGACCTACAGCACCGTTCTGGAACGTCAGGTGAACTGAAGCGTCTTCGGCCTGGTCGGATGTTAAAGGGGGTATTGCCGCTGAGCATTGAGACTGCGGCAGGAGTAGTAGGTACCCCGATCGGGTCGGAGCGCTTCTCATGACCAGAGGTCTCCACAGGGAGGCTTCGGACCGGGCGGCAACCGCGCCGCCCGCGACAGGGTCTGGTCCCGGTGAGTCGAGGATGCGGCGTTCCTCTGCTCGGGTGATCAGGCTCTCGCGGACCTTCAGCGCGGCGTCGCGCGCGGTGTGGTCTTGTGCGCCCGGTCCAAGTTCGTGTCGCTGTGCGATGACCTTCGGACGGCCGAACGAAACGGACCGGTTTTATTGTTGAACCACGCGAACGAAGCCTGCCGCAGCGCCGGCACGGCGATACCGCCGCGCCGCGTTTCGGTGATCTGGATCAGAGGTTTTCCTGCACTTCTGTCGCGGCGCCCTGGATGGCATCGCCTGCCTTTTCGATATCCTTGCCTGCCCCTTTTGCCGTTTCACAGGCGGTCAGAGCGAACAGGGCGAGGCCAATCATGAATGCGCGTGTCATTGGGTACTCCATCAGGGCTTGTTTTGCATTGCCTAGCAGCTTTCGGGACATGCGGCTACAGGTTTCGGCCTACCCAGATCATGGTCGAATAGCAGAGCAAAGCGGGAATGGATGAAGTGGTATATCCATAAGGCCCGAGTGCCCGTAATGCGGCGTATCAGTAAGTGAATCAGGCGGTTTTCACGTGGATGGTCTGAGCGCTCAATTGGCTTCGCGGTTGCAAAACAACTCATGAACCACTTCAAGCATGCGGACCGGACGATCATCGGCAAGGCGGTAGTAGATCGCCTTGCCTTCGCGGCGGGGTAAAACAAGCCCCTCCAGCCTCAGGCGTGAAAGTTGTTGCGAGACGGCGGCCTGACGGGCGGACAGCAAGTGTTCAAGTTCGGTCACCGACTTTTCGCCGGACACGAGGTGGCAGAGGATCATCAGACGCCCCTCGTGACTTATTGCCTTCAGAAAATTCGAAGCAGCGGTCGCATTTTCGACCATTTGGTCCAGATCGTTGGGCGACATATCCATCGTCATCTCGGAAAGAGCCATTTTTCTTGTTCCCTAGCAAGTCCAGACGCGCATGTTGGCAACAGGCTGCGATCTGCGCGCAGGCTTATGTAGCTACAGATTTTGCACATGATTTTCTATATGCATGGATCAAAATAGCGTGATGCGTTGAACACGAATACGCGCGTTTGATGTGATCGATTTGCCAGAGGGCGGCGGCCCATAAAGCCTCAGGTCCAGACGAACGCCCGCGCCCCCCTTGCGGCCCCCACGCGGCAGCACTAAGACTCGGGTAACTCTTCTTCGGGTAAGGTCCCGATCCATAGCAAAGCAGGCAGGTTTTCCATGTTCGATCCCGTTGACACATACATGAACACTCTGGTCCCCATGGTCGTCGAACAGACCAGCCGGGGTGAGCGTGCATACGACATCTTCTCGCGCCTTCTGAAAGAGCGGATCATTTTCATCAACGGCCCGATCCATGACGGGATGAGCCATCTGGTGGTGGCACAGCTACTGCATCTTGAGGCGGAAAATCCCAGCAAAGAGATCTCGATCTACATCAACTCGCCCGGTGGCGTGGTGACCAGCGGTTTGTCGATTTACGACACAATGCAGTATATCAAGCCGAAATGTTCCACATTGGTGATCGGTCAGGCAGCCTCGATGGGGTCGGTTCTGCTGGCCGGTGGGGAGAAAGGGATGCGCTTTTCGCTGCCCAACAGTCGCATCATGGTGCACCAGCCCAGCGGTGGCTATCAGGGTCAGGCGAGCGACATCATGATCCATGCGGCCGAGACCCAGAAGCTGAAAGATCGTTTGTACGATATCTATGTACGCCATACCGGGCAGACCAAAAAGGCTGTGGAAAAGGCTCTGGATCGCGACAATTTCATGAGTCCCGAAGAGGCCAAGGATTGGGGTCACATCGACGAGATCGTCGAAAACCGGGCCAAGATGGACGGCGACGAGGACTAAGTTCAAAACCCCGCGCTTATTGCGTGAGGGATGATTTTGCGATTGTAGCTGCCAGAACGCTGGCCTAAGCTGCAGGCATTGACGGCAAACGCGGCCCCTTGGGTGGGGTCGCCGAGACGGAGCCCGAGGGGTAAATCATGGCGACCAATTCAGGCGGTGACGGCAAAAACACGCTCTACTGCAGCTTCTGCGGCAAAAGCCAGCATGAAGTGCGTAAGCTGATCGCGGGCCCGACCGTGTTCATCTGTGACGAGTGTGTTGAGCTCTGCATGGATATCATCCGTGAAGAGACCAAGGCCAGCGGCCTGAAATCCTCGGATGGGGTGCCGACCCCCAAGGATATCTGCGAGGTGCTGGACGATTATGTGATCGGTCAGGCCACTGCCAAGCGGGTTCTGTCGGTTGCGGTGCACAATCATTACAAACGGCTCAATCATGCCCAGAAGGCAGGCAGCGATATTGAGCTGGCAAAATCCAACATCCTGCTGATCGGCCCGACCGGGTGCGGCAAGACATTGCTTGCACAGACGCTCGCGCGGATTCTGGATGTGCCGTTCACCATGGCGGATGCAACCACTCTGACCGAGGCGGGTTACGTGGGCGAGGATGTCGAGAATATCATTCTCAAGCTGCTGCAGGCGTCGGAGTACAACGTCGAACGCGCGCAGCGCGGCATCGTGTATATCGACGAGGTCGACAAGATCACGCGCAAGTCCGAAAACCCCTCGATCACGCGCGACGTGTCAGGGGAGGGCGTGCAGCAGGCGTTGCTGAAGCTGATGGAAGGCACCGTGGCCAGCGTTCCGCCGCAAGGCGGGCGCAAGCATCCGCAGCAGGAATTCCTGCAGGTGGATACCACAAACATTCTGTTCATCTGTGGTGGGGCCTTTGCGGGGCTCGACAAGATCATCGCGCAGCGCGGTAAGGGCTCGGCCATGGGCTTTGGTGCCGACGTACGGGATAATGACGAGCGTGGTGTTGGCGAGATTTTCAAGGAGCTCGAACCCGAAGATTTGCTGAAGTTTGGCCTGATACCGGAATTTGTCGGTCGCCTGCCAGTACTGGCAACACTCGAGGATCTGGATGAAGATGCGCTGGTCACTATCCTGACGAGTCCGAAGAACGCTCTGGTCAAGCAGTACCAACGCCTGTTCGAACTGGAAGATGCAGAATTGGCCTTTACCGATGACGCCCTGAAAGCCATCGCCAAGAAAGCCATTGAGCGCAAGACCGGCGCAAGGGGCCTGCGTTCGATCCTTGAGGACATATTGCTCGACACCATGTTTGAGTTGCCAGGGATGAAGAACGTGACGGAAGTCGTGGTCAATGAAGAGGCTGTGACATCCGAAGCCCAGCCCCTGATCATCTATGCGGACACCGCTGAGTCAGCCTCTGCCGGCTGAATGAGAGAGGTTCTGGACGCTTTGTGCGTTTCAGCGTTGCAAGAGGGGGCTCTGCCCCCGTCGCGACAAGTCGCGCCTCCCCCGGGATATTTATAGCCAGATGAAGAACAGATCCGCTGCTTCATCTGGCTATAAATATCCCGGAGCGCGAGGCAGAACCTCGCATCTGCGCTGGCCCATCACATAATCAGATTTGCCGAAGGGGGTTTTCATGACAATCAAGCGCATATCGTCCGGTGGTGAATTTGAATCCAAGGTTGGATACTGCCGGGCAGTTGTCGCCGGTGGCTGGGTGCACGTGTCGGGCACAGTCGGGCAGGGCGCTACCGCGCTGGAACAGTGTCGTTCGGCGCTGGATACCATTGGCAAAGCACTGTCAGAGGCTGGTGCTTCGTTTTCAGATGTGGTGCGCATCACGTATATGCTGCCGGATCGTCAGGAATTTGAAGCGTGCTGGCCTTTGCTTGCTGAGACCTTCGGAGTAAATCCGCCAGCGGCGACGATGATTGAATGCGGTTTGATTGATCCAAAATACCTGATCGAAATCGAAGTGACCGCGATTTTGCCGGATTGACGCAGGCAGGTGCCCAGGCACTGGACCTTGGCGCGCCTTTGGTCCATATCTGCGAGAAGAGAAATGCCGGAGGCAGCCGATGGGAATCCTGAACAGTCTTTTGCGGGCCGTGACCTGGTGGAACGGGGCCACCCTGAACACACAGATTTACACCGCGCGCAAGGGCGTCAAAGTCGGCGAAGACAACGAAGGCAACGTGTTTTACCGAAATGCCGACGACAGCAAACGCTGGGTGATATTCAATGGTGAGGCCGAGGCCAGCCGAGTAGACCCGGACTGGCATGGCTGGCTACACCGTACATGGGATGAGCCGCCGACCGATAAGCCTCTGCCGCATAAGTCGTGGGAAAAGCCTCATCAGGAGAACCTGACCGGAAGTGCTCTGGCTTACACGCCTGCAGGATCGCTGCGGCGGCCCGACCCGGTTGACCGCAACGACTACGAGGCGTGGACCCCGGAATAGGCGAGGCCAGTATGTCTACTCACACCAAGACCGAAGTCATTGTCGGCGGGGTCGTGCTGGCCTGCGCCGTGGCGTTCGGCGTCTATGCCAGCCAATCCACGGGCCTGTCGCAGAACCGCGCCGGGTATGAGCTTGGCGCATCGTTCCGGTCGCTTGAGGGTGTTGGTGTTGGCACCGATGTGCGCCTTGCCGGCGTGAAGATCGGCACGGTGACCGGCGTTACGCTGAACTCTGACACCTATCGCGCGGATACGCAGTTTTCCGTGGCGGATGGAATTCTCATCCCGGATGATAGTGCGATCGTGATCTCATCCGAAGGCCTGTTGGGTGGCAATTTTGTCGAAGTGATGCCCGGTGGCTCTCCGTTCTATTTCGAGCCGGGGGATGAGATTGAGGATACGCAAGGTGCGGTCAGCCTGATCTCGTTGCTGGTGAAGTTCGTAGCCGGGGATGGCGGCGAATGATACGGGCCGCTTTGATGGTGCTGCTCTTGTCGGGCAGTATCGCTGCAGCTCAGCAGAAAGTGGAATCTGGACCGGGGGCGATGCTGCGCGGGCTGGACAAGGTCAGCGGGCAGACCGTTGATGTCGAGGTTCAGAACGGGCGGACGGCAGCGGTGTTCGGGCTGGATGTGGCCCTGGGCGATTGCCGCTATCCGGCTGAGAACCCGACGGGTGACGCGTTTGCCTATTTGACGATCTGGGAGCAGGGCAAGGCGCAGCAGTTGTTTGATGGCTGGATGATCGCGACCTCGCCCGCGTTGAACGCTCTGGATCATGCGCGCTACGATGTCTGGGTGATCCGCTGTATGACGCCCTGAGGGCTCTGCTGCAGATCAGCGGTGAAATCGGCGCTGACCTCAAGGGCCTGTTGCAATTCTCGATGATAAGCGGCGCGTGGGATTTCGATGGCCCCTAGCGAGGCCAGATGGGCCGTCAGAAACTGCGTATCGAACAGGGCAAAGCCGGTCTGCCGCAAACGGTCCACCAAATAGGCCAGCGCGATCTTCGATGCGTCAGTCCGGCGTGAGAACATGCTTTCGCCGAAGAAGGCCGCACCCAGAACCACGCCGTAGACCCCTCCGATCAGTGCCTCGCCCTCCCAAATCTCAAGCGAATGGGCGTGGCCAGACTGATGCAGGTCCTGATACAGGCGGCGTAGTTCGGGGTTGATCCAGGTGTCTGCCCGGTCGGCGCAGCCATCGACGACGCCAGCAAAGTCCTGATTGATAGTGATGTCGAACCCGCAGGTTCGCAGACGACGTGCAAGGCTGCGCGAGATATGAAAGCCGTCCAGCGGGAACACGCCCCGGAACTTTGGATCGACCCAGAACAGCTCGGGGTCGTCGCGGTGTTCGGCCATCGGAAAAATGCCGATGGAGTAGCCATGCAGCAGAAGTTCGGGGGATAGGCTCATGCTGGGTGCCCCGGGATCGGAAGGCCGCAGCCCTCCGATCCCATGCGTTTATTGGGCCATGTTCTCCGCAAGCCAGTGCTCCAGCCAGTGGATGTTATAGTCGCCGCTGTGCAGATCGGGTTCCTGCAGAAGCGCGTGGAACAGCGGCACGGTGGTATCGATGCCGTCGACAATCAACTCGCCCAGCGCTCGTTCCAGACGGGCCAGCGCCTCGGTCCGGTCGCGGCCCTGCACGATGAGTTTGGCAATCAGCGAGTCGTAGTAAGGCGGGATCGAGTATCCGTCATAAAGCGCTGAATCCATCCGCACGCCTAGACCACCCGGTGCGTGATATGCGGTGATTTTGCCGGGGCAGGGTGAGAAGTTGGGCAGTTTTTCCGCGTTGATCCGAACCTCGATAGCGTGGCCATTGATCTCAAGATCATCCTGGCCAAAGGACATCTTTTCGCCTGCGGCGACGCGGATTTGTTCGCGCACCAGATCGACGCCGAAGATGCCCTCGGTGACGGGGTGTTCGACCTGCAGGCGAGTGTTCATCTCGATGAAATAGAACTCGCCGTTCTCATACAGGAACTCGATGGTGCCCGCGCCGATATAGTTGATCTTGGCGACCGCATCGGCGCAGATCTTGCCGATCTTGGCGCGTTCTTCGGGGGTGATGCAGGGGCCGGGGGCCTCTTCAAAGACCTTCTGGTGACGACGCTGAAGCGAGCAGTCGCGCTCGCCCAGATGAACCGCCTTGCCCTTGCCGTCGCCAAAGACCTGAATCTCGATGTGGCGCGGCGTGGTCAGGTATTTCTCGATATAGACCTCATCGTTGCCAAAGGCAGCTTTGCCCTCGGCCCGCGCGGTCATGAAGGCGCTTTCCATCTCATCAGCGCTTTGCGCGACTTTCATGCCGCGCCCGCCACCGCCGGCGGTGGCCTTGATGATGACGGGATAGCCGAACTCTTCGCCGATGCGCTTGGCGTCGGCCAGTGTCGGCACCCCGCCGTCCGAGCCGGGCACGCAGGGCACACCCAGTTCTTTCATCGTGTCTTTGGCGGTGATCTTGTCACCCATCACGCGGATATGTTCGGCGGTGGGGCCAATGAAGGTGATGCCGTGGTCTTCGACGATCTGCACAAACTCGGCATTTTCAGACAAGAAGCCATAGCCCGGGTGAATCGCCTGCGCGCCGGTGATTTCACAGGCCGAGATGATAGCAGGCACCGACAGATAGCTCTGCGGGCTGGGCGGAGGGCCGATGCAGACCGATTCGTCCGCCATGCGCACATGCATCGCGTCGCTGTCGGCAGTCGAATGCACGGCAACCGTCTTGATCCCCATCTCGCGGGCTGCACGGATCACGCGCAGGGCAATCTCGCCTCGGTTGGCAATCAGGATTTTGTCGAACATGGGCCCGCCTTACTCAACGATGACCAAAGGCGTACCGAATTCCACGGCATCGCCATCCGCGACGAGAATGCGCTTGATGGTGCCCGATTTGGGCGCGTGGATGTGGTTCATGGTTTTCATGGCTTCGACGATCAGCAAGGTGTCGCCTTCTGACACTGATGCACCAACGCTGATGAACGAGGGCGCGCCGGGTTCGGGCTGCATGTAGACGGTGCCAACCATGGGCGAGGTCACCGCGCCCGGGTGGCTCGCGGGATCATCGACAGCAGCGGGCGCTTCGGCGGCAGCAGCAGGGGCAGCGGCTGGGGCAGGCGCTGCGGCCGGGACGGCCACCTGAACCGGAGCGGCAACCGTCTGCGACATCCGGCTCACGCGGACATTCAGGCTGTCTTCTTCGCCATATTCGCGCTTGACCTGCAGCTCGGTCAGGTCATTCTCGCGCAGCAGTTCGGCCAGTGCCTTGATGAACGCCACATCCGCTTCGTGTTTGGTATCTGTCATGAGTGTCCTCGAAGGTTCCCCTATGGCCCGTCTGTTCCGTGCGGGCTTGGTCTGATTACGCAGGGTTATAAGGCATGGCGTCGGGCATGAAAAGCGTCGTTTGAGCCTACAATGTGGGGGGTTGCGGGATTTGCAGCACCGATCGCACTCAGAGCGGCATCCCCGAGAGTTTGGCCACCAATTCGGGCAGTTTGCGCGCGCCAAATTTCTCAAGCAGCCGCGCGCGGTAGGCTTCGATCGTGCGATAGCTCAGTCCCAGTTCGACACCGATTTCCTTGGCTGAAAGGCCCCGGCAGGACAGGATCGCGACCTCACGTTCGCGGGTGGTCAGTTCAACCAGAGGACGTTCTTCCGAGATGTCTGAAAAGCTCCAGACTCCATGACGGAACGGGTCATCTGGTGTCAGCGACCGGCCCCGTGCGCGGCACCAGAACAGATCGCCGTTGCGGCGGCGCATGACCCTCTCATCGGTGTAATAGCCGGTGTCGCGCATCACTTGGAGGCTACGTGCGCCGATCCGTTCCCAATCCGCCACCGATGGGTAGAGATGCAGCAGCGGCATGTTGCGATAGTCGGCCTCATCCCCGCCGAAGGTCCGCGCGAATTGCAGGTTGCAGCGACGGATGATCCGGTTTTCCAGCTCGACAAGGCCGATGGGGGCATATTCGAAGGCGGGGTCGCTCATGGCTTCATGGTGACGCGTATTGCGCGGAAAGAGAAGAGGAGGCAGCGGTTTCGCTTAGGGCTATTTGTTAAGGTTGTAAAGACACTTTGAAAACGCAAAGATAACCGTTAAAAAACACCGGGTAATTCTGCAAAATCGGACAGCGCTCCGAAAGGTTCAGCGGCAATGCGAGACACTCTGACCGGCAGCCGGATACGCGAAAGGCGGCAGATTTCAGGGCTGCGTCAGGCAGAACTGGCGCGGCAGGTGGGGATTTCGGCCTCGTATCTGAACCTGATCGAACATAATCGTCGCCGTATCGGGGGTAAGTTGCTGGTCGATATCGCAGCTGCCTTGTCGGTCGAGCCATCTCTGCTGACGCAGGGTATTGAAGAGACGCTGATTTCGGCCTTGCGCGAGGCCGCGGCAGATGCGGTGGGCCAAACAGCCGAACAGGACGCGCTTGAGGAATTTGCGGGGCGCTTTCCCGGCTGGTCCTCAGTTCTGGCGCAGACGCACCGCCGTGTGATCTCGCTGGAACGCACGGTCGAAACCCTGTCGGACCGGCTGACACATGATCCGCATTTGGCGGCGTCGATGCATGAAGTGTTGTCAACCGCCGCGGCGATCCGCTCAACCGCAGCCATTCTTGCAGAACCCGGCGAAATCGAGGCTGAGTGGCGTGACCGTTTCCATAGCAACCTGCACCAGGATGCCGAACGATTGGCGGAAAGCTCGAAGGCGCTGGTAAACTATCTGGATGACACCGGGGGGCAGGGGGATTTGCGCGGTGTGCCGCTGGACGCGGTCGAGGCGTTTTTCGCCGAGCAAGGCTTTCATTTCCCCCAGATCGAGGCTGGGGGCCACAGCGCCGACGTGCCGCTGGAGGCGCTGGAGTCATCCGCCGCCAGGACGGTGGCTGCCGATGTACTTGATCTCTGCGCATCGGATGCGCGTGCCATGCCGCTGGAACAGGTGCAGGCCGCACTGAGCAACGCAGAGATCGACCCCCTGGCGCTGGCCAACGCGTTTTCGGTCGATCTGGCAACGGTGCTGCGGCGGCTGGCCTTTTTGCCCGAAGGGACGCTGGCGCGCCCGGCGGGGCTGGTGATCTGCGATGCCTCGGGCAGTGTGCTCTTTTACAAACCGGCACCGGGCTTTGGCTTGCCGCGCCATGGCGAGGCTTGCCCGCTCTGGCCATTGTTCACGGCGCTGAACCGTCCTCTGGTGCCGATCCGCAAGCGGGTGGTGCAATTGGGTCGGACGGCGGCTGAGTTCGAGTGTTTTGCGATCGCGTGGCCTCAACCTGCCGAGGCGTTCGGGGATGAGCCGGTCTATCGATCTGTCATGCTGGTTTTGCCGGTCGAGGACACGGCGCAACCAGCCGCAAACGCGGCGCAGGCGGGCGCGAGTTGCCGGATCTGTCCGAAACGTGACTGCAGTGCGCGGCGCGAACCCTCGATCCTGAGCGAAGGGTTTTGACAGGTTCCCGAGACAGCGCTTAATCTGTGCTGGACAGGTGGCCGGGCGTGCGACCGGTCATGGGGAGGAATTGCAAATATGAGCCGTAAGGTTCTGCTGATTGAGGATGAGCCTAATATCACCGAGGCGATCCGGTTTCTGCTGACGCGCGAGGGGTGGCAGGTAGAAACCCATGCTGAGGGCACAGATGCGGTTCAGGTCGTTTTGGCGGCCCAACCCGATCTGGTCATACTGGATGTGATGTTGCCGGGCAAAAGCGGGATGGATATTTTGCGTGATCTGCGCGAACACCATGAAACACAGGGCTTGCCGGTTCTTATGCTGACCGCACGTGGCCAGTCCCGCGACCGCGAGATGGCCGAGCAGGCCGGGGTCAGCCGCTTTATGACAAAACCGTTCTCGAATGCCGAGGTTCTGACCGCGGTGCGCGACCTGCATGCGCAGGCCTCGCGGTCATGAGCCCGTCGGACGAGCGCAAGGAATCAGCGGGTTCCACCCGTCCGTCGCTGTTTCTGGAGCGTCAAAGCTATCGCCGCCGCCGGTTGGCGGATGCGGCAAGGCTGTTGCCGTTCCTGGGTGCTGCGATGCTGGCTTTGCCTTTGCTATGGCCCGATAGCTCGGGCGGGTCCGAGGCCGTGTTGCTGTCGTCGGCCATGTTCTACATCTTTGCCTGCTGGGGTGTTCTGATACTGATCAGCCTGATTTTCGGGTTTGCCGCCAGACGCATGGCGGCGCGTGAGAACGCCGAACCCGAGGCCGAGCCATGGCAACGCTGAATGTCCTCATTCTGGTCTGTCTGGGCTACGTCGTGCTGCTGTTCGGCGTGGCTTTTGCAGCGGACCGTCTGGCGGCTGCTGGCGGCGGCAGGTGGCTGCGCTCGCCTTTGATCTACACCTTGTCGCTGTCGATCTACTGCACCGCGTGGACATTCTATGGTGCCGTTGGCAGCGCTGCACGTTCGGGGCTGGAATTTGTGACCATCTATCTGGGTCCGACGCTTGTCATGGTCAGTTGGTGGTGGGGTCTGCGCAAGCTGGTGCGCATCGGGCGCAGCCAGAGGGTGACGTCGATCGCTGACCTGATCTCATCCCGCTATGGTAAGTCCAACACGCTGGCCGTCTGCGTCACCATTCTGGCGGTGCTGGGCGGCACGCCCTACATCGCTCTGCAATTGCAGTCGATTACACTGTCATTCTCGATCTTTGCCGAGGCGGATCCAACTGGTCTTTACCGTGAGGGCTCCAGCGTGTTCTGGGTGGCTGCCGGTCTGGCGATGTTTGCTATTCTGTTCGGCACCCGAAATCTGGACGCCAACGAACGCCACCACGGGGTGGTGACCGCCATCGCGCTGGAATCCGTGGTCAAGCTGTTTGCCCTGCTGGCGGTCGGCATCTTCGTGGTCTGGGGGATTGCCGGCGGGATCGGACCCATGATGGACCAGATCGATGCATCGGAGATCGGTCAATGGCGTGTGGATGCCGGGCGCTGGACCACTTTCATCTTCCTGTCGGCTGCGGCTTTTGTCTGCCTGCCGCGAATGTTTCAGGTGATGGTGGTCGAGAATGATGACGAAAGCCACCTGCGCACCGCCGCCTGGGCCTTTCCGCTGTATCTGCTGCTGATGAGCCTGTTTGTGGTGCCCATTGCCGTCGTTGGGCTGGACCTGATGCCGGAAGGCTCGAACCCCGACCTGTTCGTGCTGACCGTGCCGCTGTCGCAGGGCAATGACTGGCTGGCGATGTTATCCTTCATTGGCGGGTTTTCTTCGGCTACGTCGATGGTGATCGTGACCGCGATGGCTCTGTCAACCATGGTGTCGAACCATGTGGTGATGCCCATCTGGCTGAATACGCAAGAGGGCACGGGCTCGGTCTCGGGTGATGTGCGAACCATCGTACTGATCGCGCGGCGGGTCTCGATCGCGGCGATCATGGCGCTGGGTTATTTCTACTATCGCCTCTCCGGCGGAGGGGCGGCGCTGGCGTCAATCGGATTGGTGGCCTTTGCCGGGATTTCGCAGATTCTGCCCGCGCTTGTGGGCGGGCTGTTCTGGCGCGGGGCGACGCGGACAGGAGCGTTGGTTGGGCTGACCGTCGGATTTGTCTTGTGGATATACACGCTGCTGCTGCCGGGCATGGGCGGGGGCCTCATCCCGATCTCGGTCATCGAGAACGGTCCCTTCGGCTGGGGCTGGTTGCGCCCACAAGCCCTGTTCGGGATCGAAGGGATTGATCCCATGGTGCACACGGTCATGTGGTCGCTGTCGCTGAATACGATCGCCTTCTGTGTCGCCTCGATGCTCAGCTTTCCCAGTCCGCTGGAACGCCTGCAGGGCGCGCAGTTCGTGAACGTTTTTGATCACTCTGCTGCGCTGCGCGGCTGGACCGGTTCGGTGGCGCAAAGCGAAGATCTGATGATCATGACCCAACGCATTCTGGGCACCGCCCCGGCGCAGGAGTTCTTTCAGGCCGAGGCCGAGCGGCAGAAGGGCAGACCTGGACGCCTTCCAGAACCCACGCCGCAATTCCTGGAACGGCTGGAGCGCGAGCTGAGCGGCTCGGTGGGTGCGGCCACGGCGCATGCCATGATCGGGCAGATCGTTGGCGGTGCTTCGGTTTCGGTCGAAGATTTGCTGGCTGTGGCCGATGAGTCGGCGCAGCTGCTGGAGTATTCAGGTCAGCTTGAGGCAAAATCCGCCGAACTGACCCGGACGGCGCGGCAACTGCGCGAGGCGAACACCAAGTTGACGCAGGTTTCGATGCAGAAAGACGCGTTTCTAAGCCAGGTCAGCCACGAATTGCGTACGCCCATGACCTCGATCCGGGCGTTTTCCGAGATCATGCGCGATACCGACGGGCTGAGCGACGCAGAGCAGACCCGCTATGCCGCGATCATTCATGACGAGGCGCTGCGTCTGACGCGCCTGTTGGACGATCTGCTGGATCTGAGTGTGCTGGAAAGTGGTCAGGTAAGTCTGAACATGGGCGAGGCTACGCTAAGCCAGATCCTTGATCGTGCCCTGTCCAGTGCCCTGACGGGCGGTGAGAGGAAACTGACCGTTAAACGCGTGCGCCCGTCGGAACGCATCCCGCTACACACCGATTTGGACCGGCTGGGGCAGGTGTTCATCAACCTGATCTCAAATGCGCAAAAGTACTGCAACGCGGCTGAGCCGGTGTTGACGATCTCTGCCCATGATGTGGGCGGACAGGTGCTGATCGATTTCATCGACAACGGCAGCGGTATCCCGTTCGAGGCACAGTCGATGGTCTTCGAGAAGTTCGCCCGCGTCGGGTCGGACAAAGCCGGCGGTGCAGGTCTGGGTCTGGCGATCTGCCGCGAGATCATGCAGCGACTTGGTGGTGAGGTCGCCTATCTGCCGGGGCAGGGTGGTGCGGCGTTCCGGGTCAGCCTGCCGTTGGCTTACCAGCAGGCCGCGCAATAACATCCGCATAAAGATATTGGTAACGACCGCCGGGTTAAACCAAGATTCGAAACAGCGACTAACGGCGGTATCGGACGATGACGGTTCAAGCCAACGCAGCTTTGGCGCGCAAGCTTTCGACAGGGCAGGATCGGGTGGTTGAGCCAAGCCGGTCAATCCTGCGCGCTTTGCGTCTGGGGCTGGCGCGTGCCGCGGGTGAGGGGTTGGGGTTACCTTTGTCAGTGATCGGGGCGAAGCAGGGCCACCGCGCACAGGCCGAATTGGCGGACAGGTTGCCCGACGACTGGTTGCTGCTGCTGTTTGCGTCCGGGCAATCGGGGGCTGCGGCAGTGTGTCTGAACGCCGGATGTGTCGGGGCCATTGTGCAGCAGCAGACCATCGGCATGGTGACACCTGACACCCCGGCCGAGCGCGCATTCACGGACACCGACGCGGCCATGGTCGCGCCATTGCTGGAAGACATGATGGCGCGTGCCTGCAGGCTTGTTGATGCGCCCGAAGATCTTGCCAGTCTTTCGGGATATGAATACGCCTCGCGTCCCGAGACCGTGCGTGCCCTGCTATTGGCGATGGCGGATGAGAGCTATCAGGCCATTGATCTGACGGTGGAACTGGCTGGCGGAACACGTCAGGGAGAGATGTGCATCCTACTGCCCAACCCTGCGGCCGGTGATCAGAAGCAGAGCGCGTCAGAGACCCCTATTGGCCGCAACTTGGAGCAAGCCTCGGGGGTAATGCGGGCCGAATTATGTGCAGTGCTCAGTCGCGTGTCGCTGCCGCTGACCAGCTTGTCGGGGTTGTCTGTCGGGGATCAACTGCCGCTGAGCCGGGCGAAACTGGATAAGGTTGAAATCGTGACCATTGACCGGGGCCGGATGGCTGTTGGTCGACTGGGTCAATGCGGTGGAATGCGTGCAGTTCGGATCAACGAAGATCGGGGCATGACAACCTTGCCCCCAACAGAGCAGCAGCCGTTCCTCGCAAGCCGGTCCGGTCCTGTTCATGCACAAGCGCCGGAGGACACCGGTGACAATCTGGGCGCGCTAACCCCCCTCGGCGACACCAAAGAAGGGAGTGATGCCTCGCCGATCGACGCGGTGCAAATTGTTTCCGAGATTTCGCAGCTCGCTGGGCTTTCAGAAATGGATGACCAAGGCTGATCGCTTCAGCTCTGTCCGCGCATCTGGTCCAGTGCCGGACGGAGGTTCTCCAGCGCGTATCCCGCCTTGCTGGTCGCATCCAGAATATCATCCGTCGTCAGCCTGTCGCATTGACCCAGCGCCCAAACGACAGAGCATCGTGTGCCGGATGCACAATAGGCCAGAACCGGCCCGCTGCAGCTTTCCGCCATATCGCGTTGCAGGGCAACGTTTTCGGGGGTCATCGTCTGGTGCGTCAGCTCAAGCACCTCATATTCCAACCCGGCGTCCCGGACGGCCTGACCGATGGCATCGGATTGCTGGTCCGGGGGCACTTCGGAATTGGGGCGGTTACAGATCACCTTGACAAAACCTGCCTCGGCGATGGCTGGCACGTCCTCAATCTTGATCTGAGGCGAGACAGCGTAGCGGGGGGTAATCGGTCGAATCTCCATGACAATTGCTTAGGCCGGGTTTTCCATCCTGTCCAGTTGCGCCCCCACCATTGGGGCGGCAAACATGCCTGCGATCATAGCGATCAGGAACACAATTCCGCCAGTGCCGCCATAACTCAGCGATGCCATGGCCGGACCGGGGCACAAACCTACCAGTCCCCAACCCACGCCGAACAACACGGAGCCGACGATCAACCGCCGGTCAAGCTCGACCCGGGGCGGAGCGGGGAACGTGCCACCGACCAGTGGTGCACCGCGGCGAGTCAAGCGCCATGCAACCAGCATGGGCAGGATGGCACCGCCCATGACAAAGGCCAGCGTCGCGTCCCAGTTGCCGAAAACATCGAGCCAGCCCTGCACCTTGGTCGTATCGGTCATGCCGGAGATCAAAAGCCCTGTCCCGAACAAGGAACCGGCCAGAAATGCAAACAAGTTGCGCATCAGATCACCCCCAGGCCATGGCGAAACGCCGCGACGGTCAGACCGCCTGCCAGGATGTAGAACACAGTGGCCACGATACCCCGCAGCGAGAAGCGGGAAATGCCGCAAACGCCATGCCCGGAAGTGCAGCCATTGGCGACGCGGGTTCCCACGCCAACCAACAGCCCTGCCATGATGACCAGCGCCAGATCGCCGGTCAGATGGGTTTGCGCCTGCGGAGCGATCAATGGGCGCAGCAAAAACGGCATCCCGATCAAGCCGACCAGAAAGGCCAGCCGTTCCGTCATCGCGCTGCGGTCACTGCGTACCAGCACGCCAGCAAGGATACCGCTTGCGCCCATGATGCGCCCATTGCACAGCAGATACACGGCTGCGCCCGATCCAATCAAAAGTCCTCCGGCCAAGCCCCAGAGCCAGTCGATATGCATTTCCGGTTCCTCTCTTATCCGGCAGTCATAATTTGTTGACCGGGAGTTTCATGAACACATCGCCATTGTCATCTGCGGGCGGCATCTGCCCGGCGCGCATGTTGACCTGCAGCGAGGGCAGGATCAGACGTGGCATCGATAGCGTTGCATCGCGCGCGTCGCGCATTTCGACGAATTCTTCGATGCTGCGGCCCTGTCCGATGTGGATGTTCAACGCCTTTTGCTCGCCGACCGTCGTTTCCCAGGCATACTCATCCCGGCCGGGCGCCTTGTAGTCATGGCCGACAAAGATGCGCGTCTCATCGGGTAGCGAGAGGATCTTCTGGATCGAGGCGTACAGATCCGCGGACGAACCGCCGGGAAAGTCGCATCGCGCGGTGCCGAAATCGGGCATGAACAGCGTATCACCCACGAAGGCTGCATCGCCGATCACATATGTCATGCAGGCAGGTGTGTGGCCGGGCGTATGCAAAACATCGCCGCGCATCTGACCGATGTGAAAGCTGGAGCCTTCGGCGAACAGTGCATCGAATTGGCTACCGTCACGCTGAAATTCGGTCCCTTCATTGAAGACTTTTCCGAACGTGTCCTGCACGGTCACGATGTTCTCACCAATTCCGATTTTCCCCCCCAACTTTTGCTGAAGATAGGGCGCAGCCGACAAATGATCGGCGTGGACATGGCTTTCCAGAATCCAGTCGACCCTGAGCCCATTGGCCATGACATGATCGACGATTTGATCCGCCGACGCTGTGTCCGTGCGCCCGGAGGCGTGATCAAAATCCAGTACGCTGTCGATGATGGCACAGGCCTGACCTTCGGGTTCGCGCACAACATATGACACAGTGAAGGTCTGTGGATCGAAAAAGGCGTTCACGATAGGGGTCATGTGGTCCTCCGTCTGGGCAGATTCACATATTGATAGCGGAATGTGACGCAAGTGCCAAATCACGAGTTGATGTCTGTCAAGGCAAGACGCGTGTAATTTGTATATCCTTTAGGCGACCCGCAGCGTATCGCCGGTTTTTGCGGTGTCTCGGCAAGAATTTGCGATACGTTGATCAAGTCTCATGCTGATCTTATTTCTGTTACCTATATCAGGCAAAGTGACACCAATTGGGAGGATGCAAAATGACTGCTCAGGACCTTTACACCGAAGCGGAACGCCTTGAACAAAGGCTTTGTGGCGCATGTCTCGATACCCGGTTGGAATTGCAACCCAGTGTCAGCAAGGTGATCGACAAGATGCGTGCGCGGGGCGTTCAGATTCCGTCACGGTTGCGGCGGCTGGATGCGGCTCTTGCCGAGGATGCACTTGAAGCGCGCTTTGACAACATGCCCGTCTGATCGGTTGGTCATCCAAACGAGATCCCGAGGATGACCAACATCAGTCCAATGACAGACAAGAAAAGAGAGGCGAGGTTCCAGGGAAGTACCGCTTGAACCGCGGCGCGCAGTTCATCATCACTCAGACCAGATCGGCGCGCCTTCATTACGCGTAAGATGCACCAGACAAGCCCGACCAGCCCGGCCAGAGACAGGGCGGCCCCGCCCCAGACGATCATGTCGAACATGGTTTCCACACTCATCCCTTAAAACTGAGATCGCGCTTAGCGGATCGCGGCGTGCCAGACAAGCCTGCCATCCCGAATGCGCGCTTGCGGTTGGGCGGGCGGCAATGTATCCGGCGTCCTGCCCGCCTTCCGGGCATCTTGTTTTTCAGCCCTTGGGAGAGACGCAGATGGATGACATCACCGAAGATCAGGCCGCCGCCAATTATCGCGTAACCGCAGGCGAGTTGCGCCAGTTCATTGAGCGGTTCGAGCGTCTTGAGGCGGAAAAGAAAGATATCGCTGATCAGCAAAAAGAGGTCATGGCTGAAGCCAAGGCGCGTGGCTACGACACGAAAGTGATGCGTAAGGTTGTCGCTTTGCGCAAGCGTGACAAGGATGACATTGCCGAAGAAGAGGCGGTGCTTGAGATGTATAAAGAAGCGCTGGGCATGTAGCGCGCGCCGTTACGGCCGCAGGAACCTGATATCTGGCATGGTTTGCAATCGTGCCAGATCCTGCTCGTAAAGCTCGGTAAACGCCGCCACGACATCCTGATCCCAGCCGGGCAACTCAACCTCTTCCTCGATCTCATGCGCCAGGGCATGGTCGCGGAAGATGGTGGCAAGCGCCTCTTTTATAGCGGGGTCATTGGGCGACAGGTCCTGTTGTCTGAGGTCCTGTATCTGTTGGCGGCCGGTCTCGGATACAAGCGACGACAGCAGTTTGTATTCGTTACGCAAGCGCAAGTCCTCTGGCAGCCTGGCCAAGGCGCGGACGATTTCACCTTGCAGTAGCGGCGAGTCTTCGTTGCTCCACAACGTTATCTTTACATCTGGTGCCAAATCCCGCAGGTCTTCGATCACGCTCAACCAGCTCAGACAGCTCAGGTCCGTTGTTGCCAGAATCCTGTCCCGCTCGGGCTGGGAAAGTGACATCAGGACCTTCGGAATATATGTGCCGGGATTGCGCAGTGCGACAAACAGCTCGATCTGAGCGTCCGCGAACAGCTGATCCATCAATGCAATGCGCTTTCCGGCGTGCGGATAAAACTGCCCGTCCATGATGGTGGTAGGGTTTTCGCCCAGATATTCGGCGCGATACAGGATGGCGCGACTGATCTCTCGATCATCTGGTGTGATGGTTTCAAACTTGGCCAGAGTTTCCGCCTCTGGGGGTCTGTCGCCGATCACCCCTAGCGCGGACCGGAATATGTTCTTGTAAGCCCGGAAGCCCCAGAACGCCGCGCCGTTGCCGTGAACCACCGCGGCATTTGCCTTGAGTAGCCTGAGCACGTCGCCTTCATCGGTAAAGCGCGTACCGGCATGGATGGCCACCTGCATTGTCGTCTATCCTTCCATACGGTACGAACCGGGTCGGGTTACAATTTGCACCGAGCGTGGTCAAATGCCTAACATGGGGCACCCGAGGGGCATGCTGGCAAAAAAACAACCCGGTGTTAAGATCAGGCAAAAATTCTGTCTTGCAGTTGCCGGGCCAACGCATTAATCGGCATCCAGTGCCCCTATAGCTCAGCTGGTAGAGCAACTGATTTGTAATCAGTAGGTCCGCGGTTCGAGTCCGTGTGGGGGCACCACTAAATCAATTATTATCTGTTATAGAACAAATAATTAGGCAGAGGTTGTTTTGTCTTGGCCCCACTAAAGGCCCCACTGGCTGCCTGCCATACCTTGCTATTCCTCAGCATTCCCAAGAATCACAAAAGCGCCCCAACCGGAGCGCTTTCGTTTAGGCGATATGTGAAGGGATAGACCCTTTCATTCCGCCCCTGTCATCAATCTTGTATCGCATCCCATTCCGCCAAAGCGTGGTCGAGACATGCGCGGGCCATACGAAGGCGGGCTTCGTTGACCTTGGCCCATCGTGGTTGTCTTCTGCGCTTGCGTGCGCCCCTGACCATGCGGCCAGCGAATAACAATAGATCCTCTGTCGGGATTAGGGGGACCAGAGCGGCCAATTCCTTGTCCGACGGGGCTCCTATGACGCCTGTTGTGTCTTCAAGAAACGGCATTCCAGGCAAGTGCAGGACGTCGCCTGTGGTCAGCTTCACACTGCTCATGGCTGCAGCCCTCCCGATATGGATAGGTTGCCGGAGGTAACGTGCGGAATCGTCTTGTTGGATGTGTTCATTGGTTTTCTCACTGGATTTGGCTGTTCAAGGCCCTACCAGCGGCGGGCTGGCACCGGGACGTTGAACACTTGCCAGTGAGACAAGCCGGATGTTTTTCCCCGCAAGGGGGTCTTGTATGGCATCCGCGTCCCGGCATAGCATACCGGTGGACGCGCTGCCGCCAAGCAGCCGTCTAGCACTTCGACCGCCCTACGCGCCAACGTAGGAACCCATTGGTCCGGGAATGCGGTCTATCACTGGTCCGGGTGTTCAAGCCCGCTGACACGCTACACCCAAAGCACAGATTTGCGCAATGGCCCTTCGGGGCCTGCTGCGTTTCGTCCCGATCCGCATGGCGAGCGACTTCCAAGGGCTGGTTTGCAGACTTCCATGGATGGGACTGAGAGTTGACTTTGCTTGCTTATCCCGCTGGGTTCGGTGTGTTTGAATGAGAATGAGTTTTGGCAATGGATCAAGATGGTGAAGGTGAAATAGAGCTTTCCACGGGAAGTTTCATCGTAACGACCCATCCTGCGATTGTTCGGCAGAGGCACAACCGCGCTATGCAGCTTCATTCGGGCGCGCGCTACTTTGCGGATCAACTAAGTAAGGTTGAGGAAGAATTCTGCGAGTCTGAGTATGGGCCACATGCCGACCAAGCGACTTGGCTTTTCACTGCATCGATACTTAGTTCAGTGGCCTGCTTGGAAGCCAGCTACAACGAGACCGTTGAAGATCTTGAAGCAGATCGAGATGTCTTCTATTCAGTTGATCGCCTGCGCTTACTGGACAAATACAACCTGCTGTTACGGTTCCACCAACGAGAAGGGATCGACAAGACGAAAGACCCCGCGCAGTCAGTTACTTTGGCGATTAAGCTCCGCAACGCTATCGCACATTTTAGGCCGGAGTGGGACGACGACGCGAAAACGTCTATCAAGTTAGAAAAAGCTCTTAGGGGTATGGATAGCCCGCTGATGCCAGCAACTATGCCCTTCTTTCCCATGCGATGCGCTAGCGCAGAACGTGCAGAATGGGCCGCGAATGCGACCTTCGAGTTTGTGCGCGAAGTCCGGAAAAGCCTTGGCCTTGCATTCGAATGGCCGACTAAATGATCCGCACCTGTGGACTGTCCGCAGACGGGCAATAGTGCGGGTGATCTTGTAGCGCTGATAGGCGGGCAGTAATCTCACTCTGAAACAAATGGACCAATTGAATGAAAGCCGTATTTGACAAACTATTCAAAGGCACACCCCGGGAAAAGCTCTCAGCCTTTGTCACCATCGAAGACATTCTACCAAAACTGCATAGCCTGGATCACATGGTTAAGAGTGACTTTGAGGCATTTGGGCAATGGCTTTCAGAATTCGATTCTTGGGACGAAAACCAAAAGTCGCGTTTCTTTCGCAGGGCGTCCGCTGTTCAGACTCACGCCGAGCTGGCGGGATTAGTTTATGACGAAAAGGGCCAAAAGGTCCGATAGTCGCGTCCCGATATGGGCGGCAATCGACTTCCAGCAGCCGGCAGAGAGACTTCCACAGACTTCCCAAAACACCGCATGGCGCGCGCACTGACTGGACTAAAATCGGCAATAACTGCCGATACCATGGCCGCAACACGACGCGGGGTGGGGTTTTGTATATCTCTCCCGACCTATTAGCGCTCGGTATGGTCAAAACACTCGGCTGGGGACACACCCGTGCGCCGTAGCATCAAAGCAAGTCAACCGACTGATAATGCAATGTAATATTTGGTCCCAATGCCCCGACTTATGGAGGGGGATACGACGCGGGGTGGGGTTATCCCCTCTCTCTCCGAAGAATTAGAGGAGGCAAAAGGGACCCAAACTAAGGAAAATTCCAAGGAAAATAAGGTCGATTCCTTGGTCCATCGTCGCGCGATATTGCCGAAAAAGCCAATTTATGTGGGCCAAATAGCGCAAGAATGAGCCCGGATCAGGCTGATAAGTTGTGGTTTCGTAGAGAAGTAGGCCCTTTTTAGCCAAAAATACGGGGCGGTCAGTGATACCGCACAATCGCACAAAATGCGGCTACGTTTTTCGCTGTGTTGAAAGTCGGATAGTCCCGGCTGGACGCCGGTACGACATCCTTGTAGCAAAACGAACGAGCCAGCTAGGAGTGAATGTCTTGCGGAAAACCGTTGCGCTAGTCCTGATTGCCTTAAGTGGATGCTCCGGCAGCCAAACTTCTGTCGAGCAACCCAAATTGGTATCACCGTTCCAAGATAGGCCAAACGAGCAATTTACGTTCCAACACGAGATAACTATCGTAAAAGGTGACGTTCATCATTTCGAAGAGGACGGAACGAGGCTTCTATATCACTATGTTCCCGCTACGACGATTGTTGACTCAAATACCTACGTAATCTCGGTATCCCCTCAGAATGGTCTCCGTGATTTTGTGGACACTAGCTTTGACGCCAAAAGCGATATCAAGGGCATCATTATGTCTGCTGAAGCCTATTGTGCCGAAACAGGTTTCAGGCGAGTAGATAATGGCGCCAGTATTTGGGTTGGCAAAGGCAAGTTTGCACTTGTGGAATTTTGTGTTCCTCCCGAAGTTTCATTGCCCCCAAGTTATAAGAGCGGCGACCGAGTGCCTCGCTGACAAGCCAGACGCATAGATTGTTGGGTTGATGGAAAGAAGGCAGCCCGACTTGTGTGTGTAAAAAAATGGCTCCCCACCCGACGGTCCCCCCGGTAAAATAATCCGGAGCATTGGGACCAGATCAGACAACTAGGCAAAACTAGAGGTTCGAACTACATCGACAGCCATTTGCCGATTTGTGCCTTGTCCTGCGTCTCTTGCTCAAGAACCTCGGTTTCAACGTACTTGCTGCGCCGTTCCTCGATGCAGGCTTTGAGGATCTGGGCCAGTTGGTCGGGGGGGATTGCTTCACACTGGACCGTGCGCGTGCCATCGAAGGACCGGCGGTCGGTCTTCTTGGGTGGCGCGCTTGGCAGGCCCATGGCTTCGATCTGGGCCGGTGTTACGGCAAGACGGGTAAACACAGGTTCGAACGGGCCGATCCGCCTGACCATCGCTGTCACGTCCTCAGCAAGGGCTGAGAACAAGTGTACGCCGCTTGGGTCGTAGTCGCCCAGGTGCAGCACCTCTGGGATTGCCGTGTGGTCGCTCATTTCATACGCCAAGTCGTGCTTTGCGGTCAGGCTGTCGAAGCCACCCGATGACAAGACAGGCACGCCATAGGGACGCGCTACAGCCGCCAGCATGGGCACCATGCCCCCGGCCTCGCACATGACCCACAGACGGCGCTCCTGCCCCTTCTGGCGGTCAAGCCGGTAACTGTCTGCCGTGTTTGCAACCGCGGCCTTGAAGCCTTCCACGCCGCTCCATGCGGTCGGGCTGATCCGGGTCACGCCATCGTCGCGGATTGCAGAGAATGGAATGAGACCAGCACGGCGGCCGCGATTGAACGTCTCACACAACCGGGCGTAGCTCTGTTCGGTCTTGTCGAAGCCGTATTGTCCGACAAGGCGGTAAAACACCTGCCGGATCGTCAGGGGCAGATAATCGGCGTATTCGTCCAGCACTTCACCTATCTGATCCAGCAGTTCATGCGTGCGGCCCTGTGGGCGCCAAGGGGCAAATCCTCTGGGGCGGGTCATGCCTGTGCCTCCACTTGCTTTGATGGTTTAAGGGGGACAACGCGGTACATCGGGAAGTCGTTGCCTTCGGCCCAATCCAGATAGAGCCTGCGCCCGATCTCTGCCGCAGGCAGGGGTATCTCGGTCAGCTCATAGGTGAACAGGGAACCCGTGTCCGCGGCGCGGCCCTTTGCGCGCCCGGTGACCACCAGAAAGCCTTTGGCCTGAAGATCGTAAATCGCATATTCGGCAATCTCGTGATCGCATTTCATGCGGGCCGCTGCGATCCGCGCGGACATGCTCATTTCGCCATTGTTGTTTTCAGGCCAGTACCATTCGAATTTGAGCCACGGATAGAGGATTCTGGACGGTTCCCATAGAGCGCGCCATGCCGGGCAGAATACCAGTTCGTAATGCGCGTCAGTTGGCATGGTTGGTTTCCCATTTTCGGGTTAGGCCGTTCCACACCCTGCCGTTCGGGCCGTGTCGGTCCCACTCAGATAATCGCCGCCACTCGTCCAAACTGACCACCTTGCCGGTCCATGTGCGGGGTCTGCCACTGGATGTAGTGCCTTGTGGCGTATCTGGGGCAGCCTCGCCCGCATGATCTGGCTTCAATCCACTATCCCGACAACCAGCAGAAACCAGCAAAAAGCCATCGGAGCCTTTGTTTATTGGCCCATTTTCTGCGGGCAATGGACCAGCAGAAACCAGCAAAAAGTCCGGATCCGAGTGCACTTGCACCCTTTCTGCTGGTTTTTGCTGGCTGGGGGCTTTTGGCAAGGCAACCTTATTTTTAAGGAGGTTTACCCTTTCTGCTGGTTTTTGCTGTATGTCGGTAAGAGGATTCCAATCGTCCTCGTACCTGCGTGCCAGATCAGACCAACGTCCCATGTTATGCCCCCAGCTTATGATTGACTGCATAGACGACTGATGGACGCCCACCGGTTTCGGTTTGCACTTCGCGTAACCAGTCAGCATCCAACAGAACGCGCAGCGCGGCCTTAACTTCTTTGGCGGATGTCAGACCAGCGCGACTCCGGTTCTGGATGTCTCGAACCTTAAAGTGGCGCGGTCTCTCGGTCTGAATAATCTGAGCAATGATCTTCGCACCTTGAACCTCAGGAGCCAGTTTCGCTGCCCCGTAGGCGCGATATGCGTGGTGTCTGAGATAATCACCCACAAGGTCGCAGGCGCGGCCTACGTGGTGGGTCTCGATGCTAGAGGGTGGCGCGTCAATCGTGCTGGCTGCCCAATCGAGATGAGCCAAGACGCAGGCGACCCGGACCACTAGCCCTGGCATCTTGCCGATATGGCTCTTGAATAGTCCGCTGGCTTCCGCCTCCCATTTCCTGACCTGCTTACGGAACTCCTGCAAGACGCCCGCCGCCGGTTCACTGAAATGAACAAAGAAGGGGCGGTCATTGGCTTCTTCGTCCTGCGCGGGGCGTAGTGACCGTAGACGCGCTATGGTGTTGAACATTCTGGCTTCATCTAGTGGCGTTGTAGGCCGCGCAATTGGAACTGGATCGGGGAACACGACCATGAACCGGGCCAACAAGCCGTCATCGCTTGTCTTGATGAGCAACTCAGATAACTTGTCAGGCTGCGTCCCGCCAATGATCGAAACGCTCAGATGATCAACAATGATCGGTTCCGGGCTGTTCTTGCGGTCGATGGTGTAGCTGCGCCCGCCATAGGCTTCTAACCAGAAAGGACGGTCACCGCCGCCGTTGTAGCGGTCCATACTCGACAACCAACCGGAAAGCTCGTCCCTCGCTAACAACAGCCCTCGCCATGTCGATGCCAGCAGGTCAGCCACCTTTTCAGTGGTGATATCAGTGATGCCGATGCGCTCACGCACAGGCGGCGGTCCCGCGTCAGCCTCGTCAGGCTTTGCGGGTGGCTGATCGCCATCCGCTACAGCGGCAGCAGCATTCTTCTTCCATTGCGTTAGAGCGAAGGAAGCAAGCTCGTTTTCGGCCTCCCACTTGTCGCGCGCTTGGCGGTACTCCTCAGACAGAGTGCGCTCGAACTCCTTTATCGGATCAAGGACACTATCCAGAGCCGGGCTTTTGCCCGCTGAGGGATCGCCGACCAGCATGGACCAAAGAACTGGCGGTTCTTTCCAGCCATCCCAAGGCACGGCCCAACGTGAGTTGCCAATTGCTGCGCTGGCGGCGCTCAGGAGGGTCAGCGCTACGTAATCAACAGGGACGTTCTTCACCTTTGCTGCGTCTCTGATCCAGTCTGCCCACGACCCGTACACATGGTCAAAGTCCTGCTCTGCCATCACGGGGGCTGCTGGCCTGATCGGCTGGCCGATGTTCATGTCGGGGTCCGGCCACTGAGTTATCGGATCGAAGGCCACGATGTTGGGGTTCAAGGGATCGGTCATGTTACGCCTCCTTCTGCCCGGCGCACAAAACATCGTTCCAGTCGCGGCCTTGAGGGGCAGGCAGAAGGGACACGTCCCAGCCAAGGGCAGAGGCCCGAGACGCCAGCGCATTGCCCGCTTCTGCGCCCGCTGTGTCGCCATCCGTTGCGATGACCAGCTTGCCGTGTGTCAGGGGTAGGTTCAGGGCCTTCATTCCGGGTGTTGAAAGGGCTGCCCAGACAGTCGCAGGCCCGCTTAGCAAGCCAGACAGCAGCGATAGGCCGGTCTCGATGCCCTCGCATACCACAAGCGGCCCTTTTGTATCTGACAGCGCCACGGCACCGCCGGAACACGGCCCGAGCATCATCTTCGTGTTCTTCTGAAGGCGATTGCCTTTCTTGTCGAAAAACGTCCGGTGAACCCCGCCGGTCGAGACGTTGGCCACCATCGCCATGCACCACGATGTTGACGGGCCGTGGAACAGATCCGGGGCAAAGCGCAGGGACGACGGCAGGGGGCAGGTAATACCTCGACCCCTCAGATAAACCTCTGCCTTGGTGCCTTCGATTGGGCGAGATGCTTCCCAAAGGCCGCGCGCCTGCCTGAGTTTGTTGGCTTCGTATTCAGCGCGCTTTTCGTCGGCCTGCCTTTGTGCTTCAGGGTCAACGTGCGTCCGGCCAGTCGGGATATCTGCGGCACTGGCAATGTCCGCAAAGTTGCACCGGCCCTTGAAGCAATACAGCAGCAGCTTGCCACCGGATTCCGTGATTGAAAGGGCCTGTTGATCACGGCGGCGCTCAGGCTGGCAAACCGGGCATGGCGCAGAACCGCGCCCAGCGCGCCAGACGCCGCCAAGGTTGAACGTGAGGGCTTCTGCACTGGTTTGAGAGTTCATGGCATGACCCCCACCAGCTCCAACGGATCGTAATGGCCTGCACCATGGATCGCCTCCACAACCTTACCGTTCTTATCCAGAATGACGCGGCGCGGATCGCAGGTGCAAATCCGTTCGCGGGAATAGATCATGCAGCCGGAATCGTGCTGAACCTCAATCTTAAGTAGCTTGCCCCTACGGGTGTGCCTGCGAAGTGCGGCTATCCATGCGCGCCGTGCTTTTCGGGCACTCATGTCGCACCCCCTTGGCGCAGCGGGTGGTTGCCATCAAAGGCTGCCCCGTGCTCGTGCATCCAGTTGCCCATGTCTTGGATCGCGCCCTCTATGGCCGGTGCGACCTCTGGATGGGCTTCCAGTCGCTGCATTAGGAATTGCAATTGGACAGACGGATAATCACCCGCGCTGCCCATCACCGTCTTGGTGAGTCTGTGCCAATTTGTGCTGCTCATATTTGCCTCTGCATTTGCAGGGCAGGCGCAATGCGGCTAAGATTGGGCTGTTGATCGTCCCTAAATCTTGTCGCCCGCGCCTGTGCCTGTCAGGTGCGGGTTTCTCGTTAGGCGGCGGGGCGCTGTTGCAGCCACTCGGCCAACACGCTCTCAGGCCAGGCAACGGCCTTTGTGCCGAGGCGCACGGGCCGTGGAAAGTCGCCCTTGTCCATCATGTCGTAGATGGTGCTGCGGCTCAGGCCGGTGATTTGCTCAACTTCGGTGCGGCGATAGTGCTTTTCCAACATATCTGTTGTCTCCTGCATGAATCGGAACATGCGGGAAAGGTAAGTTGAGATCAGGACTTCAAGAACGCACGCAAAACAAGCAAAACGATAGTTGGGTTTTGCGTAGGCTTTTGCTCGTTATTGCGCTTTAGAGTTTAGTCGCTTCTAAGTCCAAGAGCACGCTTAACTGTGTCTACTGATGTTCCGACTCCACATTCGGCTTCGATCAGAACGCAAACCTGCTTCCATGTTGCATTGCCTTTGCCGTTTGGAAATACGGCGTCAAATGCTTGCCTTACAATTTCAGTTTTTGCAGGTCTACCGATTGTAGTTTCTATCTCTTGTTCCGAATAAGTAGCAGACAACACATCTGAAACTGCCTGTTCAATCAGATTTTCTAATCCATCCTCTTTAAGGCATGGTGAGAAACCATCAAACGCTTCAATATTCTGCAAGAAGCCAACGAATGATGAAGTCTGTTCATTAATTCGGATAAGTCTCCTGCGCGCCTTCTCAGCGAATTTGCCTGTCTTTTGATTTTCAGGGCGTCGCGCGACTCTGAATTCAGCCCGAAGGTTCGATTTCCTTTCTTCAAGCCTTGTCGCTCTAGTCTTCGCGCGTGAAACACAAACCAAGCCAGTCCCGTGATTGATGTACCAAAACCCCTGCATGGCGTTTCCAATTTCATCTTCACTAGATGAAAACGCAGCCAATTTTCGAGGAACTCGGAACAAATCGCCCTCAAGAGAACATACGTGAAGTCCCGATTTTGCGCGCGCAAGAACTAGGTTGATGGCTATCGCCTTCTTTCCCCCGATATCATATTCACCATCTAAATTAGCGCTGTTTTGAAGTATCGAGCTTCTAACCAGATCGCCAATTTCAAATATCGACACAAATCCTTCTGGTGCAAACATCAGCCAATCCTCACAATTTCAGCTTGTTTCTGGGTCACGAAATCCGCCCACCGCTGCATCAGCACCCGGCGCTGATCGAGGTGATCCGTGCGGCGGTAAGCGCGCTCTACCGTGCCGCCGACAACATGGCCCAAGCACGTCTCAGCAACCTCGTGCGGCGTGTTCGTGGTCTCTGCGACCCAATCCCGAAAGCTGGATCTGAACCCGTGCGGGCGAGAATCCATGTCCCTGCGTTCCATCAGGCGGGCCATAGTCGCGTCGGAGATGACCCCGCGCTTTGGGCTGGGAAACAAATAGCCGTCTCGGGCCTGCGTGCTGGCCTGCTGGATGACCTCAAGCGCCTCATCCGACAAAGGAACCCTGAAAGCCTCTGTGGCCCCCTTGCGCCCCTTCATGGCCTCCGCTGGCACGGTCCAGATATCCCCGTCAATCTGATCCTCTCGGATGAACCGGATAGGGTGAGACCGAACTGCAGTCAGGATCAAAAGGCGCAAAGCCAGATGCGTTGAGGTTTGCTCATCAAGGCTTGAATAGAAGGCAGGCACCTCTTTCCACGGCAAGGCGGAAATATGCTGTTCCTTGTGCCTCTGCTGCCCCAATAGGGCGCGGGCCTTGTCGGTGGCTTGCAGATCGACATCCAAGCCCAGCGCTGCCGCGTGTTTGAGGCAAATGCCCAACCGGTTCAGTGCCTTTTTGGCGGTCGCCGCCTTGGTGTGCCAGATCGGTTTGAGCGTGTCGCGAATGTCGATCTGATCAATGTCAGCAACCGGCAGATGCCCAAGTCTCGGCAGGACGTGAAGTTCCAAGGGCGAGAACCAGCGACCAGCCTTGCCATCGCCCTTAAGCTCAGCCTTGCGGGTCTCAAATGTATCCTCGGCAATGTCCCTCAGGATATGTAAATTCCGTAAGGCCTCGCGCTTTTCCTTTTCGCGCTGCTTGATCGGGTCCAACCCCTGCATGGCCACGGCCCGCCACTTCTGTGCATCGTCACGTGCGGACCTTAGGGTGATATTAGGGTAGGTCCCCAACCCCATTTCCCGGCGGCGACCTCCAATGGTGAAGAAGAAAAGCCACTTGCCGCGCATCACATCGCGCTTGTGTAGGTACAGCCCGCCGCCGTCCCCATACTTGCCAGCAGGGGCGGTTTTGATCTGTGCTGCGCTCAGCTTGTTCAATTCTCTCATTCTCTGGCCCCACTTACAGCCCCATTACTATATTTGGTATAGGAAGGATCATTGTGGAACAAGTGGGAATGTTATCAGAAAGCCATATCTTTGATTTATTTGATTGTTTTTCAAAGTTGGGAATAGGGTGGAACAACTCGGAATAGGTCTATGGTGCCGTGTGGGGGCACCATAACATCCGCTAAGCCATTGTAAGACATCAGCTTTATCTCAGGATGGAGCTACCGTAGAACATGGCGGAGAACAAAACTGCACCTCACTCATTTGTCAAAGATGGCGTCTTCTACTTCGTGCGACGAGTCCCGAAGGACCTGAAGCAACACTATACGTCGTCAAAAATCTCATACTCACTGAGAACCAGATCAGCTTCAGTTGCAGCATCGCGGGCTACAAGAGCTGCACAACAGCTTGACGAATATTGGTATCACTTGAGCATCAAGGACAGCGAGCTACCTGGCAAACACATGCTTCGACTGGCGCAGAACGCCAATGCTGCTCCCATGTCGTTGACTGCATCTCCCAGTATGCCGGAGACGGTCAAGCTATCGGAGGCTGTGGCCATATACCTTAGGCTGAAGGGCCATGATCGTCCCGTCACTTTCCACCGCGCGGCAGAACGCTCTTGCGGTTATGTCATCGACGTTTGCGGTGACAAAGTCATCACAAGCTACAGCAAGGCGGATGGCGACGCCTGAAGACAGCCGGAAGCTCGCGTAAGGTGCCGCTGGTAGGGGCATCACTCTGCAGATGCATCCAGAACCAGAACAGGAGCCAGGTCTTCTGGCAGAAGTGTCTTGGCAAGCACGGCGACACGCTGACTGCCCCAACCAGAGGCGAAGCGACCTCCCCGAAGCCGAGACAGAAGCATCTGCTGGGTGGTGAAGAGGACACGTGCCTCACCGACCGGCGTCGATGACAACGCATTGACCTCCTCGTCACGGGTCAGCACAGCAAAGTCGACCTCATCCAACCCAGCATCTTCAACGATCCTCTCAATCTCAGCCTTGCGCGACAGGCAAACGAGGACAGCAACGTCTTGGTGAATATGAGATCGCATCAGCTGTCGTAGAAAGACGATCAACGACGTGGTCTTTCCCATCCCAGGGTCGAGGCTGGACACATAGACACGGCGTTCTGCAGACCCCTCCGCCATATCAGCCATGGTCTGGATAACGCTATGCAATGCGTTGTGGTGGTTGTGGGAGAGGTCTTGCCCGTAATGGTGCAGGGTATTGACGACCTCGTTCATGGTCGACGTGGTCAGGTCAGCTGAAGCAGTATCGCTTCTATCATAGCTATGTAGAGAACATACCAGTTCGGCGGCAGGGTGAGAAACATGCGCTGTATGGTCAGCAGTAGATTCAAAAGCATGTGCATGTGGCATGGGATACCTGAGGATGTGGTGAAGCGCGTCGAACTCGGCGAACATGGTCATGCCGTCGTGCAGGCCGTTGGCCGTGGTGCCACCCGTGGATGTTCTGGCGGCAAGTGCTTGCCTGGTGACGTCTACATCATCGCGGCAGCGGGGTCTGGCATCGAAGCTGCACTCCGAGACTGGTTCCCTGGGGCGACGGTGAAGCGCTGGTATCCTGCCAACCGTCCCGCTCTTACTGGCAAGGTCGCCCAAGCCGCCGCCTTCATCAAGCAGCGCCTGAAAGACGACCCAGTTGGACCCATCCTGTTCCAAGAAGTCATGGACCATATCGGCTGCAGAGACAGGAGCAACTTCAACAGGACCGTTCGTGGCAACGAGCTGTTCAAGCTATGGCTGTCAGACAAGGGTTTGGTCGAGGTCAAGCTACCGGGCACCCGAGGCAAGGCAAACGCGTTCCAAGCCGAACTACCGCTCTTTGCGGCTGCTGGTGTCGAGTTGCCCCCGGATGTTCAGGGGTCAAAAATCTGAGCGCCCTACCCATAAGGTGCGCATCGGCGTTTTCCCCCGGTGGGGTGGGTCTCCCCCGCCCCGCTTCAGGGACATACCGTAGGAGTCCTGAGGAGTCGCTGTGGACGCCTCTCGATACGGCTGGGTGCATTCCCGCCCTTCAAGCAGAACGACCCTCTCAGGCTCTCTCAGAGGCTCTCAGCCACCGTAGAACATACCGTAGAACACGCGATGCCTGTTGACGGGGATTCGCTGATGCTGATACCCCTGTTTTTGCTGAGGCTTTCGGCTGATGCGGTGCCTGTAGGGAGACCTGAACAGCCGTGTGGGGGCACCACGTTTTTCCTGCCAAACTCTCAGATCGTTCCCGAGCGCGTTTTCGAGGCGTGGCGTAGCAAATGCTCCTGACCATCTCGGAGTCTGATGACGTGGCTAAGAATCTCTGGCAAAGGGGGAGATTTTTGAGGCGAGACGTGCTATGATTCCACTATGCCTGAAAGGGCACCTTTAGGGGAGCAAGCCATCGTCTCACAAATGGTAGAGAGTGAAGATGGCGCGAGGGGCTGGATGAGGGGGTCTTGGCCAGCCCCTCTCTCCTAGGGGGTGTCGGAGCGTTGAAAACGATCCGTTGAAGTCAAACTAACACCTGTCTTTGATATCTGAAATTGGGGTTTTCCCTTAGTCAGAGATTTGCTGCCTATAGGTGGCGCTGACTTTGTTTTTGGTCTCGATAGAAGCCCTACGGTGCTTGAAGGGATCGCCGCCATCGGGCGCCCGCTGTCGTACTGGTCGGTGTGATCGCTACAGCTTTCTCAAGTTTGTTTTGAACGCATGTGAACTGCATCACTGATAACTCTGACAATATGCGTCAGAAGAGAGGTGTTAGTGAGTGAGCGCCTCTTTTTTGTTTCGGGCGTTTGGTTTTTCATAATCCTCCCTTTTTAATAGGGCGCGCTGTGATCAGGCGCGCCCTTCTTTTTCCCAACAGCTCAGGATCGGTGTTCGGAATGGGTCAGACAGGAAACCCAAGCCGCTTGATCAGGGCCCAGATGTCAGTGTTGGCTGTCGAGAGACGGGCAACTACATCCTCGATTTCGCGCATCGCGTCATCGTCCACGGTGTCTTCGCGCCCAAGTTTGATGTCTGTCTTGCGGTCTGCGATACGCATCAGGATGGTTTTGGGATTTCCGCTTTCCTGATCGAAGGAATAGATGCAGTGGTTGTATTTGTTTCGGATCGACGACAGGCGCAACAAGCGTTGTGTATGTTCCAGGATCGGATCGCGAATCTCGGCAGGGCGACCCTCCATCTTGGCGAGGCGCTCGACAAGATCGATGCGTGCGCGGGTCGTGTTCAGGGTCAGAAAGATGATGACGGCGACGTCTTTGTTGGCTCCGGTCAGCCCGGCGATCAGATGGATCAGCAGGCTTTCCGTATTCGTCCACATATAGTTCAACCGGCCGACCAGAAGGATCAGCCGGTCAAACCGCGTTTCGAAAGCCTCATCCAACTGAGGCATTGCGCGTCTCGTTCGGTGCGACCTCGAAATAGAAATGGGCGGCTTCGGTCCGGTTGCTGACATCAATCTTGCCCGAAACGTTGTGCATGTGCAGTTTCACAGTGTGTTCGGTGATGCCCAGCTTGGCGGCGATTGCCTTGTTGCTTTTGCCTTGTGCAACGAGTCTCAGCACCTGTTTCTCGCGGCGGGTGAGTTTGGCGTAAAGCAGCAGTTTCTCGGGCGCGTGTGTCCGGGTGGCTGGCTGGTTTTCAATAGAGGTTTCTGCGGTCGCCTGTTTGGCTGCAACGCTATCTGCCAGGAAACAGGGCAGGTGCAGTTCTTCGTGCATCAAGAGGCGCAGAATGGCGCGCCAGACATCGGGCGCGACGTTCATGGGAAGGTACCCGATATTGCCGAACTGGTCGCGCGGCCAGTGTTCAAACAGGAATCTGGCCGAACTTTTCTTACGGTATGCGAACGCCAGACAACCGTCTTGCGCCAGCTTTGCGTAATCGCCCGGGCGGGTCAGCAAATCCTCTATCAACATCTGGTCGACCACGATAATACGTTCGGCCGGCGGCGCAGATCCGCTCTCGCTCAGAAGCGCGTCGATCGTTTCGTAGCGCGCCGCTACGACGCCGAATTCATTCTGGACACTTCTGAGAGTTTGGTTGGAATAGAATAATTCCTTACCGATAAATGTGATCGTCAGGTCTTCTGGGTATTCAATCTGACCACGGGAGTCATCTTGCAATGAGGTCTTCATTGTCCTTCCCCCACTAATAAACGCACCACCTGCTGAAGGTCTAATCGGGTACAGATTCAGATGGCGCCCAACGGTAACTAAAATCTTCAAAATAGAACTTCATGATAACTTAAAGTTCGAATTTCAGCAATAGAACGCCATGCTTCGGTGCTGTGCCATAGAACTTTCGGTTAGTATTGGATTTTGTCGATATCCGTTAATTTATTGCTTTTTATAAATAAAATACTGACAAGGCCGAAATTTGCTCGTTTTTCCTCCGAAATGCCTTGTCTAAAGGCGGTTTCTGAAAAAACCATTATTTAAACAAAGAGTTGCCACATTTAGTACTTTCGGCCAGCTATTCACCCCCCCCCATCGCTGCGACCATGATCGCGCTTCAATTGAAGAAGCATCTTTGAACCTGACATGCCCGCGGCCGCTTATTCCGGCGAATTTTCTGTGGTCATGGAATCGGCTGGGCCGAGAAAGGGGGGCTGACCAGACAGAAGACCTTCACTGCCGCGCGAGTGTCCAGTTTGACACTCTGTACGCGAAGTCTGTTTCAACCGCGCCTGTAACCGCTTTGTAGATGAGTGGCGGTCTGGTGCTTCAGTAAAAGTGGAAATTTATTATGGAACGTAGAGTAGCACCTATCACCGATGTCCAAGAAGTCATCGACGATCAGGATCCTATCGTAGACGAGCCGCAAGTCGAAGTAGAAGAAGAGATGGCTGTTGAAGACCTGCAGCAGCAGCAACAACAGCAGCAACAGGGCGATGACAGCAACACCAATGGTGGTAATGACAGCAACACCAACGGTGGCAATGACAGCAACACCAATGGTGGCAATGACAGCAACACCAACGGTGGCAATGACAGCAACTCGCAGTCGAACGGTGGTGACGACAGCAACACCAATAACAACACCGCATCAGTAGACATTGATTTCTCAGGCGGAGAATGGATTCCGCGCGACGATGACAAGGTTGACGTCGATATCGAAGATGTCGATGGCGACGTCGGTGACGTGATCACGGCGGGCGACGACGTCAATTATGATCCCGGCGATGATATCAATATCGATATCTCACTGGATGGACCCGGAAACGACTTTGCGTCGATCAATCAGCAATACGCCAGCCTGGAAGATAGTGACTCACTGGGCACCGCATCGGTATCGAACTCGGGTGACTTCAGCCAGAATGGCGACGCCAACGGTGGCGAGGCCTATGCTGAGGATGGCATCGACGTAAACAACGACGGTGGCTCTTCTGGTGATGGCGGCATGAGCTACGGTGGTGACGCTTATGGCGATACCAGCGGCAGCCATTCGCTGGCCTTTGGCGGCCATTCCGGAAACGCAGACAGCGCTGCAACCGGTGGCGACGGCGCGTCTTCGGGCGATGCCTATAATGCAAGCCTGGGTCTTGGTCATTCAAGCGCCAGCTCGGACGGTGACAGCACTGGCGGTGAAGGAGGAGCTGCCGACAGCGAATCCAATGCCGACAACTATGGTGAATCAAGCTCAGACAGCGACTCGACCGGTGGCGACGGTGGCAGCGCTGAATCGTTTGGTCTTGGTCTGGGTCTTGGCCTGTCCGGAGCGAACGCAGATGGCGATGCAGACGGTGGTGACAACACCTCGGGTGCATTGGCTGCTGGCCTTGGTCTGGCGGGAACCGATGCTTCTAACGACGGTGCCGATGGTGGCGATGGTGATGCCGAAAACGATGGTTCGGCAGACAACTCCAGCGATGGAACCAACGAAGCCAACGAGTCTTCCTCAGGAGGCAATATTGGTTTGGGTCTGGCTGGTGCTGGCGCCATGGGTTGGAATGATGCCGATGGCGGCGAAGGTTCCGGTGGCGAAGGCTCCGGCGGCGAAGGCGCTGGTGGCGAAGGTGCTGGTGGCGAAGGCTCCGGTGGCGAAGGCTCTGGCGGCGAAGGCTCCGGTGGCGAAGGCTCTGGTGGCAATGCCAATGGTGGTGACGGTACCGGCGGAGATTCCGGTTCGGTAGAAGAAGGGTTCGCATTCCCTGTACTGCTGGTCGAAGAGGAAGAAGATCCTGACGGTGACGAAGCAGCCGGAGATGGCAACTCGAATGGTACCGGCGGAGACGGCGGAACCGGTGGTGCAGGTACCGGTGGTACAGGTACCGGCGGTACGGGTACTGGTGGTACGGGTACTGGTGGTACCGGTACTGGCGGTACGGGTACTGGTGGTACTGGTACCGGTGGTACGGGCACTGGCGGCGCCGGTGGCGGTTTTGTCGACACGGATGCGGCAGCACAAGGTGTTGGTGACCAAGACGCTGCTGGACCGGTGATCACGCAGTCGCCTGGTGATATCGACGGCTCTGCCGACAACGATCAGGACGTAGACGGTTCTGGTGGCAATGGTGGAACCAACACGAGCAACGGATCGGCAGACGCCAGCGGCGATGGTATGGCATCGGCCGAAGGTACGGGTGGCGCTGGTGGTACAGCCAACCCCGACGCAAGCTCGGCCGGAAGCGGTGCCGGTTCGGCTGACGCGACCAACGAAGCCGGAAACGGCGGCGACTCTGAAGCATGGGCCGAGGCAGCCAACGATGGTTACGCCGACAGCCTTGCCGAAGCGATTGCCGGATACGGTGGTGATGCGTCGTCCGATAATGATGCGGACTCGATGGCGTCGGGTGACGCAACAGGTTCTGCGATGTCGGGTGACGGCGGTGCCGGTGGTGCAGCAGCATCGAATGGCGGCACCAGCGGTGACGTCATGGGTACGTCTACTGGTGGTGCAACCACAGGTGCGATCAACACCGGTGGCGAAGCATCCGGTGCATATTCGGGCGCCGGTGGTGCTGGCGGTAATGGCGGCTCCTGGGGTTCGGACAACGGTGGCGACGGTATCGTCAACGGCGAATCCTATGCATCCGCAGCCGCAGTAGTCGATACATCTGCCTTCAACCAATCGATCGTCATGGGTGCCAATGTGCTTGGTAACTCGGTCGATACGACCATGGTTGGCGGTTCGATGACCTCGACATACTCGAGCGACGACACCGAGGTCTAAGACCAATTCGCGGGGGCCGTATTTTCGGCCCCCGTCTTAATGAAAACGCCGGGGCCGCATTCTGTGGCCTCGGCCCAGCAAATCCAGACCCGGAAATTTCCTGCCGGTGAAGGAGTTAGAGGTCATCGAAATGTCATTCGATAGTGTTACCGAGAAAATTGCACACTTTATTGGAACTTTTGATCTTACGATTGAGCAAACCCGGCTGAGGGATCAGTATGAAGAGTTCACCGCTATGCGCCGCAAGGCCGAGCTGGAGGAACTGGAAGATCCGTTCAAGATTACGGTCAAGGCAGATCTTGACCTGGACCCCGGAAAATATGCGCCGCTGTCTTATTTGATCGACAGCCTCCCTGCCACTCCTGAACTTCCACCTGCGCCTGACGGGCCATATCTCCAATCCAATGTGGTTCTCGCTGCACCGCCCGCGGCGGGGCCACCGCTGCCGGATGGGGCCATCGGCCAGGCCGCGCAAAATACGATAATCCTTGAGCCGCAGATTGTGACCGAGTTGATCGGATCGGCGATCACTTACACCTTCCAGTCGATCTTTTTGCGCGACAATGATGTGGTGGGCGAGGGTGACTTCCGCGATCCCGAAGAGCTTGTGGCGCTGGCCGAGGCCGCGATGCAGGTTGCGACCTCACTGCATGCCTTTTCTGCGCCATCTTTCTCGATCTCGGACTACCTGTCGGTCGAATATGTCGAAACGCTGGCCGAAGACATGCTCTCGCCGATCCAGGTCGAGGTTGAGGGCGCGGTTGTCTATCAGTTCCATGGGGACGACGCGATGGGCGTGATCGTCAACGGCGAATATATGGATGAGGCGCCAGAGTGGGACGACCTTCTGCCTGCGTATCATCAGCCCGAGGAAGATGATGAAGATGCCACTCCGAATCCATTCCCGGTGGAATGGGATCAGGACGCCGACCCAGAGTTTTCGGATGGCCATGAGGTGATCGTAGGGGGCAATCTGGCGATTAATGCTGTTTCTGCCACCGTGGCCTGGGTTGATGCGCCCTTCATTGCGGTTGGTGGCAAGTCGATCGAACTGACAATGGTCAGTCAGGTCGCAGTCGTCTCGGATATTGATAAGGGCACAAATGGCGGCTCCGGTACGAAAGTCATTCAGTCCTCGTCGATCGAGGTCGAAGGCAGCGCTGCCGGTTGGATCTCGGGCGAAGGGGACGATGCGCCGGGCCTCGTGCATGTCGATTGGATTAACGGCGATCTCATCGTGGCGAATTTCGTCAAGCAAAGCATCGATGCTACGGATATTGACCATATCGACACCGAGATTTCCGCCACGACCACGCTTTATGCGCTGGGCGACAATGAAATGGTCGATGTGACCGACATTCTGCAGCTTGGCAGCTACTACGATCTGGTCATGGTGGATGGCGACATGATCTCGGTCGACTCTTTTGTCCAGACGCTGGTGCTGATGGATGATGACATCGTGACCGGCGGCCTGCCGAAACCGATGGAAGGGACCGACGAAAACCTTGTCATGAACGAGGTCTCGCTGCTCACGGAAGGGGACGATACGCACGAGGCGATGCAAAGTGCGATGGCCGACGCGATGGCGTTACAGGAATCCGACATGGAGGCGCTGGAAGATGCGCTGATGAACGATCCGATGTTCGCCGGAATGGAGCAGATGCGTGTCCTCAAGGTTGATGGGTCACTGGTTCAGCTGAATGTTGTCGAGCAAGAGACCAAGCTGGCCGATCAGGATGATGTGCATCTGGATGGACCAGGCGCGTCCGCGACCGAGGTGATCGCCGGCAGCAACGCATTGCTGAACGCTGCCAACGTGACCAAGGCCGGGGTCGACTCGGTGGTGATGGCGCAGGACGGGTCATATTCGGACCTGCTGTTGCATCAGGCCAGCCTGATCGACATGCCCACCAACGAAGATATTACAGAGATGACGAACGAAGCCATTGCAGCCCTGATGGATGAAATGGGGATGCCTGGTCACGGTGCCGATATCGGACCGAAGGGCAATGACCTGACGCCAAGCGAGATGGCGACCGCTTCGGATGGCCTGCAGTCAATGCTGGCCTGAGTTTTCCGTACATTACGAGTGACCCAAAGGTTTTTTATATATGTCGATCGTTTTTTCGTCGCGCCGGACCCGTTTTGCCAGCCCTTTGGACCGGCACGGAGGCGGAGGCCAGGCGCCACTGGATGACAGCAAGCGGGCCAAGGTGCCCGCTAAGGCTGATGCGTTGGGGGCAGAAGCCCGTTTTCGCCTGACCAAGGAGATGCTTTTGTCCAACTCCCAACCCGCTTCTGCACTCGCCATCGAAGAGGGCGTGGAAACGCTGGACTCCCCATCAGACCGGGTACCTGAGGATGCGGTGCCCCAAAAATCACAAGAGCCGGACAAAACCGGGCCGAGGCATGCGCAGCAGTCAGATACTACGTCACAAGCGCGCGCTGGCTCTCCCCTTCAGCGCGCGCCGTCGCAGCCCGCGCAAGATCCGGATCCGGCGGGCGGCGATACTGGGGTGGCCAAGCCAGAGACCCCGGATCGTGAGACAGCCGATCATTCGACAGCGCGTATGACCCCCTCTGCGCCTGCGGACGGCAAAGACCGCATGGGTACCACGATCGAGGCAAAGGCGAACGAACCGTTGATGCGCTCGGGGACGGGCGGCGGCGACGGCAAGGGGCCACCCCAAACCTTTCACAAACGCACTCCGCCCGAAGATTTCCAGAAAACGCTGCGCACCTCGCTGCGCGCGATCTGGCGCAATCTGGCCTTTGTGCTGGTGCTGACCTGCGCCACCAACATCCTGATCCTGGCGATCCCGATCTATCTGTTCCAGATCAGTGACCGGGTGCTGACCAGCCGCTCGCTTGATACGCTGATCATGCTGACCGCAATTGTTGCGGGCGCGGTGATTTTTCAGGCTGCATTTGACGCCGTGCGCCGGTTTATGCTGATGCGTACGGCGGTCGAGGTAGCGGCCCGTCTGGGTGCCCCGGTTCTGAGCGCGGCGGCCCATGCCTCGCTGCATGGTAACGGGCGCGAGTATCAGACGCTGGGCGATTTGCAGCAGGTGCGGGGCTTTCTGGTCTCGGGCACGCTGATTTCCTTCCTTGATGTGCCTTTTGCACCGCTGTTCATCCTGATGATCTTTCTGGTGCATCCGCAGTTGGGCATGATCGTTGTGACCACTGCGCTGATCCTGATGGTGATCGCGCTGGTGAACCAGAAACTCACCGCAAAACCCTTTGCCAAGGCCAATCAGGCCCAGTCGCTTGCCAACCAGCATCTGGATTCAATGTCGCGCAACAGCCAGATCATCAACGCGCTGGCTATGATCCCCGAGGCGGTGCGCATCTGGGGCCGTGATACCGCACAATCGCTGACATGGCAGGTCAAGGCGCAGGATCGCAACGTGATCTTCGCCGCCATCTCTCGCGCCGTGCGTCTGCTGACCCAGATCGGCATTCTGGGTTGGGGTGCCTATCTGGCGCTGCAGGGAGAGATCACGGGTGGCATGGTCATCGCGGCTTCGATCATTGCGGGTCGTGCTTTTGCTCCGATCGAAGGCTCGATCGAAGGCTGGAACACCTTCCTGCTGACCCGTGGGGCTTTTGGCCGGATCAAGGCGTTATTGTCGAATTCTGCCCTGCAATACGAGAAACTGCGCCTTCCGCGCCCCGAAGGTCGTCTGGATGTCGAGCGCCTGCTGTACGTGCCGGGCGGCACCAAGCGCGTGGTTCTGAACGGGATCACCTTTGCCCTGAACCCCGGTGAGACGCTGGCCATCATCGGTAATTCCGGTGCGGGCAAGACGACGCTGGGCAAAACGCTGGTGGGCTCGATCCTGCCGACCTCGGGTAGCGTGCGGCTGGACCTGATGGACATCCGCAACTGGGACCCGCGCCAGTTTGGCGAAAGCATCGGGTATCTGCCGCAGGACGTGCAACTGTTCCCTGGTACGATCAAGGACAATATCGGCCGGATGCGCGCGGATGCGACCGACGAACAAATCCACGACGCGGCCGTGCTGGCCGATGTCCACAACATGATCGCGACCCTGCCGCAGGGGTACGAGACGGTCGTGGCCGCAGACGGCTCACCCCTGTCGGGCGGCCAGAAACAGCGCATCGCTTTGGCGCGCGCTTTCTTTGGCAACCCGCGGCTGGTGGTTCTGGACGAGCCGAACTCGAACCTTGATGTGGCGGGCGATAAGGCGCTGGCCCGGGCGATTGAGCAGGCCAAGGAAAGCAAGATCACTGTCGTTGTCATCACGCAAAAGCCAACGCTGCTGAGCGTGGTCGACAAGATCATGCTGCTGACCGACGGGCGCGTGGCGCTCTTTGGTCAGCGCGAACAGGTTCTGCAGCAGCTGAACAACTCGCGGCAGCAGCCACCTGAAATTCAGGGCAACGGGGGATAGATCATGAATGAGCTGGTAGTCCGCAAAGATGATCCGGGCCTCTGGTACGCCGAGGTTCCGCGATCGATCACCAAGTTCATCGTCATCGGTATGATCATGCTCGTGGTCTGTTTCGGTGGTTTTGGCGTCTGGTCTTTCCGCGCGCCGCTGGCGGCGGCGGTCATCGCGCAGGGCAGCTTTGTCGCCACGGGACGCAACAAGATCGTGCAGCACCTTGAGGGCGGGATCATTGAGAATATTCTGGTCGCCGAAGGCGAGGCGGTTGAGGCAGGTCAGATCATGATGACGCTTGATCAGACCTCTGCCGCGGCGAATGAGCGGGAATTGTTTATCCGCAAAATCCGCCTGCAAGCCATGACCGAACGCCTTCTGGCCGAGCACAGCGAGCAAGAGGATCTGGTGTTCTCGCCCGACCTGATTGAGGCCTCGGACGATGTCGAGGTCATGACCATTCTGGATAACCAGAAGCTCAGCTTCAATGTTTCACGCAAGACGTTGTTGAACGACATCGCATTGCTGCAGCGGAACATGGAGGCGTTGAAGATCCGCGCCACCGGGTTCGAGGCGCAGCTGACAAGCATGCAGCGCCGCTCGGACATCCTGCAGGAGGAATATGACACGAAACACGCGCTGTTCGAGAAGGGTTTGGTGCGCAAAGGCGATTTGAACACCATCCGCCGGGTGCAAGCCGAAGCAGAGGGGCAACTGGCGCGTCTGCATGCCGAAACCGCCGAGGTCAATCAGATGCTGCTGAAGTATGAAGAGCAAATCCTGCGCACCCGCTCGGCCTATCGCGAGGCCGCGCTGGATGAGCTGGGCGTGATTGAGGCCGATCTGGAATCCGTGCGCGAGAAGGCGCGGCAGGCGCGCAGCGTGCTGGCGCGTGCGGTTGTCCGTGCCCCGGTGACGGGCACGGTCGTGCGCTTGCATCACCACACGCCGGGTGGTGTGATCGAAACCGGTGAGCAAATCGCCGAGATCCTGCCCGCCGATGCGCCGCTGATCATCGAGGCACAAATCCCGCGCACCGAGATCGACAGCGTCGTGACCGGTCAGATTGCAACGGTACGTCTGGTGGCGCTGAACCAGCGCACGACCCCGGTGCTTGAAGGTGAGGTGTTCTATGTCTCGGCGGACTCGCTGGTCGAGGATTCCGCCGGTATGCCGCAAGAGGTCTATCTGGCACGTATCTCACTGACCACGGACGAGATGAGCCGCGTGCGGGGTTTCGTGCCCACACCCGGCATGCCTGCCGAGATCATGATCCAGACCGAAGAGCGCACATTCGCGGCCTACATCGCCAAGCCTGTGGTCGACAGCATGTCGCGCGCGTTCCGGGAACATTAATGTGACGGACCGCATACGTTAACTGCTACATCTTCCAAATTTCGCATGTTACCCTTCTGCAGATTCAATCTGCAGGAGGGTGCGCGGATGGCTTTGACAGTCAAAGAGATGATGGAGGCCGCCAATGCCGTGGTCGAACGTATTGACGCGGGCAGGGCGCAGGAGCTTCTGGCGCAGGGGGCGCTGCTGCTGGATATCCGGGACACGCCCGAGCTGGAAAAGACAGGCCGGGCTGTGGGGTCGCATCACATCCCGCGCGGTATGCTGGAATTCCGGGCCGACCTTGACCTGCAATCCTATGACCCGGAATTGCGCAAGGATCGCGTCATTGTACTGCACTGCGCGTCAGGTGGCCGGGCGGCGCTTGCCGGAAAGCTGCTGAAGGACATGGGCTATCAGCAGGTCTACAACATGGGCGGATTTTCGGATTGGGTAAACGGCGGCGGTGATACCGTCGAACCGGTTGATCCGGGGATGTAAGAGTTTGATCTGACACAGGTCAAAGCGAGTTATATGCGATTCCTGTAATGTGATCGCCGAGTGTGACCAAACAGGACAACCGGCCATGATACGCCTTGCAGCTATGCTTTATTCTCTGATCGCCACCGCCCTTGCCGGAACCGCTGTGATCGCCGTTCTGGCGGCAGGGATGGTTAGCGCGATGGCCATTATCTACGCCGCTATTGCAGGGGCGGTTGTCGCCGCACCTGCGTCATGGCTGGTGGCCAAGCGGCTCTACCAAGGGGCGTGATCAGGCGTTCAGGAAGGTTCTGACAGCAGCTTCGAATTCACGGGGTTTCTCGGCGTGCAGCCAATGCCCCGCGCCGGGGATTTTCGCGAATCGGGCCGAGGGGAAAAGGGCGCGTATCTGGTCGCGGTGTTCGGTCAGGACATAGTCTGACGCGGCACCGGACAGAAACAGCGTAGGGCCGTCCCAATGGCCTGAAACCTTGGGAAACCCCATGATCTTGGGCATCTCGCTAGCCAGAACGTCTAGATTCAGCCGCCAGCGCCCGCCTTCAACATCCAACGACTGCGTGAAAAAGCTCTGCAGCGATTTTTCGACGCCCAGATCGGCCAGTTGCGCCTCTGCGTCCGATCGGCGCTGGACGCTGGACATATCCACCGCCCGCATCGCCTCGATGAACGGCATCTGGCTGTGGCCATAGGTGACCGGCGCGATATCCGCGACGACAAGTTTGCGCACCAGATCACCATGTTCCAGCGCCAGCACCATCGAGGCTTTGCCGCCCATGGAATGGCCCACCACGTCCGCCAAGCCTCCAACGCTGCCGATGACTTCGGCCAGATCCTGCGCCAATTGCGGATAGCCATGCTGATCGTTCCAGAAGCTGTAGGCATGGTTGCGCATGTCGACCGCGATCACCTGTCTTTCGTCAGACAGCCGCCGCGCGATGACGCCCCAGTTCCGGGCCGAGCCGTAAAGGCCATGGGCAATCAGCAGGGGCGGGTGGTCGGTCGGGTCGCCATGGATGATCGTATTCAGCATATCCCTGTGATACGCGTCGCCGGGCGGAACAACCAGCCCCATTGTCGCCTGCGCGGCAGAGGGCTAGATTACCCCGTCAGGAGGCGCAGATGACGCAGGAAATCGATATCCAGACGCAGATTTCGCAGACCATCCGGTTGCTGCGCAAAAAGCTTGGGGTGAAGGACAAAACACTGATCGCCTCGGTCAAGCGCGCCAAGCGGCGCTTACCGCGCAAGGTCTATAAACAGGCCATGGTGCTGGCCCGGGCCGAGCAGATGGCCGAACACCCAAAGCTGCGGATGGTTCTGGATATGCCGAAGCTTGAGAAAGCGTCTGACGAGGTTCAGACCCATCTGAACGGGATCAATCTGGCCGACAGACGCCTGGGCTGGTTCCTGAGCTTTCTGGGTTCGCTGGCTTTGGGGCTGATCGCGCTGGCAGCGCTGGCGGTCATCGTCTTGCGCTGGCGCGGCTATATTTGAGCCAAACCCAAAAGAAAAACGGCGCCCCTTGAGGCGCCGTTTTCTGTTTCACGACCTGAGACGGATCACAGGTTCGGATAGATCGGGAAGCGCGCGCACAGCTCGGCGACTTCGGCCTTCACCTTCGCCTCGACCTCGGCGTTGCCGTCTTCGCCGTTGGCGGCCAGACCGTCTACAACCTCGATGATCCAGTCCGCGATCTGGCGGAACTCGGTCTCGCCAAAGCCACGGGTGGTTCCTGCGGGCGAGCCCAGACGGATACCGCTGGTGATGGTCGGCTTCTCAGGGTCAAACGGCACGCCGTTCTTGTTGCAGGTGATATGCGCGCGGCCCAAGGCTTTCTCGGTCGCGTTGCCCTTGACGCCTTTGGGGCGCAGGTCAACCAGCACCACGTGGGTGTCGGTGCCGTGGGTCACGGTGTCCAGACCGCCTTTGATCAGCTGATCCGACAGCGCCTGCGCATTGGTGATAACCTGCTGGATATAGCTCTTGAATTCGGGACGCAGAGCCTCGCCAAAGGCAACGGCCTTGCCTGCGATGACGTGCATCAGCGGGCCGCCCTGAATGCCGGGGAAGATGGCCGAGTTCACTTTCTTGGCGATATCTTCGTCGTTGGTCAGGATCATGCCGCCGCGCGGGCCGCGCAGGGTCTTGTGCGTGGTGGTGGTGGCCACATGCGCGTGCGGGAAGGGCGAGGGATGCTCGCCTGCCGCAACCAGACCGGCAAAGTGCGCCATGTCCACGTGCAGATAGGCACCAACCATATCGGCAATCTCGCGCATACGAGCAAAATCGATCTGGCGCGGGATGGCCGAGCCACCTGCGATGATCAGCTTGGGGTTATGCTCTTTCGCCAGCGCCTCAACCTGATCATAGTCCAGCATGTTGTCCTGCTGGCGCACGCCGTATTGCACTGCGTTGAACCACTTGCCCGACTGGTTCGGACGCGCGCCGTGGGTCAGGTGACCACCTGCGTCGAGGCTCATGCCCAGAATGGTGTCGCCGGGTTGGATCAGCGCCTGAAACACGCCTTGGTTCGCCTGAGAGCCCGAGTTCGGCTGCACGTTGGCAAAGCCACAGCCAAACAGCTCTTTCGCGCGGTCAATGGCCAGGTTCTCGGCGATGTCGACGAACTGGCAACCGCCATAGTAGCGGCGACCCGGATAGCCCTCGGCATATTTGTTGGTCATGACCGAGCCCTGCGCCTCCATCACGGCGGCAGAGACGATGTTCTCGGATGCGATCAGCTCGATCTCGTCGCGCTGACGGCCCAGCTCGGATGTGATCGAGCCGAACAGCTCGGGGTCACGATCAGCAAGGGACTGGGTGAAGAAACCGGTATCACGAAGGTTGGCGTTCATAGTGGCTCCACAGGGCTGGGGTTTATCTGGCGGATTTCCTATCGGAAACTGATCAGCCGAGAAAGGCTATAAAGCGACGAATTGGCCTGCTATGGCGTCAACTCTGGCCTAATGCGGAAAGGTATGTTTGTTTCGGAACCAAATGTGCAGCACTGGAAACCGCAGATCATGAGCAAAAGAATCGCCTTTCTGGCCAGCGACGCCAAGGTAGCGCAATCCGCCCGCGACGCGTTGGTGGCACGCTATGGCAATGCGGCCCCAAGGGACGCGGATGTGGTGGTGGCACTGGGCGGTGACGGGTTCATGTTGCATACGCTGCACGGGATTCAGCACCTCGATACGCCGGTCTATGGCATGAATCGTGGCACTATCGGCTTTCTGATGAACGAATACGCTGAAACCGATCTGATGGCGCGCCTTGCCGAGGCCGAGGAAGAGGTGATCAACCCCCTCAGCATGACTGCGATGGACCAGTCCGGTACACAGCATGAGGCCCTCGCGATCAACGAGGTCTCACTGCTACGGGCGGGCCCGCAAGCCGCCCGCCTCAGGATCAGCGTCGATGGCCGTGTGCGCATGGCCGAGCTCGTCTGCGACGGGGCGCTGTTGTCGACGCCTGCGGGCTCGACGGCCTATAATTACTCGGCCCACGGCCCCATTGTGCCCATCGGTGCCGATGTCCTGGCGCTGACACCCATCGCGGCGTTCCGCCCCCGGCGCTGGCGCGGGGCGTTGCTGCCCAAGATGGCGCGGGTGCGATTCGAAGTGATCGAGGCCGACAAGCGTCCGGTTATCGCAGCCGCCGATTCGGTGTCCTTCCCCGATATCGACTGGGTCGAGATCCGTTCGGACCCCAGCGTACAACATCGAATCCTCTTCGACCCTGGGCATGGCCTGGAAGAACGCCTCATTTCCGAACAATTCACATAAATTTGGATGCGTTCGTCCAATTCGCATCTTTTATGTGAACCAGTTCACAGGCGCGGCCTTTATCGTTTGTTAATGTTGTCTTACCCGGAGATCACACCAAGGTGGAAGTGAGTGGCCATCTAAAGGTGTTTTCGAAATGATTGCGCATTTTACGCGCTGGCGAGGGTGGGTGGTGCTACGCTCGTCATCAGGTTTCTGGGCATATTTTATCATGCGGACCCCGGGCACAAAAACCCGGGGTCAATTTTTTGCTATGCGCCTGCATCCATCCTGTCCCAAAGAACCGGAGCCATCTGGCCAACCCGCGCCTCGATGGCGGCGGCGGCATCAACCGCCATGTCCTCGCGCCAACGGTTGGCGGTGATCTGGACGTTGATCGGCTGCGGCCCGGTCGCCAACTCGGCCAACCGTGCCGGCACGCTGGCGGCGGGCAGGCCAAGAAAGTTCATCGCATAGGAATAAACCGCACAGCCCAGCACCTCATGCACACCCTCGGCCCCTTCGGTATCCCGGTCTGGCCGAAAGAAGGGCTGCGGCAGAAACGGCGACAGGACCAGCGGGTACTCCTGCAGAAACAACGACCAGGCCCGCGCATAATGGCTGCGCTGGGCCAGAGCCTGAATCAGTTCAGTGCCGACAATCGGTGGGAATTCCTGAAAATAGACCTCGAAAATCTCACGGATGGTCTGCGAGCCCGCTGCCTCGATATCGCCCTGCATCAGGGTCAGCACTTCGCCCATCAGCGCGCGATAGCCCAGGCGCCCGCATTCGAACACATCGGGCGGATCAATTTCGGTCACCAGATACCCGGCTTCGACCAGCGCAGCGCGCGCTGTATCCAGCGCCTTGTCCACCTCAGGGTGCAGCTCATACCCGAATGTGTTCTTGGTAAAGGCAACCTTGATCGGTGCATCCAGAGTGGCACCGCGCCACGGCATTGGAACATGGAAGGGATCGCGCGCATCCGGCGCGATCAATGCGGGCATCGAAAGGTGCAAATCCGCCGCCGACCGCGTGATCAACCCCTGCACCGACATGGACTGGGCCAGCAGTCCTCGCTCGGCCTTCTGGCTCGGGTTCCACGCAGGCACGCGCCCCAAACCGGGTTTTACCGTAACGGCACCATTGGCTGCCGCGGGAAACCGCAGGCTGCCCCCGATGTCATTGCCATGCCCCAGCGCGCCAATTCCGGCCATAACAGCCGCCCCAGCCCCGCCCGAGGATCCACCCGCCGAGATATGCTGCCCCCAAGGGTTGTGCGTGCGCCCGTAAAGCGGATTATCCGTGTCGGCCCGAAAGGAAAACTCAGGCGTATTCGTCCGCCCGATCACAATGGCACCGGCCTTCTGAAGGTTCGAAACCACAGGCGCATCATCCGGCGCAATCGCGTCCTTCAATGCAACAACCCCGTTCGTCGTGGCATGCCCTTTCTGATCGACGTTGACCTTGATCGTAACCGGAACACCATGCAACGGTCCGACCGCAGCACCGCCTGCACGCGCCTTATCAAGACTCCGCGCACGCTCCAACGCCTCAACGCCAAGATCTTCGACCACCGCATTCAGCGCGGGGTTTACCTGATGCATCCGCTCCAACGCGGCCTGAACTGTGTCCTCGGCGCTCAGATCCCCCGCCCGCGTCTGGTCCACCAACTCCGCAGCACTCAGCCGCCAGATATCACCATGTGCCATGCCCGTCCTCCCGGCCTCAACCTGCGGCGGAGCGACCCCAATAGCAAGAGTGACAATCCAAAAACGGACCCGCCCTTCATCTGGCCATAAATATCCCGGAGCGCGAGGCAGAGCCTCGCACAACGCGCGTCAGCGCAAATCGGGCGCGCCGCAAGGCGCACCGCATGATTTATTGTGCATACCCAATGGTCTGTAGGGCCGAGGTGATTTCATCCAGAATAGCTGGATCGTCAATCGTGGCAGGCATCTTATACTCTTTGCCATCAGCGATCGAGACCATGGTCCCACGCAGAATCTTACCCGAGCGCGTCTTGGGCAGCCGATCCACAACCACAGCTTTCTTAAAGGCCGCGACAGGGCCGATCTTGTCCCGCACCATCTTGACGACATCGCTTACCACATCATCATGATCCCGGTCCGATCCTGCATTCAGGCACAGGAAGCCGACCGGCATCTGCCCCTTCAGCTGGTCTGACACCCCGATTACGGCACATTCGGCGACGTCAGGGTGGGCGGCCAGAACCTCTTCCATGCCCCCGGTCGACAGACGGTGGCCCGCGACGTTGATCACGTCATCGGTGCGCGCCATGATGTAAAGGTACCCGTCCTCATCAATCATCCCCGCATCGCCGGTCTCGTAGTAGCCCGGGAAGTGCTCCAGATAAGACTTCTTGAACCGATCCCCTGCGTTCCACAACGTCGGTAACGTGCCCGGAGGCAGCGGCAGCTTCACCGCAATTGCCCCCAGCTCTCCGGGTTTCATCGGATGTCCGCCTTCGTCCAGAATCTGGACGTCATAACCCGGCATCGGTTTCGCCGGTGATCCCAGCTTTACCGGCAACTCTTCAATCCCAAGCGGGTTCCCGGCGATCGCCCATCCGGTCTCGGTCTGCCACCAATGGTCGATGACCGGAACCTGCAGCGCCTCCTGCGCCCAGACAATGGTGTCGGGATCGGCGCGCTCGCCCGCAAGGAACAGAGCGTTCAGGCAGGACAGGTCGTATTTCGCCATCATCGCGGCCTTGGGGTCCTCGCGCTTGACGGCACGGATGGCGGTAGGCGCCGTGAAGAAGCTTTTGACCTTATGTTCCGAGATCACGCGCCAGAACGTGCCCGCATCGGGCGTGCCAACAGGCTTGCCCTCGAACACGATGGTTGCATTGCCGTGGATCAGCGGGGCGTAGCAGATGTAGGAATGCCCTACGACCCAGCCCACATCCGAGGCGGCCCAGAAGACATCGCCGGGGTCGACATTGTAGATGTTTTTCATCGACCAGTTCAGCGCCACCAGATGCCCGGCCGTCGGTCGCACCACGCCCTTGGGTGCGCCAGTGGTTCCCGATGTATAAAGAATATAGGCCGGATCATTACCGCTGACGGGCACACAATCTGCGGGTTCGGTCCCGTATTGGAACCCGTGCCAGTTTACGTCGCGCCCCTCGATCAGCTGCGCGACCTCTTGTTCGCGCTGGAAGATCACGCAGAATTCGGGTTTGTGGCTCGCAAGGTCGATGGCCCCGTCAAGCAGGGGTTTGTAATGCACGACGCGACCCGGCTCCATCCCGCACGAGGCTGCGATGATCGCCTTGGGCTTGGCGTCGTCGATACGCACAGCCAGCTCGTTGCTGGCAAAACCGCCAAATACAACCGAATGCACTGCGCCCAGGCGGGCGCAGGCCAGCATCGCCTCAAGCGCTTCGGGGATCATCGGCATATAGATGATGACCCGATCGCCTTTCTCGATCCCCTTCGCCCGCAGCGCACCAGCCAGATTAGCGACCCGGTTGCGTAGCTCGACATAAGAGATTTCCCGCTTGGTATGCGTGATCGGGCTGTCATAGATGATCGCGGTTTGCTCACCCCGGCCATTCTCGACATGCCGGTCAACCGCGTTCCAGCAGGTGTTCACCTTGGCATCGCTGAACCATTCGTACAAAGGCGCATTGTCGTCAAACAGGGCTTTGCTGGGGGGCTGGACCCAGTCGATCCCTTTGGCGGCGTCCATCCAGAACGCCTCGGGGTCGTTTTTCCAGCTTTCGTAAACGTCCTGATACGCCATCGTGCTCTCCTCCAAAATCCTCGGATGATGTGTAAGGTGTCCGGTGGTCGTGCGACAAGCAATGCGACTGACGGCGCGTCAGTTTATCGCAAAATATTTGCAGATTTCTGTCAGTCTGGCTGCAAATTTTTGCAAATACACCGCCGGAGCACGCCAAAACCGCGCTCAGAGCCGAATTTTGCAAAGTTGCAAATTTTCTGGTGCAAAAAACTGTGAGCGTTCAGAATCACACCGGGTGTTCTTTTTGGGAACCCGGTGTGACCCACGATATGTCAGATTCGTGCTCAGCCGTAGTGAGCCACGGGCGTCCCGGCGATTGCAGCCATGTTCAGCAGTCCGCGCGCCGTGATCGAGGGCGTCACGATATGGGCCTTGTTGCCCATCCCCATCAGAATCGGTCCAACCTCAAGCCCGTCGGCCTTCATCTTGAGGATGTTGCGGACGCCGCTGGCTGCGTCTGCGTGGGCGAAAATCAGAACGTTGGCTGCGCCCTGCAGACGCGAGTTCGGGAAGATACGCGCGCGTAACTCAGGGTCCAGCGCGACATCCAGGTTCATTTCACCCTCATAGGTGAAATCGCGTGGTTCTGAGTCGAGAATTTTCAGCGCCTCGCGCAGCCGTTTGCCCGAGCCTTCGGCCTGATTGCCAAACTGCGACTGTGAACAGAAGGCGATCTTGGGCTCCAGTCCGAAACGCCGGACGTGCCGCGCGGCGCCGATCGTGGACTCGGCCAGCTCTGCTGGTGAGGGCAACTGGCGCACATGGGTATCGGCGATGAACAACGGGCCGTCTTCGAGGATCATCAGCGACAGCGCCCCGTGCGGGCGCAGGTTGCCACCATCGAGCACCTGCTCAACATAGTTAAGATGCCAGCGATATTCGCCAAACGTGCCGCAGATCATGCTGTCGGCCTCACCGCGATGCACCATGATCGCAGCGATAGCGGTATTGTTCGTCCGCATGATGGCCTTTGCAAGGTCGGGTGTTACACCCCGGCGCTGCATAATCTGGTGGTACGAGTTCCAGTAGTCATAGTATCGCGGGTCGTCCTGAGGGTTCACGATCTGGACATCCTGTCCCGGACGCACCGTCAGCCCCAGTCTTTCGCATCGTGCGTTAATCACGTCGGGTCGCCCGATCAGGATCGGCGTTTCCGTGGTCTCTTCCAGAATGGCCTGAGCGGCACGCAGGACGCGTTCGTCCTCGCCCTCGGCAAAAACGATCCGGCGTGACGCGGCGGCAGCAGCTTCGAACACCGGCCGCATCAGCAGAGCAGACTTGAAGACAGTCTGATTCAGGCGCTCTTTATAGGCTTCAAGATCGTCGATCGGGCGTTTGGCAACGCCACTTTCCATTGCTGCCTTAGCGACGGATGACGACACAACGCCGACAAGACGCGGGTCAAAGGGTTTGGGGATCAGGTAGTCGGGACCAAAAGTCAGTTGCTCACCCTTGTAGGCGGCGGCGGCTTCGGCGCTTGTGGTCGCGCGCGCCATCTCGGCGATGCCGTCGACACATGCGATCTGCATGGCGTCATTGATCTCGGTCGCACCCACGTCCAGCGCGCCCCGGAAGATGAAAGGGAAACACAGGACGTTGTTCACCTGATTGGGGAAGTCGCTGCGGCCCGTTGCTATGATCGCATCCGGTGCAACCTCGCGCGCGGCTTGCGGCAGGATTTCCGGGGTCGGGTTGGCCAAGGCGAAGATTATCGGCGTTTTCGCCATTTTCGCCACCATTTCCGGCTTGAGAACATTGGGCCCGCTAAGTCCCAGAAACAGGTCCGCCCCGCCGATCACATCATCCAGTGTGCGCAGATCTGTTTTTTGCGCAAACTGGTCCTTGTGCGGGTTCATATCCTCGGCGCGGCCCTCGTAGACCAGTCCATGAATGTCGCACAGCCAGATGTTCTCTCGTTTCACGCCCAGTTTGACGAGCATGCTGAGGCAGGCGATCCCCGCCGCGCCGCCACCGGTCGAGACGATCTTGATGTCTTCGAACTTCTTGCCCGCGACATGCAAGGCATTCTTGGCCGCTGCACCGACGACGATCGCGGTGCCATGCTGGTCATCGTGGAAGACCGGGATATTCATCCGCTCTCGGCACAGCTTTTCCACGATGAAACAATCCGGGGCCTTGATGTCTTCAAGGTTGATTGCGCCGAAAGTCGGTTCCAGCGCGCAGACGATATCAGCCAGTTTCTCGGGGTCAGGCTGATCCACTTCGATGTCGAAACAATCGATCCCGGCGAATTTCTTGAACAGAACCGCTTTGCCTTCCATCACAGGTTTCGAGGCCAGCGCGCCGATATTGCCCAGCCCCAGGACTGCCGTGCCGTTGGACACCACAGCAACAAGGTTGCCGCGCGCCGTGTATTTCTCGGCATTGGCCGCATCGGCCTTGATCTCAAGGCTGGCTTCGGCAACGCCGGGAGAGTAGGCGCGGGCAAGGTCGCGACCATTCGCCATCGGCTTGGTGGCTTTGATCTCAAGCTTTCCCGGTTTTGGATGGGCATGATAGTCAAGGGCGGCCTGCCGCAGGCTGGGTGTGTCAGACATCGGCGTTCGAACTCCGTTCCAGAATTTGTTTGATCGTTAAACTATTTTTTTCGGCTTGGCTACGCTGCGTCAGCCTAAGTCATCACGCAGACGTTCCTTGCGCTTTGTCGTAAAACTTTTACATTCAGCCAATTCGCCAGACACTTCAAGTTTTGCAGGCGGCAGGACCAAGAACATGAGCTACAAAGACGATCTCTACCCCCCGTTGGTGGATGCTGATCCTGTTGCTTCGAACAGAGCGGGGCGGCTGTTTGCGCGCTTGGCGCTGTTTGCCGGCGGCCTGTTGTTGTGCGTGATCCTGATCTGGCCACAGCAAGCCGCGATCTTCAATCAGGAAGGCGGTCTGATCGAGACGCTTTCAGCAGCGGCCCTGTTTACGGCAGGGCTGGTTGCGCTGGTCAGGTACCGGGGGATCAGCCGCGCCTATATCGGGCTGGTCTGCCTGCTGTTGGCCGAACGCGAGCTTGAGGCGGACGTCTATGCCGAGGGCAGCCTGCCCTTTGCGCTGCTGCACGGTCTGGACGTACTGCTAGATATAACGGCGGTGCGGGTTTTGCTGGGGCTGGTCATAATCGGTGGGGCCCTCTGGCACGGCATTCCTTCTGCTTGGCGGGCGCTGAAACAGCGGACTCTGTTCCTGCTGGTGTTTGTTCTGGCCGGAGCGGCCGCCGTTGTGGCGCAGCTTCTGGAAGAGGTCAGCGGTTTTCTTGATGTCGGCGTTTCGTCTTTGATGGCGACGCGTCTGTTTGTTCTGGAAGAAACGCTTGAGATGTACTTTTCGGTTGGTATTTTGGCGGCTGTTCTGATCGGATGGCCGAGATCGAAGACCAAAGAGATGCCAAATGACCTCGACCGAAAGCCAGACACGCGCTGAGATTCGCCTGCCGACACAGGAACTGCGCGACGATATTCCATTTTATACCAAGGTTCTGGGGATGCGGATGGATATGATCTATCCCGCCGACGACCCACGCATAGCTGTGTTTTCAGGGCATGGGTTGCGGCTGCGGATCGAAAAGGACGCGCCCGAGACCGCAGGGACCCTGCGCATTCTGACCGAGGACCCGGATGGGTTTGCCGATGGTCAGCGCAGCCTTGTTGCGCCGAATGGCACGCGGGTCGAGATCGAGGAGCTGAACCCGCCAATGGTGATGCCCGAGACGGTGCATTCCTTCGTGGTGCGCCGTCTCAAGGATCAGGCCCCGTGGATCATCGGGCGCGCAGGGATGCATTATCGCGATCTGGTGCCGGACCGTCTGGGCGGCTCAATCATTGCCAGCCATATCCGCATCCCGGATGGTGGCCCGGTGCCGGATATGGTGCATTTCCACAAGGTCGGGTTTCAGTTGATCTTCTGCATTCATGGCTGGGTCGATGTGGTTTATGAGGATCAGGGTGAGAAGATGCGCCTGACCGCCGGCGACTGCTTTATCCAGCCGCCCGAAATCCGCCACCGGGTGCTGGAGGCTTCGGACAATGTGCAGGTGATCGAGATCGGAGTGCCTGCCGAGCATGTGACCGAGATCGACCACCAGATGGAACTGCCCACCCCGCATTATCGCCCGGATCGCGAATGGCAGGGGCAACGGTTTGTTTACAATCAGGCCAAGGATGCCGAATGGGTTCCCTTCCGCTTGCCGGGTTACATCTGCCGCGACACGACGATTGCCGAGAACACCAAAGGCGTCGCCGGGGTGCAGGTTGTGCGCCGGGGGCAGGGCGACCCGGAATGGGCCAGCCATGATACGGATATTCACTTCACCTTTGTGATGAACGGCGAGGTGACGTTGGAGGGCGAGCGGCGCGACCCATTCCGGCTGGAACAGGGCGATGCGTTTGTAATTCCACCGGGTATGCGGACCCGGTTGTCTGACCCTTCGGATGACATCGAACTGCTTGAGGTCACGCTGCCCGGCACCTTCAACACCACGCTGGGCTAGAAGCCTGTGGATAACCGCGCCCGGGGGCTTCAAATCACCGGGCGATTTCCTTTAGGGTGCGGTATTCTGACCAAGTGATCAAAAAATCGGGAATCGCCCATGTCTCTGAAAGATGCCGCGCGCGCCGTTCGGGAAAACGCCCATGCGCCTTATTCCAATTTCAAGGTTGGGGCCGCGATCCGGTCTGGCTCGGGCCAGACGTATGTCGGGTGCAATGTCGAGAACGTCGCCTATCCCGAAGGCACATGCGCCGAGGCCGGGGCTATCGCCGCAATGGTCGCCGCGGGTGAAACAGAATTGACCGAGGTCTACGTGGTCGCCGGCAGCCCGCAGCCGGTACCGCCCTGTGGCGGCTGCCGCCAGAAACTGGCCGAATTCGGCAAAGGCGATGTTGTGGTTACGATGGCAACCGTCGACGGCGTTGAAACCCGCACCACTATTACTGATCTGCTGCCCGGTGCCTTTGGGGCCTCGCATATGGAAGGCAACTGAATGGACGCCCGCTCGATCATTGCCAAGCTGCGCCGGTCTGAGGTGCCCTCGGGCGAGGAACTGCACTGGTTCGCGCAAGGCCTCGCGGATGGGGGCGTCAGCGATGCGCAGGCGGGGGCTTTTGCCATGGCGGTCTGCATGGGCGGGCTGGGTGCGCAGGGGCGGGCCGATCTGACCCGTGCGATGCGCGACAGTGGTGAGGTGCTGCGCTGGGATCTGGACGGCCCGGTGATCGACAAGCATTCGACCGGGGGTGTCGGGGATTGCGTCAGCCTTGTTCTGGCTCCTGCGCTGGCCGAATGCGGGGCCTATGTGCCGATGATCTCGGGGCGCGGGCTGGGTCATACCGGAGGCACTTTGGATAAGCTTGAGGCTATTCCCGGGGTCACAACCCAGATTGGTCAAAGCCGTCTGGCACAGGTTCTGAAAGACACAGGCGCGGCGATTGTGGGGGCCACCGGCCAGATCGCGCCTGCGGATAAACGGCTCTATGCGATACGCGATGTGACGGCGACGGTGGAAAGCCTCGATCTGATTACGGCGTCGATCCTGTCCAAGAAACTGGCCGCCAGCCCAGACGCGCTGGTGCTGGACGTCAAGGTGGGCAGCGGCGCGTTCATGAAAACGCTCGACGATGCGCGCAGGCTGGCGCAGGCGCTGACCGAGACGGCGAATGCGGCGGGGTGCAAGACCTCGGCGGTGATCACCGATATGAACCAGCCGCTGGCCCCGGCGCTGGGCAATGCGCTGGAAGTGGCCGAGGTGATGCAGGTCTTGACCAGCGGGCAGGATTCGCCTCTGGCCCATATCTCTGCCGAACTGGGCGGTGTTTTGATGGCGGACGCGGGGATGTGCGCCTCGGTCGAAGAGGGCACGGCGCAGATCGCCGAAGTAATCCGCGATGGCCGTGCCGCTGAACGGTTTGGTCGCATGATGGCCGCCGTTGGAGGCCCGGTGCATTTCGTCGACACATGGGCGCGGTTCCTGCCCGAGGCCAACGTGATTCAGGAAGTGCCCGCGCCACACGATGGTTATATCTCGGCCATCGATGGCGAGGCGCTGGGCCTTGCCGTGGTTGCGCTGGGCGGCGGGCGTCAGGTCGAAAGCGATGAGATTGACCCGGCGGTCGGATTGTCTGGCATCTTACGGTTGGGCGAGACGGTTCAGAAAGGCGCACCGCTGGCCGTGGTCCATGCCGCGCGCGAAGACGCGGCGCGGCAGGCGTCTCAGGCGGTGCTGAACGCCGTGACGATCAGCGATACGCCCGCGGACCAGCCGCCGCATGTGCATGAAAGGATCAGCGCATGAGCCGCGCTTTCCTTGTAGTGATGGATTCGGTGGGCATCGGGGGCGCGCCGGATGCCGATCAGTTCTTCAATGGAACTGCGCCAGATACCGGCGCGAACACAGTGGCCCATATCGCGCAGGCCTGCGCTGAGGGACGCGCCGAGGATGGGCGCTCGGGCCCTTTGCATCTGCCCAATCTCGATGTGCTGGGTCTGGGGGCGGCGGTGCGGCTGGCCTCGGGCGCCGAAACGCCGGGGTTGAGCGCCACGCCAACGGGTCTCTGGGGCTGCGCGCGGGAGTATTCACCGGGCAAGGACACGCCGTCGGGCCATTGGGAACTGGCGGGTTTGCCTGTGCCGTGGGACTGGCACTATTTCCCAGACACCAAGCCCGCATTCCCCCCTGATCTAAGCCGTGCCGCTGCCGAGGCTGCAGGAACTGACGGTATCCTTGGCGATTGCCACGCGTCGGGCACTGCCATTATTGCGGAGCTAGGGGCCGAGCACATGCGCACCGGCTGGCCGATCTGCTATACCTCTGCCGACAGCGTGTTCCAGATTGCCGCGCATGAGGAAAGCTTTGGCCTCGACCGGTTGTTGGATATGTGCCGGACGCTTGCCCCGCAATTGCATGAGATGAAAGTGGGTCGCGTGATTGCGCGGCCCTTCGTGGGATCGCCTGAGGATGGGTTCACCCGCACCACCAACCGCAAGGATTTCGCCATCCTGCCGCCCGCGTCGGTGCTGACGAACTGGGCGCAGGGCGCTGGCCACCGCGTTCATGCGGTGGGTAAGATCGGTGACATCTTCTCGATGCAGGGGATTGATACACTGCGCAAAGGTTCGGATGCGGACCTGATGCGGCACCTGTCTGATCTGGTGGACGAGGCCGAAGAGGGCAGCCTGACCTTCGCCAATTTCGTGGAGTTCGACAGTCTCTATGGCCACCGCCGAGATATCAGCGGCTATGCCCGTGCGCTGGAATGGTTCGACCGTGAGATCGGGGTGATCCTGCAAAACCTGCGCCCCGGAGACCTGATGCTGCTGACCGCAGATCACGGCAATGATCCCAGTTGGACCGGGACCGATCACACGCGCGAACAGGTGCCTGTGCTAGTGGCCGGGCAGGGTGCGGGCGAGATCGGCCAGATCAACTTTGCTGATGTCGCGGCCAGTATCGCTCACCATCTGAACATTCCGTCGCAAGGACCGGGGCGGAGCTTTCTATGACCGTTTCCGACCTGCCCAAGATCGAACTGCATCTGCATCATGAAGGCGCAGCCCCGCCCGCTTTTATCCGTCAGTTGGCGCATGAAAAGAAGGTGGATCTCAGCGGCATTTTCAAGCCCGATGGCTCCTACGACTTCCGTGACTTCGCTCACTTCCTCAGTGTCTATGAGGCGGCCTGCGAAGTGCTGAAGTCGCCCGAAGATTTCCGCCGCCTGACGCTGGCGATCCTCGAAGAAAGCGCGTCGAATGGCGTGGTCTATACCGAGACCTTTCTCAGCCCCGACTTCTGCGGTGGTGGCGATCTGCACGCGTGGCGCGACTATCTGACCGCAATTCAGGACGCTGCGGACGAGGCCGAGCGCAAGTTCAACATCACCCTGCGCGGGGTAGTGACCTGCGTACGCCATTTCGGTCCCGAGCAGGCCAAGCGCAGCGCCTTTTGCGCGGCTGAGACGGCTGGAGACTGGATCACCGGCTTTGGCATGGGCGGCAACGAAGGCGTCCATACGCAAGGCGATTTCGCATGGGCCTTTGATTGTGCCCGCGAGGCCGGATTGCGCCTTACCACCCATGCCGGAGAATTCGGTGGGCCGGACAGTGTGCGGGATGCCATTCGTGATCTGGGGGTCGAACGGGTCGGGCACGGCGTGCGCGCCATTGAAGACCCCGATCTGATCCGCGAAGTCATCGATAGGGATGTAACGCTTGAGGTTTGTCCGGGTTCGAACGTGGTGCTGGGTCTGTTTCCCGACTTCGCCGCCCATCCGATTGCCAAGCTGCGCGACGCGGGCGTAAAGGTCACGGTCTCAACCGATGACCCGCCGTTTTTCCACACCACAATGCGCCGCGAATATGAGATGTTGGCTGCAGCCTTCGGCTGGGAGGCTGAAGATTTTGCCGAATTGAACCAGAACGCCCTGAACGCGGCATTCTGTGATGAAGACACCCGCGCGCGGGTCAAGAAAAGACTGGAGAACTCATGAGCGAACATCTGACCGTCGTCGACCACCCGCTGGTGCAGCACAAACTGACGCTCATGCGGGACAAGGGCACCTCGACCGCCGCGTTCCGGCAGCTTTTGCGTGAGATTACGCTGCTGCTGGCCTATGAGGTCACGCGTGAGATGCCGCTGACCACCCGCCATATCGAAACCCCGATGGAGGAGATGGATGCACCGATTCTGGCGGGCAAGAAACTGGCGCTGGTCTCGATCCTGCGGGCCGGGAACGGAATGCTGGACGGGGTGCTGGAATTGATCCCCTCGGCTCGTGTGGGTTTTGTCGGGCTTTACCGCGATGAAAAGACGCTGGAGCCGGTGCAGTATTACTTCAAGGCCCCCGAGGGGCTGAAGGATCGGCTGGTCATCGCCGTTGATCCGATGCTGGCGACCGGTAACAGTTCGGCCGCCGCGATTGATCTGCTGAAAGAGGCGGGCGCCACCGATATCCGGTTCCTGTGCCTGCTGGCCTCGCCCGAAGGGGTTGCGCGCATGAAAGAGGCGCATCCGGATGTGCATATCGTCACGGCGGCGCTGGACCGTGAGCTGAATTCGAAGGGGTATATCATGCCCGGCCTCGGCGATGCCGGAGATCGCATGTTCGGTACCAAATAAACCCTATTGCCCGCAGATATTCTGCAGCCGGACCCAGTCGCGGTCCGGCAGGACCTGTTCCAGACTACGCCCCGCCATGGGGTCGGCCTCGATCAGGCCCAGAACGGTCTCGCCAGTGATATCGCGGGCATAGGCGTATGGCGTCGAGGGCAGGGCAGCCTGTGCGAACACGGCCAGAAGGTCGTTGTCGGTGATCGTCGGGCGCGGCTCTGACAGCACCTGTTCGGTATAGGCGTCCACGATTTCGGGGGTCAGCTCACCCGTGGTCAGCAACCGGAAGGCTGTCGTGGGGCCGGTGCGGTCCAACAGCTCATCCAGCGGGTCTTGTTGCCCCGCGCGCGCGCGTGCTGCAATCACATAGCCTGCGGCAACGGCGGGGTCCTCGTGATCCTCAACCAGAGCCCGGTTCAACAGAACCGTCCCGCCCGGCAGGCTGAGGCTGTCCGGCACCCCAGCGGGCAGGATCACGATCTGCCGGACTCCCGTCCGGCGCGCCAGTCGATCCAGCGAGTCCTGTGCGTCGGGTGAGGTGCAGGCTTTGCCTGAAACACGTTCGATCCGGTGCAGAATCGCATTACCGATCTCCTGCCGTTTGATCTCGGGCACCACGGAGACTACGTGGCGCTGCAATGCGCCGGGCAGCCAGAACAGCAGCAAGGCAACAACCGCCAATACTACACCTGCGACACTGAGCCAGCGCAGCCGACCGGGATGCGGTCGCGCGCGGTCGATGGCGCGTTGCAGGCGGTCGATGGCCTCGATCATCGTGGTCTCGGTCTCGGGCAGTTCCAAAGTCTCGCCCGGGTCGCCATCCGGGTGGAAGATCGCCGGATAGGCTCCGGGGTTTTGCCGCTCCAGCGCGGCCAGCGACCAATGAGTCAGCGCCCGGTCGTTGAAATCCGAGATGGTCAGTGTGGCCTCGCCAATGGACACCACGACCTCGCGCCGCTGCTCGTCGGGCGTGGGGCGCCACAGACCGGTGGCTTCGATCCGCTGGTACTGTTTGAGTGCGGTCATCGGGTAAGGCTGCTCGAGTATTATTTTGTCCCGAGTCTAGCATGTTGAAAACCAACGGCGCAAACCTGTTGCGCGCGGTTTCGAAAATATGCTGACTGGGCCGGATCGGGGCGAGCGTATTTGCGGCAAGGGGGATATCAGGGGTGGAACACGAGAGGTCCTCGGCGCTGGCATCGATGCTGATGGTCTGTGCGATGGCAATCATCGGCGTCATCGACAACTTCGTGATTCGTCTGGCAGAGACCATCGGGCTATGGCAATTCCACCTGTGCCGTGCCCTGCTTATGCTGCCGCTGATCGCTTGCCTGTCGTTGCTGGGGCTGGGTAGCCTGAGACCCCGCCGCTATGGCATTGTCGCGCTGCGCAGTGCTTTGATCACTCTGGCCATGCTGTTCTATTTCAGCGCACTGGCGCTGATGCCGATCGCGCAGGCACTGGCCGGGTTGTTCACGTCACCCATCTTTGTGCTGCTTATCTCGGCCCTGATCCTGAAGCAGCATATCGGGCCATGGAGGATCGTTGCCGTCCTGTTGGGCTTCTCGGGTATCCTGTGCGTGTTGCAGCCCGATCCACAATCCTTCGACATCAAAACCCTGCTACCCGTGGCCGGTGGTTTCTTCTATGCCCTCAGCGCCGTCGTCACGCGCACCCATTGCGCGGGCGAAAGCACCGTCGCTCTGTTGGCCGCGATGGTGGTGACGCTTGGCTTGGCCGGAGGGGTGGGGCTGGTCTGGTTGGCACTATCTCCGGCTACAGCGGTGGCCGGGCCCGAGGGGTTCGTGCTGCGCGGCTGGGTCTGGCCGATGCACGCGGCGGTGCCGTGGGTTGTGGTGCAGGCTGTCGGCTCGACAATCGCGGTGTTCATGCTGATCAAAGCCTATCAACTGGGCGAACCGTCTTATGTGGCGGTGTTCGAATACTCGGTCATGATCTTCGGTCCGCTGTTTGCATGGGTGGCCTTTGGGCAATCCGTGGGCGTGATGCAGATCATCGGCATCGCGATGATCGCAACGGCAGGGGTCCTGCTGGGGTGGAGAGAACGTCGTCTGCTGGCCCAACCCTGAACCGGATTCGCGCCCCGTCGTTTCCGCAGGGCGTCCAAACGGGCGTTCGCCTGCGGCTTTGTCCACCGAAATCCGGCTAAATGCGGCGAAATTAACCGAAATTTGCCCCAAATGTGGCGAAACTAAGCCCCTTTAAGGCACAACACTCAGACCCTTCTGTTTTGTTTGAAGGTGCCAAAAAGGGGAAGGCACGTGTTAGAAGTAGTGAGTGTTTCGGGGTATTCGAAACAGGAAGACAGGGGCCGGGGGGCCTTTTCGGGGACAGCCGTGTCAGTACGTCGTGGGGGCCTACTGCACGGAACCAAGGTTGCAACAACCAGCGGTTGGAAACCGGTCGAAAGATTGGTCGCGGGTGATCTGGTGCGCACACTGGATCACGGCTTTCGCGAGCTTCGGCGCGCCAGCGTCGACCGTATCGTTGTTCCCGGAGATGAGCGACGGGCCGAGCATCTGCCGGTGCTTGTCCCGTCGCGCGCGGCCTATAACGGGCGACCTGTCTGGCTGATGCCTGAACAGGGCATGGCGCTGGATCAGGGCAAGCTGGGTCTGGGGATCGAGGGTATCTCGATTGTGCCCGCCCGCATGCTCAGCGGGGTGGGGCGGTTGCATTCGCAGACACCGGCCCAGACCTTTGATGTGACGTCATTATTTTTCGATCAGGATGAGGTCGTGTTCATCGAAGGCGGGTTTCAGGCCTATTGTCCGGCCGGCCGGATGGTGGCGGCTCTGGGGCCGACAAGCGCCTATGAGGTCGCTGATGCCGAGGATGCCGAACTGTTGATCGAAGCGGTTGCGACAAGGGGCGATATTTCCGCTTTTGCAAACCCGTTGGGTGCACTGCCTGCACCCATCCCGCAAGAACCGATTTTCCCGATCCGGCCCCCTTCGGGGATACGCCGACCGGGGCGTCCGGGACGGCCGAGTATGCCGCCTTTGTTTCTGCGGCCTGAATGGCAGACCTGACCTAACACTTCAAAAAGAACGATGCAGGCACATGACTTTATGCGCCTGCATCTGTTTTCTTACGCGGCCTCAGCTTCCGGATTGAACCGACCGTAGAAGCTTTGGCCTTTATCGGCCATTTCACGCAGCAGCGGCGGGCAGGCGAAACGCTCACCATAGGCCTCGGCCAGCTGATCGCAGCGCTCGGCTGCATAGGGCGTGCCGATGATGTCCAACCAGCTCAGCGGGCCACCGGACCAAGGCGCAAAGCCCCAGCCCAAGATCGCGCCCACGTCGCCTTCACGGATGTCTTCCAGAACGCCTTCTTCCAGCGCACGGACGGCTTCCAGAACCTGTGCGAACATCAGACGTTCCTGCACCTCGATCAGGTCAGGCTGCTCGGCGGCCAGCGGGTACTTGTCCTGCAGACCCTTCCAATATTCGACGCGCTTGCCCTTGTCGTCATAGTCGAAGAAGCCAGCATTGGCCTTGCGACCCAAACGGCCCTGTTCCTCCATCCAGAAGATCAGATCGTCCGAGGGGCTTTCGGGATAGGCATCACCCATCGCCGCCTTGGTCGCCCGTGCAATCTTGGCACCCAGATCGATCGAAGTCTCGTCCGTAAGTTGGATCGGTCCGACCGGGAAGCCCAGCTGACGCGCCGCGTTGTCGATCAGGATGGGGCTGACGCCCTCGGTGATCATGCGCGCGCCTTCGTTGATATAGGGAATGATGCAGCGGTTGGCGTAGAAGAAGCGCGCATCGTTGACCACAATCGGTGTCTTCCGGATCTGGCGTACGTAGTCCAGAGCCTTGGCGACCGCGCGGTCCCCGGTTCCCTTGCCCTTGATGATCTCGACCAGGAACATCTTCTCGACGGGTGAGAAGAAGTGGATGCCGATGAACTGCTCAGGCCGCACTGAGGCCTTCGCCAGATCGGTGATCGGCAGGGTCGAGGTGTTTGACGCAAAGATGCAATCCTCGGGGATGATCGCCTCGACTTTCTTGGTCATCTCAGCCTTGACGCCGGGGTCTTCGAACACGGCCTCGATGATCAGATCGCAGCCTTTCAGATGCTCCAGATCAGGGGTGGCTGTGATCTGCGCCAGCAGGGCCTCTTTCTTCTCAGCGGTGGCTTTGCCGCGCTTGATGCCTTTGTCCATGTAGCTCTCGCTATAGGCCTTGCCCTTATCGGCGGCAGCCTGATCACGGTCGATCAGAACAACCTCCATCCCGGCCTGCGCCGAGACCAGCGCGATACCAGCCCCCATCATGCCCGCGCCCAGAACACCGACTTTTTTGACGCGCTGATCAGGGACATCCTTGGGACGCACCGCCCCTTTCTCCAGCGCTTCCTTGTTCAGGAACAGCGACCGGATCATTGCCGATGAGGACGGGTTCATCAGGACATTGGTGAACCACCGCGCCTCGATCTTCAGGGCGGTGTCGAAGTCAACCAGCGCGCCTTCGTAGATCGAACTCAGCAGAGCCTTTGCCGCCGGGAAAGCACCTTGTGTCTTGCCGTTCACCATCGCGTTTGCGCCAACGAAGGTCATAAAGCCAGCCGGGTGATACGGCGCGCCGCCGGGCATTTTGTAGCCCTTCGCGTCCCATGGCTTGACCAGATCGGCGTCCTTGGCATTCAGAACCCATTCCTTGGCTGCGGCAACTGGATCGTCCGCGACCGCGTCGATCAACTGCGCGCCTTTGGCTTTCTTCGAGTCCATCATCTTGCCTTCCAGCAGGACCGGAGCCGCCGCCATCGCGCCAACCATACGGCTATAGCGCATGGTGCCGCCGCCACCGGGGAAGATACCCAGCAGGATCTCGGGCAGGCCGATCTTCGCTTTGGCATTCGAGGTCATGACGCGGTGATGACACGCCAGCGCAATCTCGGTCCCGATCCCGGCGCAGGTGCCGTTGATGGCGCAGGCCACCGGCTTGCCGCCTTTCTTGGTCTTCGGATCCATACCTGCCAGTTCCAACCGACGCAGAATGTTGTGACCGCTCATGACGAAGTCAAATAGCGCCTGAGCGGGTTCATCACCGGCCTCCTGACGGATCGTGGCAAGCGTGCTCAGGTCCATGCCGCCAGCGAACGAACCTTCCTTGCCGCTGGTAATCACGATGCCTTTGATCTCATCATCCGCCAGCGCCTGATCGATCAGTTCGCCGACCAGAGTGAAGGCCTCGCGCGACAGAACGTTCATGGATTTTCCCGGAACGTCCCAGGTGATGAAGGCGACGCCGTCTGCGTCTTTGCTGAGGGTGAAATCAGTCATTGTCATCTCCAATCTGGTCAGCCGTCAGCGGGCTGCCATCCTTGCGGGTGAAGACGAATCCGTTCTCGTCGTCCTTCACCATCATGTCTATGTCGCTGTAATAGCCGGTCTCTGTCGGGGTCCGGGTGCCCACCACCAGAAAGGTCGCGGGCGCATCGGTTCTGTTCACAAGGTGATGGCCATTGGCCTCACCAGCGGGCCAGGCGGCGCAATCGCCGGGCAGCATCTGGTGCTCACCGTCATCGTCGATCAGCACGCATTCGCCGCTGAGCATGATGGCAAACTCGTCCTGCTCCATATGATAATGGCGAAGCGAGGAAAGGGCCTGCGGCTCCAGCCGCACGATGTTGACCCCGAACTGGGTCAGTCCACCCGCATCGCCGACGCCCTGGTTGAAGCGGCCTCCAACCGCCTCGGCCAGTTTGCCGGGATAGGACGAACCGCCCCTGTAGGGGATTTGCGAAAGGTCCAGCTTGGGCATCAGACCCGCTCGATAATGGTTGCCGCCCCCATGCCGGACGCAATGCAGAGCGTGGCCAGACCGGTTTCCTTGTCCTGACGCTCCAACTCATCCAGCAGGGTGCCGATGATCATCGCGCCGGTTGCGCCCAGCGGGTGACCCATCGCGATAGAACCGCCATTGACGTTAACCAAAGCGGGATCGACATCGAACGCCTGCTGGAACCGCAGCACGACCGAGGCGAAGGCTTCGTTCACCTCGAACAGGTCCAGGTCACTGATCTGCATGCCATTGTCAGCAAGGATTTTCTCGGTCACCGGAACCGGGCCGGTCAGCATGATGGTCGGGTCGGTGCCGATCTTGGCTGTGGCCTTGATACGTGCGCGGGGTTTCAGGCCGTATTTCTCACCGAATTCCTTATTCCCGATCAGAACCGCAGCTGCACCGTCCACGATGCCCGAGCTGTTGCCGGCGTGGTGGATGTGGTTGATCCGCTCAAGATGCGGGTACTTCATCATCGCGACCTTGTCGAAGCCCGGCATCTGCTCACCCATCATCGCGAAAGACGGGTTCAAAGCACCCAGCGACTGCATGTCAGTACCGGGGCGCATGTATTCGTCACGATCCAGAATGGTCAGGCCGTTCTGGTCCTTGATCGAGATCACCGATTTCTCGAACCGGTTGTCTTCCCAAGCCGCCGCCGCGCGTTTCTGAGACTCAACGGCCAGTGCGTCGGCGTCGTCGCGGCTGAACCCATACTCGGTCGCAATGATGTCGGCCGAGATGCCCTGCGGCACGAAATAGGTCTCCATTGCCAGCGTCGGGTCCACAGCAATCGCGGCACCGTCGCTTCCCATGGCCACGCGGCCCATCATCTCAACACCGCCCGCGATGTAGGCCTCGCCTGCGCCGCCTTTGACCTGGTTGGCTGCAAGGTTCACGGCTTCCATACCCGAGGCACAGAACCGGTTGATCGCCAGACCGGGGATCGATTGATCCAGATCGGACGCCAAAACAGCCGAGCGCGCCAGACAGCCGCCTTGCTCCATGACTTGGGTGACGTTGCCCCAGATCACGTCCTCAACGGCGTGACCTTCCAGATTATTGCGCTCTTTCATCGCGTTCAGGGTCAGGGCGGACAGCCGCACTGAGGTCACCTCGTGCAGGCTGCCATCCTTGCGGCCTTTGCCGCGCGGGGTGCGCAGGGCGTCATAAATGTAAGCTTCGGTCATGGGTCTTCTCCTCAAGCTCGATCCGACGGATTGCCGGGCATCAGGTCATAGGGGTGTTTCCAGCCGGGCTGTTCGCTGAGGCGCGTCAGCCAGGCGTCGATATTGGGCCAGTCGGCGCGATCAAAGCCGAAGGGTTCGGGGTAATAAAGATAACCGCAGCAGCTGAGATCGGCATTGGTCACGCCATCCCCAACGATCCAGTCGCGGCCTTCCAGATGTGCGTTCAGCACGCTGTAAGCGGCCTTCAAACGCCCTTGGTTGAATGCGATGACATCCGCATTGCGATGCTCTTCGGGTAGGAAGTTGCACAGAAATCGGGTCAGGCCAGCCACCGAGCTGAGCTTGTGGTTGTCCCACAAAACCCAGCGGAAGATATCATAATTCTGGTCGCGATCTTTGCCGCCGAATTTGCCGGACTTCTCGGTCACATATGCCTGAATCGCGCCCGACTGGCTGGTGCTGAAATCGCCGTCGACCATCACCGGCGCTTCGCCCATTGCATTTACTTCAGCACGGTATTCCGGCGTTCGCGTTGCCCCGCCAAAGAAATCGACAAAGACCGGCTCCCAATCCAGTCCGGACATCTCAAGCGCGAGGGCGGCCTTGTACGAGTTCCCGCTTTCTCCGAAGCAATGAAGCTTGATGGTCATAAGAACGCCCCTCCCATGGCGTGTGCGGTTAGGTCGGAAATGAGTATTTGTGAAAAGATGAAGTTGCTTTCGTAACGTTCAATTAACGATCTTCTGTCTTCATGACCCTGCGGTACAGGCTGGAGAGCCGATGGCCGTAAAAGGTGAAGTCGTCCCTGTCCTGATGACGAGTGCGCCCGGTGGCAGGGACGCATCGCATCTTCATCTTTTCAAAAATACTCCCGCCGGAGGCATCTGAGCTCAGAGCTCGCGATGCCGGTTGATTTGCATTTTGTTTTCACCGCTTGCGCGCCTCCAACTCCGAGTTGAAAATGCGCAGCCTGTGCGTCAGGTTTTCGTGATCAATCACGCTGTTGAAGTTCTCGAACAGAAATGACAGTGCTTCACCTTCATCAAGACCGGCCTCGCGCGCGAAGCCGCGCAGTTTGCGATACCCTTCTTCGGTCATGGCGACCGGAAATCGGCGGGTCAGGCGAAAGCGTTTCGGCATCTTGTCTCCTTTGAATGTGGGTTCGGGTTTCAGTGCCCGAACCCACCCTGAGATCAGAAGTTCGCCGCGTCCAGTGCCATTACCGTGTCCGCGCCGGTCTGGATGCGGGCCAGATGCAAGGCGGTCGCGGGCAGGCGGCGGGCCATGTAGAAACGACCGGTGTTGATCTTGGTCTCGTAGAACTCTTTGTCCGAGGCACCGCCGTCCAGCGCGTCTTGTGCGGCCTTGGCCATCTGCGCCCACATCAGGCCCAGGCACACATGGCCGAACATGTGCATGAAGTCATAAGAGCCCGACAGCGCATTGTTGGGGTTCTTCATGCCTTCCTGCATGAAGTACATGCCCGCGGCCTGCAGATCTTTCGACGCGGCTTTCAGTGGTTCGATAAAGGCCTTGTCATAGCTCTCATCCTTGCCGCCGTTCTCTTTGCAGAAGGTCTTGACCATCTCGAAAAACGCCATGACGTGCTTGCCGCCATCCTGCGCTAGCTTCCGACCCACGAGGTCCAGCGCCTGAACGCCGTTTGCGCCCTCATAGATCATCGCGATCCGGGCGTCGCGGGTATACTGCGACATGCCCCATTCCTCGATGTAGCCATGGCCGCCGTAGACCTGCTGTGCCTGCACGGTCATGTCGTAGCCTTCGTCCGTCAGGAAGCCCTTGATGACCGGCGTCAGCAGCGAGATCAGCCCGTCCGCATCCGCGTCACCCGACCGGTGCGCCTTGTCGAGCACGGTCGCGCCCCACAGGATGAACGCGCGCCCGCCTTCGGTAAAGCTTTTCTGATCCATCAGGTTGCGGCGGATATCCGGATGTACGATCAGCGGATCGGCCGGGCCGTCCGGGTTCTTTACGCCGGTCACATCGCGGCCCTGCAGCCGGTCCTTGGCGTATTCCAAGGCGTTCTGGAACGCGGCCTCGGCCTGAGACAATCCCTGCATGCCTACACCCAGACGCGCCTCGTTCATCATGGTGAACATGGCGCGCATGCCCTTGTGTTCCTCGCCCAGCAGCCAGCCGGTCGCCTCGTCATAGTTCATGACGCAGGTCGAGTTGCCGTGGATGCCCATTTTCTCTTCGATCTTGCCGACCGACACACCATTGCGTTCGCCCAGCGAGCCGTCTTCGTTGACGATGAACTTCGGCACGATGAACAGAGACACACCCTTGATGCCCTCGGGGCCGCCGGGAATCTTCGCCAGCACCAGATGGATGATGTTGTCAGCCATGTCGTGATCACCGGACGAGATGAAAATTTTCTGGCCGGTGATTTTATAGCTGCCGTCGCTCTGCGGTTCCGCCTTGGTGCGCATCAGGCCCAGATCGGTGCCGCAATGCGGTTCGGTCAGGTTCATGGTGCCGGTCCATTCACAGCTAACCATGTTGGGAAGGTAGGTATTCTTCTGCTCTTCAGACCCGTGCGCCAAGATCGCTGAAGCCGCCCCATGGGTCAGGCCCTGATACATCACAAATGCCTGGTTTGCGCCCGAGAAGATCTCGCCCACGGCCGTCCCCATGACGTAGGGCATGTTCTGGCCGCCATACTCTTCCGGCATGTCGAGGCCCGTCCAGCCGCCTTCCTTCATCTGCTCGAAGGCATCTTTGAAACCCGTAGGGGTGTAGACAATCCCGTTCTCCAACCGGCACCCTTCGGTGTCGCCCACCACGTTCAGTGGGTGCAGCACGTTGGTGGCCACTTTGCCTGCTTCCTCCAGCACGGCTGCGGTGAATTCGGTCTCAAGCTCGGAATAACCGGGGATATCTGAGGCCGAGACCTTCAGAACGTCATGCAGGATAAACTGTGTGTCTTTTGTTGGCGCGTTATAGACGGGCATGTGAAGCTCCCTTAATTCATATGTCCGAGAGGGCGGGCTTATTCAGCCGCCTTCTTTTCCTGTTTCATCGAGGCGATAACCTTCTCGCCCCAGCGCAACTGCTCTTTCAGTTCGTCGATGGCCTGTGTCAGCTCTTCGCGGCGTGATTCCATGTCGGCCAGACGCTCGCACGCGATTTCATAGGTGCGGGACATCTGGGTGACCTGCTGGTCGCCCACATGGTACAGGTCCAGAAGCTGGCGGATTTCTTCGAGGCTGAAGCCAAAGCGCTTGCCGCGCAGGATCAGTTTCAGGCGTGCGCGGTCCCGTTTGGTGAACAGGCGCTTCTGGCCCTCGCGGATCGGAAACAAAAGCTCTTTGGCCTCGTAGAACCGCAAAGTGCGGGGCGTGACATCATAGGTCTCGCACATTTCGCGGATGGTCAGCAGATCTTCGGTCATGGTTCAAACTCTCATCACTGGCGTCATGTTGATTGAGTTGCGCAGTCGATGAGCGTTTTACAACACACAAGTGACGTTTACGTAATGTGGACGCTGCGTCACAAATAAGTTGACGTAACATCCGGTCGCGTAAAGGGTGGTTTCGAGAAATTTTCTTGCCGTAAGGGAAGGGCTATTTCAGCAGCTCAACCGTCTGATTGCGCAGCTGCTGCAGCGCGTCCATCGCCTCATCCAGTTGCGCGCGCTGCTGGCGCAGCTCTTCCATCTGGCGATCTGCCATCTCGATAAACGTCGCCATCTGGGCCTGATTGCCCTGATCTTCATAGATCAGCAGCCATTGGCGGATTTCTTCCAGCGGGAACCCGAACTTGCGGCCCCGCATGATCAACTTCATCCGCGCGCATTCGCGCGGGCCATAAAAGCGCGACCGGCCTTCGCGGTCGGGCTGCAGCAATTCGATATATTCGTAGTAACGCAGGGTGCGCGGAGTCACGTCGAACTCGGCGCACATTTCTTTGAATGACAAACGGGTGTCGGACATTCCGGGTCTCCTCGGCTGCAACCTAGGGTGTTGGGCCGGCAAGCGCAACAGGTGGGCTTGCCCTTGACGCAGGCGCAGGCCCATAAAGGGGCAGGCACAAGGACAGGACCCAACCCTATGGTCGACAAGACAGTTTTAGCGCGCCAATTCATCGAGGCGATCCCGCATGCCAAGGCTTTGGGACTCGATTTGACCCATATCGGTGAGGGTGAGGCCGAAATCTCGATGCCCTATAACGAAAAGCTGATTGGCGATCCTCGCACCGGGGTGATCCATGGTGGCGCGGTGTCTGCGATGCTGGACACCTGTTGCGGTGCAGCTGTGATGAGCCATCCATCCGCCCCGGGCGGCACGGCCACCATCGACCTGCGCATCGACTATATGCGTGCGGCAACGCCGGGACAGAGCATCCGCACCCGCGCCACGTGCTATCACATCACGCGCAACGTTGCATTTGTGCGCGCAACCGCAACGGATGATGACAGCGACCGCCCCGTCGCCACCGCCTCGGGCGCATTCACAGTGGAGGGTCGCTGACATGGCGCGCGCGCGACCCGAACCCATGCAGGTGGTCAAGCACCGCCGCGACGCCGCGCTGACAGCGCTGGTCGAAGGGGTGCCCTATATCCAATTTCTGAACATCACATTCGACCGACGCGGGGATGAGCTGACCGGTGTGTTGAATTTCGACGAAAAGCTGATCGGTAATCCGTTCCTGCCCGCCATCCACGGCGGCGTGACGGCGGCCTTTCTTGAAGTCACCGCCGTCATCACCCTGAGTTGGGAGCATATGTTCCCAAGGATCGAAAGCGGTGAGATCGATGCCGAGGATATTCTGACTAACGAAAATATCCGCTTTCCCAAGACCATCGATTTCACCGTCGACTACCTGCGCTCGGGCCTGCCGCGCGATGCCTATGCGCGGGCGTTCATCAACCGGTCGGGGCGGCGCTATGCCTCGGTCCGGGTCGAGGCGTGGCAGGACAACCACGCCAAGCTGTTTGCGCAGGGTACGGGTCATTTCCTGATGCCGCAGCCTCCGACACAGGCCTAAGCGTGGAGGACGCCAACGCGCCCATCACCCATCGGCGCGTGCTGAAAATCGCGTTGCCGATTGTGCTGTCGAACGCAACCGTTCCGATCCTTGGGGCGGTGGATACCGGCGTCGTGGGCCAGATGGGGCAGGCCGCCCCCATCGGTGCGGTCGGCATGGGCGCGGTGATCCTGTCGGCGATCTATTGGATTTTCGGCTTCCTGCGCATGGGCACCACGGGGCTGGCCGCGCAGGCGCGCGGGGCGGGCGATACGGCTGAGACCGGAGCGCTGCTGATGCGTGGCCTGTTGCTGGGCGGCACGGCGGGGCTGTTCTTTATCGCCGCTCAGGTCTGGGTTTTCCTCGGGGCCTTTGCCCTGTCCCCGGCCAGCGCCGAGGTCGAGGCGCTGACCCGCGCTTATCTGGAAATCCGTATCTGGGGTGCGCCTGCGACCATCGCCCTTTATGCGGTGACCGGCTGGTTGATCGCGGTCGAGCGCACGCGGGGTGTATTCATCCTGCAAGTCTGGATGAACGGGCTGAATATCGTGTTGGATTTATGGTTCGTTTTGGGCCTCGGCTGGGGCGTCGAGGGCGTTGCCATCGCGACCCTGATCGCGGAATGGACCGGCCTCGCGCTGGGTTTATGGCTGTGTGGCGACGCGTTCAGCGGCAAACAGTGGCGGGACTGGCCGCGCATTTTCGACGCCAGCCGCCTGCGCCGGATGTTGCAGGTGAATGGCGACATCATGGTGCGTTCGGTCTTACTAACGGGCGCGTTCACCACGTTTCTGTTCGTGGGCTCAGATTTAGGAGACGTGAATCTGGCCGCCAACCAGGTCTTGCTACAGTTCCTTGAGATCACAGCCTTTGCGCTGGACGGCTTCGCCTTCTCGGCCGAGGCGCTGGTCGGCGGCGCGGTTGGCGCACGTGATCGGCTGAAGGTCCGGCGCGCATCGGTGATGGCCTCGCAATGGGGCGTGGGCGGGGCGGTTGCGCTGGGGCTGCTGTTCTATCTGGCCGGACCTGCGCTCATTGACCTGATGTCGACCTCGCCCGAGGTGCGCAGCGCCGCGCGGGACTATCTGTTCTGGGCTGCGCTTGCCCCGGTGATCGGGGTGGCCAGTTGGATGTATGACGGCATTTACATCGGGGCCACCTGGACCCGCGCGATGCGCAACGCAATGATTCAATCGGTTGCGATCTATGTGGTGGCGCTGTTCGTGCTGGTCCCCACGATGGGCAATCACGGGCTCTGGGCTGCGCTGATGGTGTTGAACATCGCGCGCGGCGTCACGCTGGGCTGGAGGTACCCGAGGTTGGAGGCGCAGATCGCCTAAAGCAGGTCCAGCAGGTTCTCGGGCGGTCGGCCAATGGCGGCTTTGTCACCCGCAATGGCCACAGGGCGTTCAATCAGGATCGGATGCGCGGCCATCGCCTGAATCAGCGTCTCGTCCGGCGAGGTTTTGGTCAGACCCAGTTCCTTGAACACCTTCTCGCCCGTGCGCATCAGGCTAATCGCCGGGATACCCAGTTTGGCCAGAACCGCCCTGATTTCATCCGCCGAAGGCGCATCATCAAGATATTTGCGCACCTCCGGTTGCGCGCCGTTGTCCTGCAACAACGCCAGCCCGGCACGGGATTTGGAGCAGCGGGGGTTGTGCCAGTATTCGATCATAGCCAGTCCTCTCGTTTGCTGCCGACCGCTTGCGCGACCGAGGTGAAGCCATCGCGGGCCAGCAGGGCGTCCAGCCCATGGGCGATCTCGGCAGCCAGTGAAATTCCGCCATAGACCATCGCGGTATAGAACTGCACCGCAGATGCCCCGGCGCAAATCTTGGCATAGGCCTGTTCCGCCGTACTGATGCCGCCAACGCCAATCAGGGGGATATCTCCGCCGGTCAGTCGGCTGAGCTGCGCCAGCACACGGGTCGATTTCTCGAACAGGGGTGCACCGGACAGGCCGCCCGCCTGATCTTTGTGTGCGCTGTGCAAGCCGTCGCGGGACAAGGTTGTGTTGGTGGCAATCACCGCATCCACGCCGGTTTCGCGCGCGACATCAGCGATATCCTGCAGTTCGGTCTCGGTCAGGTCCGGCGCGATTTTGAGGAAAATCGGGATCGGGCGGGGCAGAGAATTGCGGGTCTCGATCACGCCGCCCAGCAGCGCGCTCAGCGCCGCCTTGCCTTGCAGATCGCGCAGCTTTTCGGTGTTGGGGGACGAGACATTGACAGTGGCAAAATCCAGATGCGCCGCGCAATGGGCCAGCACCTTGGCAAAATCTCCGGGCCGGTCGTCGCTGTCCTTGTTGGCCCCAAGGTTCAGCCCGATCACGGCATCCTTAGGGCGGTGAGCCAAGCGACGGGCCATGACCTCCATGCCCTCGTTGTTAAAGCCGAACCGGTTGATGGCGGCGCGGTCTTCGGAGAGGCGAAAAAGGCGCGGCTTTGGGTTGCCGGGCTGCGGGCGCGGGGTCACGGCACCGACCTCGATAAACCCGAACCCCGCGCGTGAGAGCGGGGTCAGCGCCTCGCCGTTCTTGTCAAAACCAGCGGCCAGCCCGACCGGGTTGGGCAGATCCAGTCCTGCGACACGGGTTCTCAGCCGGTCGGACGTCACAGGGCCGGGCGTTGGCGCAAGCCCTGCGGTCAGGGCCCTGATCGACAGCCCATGCGCGGTTTCGGGGTCAAGTCGGTGCAGGGCGGCCAGCCCTAGTTTCTCGGTCAGTTTCATCCGAAGGACACTCCACCTTTTGTTGGCGCGCAGCGGATCAGGCGCGAGGTTTCAACGGCGGCCTGTCGGTGGACCACAGCGGCGCGATAGCCGGGATCGGTCACCATATCTAGAAACGCATGAGCGGTGGGATAGCGGGCGATGAACACTGCGTCCCATGCTTCGTCTTGCGGACCGATCAGCGTGGCCTGAAACGCGCCGCGCCAGAGGATTGACGCGCCGATCCGGTCAATGATCGGCGCAGTTTCCACTCCATAGTTGCGATAAGCCTGCGCGCCGGTCAGCCGGGTATCGGCCAACGGATGATCCGACGGATAGTCTGCCAGATTGCGGAACCTCACCAGATTAAGCATCTCGATCGGATGATCCCGATCAAGGGCCTTGAACGCCTCGAATTGCTCGCGCTCGGGGTCGATGAAGCGGCTCATTCCATCTCCTCCGGGAAGCGATGGGCCTGCCCGTCATGTGGCAGGTCGCGGGACCAGACCACATCCGTCATCCGTATCTGGCGATAGAGATGTGGGAACAGGGCATCGCCGCGCGAAACCTCCCATTTCAGATCATCGCCCATAGCGTCCGCATCACAGGCCAGCAGCGTCAGCCCCTGGGTCCCGGCAAAGTGCTTGGCCGCCGTTTCGGCGGCCTGGGTGGCGGTCGAGAAATGCACGAACCCATCCGCCACATCAACGGGCGCACCATCCGAGGCCCCCTGCGCCTGCAGGGTCGCCCATTCATCGGCACGGAAAATCTTGTAAATCAGCATGATGCCCTGATGCCCCGCACGACGGGCAGAATCAAGCCGGATTTCCCCCTTTGACTCTTCGGGATGCACGGCGCACCATCACGTCAAACAACCACAGGGAGTTACATGATGTTCACCCGTTTTCTGGCCTCGGTTGCCGCTCTGGGCCTGACTGCCGGTATGGCTGCGGCCGAATACAAGTTGACCATTTTGCACACCAACGATCTGCACAGCCGGATCGAATCCATCAACAAATACGACTCAACCTGCGACGCCGAGGGCGAAGCTGAGGGCAAGTGTTTCGGTGGTGTGGCGCGCCTGAAAACTTTGGTGGATGCCAAGCGGGCGGAGCTGGCCGATGAAAATGTCCTGTTGCTGGATGCAGGCGATCCGTTCCAGGGTTCTCTGTTCTACACAACTTACAAAGGCGCGGTAGAAGCCGAGTTCATGGAGGCCATCGGCTATGACGTAATGGCGGTTGGCAACCACGAGTTCGACGACGGCCCCGCGGGTTTGGCGGCGTTCATTGATGCGGTCAGTTTCCCGGTAATCTCGGGCAATCTGGACCTGTCCTCGTCGGCCGAGTTGAAGGGTAAGGTGGACAACCACGTTGTATTGGACGTTGGCGGCCAGAAAATAGGCATCATCTCTGCGCTGGCTACAGACACTGTTGAGACGTCCAGTCCTGGTAAAGATGTCGTGTTTCAGGATGAGATCGACAGCCTCTCGGCTGATGTCGCTGCCCTGCAGGAAGACGGTGTGAACATCATCATCGCGCTGAACCACGTGGGTCTGGCCAAGGACATCGAAATTGCCGAGAAAGTGCCCGGTCTGGATCTGGTGGTCGGCGGCCACTCGCACACTTTGCTGTCGAACACGGATGAGGATGCCGCAGGTGCCTACCCGACCATGGTCGGCGACGTGCCTGTTGTTCAGGCCTATGCCTATTCGAAATATCTGGGCGAAATCACGCTGACATTCGACGATGACGGCAACCTGATTTCCGCAGAGGGTGCGCCGATCCTGCTGGACGCCTCGGTCACCCCGGATGCGGATATCGCTGCACGCGTCGCGGAAATGGGTGCCCCGATCGAAGAGATGAAGCAGCGCGTCGTTGCCAATTCCGGGGCTGCCATCGAGGGGTCGCGGGATATCTGTCGTGTGCAGGAATGTGAGATGGGCAATCTGGTTGCCGACGCAATGCTGGCGCGCGTCGCGGATCAAGGCGCGCAGATCGCGATTGCCAATGCAGGCGGACTGCGCGCCTCGATTGACGAGGGCGAGGTGACCATGGGCGAGGTGCTGACGGTGCTGCCCTTCCAGAACACGCTGTCGACCTTTGAGATCAGCGGTCAGGGCGTCATCGACGCGCTGGAGAATGGCGTAAGCCAGGTGGAAGAGGTCAAAGGCCGCTTCCCGCAGGTGGCTGGTATGACCTTCACCTGGGACCCGTCGGTCGCCCCGAACGAAGGCCGCATTACCGAGGTGATGGTCGCCAAGGATGGTGGTTTTGAACCCATTGATCCGGCGGCGACTTATCTGGTGGTCACCAACAACTATGTCCGCAACGGCGGCGACGGCTATTCCGTGTTTTCGGGCGATGACAAGAACGCCTATGATTTCGGACCCGATCTGGCGGATGTCACGGCCGAGTATCTGGCCGAAAACGCGCCGTATCAGCCTTATCTGGATGGCCGTATCAAGCAGAAGTGATATCTGCCTGACAAACACCAAAGGCCGCGTCCTCGGATGCGGCCTTTTTCGCAAGTCACGATAGGCCAACGCAATGGCGCTTGAATTCAACGATCTTCCGCAGCTTTACGCCCATGCGTTTGACAGCATCATCGATGTCCGCAGTCCGGCAGAGTTCGCCGAAGATCATCTGCCCGGTGCCATCAGCCTGCCGGTGCTGGACAATGACGAACGGGCGCGGGTGGGCACGATCTATGTCCAGCAGAGCCCGTTTCTGGCCCGGAAACTGGGCGCTGCCCTCGTGTTTCGGAATGCCGCAAGCCATATAGAAAACAGCCTGAGCCATCATGAAGGCGATTGGCGGCCTCTGGTCTATTGCTGGCGCGGTGGGCAAAGATCTGGTTCATTTGTCTGGATGCTGCAGCAAATCGGCTGGCGGGCCGAGCTGGTCGACGGCGGTTATCGCACCTATCGCAGGCTGGTGAAGCGCTACCTTTACGATGATCCGCTGCCGCATCGTCTGGTCGCTTTGGACGGCTATACCGGTACGGCAAAAACTGAATTGCTGAGCTATCTTCAGTCCCGAGGCGTGCAAGTTCTTGATCTCGAAGGTCTGGCCAATCACCGCGGATCGTTGCTGGGCGAAAAACCCGGCGGGCAACCCAGCCAGAAGGCGTTCGAATCGGCGTTGGCCAAAGCGCTCTGCAGCCTCGACCCGAACCGGCCTGTGGTGGTCGAGGCTGAGTCGTCCAAGATTGGCTCTTTGATCCTGCCGCCCGCGGTCTGGAAGGCGTTGTGCAGCGCGTCGCGCATTCGGATCACGGCGCCGATTGAGGCGCGTACTGCATATCTGCTCAGGGCCTATGAAGATATCCTGTCAGATGCAGCACGATTGCGCGACCGCCTGTCGCCGCTTCGCTCTCATCGTGGTCACGACGTTGTCGATGGTTGGATGGCTCTGATCGATGCGGGTGACAAGCCGGGGCTGACGCGGGCATTGATGCAGCAGCACTACGATCCGTCCTATGCAAAATCGTGTCGGGCGCAAACGGCGGAGGTCTGTGCCGAGGTTGAAGCCCTGTCTTTGGATGACAAGGGGCTTTCCGCTGCTGCGGACCGCATTGCGCAGGTGTTGGATCAGCTTTGAAGGCGCAGACCGGGTTGTTGATCCATATGTCCGATGATCTCAGCCGGATAGCCCGCAGCCCTTAACTCTGCACAGATCAATGTCGCTTTATCGGTGGGCAGTGCGGCCAACAGCCCGCCGGCAGTTTGCGGATCGTACAACAAGTCGGCTTTGCCCCCTTCCGGTAGCTCGGGCGTAAGCGCGCGGTTGTCTGCATAAAGGGTCGAGCGGACGCCTTGCTTGCTCAGGTCCAAAGCGCCTTGCATCACGGGGATTGCATTCAGATCCAGAGTCGCGCCACAACCAGATGCGGCGCACATCCCCTGCAAATGACCTGCGAGGCCGAAACCGGTGACATCGGTCATCGCATGGGCCTCACCCAGCAGGCGAGAGGCCGTGGCCTGTGGATGCGTCATATGCGCGAAAGCTGCCGCAACCCAGTCGCCATCGGCCTCACCGGCCATTTCGGCGGCCATCAAAACACCGCTGCCGATCGGTTTGGTCAGGATCAAAGCATCGCCGGGTTTTGCGCCGCTCAGGGTGATCGGATCGGTGTCGCACAGGCCGGTCAGCGTAAACCCGATGGTCATTTCGTCCCCCATCGAGCTGTGGCCGCCAACGATCTCGGCCCCGGCGTCGCGCATGACCTCGGCCGCAGTGGTCATGATTTCGGCCAGTGTGCGTTGCTGCAACTCTGCCGACATTCGGGTCAGGATAAGCGTCGCGGTCGCGGCCTGCGGCTGTGCGCCCATGGCCCAGATATCGCCAAGCGCATGAACGGCGGCGATCCGCGTCATCAGAACCGGGTCATCGCTCAGGCTGCGCAGGTGGTCCGAGGTCATCACCTGCCGCGCCCCGCCTGTGCTCAACAGCGCGGCATCGTCACCGGGTAGGGGCGTTATGTCCCCGCGCTCAGGTGCTGGTAAGTCGCGCAACGCAGTCTGTAATGCTTCGCGTCCAACCTTGGCGCCGCAGCCCCCGCACATGGGTTTGGCACCCAGTGCCTCGTGCATTCCATCGGCGCGTAGACGGGGCAGGGTGGGGGCCTGCATTTTTGGCAACGCGCGGAACCTGTTCATAAAGCTCTGATCGATGTGGTTTTTCCACTTCCACATCAGCGGCCCGCTGAACGAAGTGCCCAGACGTTCGGCCAGTGCGGATTTACCACCCAGCGAGATAAGCTTCAGATAGTCCTTTTGCGGCGTGTAACGGCGCATCCTGCCTGCACCCAAGGCGGCCCTGAGATTGTCGAACAGCACCGGAGCCTCACGCACCGCATAAACGCCCGCCTTGGGGCGTGGGTTTTCCGAGAGGTGGGCGCAGTCTCCGGCGGCGAAAATTGCGGGGTCGCTGGACTGAAGATAGCCGTTCACGCGTATATAGCCGTCGTGAAGCTCTAGTCCGCTGCTGGCCATCCAGCCATAGGGTCGCGCACCGGCCGCCCCGGTGATGAACGCGGCAGGGATTTCGCGCCCGTCACTCAGGGTGATCTGGCCCGCCGAGATCTGTTGGATTGTGCTCTGTTCAAGAACCTCAACACCCAACTGCGCCATCGCCTGCCGGATCGTGGCGGCGGCCTTTGGGACCGTCGCAGTCAATGCCGTGGCATTATCGATCAGTGTCACCTGTGCGTTGCGCCCTTTGCTGCGCAGCGCGTGCGCCATCGCCATGACAAGTTCGACGCCCGCGACGCCGCCGCCAATCACAGCGACCGAGGCCGGGCCGGACCCGGCCAGATAACCGGCCCATTGCGCCGCAAACGGTCCCAGCGGTTTAGCCGGAACCGCATGGTCGGCAAAACCGGGCAGGGCGGGCATGTCCGAGGTGATGCCTACGTTGACCGAGGCGACATCAAATGCCACGGGCGGACGACCGGGCACGTGGACCTGCTGCGCATCTGGGTCAATCCCGTCGACTGCACCCAGAATGACGCGCGCACCGGCAAACCGCGCCAGACGGACCAGATCGATATCCAACTCCCACCGCTCATAGTGACCGGCGACAAAGCCGGGCAGCATGCCGGAATAGGGCGCGGTAGGGCCGGGATTGATCACCGTGACCCGTGCGCCGGGCAGTGGGTTCATGCCCCACTTGCGCAGCAGCAGCGCGTGGGTGTGGCCTCCGCCTATCAGAACCAGATCGCGGGTCAGGGGCAGCGGAGGTGTTTTCATGGCTCTCAGTTCGTGCTGTGGTCCGGGACGTCCTCGACCTGTTCGACCGCGTGGGTAGCCCAAAGCTCATCCTCGCCCGCGTCCGGCAGATCACCGGGCTTTTCATGGCGGTGAATGTGCCATTTGGCAATGAACAGGGCTGTGATCGGCGCGGTCAGGAACAAAAACAGCGTGATCAGCAATTCGTGCAGCGACAGTTTACCCTCAAGCAGCACCGAATGCGCGATCGAGGCCAACAGGACGCCGCCCACCCCCAGCGTGGTCGCTTTGGTGGGGGCGTGCAGTCGGGACATTGGATCCTTCAGCTTGATCATACCGAACGAGCCGACAAAACCGAAAATGCCCGAGACGATCAGGAAGAAGGCGATGAGCAGTTCGAAGATGAATGTCATACCGCCCTCACTCGATGATATTGCCGCGCAGCATAAAGCGCGCATAAGCCACCGTTGAAACAAAGCCCAGCATGGCGATTATCATGGCGGATTCGAAGAATATCTCGGTCTCGACACTCAGCCCGTACAGGATCAACAGCGCGATGGTGTTGATCACCATCGTGTCCAGCGCCAGAACGCGGGTGCCGACGCCTTCGGCCGAAATGATCCGATACAGGCACAGCATGATGGCTGTACCGAAACAGGCAAAGGCAAAGTAAATCGCATAGGTGATCATTCGAAAATCTCCTTCAGGCGGCGTTCGTAGCGTTGCTTGATCTGGTCGCGCACCTCTTCTGGGTTGGGGGCGTCCAGGCAGTGAACCAGCAGGCAATGCCCCTGCGCGGACAGATCGCAACTGACGGTGCCGGGGGTCATTGTGATGGTTCCGGCCAGCACGGTAATGGCTTCGGGCGTACGCAACTCTAGCGGGACGCTGACAAAGCCGGGCTGCCGATCCGCATCGCGTTTGAACAGGATGATCCGGGCGACCGCGATGTTGGCCATCACGATATCCCACAGAACCACCAGCATGTATTCGGCTACCATCGGCCAGTTGCGCAGCTTGGGGCGGTCGGGCCAATAGGGCTGGGTGATGAAGGGAATGATGATGCCCAGCAGCAACCCAAAGACCAGCGAGTTCAGGGACCCGTTATTGGCCAGCAGGACCCAAACAAATGTCAGCAGAAAGGTCAGATGAGGGTGCGGAAATATGCGGTGCAGAAGCTTTCTCATTGCTCTCCTCCCAGCACTGACGAGATGTAGTCATCCGGCGCAAAAAGCTGCGCCGAGGTGCCGCTGGCATAATCCAGCGCCGGACCGGCAAACAGCGTCAGAAGCACCAGACCCAAAACAGCGCCAAACACCGACGTAAAGGCGAGACCCGGATGAGGTTCGGGCGCGTGTTTTGGTGCAGCTTCTTCTTCGGGGTCGGGTGCAGGGTTGTGCTGCGTATCGTGGCTTTTCCAGAAGATCATAGTCCCGGCGCGGGCCAGTCCAACGATGGTGACAAAGGACCCGATCAGGATCACCGCCCAGACCGCGTTGGCATCCGGGGCCCCGCGTGACGCGTCCAGAACCAGCAGCTTACCGATGAAACCCGATAACGGCGGCATACCCGCCATGGCAATCGCGCCGACGAAGAACAGCGCCGAGATCAACCCGGTTTGCGCCATCGGGGCTGTCGGTGAGATGGCACCGCCGCGGCGCTCCATCACCATATCGGCGACAAGGAACATCAGTGCTGTCGCCAGTGTGGAGTGGAAGATGTAATACAGCGCCGCCGCCGTCGCCGCCTCATTGAACAATGAGATCGCGATCAGCAATGTGCCCATCGAGGCGATGGCGCAGAAGGCGACCATCCGCGCGATGTGCTGCGATCCCAGAATGCCGATCGCCCCGACGGCCAAGGTCAGCAGGGCTGCGGGTTGCAGCCACGTTCCGACCAGACCATCGGTGGCGGCGACCTCTGGGCCGAAGACCAGCGTGTAGACGCGCAGGATCGAATAGGCTCCGACTTTGGTCATGATCGCGAACAGGGCGGCCACGGGCAGCGGGGCATTGGCATAGCTGGCGGGCAGCCAGAAATGCAGCGGCAGGACTGCAGCCTTGATACAGAACACCAGCAACAGCAGAACTGCGCCGACCCGCAGCAAGGCGGTGTCCTCAGGAGGGATCTCGGCAACACGGACAGCCAGATCGGCCATGTTCAGTGTCCCGGTCACAGCATAGAGCGTGCCCAGAGCAAACAGAAACAGGGTCGAGCCCAACAGGTTATAGGCCACATATTGTACGCCAGCTTTCAACCTCACCGCTCCGCCTGCATGGGTCATCAGCCCGTAAGAGGCGATCAGCAGCACCTCGAAGAACACAAACAGGTTGAAGGCGTCGCCGGTCAGGAAGGCGCCGCAGACCCCCATAAGCTGAAAATGAAACAGCGCGTGGAAATGTTTGCCGCGTTCATCCCAGCCGGACCCGATGGCATACAGAACAATGGGCAGGGCCAGAAGGGCGGTCAGCAACACCATCATGGCCGATAGCTTGTCCAGGACCATGACGATACCGAAAGGGGCGGGCCAGTTGCCAAGCTCGTAGACCTGAACCTCTCCTCCGGCGGCTTGCGCGGTAATCGTCAGCGCAATGCCCAGCAGACCGAAAACGCCCGCGACCGAGAAGATGCGCTGCAGGTCCAGGTGATAGCGCAGGACCATGATGATGAACGGGGCCAGGATCGCGGGCAGGACGATCGGCGCAACGATCCAGTGATTCATGCGTCTTCTCCCGGCGCGTCCACGCTGTCGCTGGCGCTCATGTCGATGTGGTCATCCTTTGAGGACAGATAGGCCGACAGCGCGATCATCACGATCACGGCCGTCATCCCGAACGAGATCACAATGGCTGTCAGCACCAGCGCCTGTGGCAGCGGATCGGTATACGGGACGTCTTCGTATTTGTTCAGAACGGCGGGCGCGTTTGTCGCCAGCCGCCCGGTCGCAAACAGGAACACGTTGACTGCATAGGTGATCAGCGACAGGCCAAGGATCACGGGGAAAGTCCGGCGGCGCAGGATCAGGAAAATCCCGGCGGCGGTCATGACGCCTACGGCAGAGGCTACGAGCGCTTCCATCAGGCCTGCTCCTTCTCATTATTTTGGTCCTGAGGGTCATCCCGCAGCGGGTTGATATCCATCGGGAATTCTTGTGCCATGCCCGGCTGCCATGCGAACCGCGACAGGCTGTCTAGGGCCAGCATTACCGCGCCCAGCACGGCCAGGAACACGCCTGTATCGAACAGGATTGCGGTCGCCCATTCGAACTCTTCCAGCGGGGGCCAGTTGATATAGCCGAAATCGCTGGTCAGGAACGGACGTTCGTTGAACCAGGCGCCCAGACCGGTGGCTGCGGCAATCAGCACGCCCCAGCCGATGGTGCCGTGGTAGTAGAACCTTTGTCGCTCGATCGCCCAGGTATAGCCACTGGCCATGTACTGCATCAGGAACGCAATTGCGACGATCAGGCCCGCGATAAAGCCACCTCCGGGCTGGTTGTGGCCACGGAAGAAGATATAGGCCCCGACCATCAGCGCGATGGGCATCATCACGCGGGTGACGACGACCATCATCAGCGGGTGCGAATCCCCCGATTGCGGCCAATGCGGTTTGCGGTTCAACAGATAGCTTCGAACATTGGTGCCCAGAACCGCCTCGGTCAGGGCAAAGATGATCAGTGCGGCGATGCCCAGCACGATGATCTCGCCAAAGGTATCAAAGCCACGGAAATCGACGAGGATCACGTTTACGACATTGGTGCCGCCACCGCCTTTGTAGGAATTGGCCAGATGGAATTCCGAGATCGTCGGAAAGGCGAAATCCCGCATCATCAGCGCATAGATCAATGCGCCCGAGCCGATCCCCGCAATCACCGAGATCGCGGCATCGCGCCAGCGCCGCGCCGCGCTGCTGTCCCATGGGGTCTCGGTCGGCAAGAAGTTCAGCGACAGCAAGAGAAGGATCATCGTGACGACTTCTACCGAGATCTGCGTAAGCGCCAGATCCGGGGCCGAAAGATAGTTGAAGGCCATCGAAACGATCAGGCCGACCACCCCGATCAGCACCAGAGACAGCAAACGGTTGCGATGGAACCACATGATCGCCAGCGTCGCGACAATCAGACAGATCCAGCCGATGATCGGAATGATCTGGGGCTCTAGCGGCACCCGCGTTTCGACGCCAATGGTACCGGTGGAATAGGCATAATAGCCCAAACCCACGGTGAAGGCGACGAAGATGATCGCATAGCGGCTGAGGACACCGTTGTGCAACTCGTCCGTGATCCAGCGGCTGGCGCGGGTCAGCGCCGCGATGAGTGCCTCGAAAATCACCTTGGCTTCGGGACGGGGCAGCGCGTTCCAGATCTGATCCCCACGCTTGTGCAGTGACAGCAGAAACAGGCCGCCAAGCGTCGCGACAACGGACATATAAAGCGCGGGCGTAAAGCCGTGCCACAGTTTCAGCGAGTAATAGGGCAGCTTTTCGCCGCCGATCACGGCGCTGGCCACAACCGCGACCAGAGGGCCTACGATGGCGGCCGAATACAGGCCGATCAGGATCACCAGCACGACAAGGAAAGCCGGGGCCAGCCAAAGGCCAACAGGCGGGTCATGCGGGTGCGCCGGGTAGTCGTCGCGCGTTTCCCCCAGAAACACATGGCTGATGAACCGGAAGGAATAGGCTGCTGAAAACAGCGCCGCCAGCAGCGCCAGACCGGGCACCAGATAATGGGTGTTCAGCCACGTGGTGTGCACGGTTTCCTCAAGCATCATTTCTTTTGACAGGAACCCGTTCAGCGGTGGCAGACCGGCCATCGACAAGGCTGCGATGGTGCCGATGGTAAAGGTGATCGGCATCAGGTGGCGCAGCCCGCCCAGTCGTTTGATATCGCGCGTTCCGGCCTCGTGATCGACGATCCCGGCGGTCATGAACAGGGCCGCTTTGAACGTTGCGTGGTTGATGATGTGGAACACGGCGGCAACGGCAGCGAACTTGGTGCCAAAGCCCAGCAGCATGGTCACCAGACCCAGATGCGAGACCGTCGAAAACGCCAGAAGCGCCTTGAGATCATCCTTGAACAGCGCGATGACCGCGCCCAGCAACATGGTGATCAGACCCGTCGTGGCCACGATATAGAACCACGCATCGGTGCCCGCCAAAACGGGCCACATCCGTGCCATCAGGAACAGACCGGCCTTCACCATCGTGGCCGAGTGCAGATAGGCCGAGACAGGGGTTGGCGCGGCCATGGCGTGCGGCAGCCAGAAGTGGAACGGGAACTGAGCGGACTTGGTGAAACAACCCAGCAGAATCAGGATCAGCGCGGGCAAGTAGTAGGGTGAGTTCTGGATCAGCTCTTTGTTCTGTAGAATGACGCTCAGGTCATAGGATCCCACGATATTGCCGAGGATTAGCATCCCCGCGATCATCGCCAAACCGCCTGAACCGGTGACGGCCAGTGCCATGCGCGCACCTTGCCGCCCCTCGGGCAGATGTTTCCAATAACCGATCAGCAGGAATGAGCTGAGAGACGTAAGTTCCCAGAAAATAAGCAGAAGCAGGATGTTGTCGGACAGAACGATCCCGACCATCGCGCCCTGAAACAGAAGCAAATAGGTGTAGAACTGCCCCATCGGATCTTCGCGCGACAGGTAGAACCGCGCATAGAGGATGATCAGCAGGCCAATCCCAAGGATCAGCAGCGCGAACAGAAAACCCAGGCCGTCCAGCATGAAATTCGCGTTCAAACCAAGGCCTGGTATCCAGTCAAAGCGTGCGGTCACCACATCTCCGCGCATGACGCTGGGGATGTGGATCAGCAGCCCCATCAACGCCAGAAAGGTGGTCAACCCGGCGGCCGAGGCTGCAGCGTTTCGTCCTGCCCGTATCAGGAGGGCTGGAAAGACAGCTCCGAGGAAGGGAAGGGCCGCGATAAGGAATAGGGACAAGTGCGATACTCCGGTCTGTGCGGTCAAGATGACTGAATTACTAGGGATAATTTATTGACTGCTCGGAAATTGCAAGGTTTTGAAAGGTTCTAAAAGGTACATATTAAATGTGATTTACCTGCGTGATAATGACGCGAACTTGATCCGGGTGTCTGATTTCCCGACAGCGTCGCGATTTGCCCTGTGTTAAAACAAGCCGTCACGGCAGAGGGAGGCGGCATGGTGGTCGCACAAAATAGAACCCGCAGATGGGTTTTGCTGGGCGGCGGCGTTGCCATCGCAGCGGGATTTGCCGCCCGTGAATACCTTTTGACACCGCAGGATTATGCCGGTGGTCAGTTGCAGGTTGCCGAGGCCCATGCCAAGGCTGTCTCCGGCGAGGTGCTGTTGGTCGATATCCGCACCCCTCGCGAGTGGCGCTCAACCGGCATAGGCGAGGGCGCGCGGCCGCTGGATATGCGCCGCGCGGATTTCGTATCCGCGTTGATGCAACTGACCGGCGGAGATACCTCGGCCCCTGTCGCATTGATCTGTGCGCGCGGCGTGCGCTCGGCCCGGCTGAGCAACCGTCTGACCGAGGCAGGGTTTACAAACATCATCGACGTGCCTGAGGGTATGCTTGGATCGGCTGCAGGGCCGGGGTGGGTGCGCGCCGGGCTTCCGGTCGAAGTTTTCGCTGAGGGTACGTGATGAATAAGCTGTATTGGATGTCTTTCTGTTTGGCGCTTGCGGGGCAACAGGCAGCCGCTGCATGCGGTCCGGACGAGGGGACCTGTGGGACAGGGTCTGGTGAATATCACATCGAACTGCCTGATGCAGACAACCCGCCCTTGGTGGTGTTCCTGCACGGATATGGTGGCAGTGGCAGCGGCACCATGAACAATCGCCGCATGGTCGATCCGTTACTTGACCGCGGCTATGCCGTTATGGCGCCCGAGGGGCTGGAGCGACCCGACCGGGGCGGCACCAAAAGCTGGAACTTCTATCCGGGCTTCGGCGAGCGTGATGAAACCGCATTTCTAAGCGAAGCGGTCGAAGACGCGGCTGCACGGTTCGGCATCGACAGCGACCGCGTTGTTCTGGGCGGCTTCTCGGCAGGTGGCTTCATGGTCAATTATCTCGCCTGTGAAGCGCCCGAGACCTTCTCGGCCTATGTGCCGGTGTCAGGCGGTTTCTGGCGTCCGCACCCCGAGGATTGCGCAGGACCGGTGCGCATGTTCCACACCCATGGCTGGACCGACAATGTTGTACCACTGGAAGGCCGGCTTTTGGGCGGTGGCCGGTTTCATCAGGGTGATATTTTCGCCGGTCTGGAAATCTGGCGGGTCGCCAATGAATGTGTCGATACCAAACCCAGCGGGTTTTCGACCACAGGTCAGTTTCTGCGGCGCAACTGGATGGGGTGCGCCGAAGGCAGCGCGCTGGAATTCGCGCTGTTCCCCGGCGGACATACTGTGCCGCAGGGGTGGGCTGATATGATGGTGGACTGGTACGAAAGGTTGCCGGGCGGCTGATTACTCGGCCGGGGTGACAATGCCCTTGCCTTCGATCAGCCGCTTCAACTCATCCCGATAGCGCCGGGCCGAGCGGGTGATGGCGGGCTCGCTGACATCTTCTCGCATCCCGACCATGCGGCGCGCGGCGCCCGCCGACACACCGCTGAGCGCCGAGAGCGGGATGGCCAGCGCAAGGCTGATTGCAATCGGGGCCAGCCAGACCGAGACCAGACCGGCGAGGATACCAACGCTCAGCGCGACACCGCTGATGGTTTCCAGCGTGTGGCACAGGATCAATGTGCGCAGCCCATAACTGCCGCCATCGCGCGCCTGCGGCGACCAGCCCTTTTGCAGGCCCAAGGCGGTGCGGAACACGGCGATCATCTGCTGCACCATCAGGATCGGGGCATAGAGAATCGACAAAATGACTTCGGACAGAAACGAGGTGAAGAACTTGCGTGTGCCGCCGAAATCAGAATAGCGCACACCGCTGAGGGGCAGGGCTGCAACGCCCAGAACCTTGGGGGCCAGCAGCATCGCGTACATTACGAGAATGATCAGCACATGGCGGGTTTCGGACATCTCGGGCCATTGCGGGAACAGCGGGTTGTCCGGGCTGAAATAGTGCAGAACCGAGGCGTCCTCGCCCTGACCGATCAGCGCCCACATCACCAGCAGCGCGAACCACAGCGGCGACATCAGATAGCCGACCGCGCCGTGGAACATATGGAAGCGTGACACAGCGCGGAACCCGGTCGAGCCCAGCAGCTTCAGGTGCTGCAGATTGCCCTGGCACCAGCGGCGGTCGCGCATGGCGTGGTCAATGAGGGTGGGCGGTGTTTCTTCATAGGACCCGCGAATGCGCGGCAGAAAACGCACGGCCCATCCGGCACGGCGCAACAACCCGGCCTCAACAAAATCGTGGCTCATGATCAGCTTGTCCTGCCCGCCCAGCGACCGCAGCTTGGGCAGGCCCGCGCTGGAGGCGAAGGCGCGGGTGCGGATGATGGCGTTGTGGCCCCAATAGTTGCCCTCTTGCCCGCACCAACGCGCGAGGCCCTCGGCGAAGGCGATGCCATAGACACCATTGGCGAACTGCTGCATCCGGGCAAAGACCGATTGCGCACCGATCAATTGTGGATAGCTCTGGATCAGGCCTGCGCGAGGATCGCGCGCCAGCGCGTCGGTCAGGCGGCTGATTGCGCGGCCGGTCATCAGGCTGTCGGCATCCAACACCAGCATCGCATCCCAATCCGCGCCCCAGCGGCTGACCCAATCGGCGATGTTTCCGACCTTGCGGTCTGTGTTTTCAGGACGGCGGCGGTAATAGAGTTCCAGACCGGGGGCCAACGTGGTGCGCAGCGCCTCGACGCTGGCCTGTTCCTGCGCGGCGATCTCGGGGTCGCGCGTGTCGGACAGGATGAACATGGCATAGTGATGCTGACCACCGCGTTTCTGCAAGTCCTCCAGCATCGTGCGGGCATTGCCCAGCACGTTCCACGGCACCTCGTTGTAGACCGGCGTTAGCAGCGCCACGCGCAGGGGTTGCGGGCGGGTTTCGCGCTTGGGCTGCTCTTGCCGGGACAGCGAGATCATCCCCAGCAGCACAGTGCAGACCGTGAAGGAAATCCAGAAGAAGTTGAACGAGATCAGCGTCAGCAGAATGCCTTCGACCAGATTGATCCCTTCGGCGCTGAACCAATCGGACATGACCCAGAGCAGACCCAGAGCCGCCGCCATAGCCGGGGAAAAGGCCAGCGCACGCCAGAACCCCGACGAGGGTTTACGCCCCCCTGCAGGCACCTGCGCATCGCGGAAGCCCTGCGCAAAGTTCTGCGCGGGCATCGCCAGCGGGGCCTCGGGCGGCATGATATGCAGATCGCGGCTCATGTGGTCCAACGGTAAAGCCAGACCTCGGACGCCGGCTGTTTGTCTTTCAGAAGCTGCGCGCGCAGTTCCACATAGGTGCGGTCGCCGGGTTCGAACGAGAACGCCAGTCGCAGACCGCCGGTATCCGGGTTGCGCTGCAGCACACCGTCAGAGGTTTCGGCATGGGGCGAGTCCACGAAAATGGAGATGGCTTCGGGGTCCTCGAACAACTCGCTGTCCTCGAAATCGATCACGGCCAGACGGCCCTCGCCGAACGTATTGTCACCCATTGCAGTGTTGATCACGCGCGGCATCGGCGTGCGCTGAGGTTCCTCACCCCAGATCAGGCGATAGGACAGATCAATCTGGCTGCCAGCCGCGTAGGGCTCCATCGGGCGCCAATAGGCGACGATATTGTCATAAATTTCCTGATCCGCCGGGATTTCGACCAGCGTGACGGTGCCTTTGCCCCAATCGCCATTGGGTTCGACCCAAAGGCCCGGGCGTTTGTGATAATTCGCCTCAAGGTCCGCATAGTCCGAGAACTTGCGCTTCCGCTGCATCAGGCCAAAGCCGCGCGGGTTCGTGTCTACGAAAGACGAGATTTGCAGGCGGGTCGGGTTGGCCAGTGGTCGCCACAGGACTTCTCCGGCACCGTTGCGGATCAACAGGCCGTCGCTGTCGTGGACGGCGGGGCGGAAATCGTCGAACCGGCTGTGGTTGGTCTGGTCGAACAGGAACATCGACGTGCCGGGCGCGATGCCGACATGGGGCAGTTCGGTGCGCGGAAACAGCGTCGCCTCGACATCCATTACGCAGTCGGCCCCGGCGGTGACGTTGAAACGATAGGCCCCGGTGACGCTGGGGCTGTCCATCAGGGCGTGCACGATCATGTTGCGCTGACCCGGTTTGGGACGCTCCAGCCAGAAGCGGATGAATTCGGGGAATTCTTCACCATCCGGGTCGCCGGTTTTAAGCGCCAGACCACGGGCCGAGAGGCCATAAACCTCATGCAGACCAATGGCGCGGAAATAGCTGGCCCCTTGCCAGACGCAGAATTCATCGGTCTCACCCGGTCGGTGCATTTCGGTGCGCAGGCGCAGGCCGGAAAAGCCCAGCGTGTCGTCGATCGGCAGCTTGGGCACGTCTTCGGATTTGTCGAACATCGCCAGATCGAAACTGACTGGCGTAGTCACACCATCTTCGACCGTGTGCACCTTGACGGTGCGTGGGAAGTACAGGCCCGGTGTGAAGAAATCGACGTTGAAAGGGGTCTCAGTCTCGTACCAGAGCGCACGGTCCAGCCGGAACCGGATGGATCGGTATTGCTGGTACGTCAGATCCTGCCATTCCTGCGGGACCATCTCACGCTCGGCATAGTCGCGGCTGGCCAGATCGCGGGCCATGGCGATGACGTCATCACGGCTGAACGGGCTCTCTCCGCCTGTTGCATAGGCAGCCGGGGCAAAGGCTAGAGCCGTTGATGAGGCGAGAAATGCGCGGCGGGTAAAATTCATTTCTTCGATTTCCAGGGTTGAGACTTGAACCAAGCGGCCAGATAAGCCACGCCGATGATCATGGCAAAGCCAATCATGTTAGCGACAAAGACACTGGCAACATCCCGCCCACTCAGGTCCAGTCCGACGCCGATAAGCCGTGCTGCTGCCATGGAAAATACGAACACCGCCAGCGATTGCTGACCCACTTTGGTGATCACGGTCAGTAAGGCCTGCCAGACCCGCGCAGCCGCGCCATGGCCGGTGGCGATCAGGCGATGGCCGTGCTCACCGGCGACGACCCAGCCCAGATAGGCCAGTGACAGGAAGTGCAGATACCGGAACAGGCCAAAGTCGGTCTTGTCGCGGAATTCCTTCGTGATTGGCCAGACCTTGCGTATTTCATCCGCCAGATCGGGCGCTGCAGCATTGATCCAGGTGAACACTTTCCACGACCCAAACGGCATCGAGAAGATCAGGAACAGCGCCGCCGCCCAGATCAGGGTTTTCGACACCGGAGGGGCCGGGATCCATCCGCGCATGAAGGCAAAACCGGTGAAGAACAGCAATTGCCAGCCAAACGGGTTAAAGAACCATTGGCGATCCGACCACGGCTCGGCCGGCAGGGCCAGTATTCCGGTCTGCGCCACCAGCCAGATCGTGACCGAAGCCGCTGCAACAGCCCAGAATCCGATGCGGTAGAGACCCATGAACAGCGGCATCATCGCCAGAACCACCAGATACATCGGCAGGATGTCAAAGTAGTTCGGCACATAGGTCAGGGTGAACAGCCCCACGATCTGCGAGGCCGGATCGTTGAAGAAATGCTGCAGGTTCAGAGAGGCAATATAGTTTTTCTCGAACAACCCGCTTTCGTTCAACGCAGCCATGGACATGGCAACGAAGAAGAACAGGCAGATATGGGCCCAGTAGACCTGCCAGATGCGGAACGTCACGCGGGCGGTGCCCATCCACCATCCCTTGCGCATGAACGCGCCGCCAAAGGCAATGGCCGAGGCCATGCCTGAGCAGAAAACGAAGATCTCGGTCGCGTCCGAAAACCCGAACCGGGCGGGAATCCACTTGGCCCATGGATCGTTTGGAATATGCGCGATCAGAATGATGAACATCGCAATGCCGCGATAGAAATCCAGACGCGGATCGCGCGTACGGGCAGGGGTGGCTGCCGCAGAAGCCACCGGAGCAAAATCAGAAGCGGGCGATGCAGTCGCCATACAGTTCTGTCCTTCTTGGTCTTTTTTTGTTGTTATTCGGCTGGGACGCTTTGTGCGTCACCGCTGTCGCGTGCGGCCTCGATCAGAGCGCGGCGGGCGAGGGCATAGTTGTCTTCGCCACCCGCACGCTTGGCGCGGCGGTCATCCAGGATGTGCTCGACCTCATCCAGACGACCGGCGCGCAGGCCGGAATCAATTGTGATGCGCTCGAATACATCACGTTGGGCGTGGCTGCCACCCGCAAGTTGCATCCCGCCGCGCGCATTCGACAGGAAATCAAAGGCTTGGCCGTACAAACCGTCACCAAAGGCCTCAAGCCCCTTGGCGGCGGCAATGCCCGGGTCGGACATGCGAATGGGCGTGTCGCCCTGATTGCGCTGGGCGTCTTTCTGGATGCGCTGCAACATCTTGCCGGTCGCGTCCGAACGATTGTCGCCGGTCAGGGCCAGCAGGTAATGCAGATCGGCAAAGATCAGGCAGCCATCTTCGGTGCGCGCAGCGCTGAGGTCCGCCAGTTCTTCCCAGCGGTCGCCTACATCCACACCCTCAAGCTCGAGCCGCGACAGCAGCGAGGTGGCATTTGATATATCGCGGTAATCGTCCGTTTTATCCTGACGGATGTGGTGATCATAAAGCGCCATCACCTGATCGACCTGACCCAGATCCAGATGCATCAGCGCCTTGTGCCACCAGACGTGATAGCGGAAGTTGTTGCAATGCGCCCAGGCATCCTCGCGCCCCGCCAGCCAATCCAGACCCAGCTGCGCGTTGCCCGTCATTTCATGCACATGCGCAACGGCGTGCAGACCCCAGGCGTCGTCCGAGACCATCCAAAGCGCCTGACGTCCGGCGATCTCGGCCTTCTCGTAAGCGCCGGTTTCCTCAAGCGCGAAGGAATGACAGCCCAACAGGTATCCGCGACCGGCGTGATCAGGTTCATAGGCGGGCATCACACGTTCAATCGATCGACGCATCCCCTGCGCGTCACCCAGAACAAACCGGGTGGCATGGCTGAGTTTCATCGCCAGCGTATCGGTGGGGTGGGCGCGCAGAACCTCTTCGAATTTCTGCACCGCCTGCGAAGGCAGGTCAGCCATATACAGCGCCAGCGCCTCAACATAGAGCCTTTCGCGCGCCGAGACCGGCTGCCGTTCCATCGCCGCATTGGCTGCATTCAGCGCCTCGGTCGCGACTGGGATCATCTCGCGCCGACCCAGCAGAACCATGAACAAACCCTTGACCGCATGACCCAGCGCAAAATCGGGCTCAAGCTCGAGCACCTTACCCAGATGCTGAGGTGTAACAGCCGCGTGCGCCATGAACCCGAGCAGAACACCATTCCAGGCCTCGACACTTGCCGGCAGGCTCAGGGTGTTCATCTGTCCAAAAACGTCTTGTTTCATGCTCGGGTCCAATCTGGTTGCGATTTTTACACTCTACGACTTAGCAGAGAGTGTATGCGGGTCGTAACAGTATCGACCCTGCTCTCGAATTGGTGAAAGCCCGTGTGGGCAAAAAATGAAAAAAACCGCCGATTCAAGGGCATGTTTCAGCAACTTGCCGCCGAATTAGGCGGAGTGTTTCAATCCTCGAAGGGATTTTTGGCGTTCAGAACCGCGTCGGTATCGGCCCCGCAGACCGGGGGTGCGCTGCGATATGTTACAGGCGTACGCGACAGGTTCAGTGGATTCCCGATCAGATTGACCGGGCCCGGTTCGGCCTGCATCGAAATCTGCATGTCCCGCGCAGCGACCTGATCGCTGGCAAAGACCTGATCCAGCGTCTGCACCGGCCCGACAGGGACTTTCAGCGTTTCCAGACCGTCGATGACGGTTTCGGTATCCAGCATCTGTACGGCGGGGCGCAGAATAGCGTTCAGGGCATCGCGATGTTCCAATCGCGCCGGGTTGGTGGCGAAACGCGGATCATCGGGCAAATCGGGGCGTTTGATGAAGCCGCAGAAGCGTCTGAACTGACTGTCATTTCCAACGGCCAGAATCACATGCCCATCCGCTGTCTGGTAGACATCATAGGGCACGATGTTCGGGTGCCCGTTTCCGCGCCGCTGAGGCACATCGCCTGACGTCAGATAGTTCACGCCCTCATTGATCAGCCACGCGACCTGCGCGTCGACCAGCGCCAGATCGATTTGCTGACCTTCGCCAGTCCGGTCGCGGTGGCGCAGCGCGGCAAGGATTCCAACACAGGCATACATGCCGCACATCACGTCGGCGATGCCGACGCCGACCTTCATCGGCGCTCCATCGGGGTCGCCAGTCAAAGACATGACGCCACCATAGCCTTGCGCCATCAGGTCATAACCGGGCTTGCTGGCATTTGGCCCTGTTTGCCCATAGCCGGAGATCGAACAATAGACGAGGCCCGGAAATTCCTGCGAAAGAGTGGCATAGTCGAGCCCATATTTCGCCAACCCGCCGGGTTTGAAATTCTCGATCAGGATATCCGCATGGGCCGCCAACCGCCGGATTTCCGCCTGACCTTCGGAGGTTGCAATGTCCAAGGCCACGGATTTCTTGTTGCGGTTCGAGGACATGAAATAGGCGCTCAGGTCAGATCGCTTGCCGTCCGCGTCCTCGACATAGGGCGGGCCCCATTGCCGCGTATCGTCCCCTCCGGTGGCGGGGTTTTCGATCTTGATGACCGTTGCACCAAGATCGCCCAGCAACTGCGTACAGGTCGGCCCCGCGAGAATACGTGACAGGTCCAGAACCTTGACGCCTTTCAGCGGTCCCTCAGATGCGGCCATCATATCCTCCACGCTCGATCTCTGCTGCAATCACGGTGAATTTGTCCGCTTTTACAGCATCTTCCAGCGCAGAGCGCAACTCGGATCGGGTGCGCACGGTATGGCCATAACCGCCAAAGGCGCGGCCCATGGCGGCAAAGTCGTGACGGTCGAAATCCACCCCGCGATTGCCCATCTGACGCTGGCGCTGCTTCAGCTCGATCAGCGCAAGGCTGGCGTCGACAAAGACCAGAAAGATGGGGTTGCCGCCCAGCTCAGCGGCGGTCGAAAGCTCTCCGGCGACCATAAGGAACCCGGCATCACCAGAAAAGCTGATCACGGGGCGGTCGGGTTCGGCCAGTTTCAGGCCGATTGCCATCGGCACCGCGCAGCCCATGGTGCAGAGCGCCGAGGACTGGATCAGCCCGCGCTCCTCGGTGCATTGCCACATCTGGCTGAGAAGAATGCGATGCGCGCCGCTATCAGCGGTGGCCAGCGTTTCGGGCGGCAGGGCGGCGCGGGTCTCGGCGATGATCGCTGCTGGTCCCCAGTCTTCATCCGTCGGGAAGGCCTGCGCCAATGCGGCCTTGACCTGCCCAGGTTCGCCGCCCGGCCACGTCGCCCGGGCCGGGTTGCCCTTGGCTATAGCCTCAAGAGTTGCGCCAGTGTCGGCAACCAGATTGAGCCCCGACTGGTGCATATAGTGATCGTTGACCACCGCCGAGATATCGATGACGCGCTTGGTTTCGGGGTCCCAGATCTCGCGCCAGCCGGGGCGCATTTCGATGGGGTCATAGCCCAGACACAGCACCAGATCGGCCTGTTCCACCAATGGCACCAGATGTTTGTCGGCCAGCGGGGACAGCCCCGCGCCACCCAGACATAACGGATGATCCTCGGCCACGACACCCTTGGCCTTATAGGTGGTCACGAAGGGAATGCTGAAATGTTCCAGAAACGCCTGCACCACCGAGCGCGAGTCGTCATAGAGCACGTCCAGACCGACAATCGCGATGGGCCGCTCGGCCTCGGCCACCCAGCGGCGGGCTTTCTCCAGACATTCACCTTCGGGCGCGACGGGGGCGACTTTGGCCAGACGGCGGCGTTTCACATTCGCCACGCGAGTATCAGCCACCGAGATAGGCACGTCGATATGGACCGGGCCGGGGCGCGGCTGGTTGGCCAGCGATACGGCCTTGTCAGCAATGATATCAGCACCCTCGGCCGTTAGCATGAACGTACCCTTCGTGATCGAGCGATAGACCTGCGCGTGGTCCATCACCTGATGGGTGTAGGTCAGCGCCTCATCCGCGTCGACGCAGCCGGTCAGCACGATCATCGGCACCCGGTCCTGCAGCGCGTTGGCGACCACGTTGATCCCATTCATCGCACCGGGCCCCAGCGTGGCCACCAGAATCGCGGGCGCGCCATCGCGGTGGTGGACGGCCTCGGCCATGAAACCGGCGGAATTCTCGTGTTTGGCCAGATGGAAGGTGATCCCCGCCTGCTCCAAAGCGTCCACCAACGTTAGAACCTCACCGCCCGGCATGCCAAAGGCATGGCGGCATCCAGCCTCATAGAGGCGTTGCGCCAACAGATCCGCAGCGCGGGGGGACAGGTCCTGCATCACTCAAGCTCCGATCATCACGTTATGCAGCAGATTGCGGAGGACAGGCCCGGACGCAAGCAGGTTCACGTCAGTGTGACTATTTGACTGCGCTTTCCGCGACTGCCTGAAACTTGGCGTCAAGTTCGGCGGCGATCTCGCTCAGCGCTTCTCCGCCTTCATGGGCATAAGGGGCAAAGACGAATCCCGGGGTTTTGTAAGACAGGGTTGCAGTGCCATCGCCATTTTCGGTCACATAAAACCGGATCGGTGCTTCGATCATCGCGTTGGTCGAGGTTTCAAGCACCCGCACCGCATAGTCATTGTTGAACGCCCCGATCACCCGGTTGCCCGGAATGGTAATGCCGCGCGCAGCGGCGGCCTTGGTTGGACCCGCCTGCGTGACGACGATCAGTCCATTTTCCTTAACGGCGGTATTGGTGTCCTCGACCAGTTGGTCATAGCTTTTGGCGCTGGGATAAACTGCCCACCCGGGAAGAGGCTCGGGGCTGTCGGCCCATGCGGGCAGGGCCAGCAGGGATAGTACGATGCAGAATGCTCTCATGTTCCAGCCTTCCTTCGGTGGTCATCGAAGTGATGGCAGAAAAGCGATGAAATCGCACTCACAATCGCGTGGGCGGCGGCTGGTCAGCTCTGATCCGGGCGTTTTTTCAGCAGATAGATATCCATGATCCATCCGTGATCGGCGCGCGCACGAGCGCGGGTGTCAAGGATTTGCTGCGCCACCTCGGCCAATGGCCCCTTGACCAGCAGCTCTTCGGCCATACCCACATAAGCCCCCCACCAGATGTCATAGCCGTCCATCTCAAGGCTCTGGAATGAGCATTCACCGTCCAGCATCACGGCCACGGTCGAGGCTGCTTCAGGCCAGCCCTCCTCGCGGATGCGCCGCCCGGTGGTGACCACATAGGGCGCGCCCAGATCGTTGATCGGGATCGCATGCGCCGCCGTCAGCGCCTGCAGCGCGGTAATGCCGGGTATCACTGTGGTTTTCGGTTGTGGACGCAGCCGCGCCGCGATGCGCAGCGAACTGTCATAAAGCGACGGGTCCCCCCAGATCAGCAGCGCCACATGGTGCGCGTCCGGGTTGGCGGCCATCGCGTCTTGCCAGCGCAGAGCTATGGCGTCGTGCCACGCGTCGACCCCGCGCAGATAGCCGTCATCCGAGCGTCGCTTGGGGATGTCGAAATAGGCGATGCGCGGCGTGGCATCAGTGACCCGAGCAATGATCTGCTCGCGCAACCCGGCCAGATCGGCCTTGTTCTCACCCTTGCGGGGGATCAGAATCAGATCGGCGTTTCGGATCGCCTGTGCGCCCTGAAAGGTCACATGATCCGGGTTGCCGGTACCAATACCGATCAGGCTGAGTTCAATCATCATCGAACTCCGCCAACGGGCCATAGAGTATCAATGCCGGGGCCTTTCCGATCTCGGATTGCAGCTTCTCGGCCAGCGCGCCGATGGTTGACCGATGCAGCGCCTGTTCGGGGGTCGAAACGGATTCAGCCATCAGCGCCGGGGTGTCCAGCGGCAGACCATGGGCATGCAGGGCTTCGACCAACAGCGGAAAGGTCCGCTTGCCCATGAATACAACCGTGGTTGCCCCGGCATCGGCCAAGGCGGGCAGGTTCAGATCGGAGGGCAGCTTGCCGCTGATATCATGGCCGGTGACAAACTGCACGCGCCGCGCCGTCAGGCGCCGCGTCAGCGGGATACCAGCCGCCGCAGCGGCCGCGATGGCCGAAGGGATGCCCGGAATGATTTCATATTCGATCCCGGCGGCACGCAGTGCGACCAGCTCTTCCTCGAGGCGGCCGAACATACCGCCATCGCCGGATTTCAACCGCACGACGCGTTGCCCGGTCTGCGCATATTCGACCAACAAACGGCTGACATGATCCTGCTTGGGCGAGGGGCGACCCGCGCGCTTGCCAACGCCGACCAGATCGGCATCGTCGCGCGCATGGGTCAGGATCGGCCCGCTGCTGAGGTCGTCAAAAAGCACTGCATCGGCCTTTTGCATCCGGTCCACCGCCTTCAGCGTCAGCAGTTCCGGGTCGCCGGGGCCGGAGCCAATGAATGAGACAAACCCGTTCATGCCGAGGCCTCTGCGATCAGGTGGAAGAACGTGCCGGTCACGTGGCCACGTACCGATCCGGTTTGCGGCCCTTCCGCGCCTTCGGCGTCAAACACACGCGCGAGCGGGGCATCGGGTTGCTCGACAATCGACGAATAATGGAACTCATGCCCGCGCAAAGCTGCCCCTTCGGCAAACCCGGGCATCTTGGAAAGCAGTTCCGCCCGGCGATAGCCCAGATTGAATTTGCGTTTCTGGTACGACGTTACCAGCCCCAGCAGGCCCGCCATCTCATGTCGCACACCCTCTTTGTCGATCAACGCCTGACCTAGCGCCATGTACCCTCCGCATTCCCCATGCACAGGTTTTGTCTCAGCATGTTTGCGCAGCCCGGCCAAAAACGTTCCCGCAGCGGCCAGCGTGCCCGCGTGTAATTCTGGATAACCACCCGGCAACCACACCAGATCGGCATCCTGTGCAGGGGCCTCATCAGCCAACGGTGAGAACGGCAAGATCTCGGCCCCTGCCGTTCGCCAACCTTCCAGCAAATGCGGATAGGTAAACGAAAACGCCGCATCCCGGGCCAACGCGATCCGTTGTGCCGGAGGACGCGGCAGCGCGGCTGACGATGGCCCCGAGGGGCCTGAGGAGGCCGCCCGTTTGATCGCCTCAATATCCACATGCTGGCGCAGAAACGCGGCGTATCCGGCAATCGCGCTTTCCAGATCGGGATGCTCGACCGCCTGTATCAGCCCCAGATGCCGCTCGGGCAGGGTCAAGTCTCCGCGACGGGGCAACACGCCCAGAACCGGCAGGCCCGCGCGCTCCATGCCCAACCGCGTCAGCCGCTCATGTCGGGGGCTGGCACAGCGGTTCAGGATCACGCCGGCAAAGGGCAGGTCGGGATTGTACATTTTGAACCCCAACGCCGTGGCTGCCGCCGATTGCGCCTGGCCGCCCACATCCAGCACCAGAACCACCGGCCAGCCCATACGCAGCGCGGTTTCGGCGCTGGACCCATGACCCAATTCTCCGGGTTTGGCCACGCCGTCAAACAAGCCCATCGAGCCCTCGGCGACGACAATATCCGCGCCGTCAGCCTGCTCGGAAATCGCGTTCAGCAATGGATCGCCCATCGCCCAACTGTCCAGATTGAACGACGCCCGCCCCGCCGCAGCGCGGTGAAAGGCCGGGTCGATGTAGTCCGGCCCACTCTTGAAAGGTTGGACGGTCAACCCATCCTCGGCCAGAGCTCGCAGCAGGCCCAGCATCACGGTGGTCTTGCCGGTCCCCGACGAGGGGGCCGAGATCAGAAGGCCGGGGGGATTAGTCATCGCCATGGCTCCAGCTTGACCATGGGCTGTCGGCGCTTTGCGGGCGATAGCGGCGGTCATAGGTCTTTGAATACAGGCAGCTTTCGTCAAACCCTTCACCCGCCAGTGCCGGGCCGACCAGAATCAGAGCGGTGCGCGAGATGCTCTCGTCCAACGCGTCCTTCAGGGTCGCCAGTGTTGCGCGGATGATCCGCTCATCCGGCCAGCTGGCGCGGTATACCACGGCCACCGGGCAGTCAGCGCCATAGGCCGGGGTCAGGTCAGCGATCACGCGCTCCAGATTGCCAATCGACAAATGAATGGCCAGTGTCGCGCCGGTGCGGGCGAAGTTCTCAAGCGTCTCACCTTCCGGCATTGACGACGCACGTCCCGGTGTGCGGGTCAGCACCACCGATTGCGCCAGCCCGGGCAAGGTCAGCTCGGTGCCCAAGGCCGCTGCGGCAGCGGCAAAGGACGGAACACCGGGGGTCACGCTGACCGGGATGCCCATCTCTTTGAGCCGACGGATCTGTTCGCCCATCGCCGACCAGACGGACAGATCGCCCGAGTGCAACCGCGCTACGTCCTGACCGGCCTGATGCGCGGCGTCGATCTCGGCCATGATCTGATCCAGATCCATCGGCGCGGTGTTGATGATTTTTGCACCTTCGGGGCAGTGGCTCAGGATCTCTTCGGGCACCAGAGAACCCGCGTACAGGCACACAGGGCAGGAGGCGATGATATCGCGCCCGCGCAGGGTCAGCAGGTCGGCGGCGCCGGGTCCGGCGCCGATGAAATGAACGGTCATGATTGTCCTCCGATGGCGATGGCGCAGGTGGCCAGCCGGTCGTCCGAGATATGTCTGGGTGAAAGCAGCCGCGCGCCAATCCCGGCGGCAGCCAATGCGGATGCTTCGGCCACGCTGCCGGTGCCATAGGTCGCCCGGCTGCGGTTCGAGCACGTGAGGGTTCGCTGTCCTGCCAGATCGGATGCGGCAACGAAATGCACTGGCACCGGCAGGTCTTCGGCGAAGGCGACAAGGGCGGGGTGCCCTTCTTTGTCCGCCACGGTCGCCAGCGCCTCGACCTCATGTCCTGCCGATGCGGCGCGGTATGCGGCGCGCAGGCTGTCCGCTGTCGCGGCTGATGAAAATCCGATCCCGGCAACGATCATAGCGTCACGCTCCACTGCACGACCGGATAGGCCGACTTCCAGCCCCGGCGCGGACCCAGAGGCGCGGACTGCGCCAGTTCGATGCGCAATAGGTCTCCGCCCAGTTCTTCGTGCCAGATGGCCAGCAAGGCCTCGCTTTCCAGAGTCACCGCATTCGCGACCAACCGTGTTCCGGCGGGCAGGGAATCGCGCAGCCATGCGAGCAGGTTCGCGCTGAGCCCACCTCCGATGAACACGACATCTGGTAAGGGAAGACCAGGCAGCGCGTCCGGGGCAGTGCCGTGCACGACGTTCAGGCGGTCTTGTCCCAGAGCGTCGGCATTGCGCCGAATACGCTCGGCGCGATCCTCGCGTGGCTCAATCGTGGTGGCCGTCAGCGTCGGATCGCACATCAGCCATTCGATGCTGATCGAGCCGGTGCCGCCGCCGATATCCCACAGATGCTCTCCGCGTTGCGGAGCCAGCGCCGAAAGGGTCAGTGCGCGGATGGGGCGTTTGGTGATCTGGCCGTCGGTTTCAAATATCTCATCCGGCTTTCCGGACGCCTTGGGCAGCGCGCGTCCCTCGCCCGCCACCTCAAGCGCGACGCAGACCGGGTGATCGAACGTACCCAGCAGCGCCTCAGTCAGCGACACCGAGCGGGCGCGTTCGCGGGGGCCGCCGAGGGCCTCAAGTACATGCAGCGTTGTGTCGGCAAAGCCTGTTTCGGTCAGGTAAGATGCCAGTTCGGCAACCGCCGCGCCGTCGCGCAGCAGAATGATGGCGCGCAGGCCGGATGACAGATGCGGGCGCAGGCGGGTCAGGGGGGCTGCGTGCAACCCGAAGGTTTGCGTGCTTTCCAGTGGCCAGCCCAAGCGCGCAGCGGCTAGCGAGAATGTCGACTGACCGGGCAACGCAGTCCATTCCCCCGCCTCGAAATTCCTTGCAATGACGGATCCCGCACCAAACCAGAACGGATCGCCCGAGGCCAGAACGACAGTCGCCCGCCCGCGCTGCTGTTGTAACAGCGGCAAACCGTCCGAGAAGGGCACCGGCCATGCAATTCGCTCGGCCTTGTTTTCGGGCACCAGCGACAAGTGGCGGGGCGGACCCATCACGACCTCGGCCCGGTCCAGCACTTGACGGCTGGCAGGAGACAGGCCATCAAGCCCATCTTCGCCCAAACCCAGAACGGTCAGCCACGGAGCGTCAGACATGCCAAACCTCCTGATCCTTGGCGGTACGACCGAGGCCAATGCCTTGGCCAAAGCCGTTTCCGAACAGGGGATTGCGGCGGTCTATTCCTATGCAGGACGGGTGGAGAACCCCCGACCGCAGCCATTGCCGACCCGCGTGGGAGGTTTCGGAGGGTCGGACGGTCTGGCCCGTTACATCCGAGATCACGGGATCACCCATGTAGTCGATGCGACCCATCCCTTTGCGGCGCAGATGAGCCGAAATGCGATTGAGGCCTGCCGAGAAATGCAGACCCCGCTGGCTGCCTTGACGCGGACGGCGTGGGTCGCGCAACCCGGCGACGTATGGCGGCACGTGCCGGATGTCGCTGCAGCCGTCGAGGCACTGTCGAGCGACCCGCAGCGGGTGTTCCTCGCCGTGGGGCGCATGCATCTTGAGGACTTCGCCGCTCAGCCCCAGCATCACTATCTGCTGCGGCTGGTGGACGAACCAGACGCATTGCCCCTGCCGAAGGCCGAGGTCGTGGTGGCCCGAGGGCCCTTCACCGAAGCCGACGACCGCGCGCTGATGCAGCGCCACGGCACGCAGTTGGTTGTGTCCAAGAACGCAGGCGGCACCGGCGCGCGCGCCAAGCTGGACGCGGCGCGGGCGTTGGGCCTGCCGGTGCTTATGATCGACCGTCCGGTTCTGCCGCAGCGGACCGAAGTGACGAGTGTCGCGCAGGTTCTGGACTGGTTGAATCATTCCGGTGTGAACCTCGGCGTGTAGACGATGGGCGCGCCGTCGCGTTCGATCAGCCGGGTGCGGGACGATCCCACGATGACCACGGTCTGCATGTCTGCCATGTCCGGAGTGGCCTCTGACAAGGTCGAAACACGGATCGCCTCATCTGCGCGTGATACGGCGCGGGCGAACAGGATCAGACGCTCAGGCTCGCATTCGTCACGCAGGATTTCCAGCGCCTTAACAAACCCTTCTGGGCGGGACTTCGAGCGCGGATTGTAGAAGGCCATCGAGAAATCCGCTTGCGCCGCCAGACGCAGCCGCTTTTCGATCAGCGACCACGGTTTGAGATTGTCGCTGAGGTTGATAGCGCAGAAATCATGCCCCATCGGGGCACCCGCGCGCGCCGAGGCCGCCAGCATGGCGGTGATACCCGGCAGCACCTCGATCTGGATATTCCGCCATTCGGAGGGGCCGTTCTCCAGCGCCTCGAACACTGCCGCCGCCATCGCAAACACACCCGGATCGCCCGAGGATACGACAACTACCCGCTTGCCCTCGGCGGCCATCTGCAACGCGTGTTGGGACCGGTCGATCTCAACCCGGTTGTCACTGGCATGCAGGGACAGGCCTTCGCGCTCGGCCACGCGGGCGACGTAGGGGATATAGCCGACCACATCGGTCGCCTCGGCCAGTGCCGCCGAGACTTCGGGTGTCACAAGTGCCTCATCGCCCGGCCCAAGCCCGGCGATCTTCACCCAGCCGCTCATGGCCGCCGCCCTTGCCCGTGGACGATGATGATCGAGAAATAGGGGGTGACCTTGTCGCAGGCCTCGGACAGTTTCGTCACTGTCTGGTTGGGCATTTGCGCGAATTCCACGATCCAAGCGCGATCATACAGGCCTGCGGTTTTCAGCGCCCGTTTAACCTTTTCGATATTGCGCCCGATCTTCATCACAACCAAAGCGTCGGTCTGCGCCATCCGCTCGGCCAGAGTATCCTCGGGCAGAGTTCCGACCAGCACTGTCAGCACGTCATCGCCCCAGGTGATCGGGTCTCCAGTGGCTGTCCATGCGCCCGACATGCCGGTGATGGCGGGGATCACATCAACATCAGCTTCGTCTCGTAGTCGGTTGTAAAGATGCATGAAAGAACCGTAGAAAAACGGATCACCCTCGCACAGAACCACGACGTCCTCGCCTTGCTCGGCGAGTGATTTAAGATGCGCCGCGCAGTCCTTGTAGAAGGTCGAAAGCAGTTCATTGTAGCGCGGATCGGTCACAGGGATTTCCGTTGTCACGGGGTATTCCATCGGAAATTCCACCGCACCCTCGGGGATCATTCCGTTGACGATCTTGCGTGCCTGACCGCTGCGCCCCGGCTTGCGAAAGAACGCCACATGCCGCGCGTTGCGCAGCAGCCGGTCGGCCCGGACGCTCATCAGGTCGGGGTCGCCTGGGCCCAGACCTACGCCATATATCGTTCCCATCTTCATTCGGCCCGGCTCGCGATCGCGTTGATGGCGGCGACGGTGATGGCGCTGCCGCCCAGACGGCCCTTGACGATGCAGCACGGCACCGGTTGCGCGGCCCACAGAGCATCCTTCGATTCCACCGCGCCGACAAAGCCCACCGGGCAGCCGATGATGGCGGCCGGGCGCGGGCAGTCGGGATCTTCCAGCATATTCAACAGGTGGAACAGGGCGGTGGGGGCGTTTCCGATTGCAACTACAGCGCCCTGCAGGTGCGGACGCCACAGCTCCAACGCGGCAGCAGAACGGGTGTTGCTCATCTCGGCAGCCAGGGGGTGCACACGTTCGTCATGCAGGGTGCAGATCACCTCATTCTCGGAGGGCAGGCGAAAGCGGGTGACGCCCTCGCTGACCATGCGCGCATCACACAGGATCGGCGCGCCACCTTCCAGCGCTGCACGGGCGGCCTGCACAAAACCGGGTGAGAAATGCACGAACTCTTCCAGCCCGACCATCCCGGCGGCGTGGATCATGCGGACGGCAACCTGTTCCTCGTCGGTATCAAACCGGGCCAGATCGGCCTCGGACCGTATGGTGGCAAAGCTTTCCTTGTAGATCGCCGCGCCATCGGTTTCGTAAGTGTAGGGCATCAGGTGAAGTCCATGGTCATAAGTGTTTCTTCGGTCAGGCCGGTCTGGCAGGGCTCATCCCCTGCGCGGCCCTGTTTGACAAGATCAAATCGTCCATCATGGCCGACCAGAGTGATATCGGCAGCCCCCATCCGGGCACACCCCTTGGCGCAGCCTGAAACATGCAGGCTGCCGGGTACGCGCGGGGCTAGCGCACGGGCGATGTCGCGGGTCGCCATATGCGCCTGCGGGCAGAACGGTGCGCCGGGGCAGGCGTCGGTGGTCATAAGCGGGTCGGTGCCGTCCGTAACAAAGGCCGGGGCAGGTTTCGCCGCCCCGCCTTCCAGCAGGATCAGCCGCCACGGGGTGACACGCAGGGCAGTTGCACCGCTTTTCTCAATCAACCGGGCAAGCTCACGCGCAGGCAATTGCCCGAACGCCGCGCCGTAAAGTGTCCCTTGTCCGCAAGAGCCGGGTTCAAGTGCGGCTCCAACCGGACCGGGCGCGGTGCCTTGCCATTCTGGCGGTAGGCCAAGTGCGGCGATGGTCCGCGCCATGCGGCGGGTCTCGGGGGTGTAATTTTTTGCGAACCATCCGGCCAGCGCGATCAGTTGATCGATGGCTTCAGCCTCCGAGACTTGTCGTCCTGTCTCGACCCCGTCAGCGCGCAGGATCAGGCCATCCGGGCTGGCTTCCAGTCGGATATCCGCCGAATCCGCTGCAAGGAGTCGCTCGGGACCGGTGTCCACTGCAAACCCGAACTTGGCGGGCAGGGCAGGCAATTCGGACAGACGATCTATCAGCTCTTGTGTCAGACGTGCAGTCAGGTCGCCCGTTTCGTAGAGCGGGGTGACAAGAATATTGCGCCGCACCTCGATGCCCGGCTCTGCATCCAGCAAGTTCAGCGCGGCCAGTTCTGCCAAAAGCGGTTGATGATCCGCCTCGGCCACCCCGCGCAGTTGCAGGTTGGCGCGGTTGGTCAGGTCGATGGTGCCATTGCCGAATTTTCCGGCCAGTTCGCACAAACCCAAGGCCTGCTTGGCGTCCAGACGCGCCAGCCGGGGGCGCACCCGCACCACGAGGCCGTCGCCCGACATCATCGGACGGTGCGCGCCGGGGCACCACCCCTGAACGATGGGGCCGCTCATCCCAGCCCCTCCAGATTGGCGCGGATCGAATTCCGGCGGGTGTCCCACAGACCCGCCTCCAGCAGCGCGCGGAACCGGTCCTGCATGGCCTGATGCGCTTGCGGATTGGATTCCTGCAAAAACGCATCCACCTCGGCATCGCCCAGCGTGGCATCGTGGTAGAGGTCAAACAGATGCGGCGCGACGGTGCCCGACAGATGCGCGAAGGAGGCCATGTGATCCAGCGTCGCGGCGATCTCGGCAGCCCCTCGGAAGCCATGCCGCTGCATCCCGGCGATCCAGCCGGGATTGGCGGCGCGGGCATGGACGACGCGGCTGATCTCTTCGGGCAAAGTGCGGGCGCGTGGGTTTTCGGGGTTGGTATTGTCCAAGTGGTAAAGCTGCGCGGTTCCGCCGGTGATCTTCTTGGCGGCAGCGAACCCGGCCTCATGCGTGGCATAGTCATTGGCCAGCAATAGGTCGGTCTCGGTCAGGTCCTGCAGGTGGACAAAGCTGTCGGCATTGGCGACGCGCTGGGTGATGCCGTCTTTGTCCTGCGCGATATGCTCGCCTTCCAGCGCAAAGGAACTCGCGTTGAGCCATGCTTCACCCGCCTGTGCCCGCGCCTCGTCGGTATAGGTTTCGGACAGGTGGGTCATGTTCAGACCATAGCTGCCGGGGGCCGGGCCATAGACGCGAGCCGCCGGTTCCTGACCGGCATAGGGGTTCCAGTCCGGGGCCTCATCCCGAGCGGACAGGGCGCGAATGGCTTGGCCGTAAAGCGCCGAGAGCGTCGGGAATACGTCGCGGAACAGGCCCGAGACCCGCAGTGTCACGTCCAGACGCGGGCGGCTAAGGTCGGTGATCGGCAGAACTTCGATACCCGAGACCCGCTCGGACCCCTTGTCCCAGACCGGTTTCACGCCCAGCAGGTGCAGCGCCATGGCGAATTCTTCCCCGGCGGTGCGCATGGTGGCTGACCCCCACAGATCGACGATCAGGCCCCTGGGATAATCGCCTTCCTCTTGCAGGTGCCGTCGCACCAGTTCCTCGGCCAGTTTCACACCTTGGGTATAGGCCGCGCGTGTGGGTACAGAACGCGGGTCGGTGGTGTAGAGGTTTCGCCCTGTCGGCAGCACGTCCGAACGCCCGCGATAAGGAGAGCCGGATGGACCAGCCTCGATCCGTTTTCCGGCCAGCGCGTCGATCAGACCCTGCCGTTCGGCATGGGCCGAGGGTGCAGGGTCGAAATTGCCAGTCACTTCGGGTACGCGGCCAAAGATGTGCAGCCCGTCGCCGAATTGGCTTTCCTTGATGTCGCAGACGAAGCGGTCGATGCGCGTGATCGCCTCGGCGGTGCAAGTGGCCTGATCCAGCCCCAGATCATTTTCCAGCCCAATGGCCTGCGCCTCGTCCCTGATGTCTTCCTGTAAGCGGTCGCGGCGCTTGGGGTCGAGCCCATCTGCATTCGAGAACTCATCCAGCAGCGATTCCAGCCGCACCATCCTGTCCGGCGTGCCGCTATCCTTCATCGGGGGCGGAATATGGCCCAGAGTGACGGCCCCGATGCGGCGCTTGGCCTGAGCGGCCTCGCCGGGGTCGTTGACGATGAAAGGGTAGATCACCGGTAGGTCGCGGATCAGAGCCTCGGGCCAGCAATCGGCAGATAGGGCGACCGACTTTCCCGGTAGCCATTCCAGAGTGCCATGGGCGCCGATATGGATCAGCGCATCCGCGCCAAGGTTTATGCGCAGCCACAAATAGAAGGCGACATAGCTATGTCGCGGGGTGCGGCTGAGGTCATGGTAGTCATCATCGCGCAGCTCGGGTGTACCGCGTTCCGGCTGCAACGCGACCAGAGCCTTGCCGCGGTATAAGGCAGTGAAGTGGAAGGCGCCATCGGTGCAGGCGGGGTCGTCTTCGGGTTTGCCCCAAACGGTTTGCAGGTCTGTGCGTAACTGTTCGGGCAGGTCCGCCAGCGCCGTTTGATACTCCGAAAGGGACCACGAGAGCCGGGCATCCAGCAGCGTTTCCGCAATCGGTTCGGCGGGCGCTGTATCATATCCTTCGCCTTGCAGGTCGGACAGCATCGCCTCGGCTGAGGCCAGTGCGTCCAGACCCACCGCATGAGCCATCTGCCAGTCTTTGCCGGGATAGGTGGACAGTACCAGCGCCGGAACCTGATCTGCTTTGGGGCTGTCCACCAGATTCAGCCAGCCGGTGACGCGGTCGATGATCGCCTCGATCCGTTCGGGTTCGGCCCGGTGGGCAAAGCGGGAATATTCCAGATGCGGGTCGCGTTTGCCGGGTTCCTTGAAGGACGCAATGCCTGCCGAAATCCGCCCGTCCACCTCGGGCAGCACCACATGCATGGCAAGGTCGGCGGGGGACAGGCCGCGTTCCGCCTCGGCCCAGGCTTTGCGGCGCGAAGTGGCAAGGGCGACCTGGAACACCGGTACATTGGCAGCGTCCAGAGGGGATGTGCCCGACGCGCCTTTCCCCGAAAAGGAGGTTGCGTTGATGATCGCCGAGGGGGTCAGCGCCACGACCTGTTCGCGTAGCCAATCGGCGGCTGCGGGCGCTTTCAACGAGGGGGCGAACAGGCCCAAGGCCTCATACCCCCGCGCGCGCAGGCTGCGGATCAAGGCTGCGACCGGAGCGGTGTCGGCAGAGGTCAGATAGGCGCGGTAGAACGTCACGAGGATGCGTTTGGCATCGCCGGAGAACGCTGTGTCCACCGGGATCACACCGCGATCCGGGCACCAGGCGCCGCATTCGGGGATCGTTTTGGCCCCCATTACCGGCCCGGCATAGAGACCCGCCGCCAGCGCCATTTGCGCCAAGGCGGCCTGTGCCGCTACCTCTCCGCCCGTATCGCAGAGATGTGCCAGCCGTCGCAGGGTTGAGACGGGCAGGGTAGAATAGTCATCCAACCGCGTATCCTCACGCCCGTCGGCGGGCAGAACGGCCACAGCAATTCCTTTGGCCTGCGCAAGCGCCAGAACCTGCTGCAGCCCGTAGGCCCAATAGGGCACCCCGCCGATCAGGCGGATCAGGATGCCCCTGGCACCCTCCAACGTCTGCTCGACATAGGTATCCACCGAGAGGGGATGTTTCAGCGCCGTCAGATTGGCTAGCCGCAGGGTCGGCATCCGACCCTCGGGGCCGCCGCCACGATGCCAGCCTGCCGCGAAAGCGCCGAGGTCACTGTCCGAAAAGGACAGCACCACCAGATCCGCCGGGCTCTGGCCCAGATCGGTTGGGGTCTCGGTTTCCTCGAGCCCGTGGCTTTCGCGGAAGACGACGTGCATGGCTTACTCGGCGGCCTCGGTGACACCCACGAGGATGTCGCGGATTTCGGCTTCCTTGATGTCGTCATGCTCGGCAATGACCACAAGGCGCGAGCGGCGGTCTTCGCCGGGTTCCCACGGGCGGTCGTATTGATGACGCACACGCGCACCAACGGCCTGTACCAACAGGCGCATCGGTTTGCCCTGAACGGCGGCATAGCCTTTGACGCGCAGGATGTTCAGTTCCTTGGCCAGACGTTCGATCTTGGCAACCAGATCCAGCGGGTCAGACTGTTCCGGCAACTCGACGATGATGCTTTCGAAATCGTCATGCTCATGATCGTGGTGGCCGTCGTGATGCGAGGGACGTGCGTCCATGTCATCCTCGGCGGCGGCTTCAAGACCCAGCACGACGCGGACGTCAACGGCTCCCTCGGCGACCTCAACTACGGGCAGGGGACGCGGGGCTTCGGCGGCGATGATCTCTCGCGCTTTGGCGACACCTTCGGGACCGGCCAGATCGGGCTTGGTCAGCAGGATGATGTCGGCGCAGGAAATCTGATCTTCGAACACCTCGGACAGGGGCGTTTCATGGTCAATCGAGTCATCGGCCAAGCGCTGGGCGTCCACCGCCTCGACATTGGGCGCGAAACGACCGGCGGCCACGGCTTCGGCGTCGGCCAGAGCGATCACGCCATCGACGGTGATCTTGGACCGGATATCAGGCCAGTCGAACGCCTTCAGCAGCGGTTTGGGCAGGGCGAGGCCAGAGGTTTCGATCAGGATGTGATCGGGGCGCGGCTCCAGCGCCATCAGCGCCTCGATGGTCGGGATGAAATCATCGGCCACGGTGCAGCAGATGCAGCCATTGGCCAGCTCCATGATGTTTTCCGCTGGGCAATCGGGGATGGCGCAGGATTTCAGGATGTCGCCATCGACGCCAACATCGCCGAACTCGTTGACCACAACGGCCAGACGCTTGCCCTGCGGGTTCTGCATCAGGTGCCGCACCAGCGTCGTTTTGCCCGAACCCAGAAAGCCGGTGATCACGGTGACGGGGAGTTTCTCAAGATTGCTCATTTCAGGGCTCCAATCGGGGGAATGCGGGCCGCACAGTTTTTGCGGAAATGTTCGGGGCGTTCGCGCCACTTGACCAGACCGTCCTCGGTCTCAAGGTACTTGGTGGCGCCGTCAACGATCACGTCGACATGGTCGGTTTCGTTCAGGTGTTCGTACACGAAGGTCCAACGATCCGGTCCGCCACGCAGGACGATGGAACAACCCTCGTCACAGTTCGACAGGCATTCCACGGCTTTCAGGGTTATCCCTTCGGGTAGCTCCGCCTGTTCCAAAGCCTTGTGCAACAGGGTGCCGGGGCGTTGCGCATCATCTTCTACGGGCAGCCCGCGACGACAAGTGGTGCAAACCAGCAATTCGACCGGAGCGGTCTCGGTCATGTCTCTCATCCCCCCAAATCCTCATCGTGGGGGACGGGGTTTCATGCGGGTCCCTTGACCCGACACCGGAACACCCCGTCCGGTTTCATCTTCGGGTGTTGGCAGGTCTCCCGGCTTGCGGATGTCAGAGGAGGCCTCTGTCGGATGTCCCGCCTTCCCGGCATTCGCCAGTGGCTTGGGCACCCTCTCCGGTCACGGTCGCGGGGGCGGCTGCGTTTGACGGATGATCCGCTGACGCATTCCCTTTTCATCTGCTGTCGCAGACACCAACGAAAGGGACATGCGGCAGGGTTGCCCCGCTTGTCAAGCGCAACACGCTGATCCGTGATCACGCGGGTAAAAAGCGACCTGTCCGGGTCGCTGGGCGGCATGATCCGGTTGGGCCGACATGCTGGCATGGTTCGCAAGACGCGAACAGGAGGATGCGGCGGATGAAAGTAGGGTTTATCGGGTTGGGAAATGTGGGGGGCAAGCTCTCGGGATCGCTGCTGCGCAACGGAATCGATCTGACGGTGCATGATCTGAACCCGGATCTGGTGGGCGCGTTTGTCACGAAAGGGGCCAAGGCCGCTGAAAGCCCGGCCCAGCTAATGCGCGATTGCGATGCGGTGATCACCTGCCTGCCATCCCCCGCCGCCTCGGATGCCGTGATGCAGGAAATGCTGCCCGAGGTCACCCCCGGCAAAATCTGGATGGAGATGTCGACCACCGACGAAGCCGAGGTCAAACGCCTTGGCGCGATGGTGATCGAGCGGGGCGGGGCTGCGGTGGATTGCCCGGTTTCGGGCGGCTGCCATCGGGCTGCGACGGGCAATATCTCGATCTTCGCGGGATGCGACCGCGCGACGTTCGAGCGTATCCTGCCCTTCCTGACGACCATGGGGCGGCGCATCCTGCATACGGGCGAACTGGGCTCGGCGTCGGTGCTGAAAGTGCTGACCAATTATCTGGCCACCGCCAACCTGATCACCTGCGCCGAGGCTTTGGTGACCGCAAAGGCCGCCGGGATGGACCTTGGCACCACCTATGAGGCGATCAAGATTTCGTCGGGCACCTCCTTTGTGCATGAGACGGAAAGTCAGGTCATCCTGAACGGCTCGCGCGATATTTCGTTCACCATGGATCTGGTGAGAAAGGATATCGGCCTGTTTCAGGAGGTCGCCGACCGCGCCGGAGTGCCGCTTGAGATCAACCCGTTGATGATCAAGATTTTCGAAGACGGGATCGCGCGCTATGGCGAGCGCGAGCTGTCGCCGAATATCATCAAACGGCTTGAGGACGCGACGGGGCTTGAAATTCAGGCCCCAGGCTTCCCGCCCGAGATGCAGGACGATGAACCCGAAGAACCGGGCTATGAGGTCGTCCCCCAGAACCGCAGGGTATCATAGACACGTTTGCATCAGGCGCGACCGGTCTGCGGGCTGCAGCACGTGTTTCGGGTTGATTGCCGAGTGGTTTTTGTGCCTTTGTCTGGGCGAATTTGGGAAATACGGAGCGTCCAGTGAAAACCCGCACCCCGCACACCCATCGTGAGCTGGAGCTGCTTGATGTCCTCAGACGTCTTGGCGGCACGGCCCGGAACTCGGAACTGGCCAAGACGCTCGGCGTGTCCGAGGAGACAGTGCGGCGCACGATCAAGTCGCTGGCGTCTTCGGGGGCCGTCGAGCGGGTGCATGGTGGTGCCTATCTGGCAGGCACACAAGGCGATCCCAGCTTCTTCCACCGCATTGCGCAGCATTCCGAGGAAAAGCGATTGATTGCCGGGCATGTGGCGGGCCTGATCCGGGACGGTATGACCGTGTTTCTGGATGTCGGATCTACCACCGCCTATGTCGCCGAGGAGTTGCGTCAGTCGGGCAATCTCACCGTCGTGACCAACTCGATCGGGGTCGGGCAGACGCTGGCCGGAACCCCGGGCAACCGTGTGCACCTGCTGGGTGGCGAACTGCAAAGCGATGAGCGCGGCGCCTTCGGCCATGTCACGCATCGGCAGGTGCAGCGCTATGCCTTCGATGTGGCCGTGCTCAGCATCGATGCGATCTCGGCGCGGCGGGGGTTCCTGTACCACAGCTCGGTCGAGGCTGATCTGGCAAGCGTTGTGGCGGGGAATGCGGATCGGCTGCTGGTGGCGGCGGCGCATTTCAAGTTTGGTGAAACCGCGCCATACGTTGGTCCCGAACCGCGCATGATCGATCAGCTTGTCACCGATCAGGCACCCGGCGGAGACGTCGCCAACGCATTGAATCAATGGGGTATTGAGGTCCAGATCGCGGTTGCAAGCGGGGTGCAGGCCGCAGGCTGACGTGGGTGTGTTCGTTGAGGCTGATCTTTGGAAAAATGGCAGCCCGTAGGGGAATCGAACCCCTCTTTCCAGGTTGAAAACCTGGCGTCCTAACCGATAGACGAACGGGCCATTTGGTTCAAACAAGCAAAATGGCAGCCCGTAGGGGAATCGAACCCCTCTTTCCAGGTTGAAAACCTGGCGTCCTAACCGATAGACGAACGGGCCACGCTGGCTTGTGGAGGGCCTTTTACGGTTTACCTTCCCCCCCCGCAAGACGAAAAACGCAAGGCTACGAAACTTTTTTGGCCGTCTCCGAAAGGCTTTGAAACGGGTATCAGACGGCCTCTGCAGCATCCTCCAACCGCAGCTGCACGCTCTGCCGACCGCCCCAGGAATTCACCTCAAGCCGGCCCGCAAAATGGAAACGCGCCCCGCCGTGATTGGACAAACGATCCCCCAGCGGGCCATCGAAGGCCCCAAATGCGATGGCGTCCAGCCCACCCGACATGCCATCCGACAGCGAGAGCTTCAGATGGGTCTCGCCGACGCGCTTGGCAAAGCGCACCTGCAGATCGGGCAGGGCATAGCGGGGGGCAGGGGCTCCAGCCCCGAAGGGACCCGCCTTTTCGATCTGTTCGATCAGGTCAACCGTTGCTGCCCCCGACATCAGAGCGCCGTCCAGTTTCAGATCGGCGGGGCCGCTTTGCCCTGCACCCTGTTTGGCAAGCAGTTCCGATAGCCGCGCCATCGCGGGCTCCAATTGATCACGCATTACGGTGAGTCCCGCCGCCATCTTGTGACCGCCGCCTTTGACCAGCAGTCCCTCGGCCGCCAGCCGCTGGATCGAAGCGCCAAGATCAACGCCCGAGACCGAACGGCCCGAACCCTTGCCCTCATCCCCGTCAAACCCGATCACGATAGCGGGGCGGTTTGCGGTCTCTTTCAGGCGCGAGGCAACGATGCCCACGACGCCCGGATGCCAGCCGTCGCCCGCCGCCCAGACCAGCGGCGCGTTCAGCCCTCGCTCCTCGGCCTGCGCTAGTGCGGCTGCGCGCACCGTGTTCTCGATCTCGCGCCGCTCCGCGTTCAGCGCATCCAGCCGCTCGGATAAGGCTTCGGCCTCGGTCGCCGAGTCGGTGCTCAGCAGCCGCGCGCCCAGATCGGCCTGCCCAATGCGCCCGCCTGCATTCACGCGCGGCCCCAGCAGGAACCCAAGATGATAGCTGTTGGGGGCGGTATCCATGCGCGCCACATCCGACAGCGCCACCAGCCCCGGCCTTTGCCTCTGGGCCATGACCTTCAAACCCTGCCGAACCAGCGCTCGGTTGGCCTCGATCAAAGGCGCGACATCGGCCACCGTGGCCAGCGCCACCAGATCGAGCATCGCCATCAGGTCCGGCCCCTTGGCCCCGGCCTCGCGCAGCTGCCGCCCGGCCTCGACCAGCATCAGAAATACCACCGCAGCGGCACAGAGATAGCCCAGATCGCCGCTTTCATCCTGTCGGTTCGGGTTCACCACGGCCACGCAATCCGGCAGGGTTTCCCCGCCCAGATGGTGGTCAAGCACGATTACGTCCGAGCCTTTGGCCGCAGCGATGGGTTCGTGGCTCAGTGTTCCGCAATCCACGCAGATGATCAGATCATGGCGTGCCGCCAGCTCTTGCATTGCGGGCACGTTGGGCCCATAGCCCTCATCAATCCGATCCGGCACATAGAGCGTTGCAGCAATCCCCATCTGTCGCAGCCACACGAGCAACAGCGCCGCCGAAGACCCGCCATCCACGTCATAATCCGCAAACACCGCGATCTTCTGACGCTTACGCACGGCCTCCAGAAACCGGGCCGCAGCAACCTCCATATCCTTCATTGCACGGGGATCGGGCAGCAGCTCTTTCAGCTTGGGCTCCAGAAATCCCGCGGCCTCCATCGCCGGAACCCCGCGCCGGGCCAGAACCTGGCACAGAGCGCGCGGCAGATCGGTCTGCTGCGCCATCATCTCGGCCGCCCGTTCGACCTCGATCCCCGGTCCAACCCAGCGCCGCCCGCTCAACGATTGCTCAACACCCAGAAACGCCACATCTCACCTCATGCACCAAGGCCGGACCCATCAGGACCCGGCCTCTTCATCTTTTCACAAATACTCTCGTCGAAGGCAGCGGCGCAAGCCGCTATGCGTCGGTATGCGACCACATCGGCGTGCGGTAGGACATGCGCCGGACCGAGCCTGTCTTGGACCGCATCAACAGCGTCGTCGTCTCGACCCAGCCCGGTTCCCGCTTGATGCGCGGCAGCAGCGACCCGCCCGTCACGCCAGTGGCGGCAAAGATCACATCGGCTGTCACCATCTCATCCCGCGCGTACACGCGGTCCAGATCGGTGATACCTGCCTTGGCAGCACGCCCCCGTTCGTCGTCATTGCGGAACAACAGCCGACCAAAAATCTGGCCACCCATGCATTTCAGAGCCGCTGCAGCAAGAACACCCTCAGGTGCACCGCCCTGACCCATATACATATCGATGCCGGTCACTTCGCTTTCGGCACAGTGCATGACACCGGCCACGTCGCCATCGGTGATCAGACGGATCGATGCACCGGTCTCGCGCACCTCGGCGATCATCGCCTCGTGGCGCGGACGTTCCAGAATGCAGACGGTGATATCGGCAGGTTCGCAGCCTTTGGCCTTGGCCAGCGCCTCGACGCGTTCGCGCGGGGTCATGTCCAGATTGACCACGTTCTCGGGGTAACCCGGACCAACCGCCAGCTTGTCCATGTAGACATCCGGCGCATGCAGCATCGAGCCGCGCGGGCCCATGGCAATCACGGTCAGCGCGTTGGGCATGTCCTTGGCGGTCAGAGTGGTGCCTTCCAGCGGGTCCAGTGCGATATCCACGCCGGGGCCGTTACCAGTGCCGACTTCTTCGCCGATATACAGCATGGGGGCCTCGTCGCGCTCGCCTTCGCCGATGACCACAACGCCCGCGATGTCCAGCAGGTTCAACTGCTCGCGCATGGCGTTAACCGCAGCCTGATCGGCTGCTTTTTCGTCGCCACGCCCAACCAGCGAGGCCGAGGCCAGTGCGGCCTGTTCCGCCACCCTTGCCAGCCCCAGCGACAGCAGGCGGTCGTTAAAATCGATCTTGGCAGCACTCATTTGTTCTTATCCTCAGGTCAACAAAGCCGTTTCTTCCGGCATAGCTTGCGTTTCATGCAGGCCGCAAGCTCAAACCTCTTCAATGCGCAGGGCAACGGGGTCGCCCGCAATAACATCGGTCTCGCGTAGGCCTTCAAGCGCGACGCCCAGCGTGGCGCGGGTGGTCTTGTGGGTGACGATCAGAACCGGCGCGGTGCTTTCAGCGTGGGCATACTGGCGCATCCGGTCGATCGAGACACCGGCATCACCCAGAATGGCCGCCACCTTGGCCAGCGCACCCGGCTTGTCCAGCAGGCCCAGCCGCAGATAATACGGCGCAGGCAGGCCGGTGACGGCGGGCGTCGCGTCTTGCAGCGAGGTGGCGGGGCGTCCAAAGGTCGGGATGTGCAGCCCGCGTGCCAGATCGCAGACATCGCCCATCACGGCACTGGCGGTGGGGCCTTCGCCGGCACCGGGGCCGCGCAGAACGATTTGCTCGATCGAGTCGCCATCCAGCACCACCATATTCGTGCCGCCTTCCAACTGACCTAAAGGCGAGTCACTGGGCACCAGACAGGGCTGCATCCGCTGAACCAGACCGCGCGCAGTGCGTTGTGCCACGCCGAGCAGCTTGATCCGATAGCCCATGTCATCGGCCTGATGGATGTCATCCAGGCTGATCTGCTGAATGCCCTCAATCTCGATCCCGTCGAAATTCGGCTTGGTGCCAAAGGCAATCGAGGACAAGAGCGCCAGCTTATGCGCCGCATCAATGCCGCCCACGTCCAGATTCGGGTCGGCCTCCAGGTAGCCAAGCTGGGCACATTCCTCGAACAACGCGTTATAGCCCAGTTCCTGCGACTGCATCCGGGTCAGGATGTAGTTGCAGGTGCCGTTCATCACACCCATGACGCGGGTGATTTCGTTACCCGCCAACCCCTCGGTCAGAGATTTGATGACCGGGATGCCGCCGGCAACAGCGGCCTCGAACCGGATCACGCGACCAGCGGCCTCGGCCTTTTCGGCAAGTTCCTGACCGTGAATGGCCAGCAGTGCCTTGTTGGCGGTGACCACATCCTTACCGCTGGCCAGCGCCGCCTCGACCGAGGCCCTGGCGGGGCCGTTTTCACCACCCATCAGTTCTACAAAAACATCAACGTCGTCGCGCTTGGCCAGCGCGACCGGATCGGTTTCCCACGCATAATCCGACAGGTTCACGCCGCGATCCTTGCCAGCATCACGGGCCGAGACTGCGGTGATTTCGATGGGCCGCCCAGTGCGGGCCTGCAGCAGTTCCGCGTGGCGGCGGACGATCTTGACCACGCCAATACCCACGGTTCCCAAACCGGCAATTCCAAGCCGCAGCGCCTGTGTCATCCCTATGGGTCCTTTCCGCTCGAAACTCCGCCGGTGGCGGGCCATCCATTGCGGGCTGCCTTAGCGGGTTCGGGGCAGGGGTGCAATCCGTCAGAACGCAAAGCGCGCTAGTTTATCTCGGCGTTTTGAAGGGCCTCGGCACGGTTTGCCAGCGCCTCAGCGCGGGCGGTCAGCTCTTCTTCGACCTCTGCAGCCTCGCTGACCGGATCGGCGGGCGCGCCCAAAGCCGCATCCAAAGGGATCAGCTTGGGGTAGGGGGCTTTGCGCAAGGCCTCGGTCTCGCTGTCTTTTAACTCTGGGATATCAACGCAGCCAGCAGCGACGAACAGCAAAAGTACCAGTGGCAGAGGCTTCATGATGATCCTTTGGGTTGCGCCGTGACCTATGTGATGCACCTTTTGTCGAGGCGGTTCAAGCGGGCTTCTATCTGAACGTTTGTTCAGATACGGTCGGATCATGGCACGCACACAAGGCTCTCATTCCGATATCACAGGCCCGCGCATCCGCAAGGCGGCGTTGGGGCTTTTTGCGCGCCACGGCTATGCCGCGGTTTCGATGCGCCAGATCGCGGGGGCGGTCGGGGTGCAGGCGGGTGCGCTTTATAATTACACCCCCGACAAGCAGAGCCTGCTTTACGATCTGATGCGTACCCATATGCAGGACCTATCGGCTGCGTATAGCGATCTCACCCGGTTTGACGATCCAAAAGACGCCCTGCGCCAGTTCGTCGGCTTCCACATCCGCTTTCATCTGGAGCGACCGGATGAGGTCTTCATCGCATATATGGAGCTGCGCAATCTGACGCCCCCGAACTTCGCCGAGATTGAAGCCCTGCGCCGCCAATACGAGGACTCGCTCGAAAACATTCTGCGACGTGGCCACGAGACCGGGCAGTTCGCGGTGACCGATACCAAAATCGCCACGCTTGCGGTCATCGCGATGTTGAATGGTGTGATCACGTGGTATCGCAGCGGCGGACGGCTGTCTCTGGACGAGGTCGAACAGGTCTATTGGGACATGGTGCGCAAGGCCGTATCCGCCTGACCCTAGTGAGCCGGGCGGATGAACGTCCCATTGCGCAATTCCCGAAACGCCTGTTGCAGCTCGGCCTGCGTGTTCATGACGATCGGTCCGTGCCATGCGACAGGCTCATTGATCGGAGCGCCCGAGATCAGCAGAAACCGCACGCCCTCGGGCCCGGCCTGAACCGTCACTTCATCTCCCGAGCCAAAGCGGATCAGCGTCCGGTCGCCGGACATATCGCGGATATTGACCTCATGCCCCGCCACCTCTTTTTCCAGCAGAACGCCAGTGGGCTGCGAGGCATCGGCAAAGGCGGCCTGACCTTCGAATACATAGGCGAACGCGCGGCGATACGTGTCGATGCGAAAGGTCTTTTTCACGCCTGCCGGGATGCTGATGTCCAGATACTGCGGATCGGCTGCAATGCCATCCACAGGGCCTGTACGCCCCCAGAATTCACCCACGATCACCCGCACCGTGGTTCCGTCATCATCGACGATCTCCGGGATATCCCGGCTTTGAACATCCTGATAGCGCGGCGCAGTCATCTTCTGATCCGAAGGCAAGTTGCCCCAGAGTTGGAACCCATGCATCTGACCGCTGGCGGTACCCTTCGGCATCTCCTGATGCAGAATGCCCGAGCCTGCGGTCATCCATTGCACATCTCCGGCCCCAAGCGTCCCGCTGTTGCCCAGCGAGTCGCTGTGATCGACTGTTCCCGACAGAACATAAGTAATCGTCTCGATTCCGCGATGCGGATGCCACGGGAAACCGGCCATGTAGTCCTGCGGGTGTTCGTTCCGGAAGTCGTCAAACAGCAGGAAAGGGTCCAGCTCCGACGGGTCCTGAAACCCAAAGGCCCGGTGCAGTTTGACACCCGCGCCCTCCATCGTCGGCACGGCTTTGCGGGTTTCCAGAGTAGGTCTGAGCGACATCCAAGCCTCCATCATCGTTGGCTGCAAATCTAAGCCGCATGTCAGTGCAATCAATTCGCGCAGAAACACGCAGTCTGTGCAGGGGTGCTCAGATCCATCCGGGGGCTCTGTCCTTTGCGCGGCAAAGCCGCTAAAGCAGGCGGCAAAGCAGGAGAGACACATGCAAGAAGATGTTCTGGCCACTGTCGCGGCCTCAGCCCCGCGCCGCTGGATGGGGGTGGGGATGCTGACAACGGTCGGCGCGCTGGTGATTTATGTCGCGCTGGCGAGCCCGCCTCAGCTGGGGTGGCAGGTGTTTCTGCTGGTTATCGGTGCTGCATCTTTCTGGCTGTCTCAGCGCATGTGGCGCGCGACCGCAGATACGATCGAGTTGACACGATCGACGTTGCGCACCGGGTCAGGGCAGGTCATCTGCACCGTCGATGAGATAGAAGCGATTGACCGGGGTATCTTTGCGTTCAAGCCGTCGAACGGCTTCCTGATCAAAACCGTTGCGCCGGCACCCAATGGCTGGGCACCGGGCCTCTGGTGGCGCTTGGGTCGGCGTGTCGGCATCGGCGGCATGACAGCGGCCGCCGAAGCCAAGTTCATGTCCGAAATGCTATCGGCGATGCTGGCCGAGCGCGGTTCAGGCGCTTAGATCGAGCCAGACTCCTCAGCATCGTCAATATCGTTGCCGACATCTTCCAGATCAATGATCAGGGTTTCAAACTCTGCACCGATCTTGTTTGTGAAGCGGGGCCGGGTGAAAACGAAATTGTCGAACGAGATATCCTTGACGATGTTTTCGTTAAAAATCGGCTGATACTTGTTTGATGTCTCAACAAGGATCAGAGTGTCTTGATTGGGCATCGGAGGCAGAGAAGTGCGAAGATGTTCAACGTTGTCGTTTGTCCATATGAACTGATACCCACGCGCTGTCGACCATTGAACGAGATGGCGATCTTTTTCCTCGTCAAAGACCAACAGCGACACGCGCATCGACAAAGGAGACCCATTGTTGATCATGCGCTTCATCAATTGGTGCAGTGAATTGATGTAAGTGTCATTGATTGTCCCAGTCTCGCGTGAGATGAGGTCGCTTACGGTGTAAGCGGCCTTCAAGTTGGACGCGCTTTGCCGAAAACCGTCGAACCACGTATATGTCCCAGTGGCGGTGAACAAAAGCAGTGGGAACATCAGGACGGCATCCAAAGTCATGGAGCCGGATTCTTTGCGCGTCAGGACTTTCAGATACTTTGAGAGTTTTGCTAGTTGTAACATCGCTTAAATCGGCTCCTGAACAAACGCGGTTGTCGCGGTAAGAGAGTATTGGCCAGACTTGTCGGATATTCCTTCTGCCATCTTCGACGTCGGGAAGATTGGATCAATACGAGCGCAGGCACGCAGGATCATGAGCTCATTCGATTGCCCATTGATGAAGTTTCTGACCGGTTTCACCTCTTCCGAGTTGTCCGTGCAATCTGGTTCTTCTTCAAGGACGATTCCTTCGAATGCACTCTGCTGAATCATCTCAAGCCGCAGGTTATTTGAACAATTTTTGATGAAAGCAGTGCGTTCACAGATGACGTCTTTGATGTCGTCATGCTCAAGGGTTGTCCCTGTACCCAAACGAATGTCTCGCACCGTCATGTCTACGGCTCTCTCAAGCATGGTCTGCTGAGCTGTTATGATTGTCAGCTCCGCGGCAGATAGAGTGAAGAGCATGAAAGCAGGAAATATGATGGCAAATTCAATTGTAGCATTGCCATTCTCCGCCTTGCGAAACCGCCGCGCGAATGAGGAAAACTTACCCATCATTGTGTCAGCCTCAGTTTGCGGATTGACGACGCGATCGACTCAAAGGCGCTTTCAAGATCCAGCCCTTTTACATTGTAGACGTGACTTGACTCAGAGCTGGCGCAATCCTGAAGCAGGCGATACCCGCTCCGAGGAGCTTCGAATGCGATACCGTAGATAATGATACCTTCGTCTTTCGCGGCGTTGCACACGTGCTTCGTACGCTGGTTCTTGGCCGAGGTTTCAACTTTTGAGAAAGCTTTTGAATACCACTCGGCCCAAGCACTGGACTGCCAGTAGAAATTGTATTCAGCATTCCAGGCCAGCGAAACGCGGTTGAACAATTCCGGATACGTCAGGCGTACAGCATCACCAGGTTCGTTGTTCTTGGCGGTTTCGGGTTCCGGGTTGCCGTATGGATGATCAGCCCACTGATTGCGCTGAGGCCAGAAGTAGTTCGGCTTACCTTGCGAGTGAAAGATTGTATAGTCGCCCTCTACATTATGACGTGTACGGCGGCCATAATCGATCCAACTGGTCAGGTTTCCAGAGTCGGGATTATACCACACATCCGAGTATCCTTCGCGAAGCGACGGATTCAGCATGTATTGATCGGTGTTCTTCCCGTCGGTCATGACGATAACGACCTTCAGCACATCCGTATTGTAGTCCGTAGGACGTTGGCTGAAATTCGCTGGAACGATGGTTGATGACGAGAACTGCGGGTCCGGATCCGTCTGTTTCGACAGATCATTCACGATGCCACGCATGCTGGGGTCCAGAAGAGCGACACCCCATTTCATACCGATATCGATCGACGTGTTCCCATTTGGCGTCAGCTGGCTGATGTGCTTCAGCAGTTTGTCACGGTTGTTGGTCACAGCAGTAATGGCACTGCCAGCGCGAACAGGACAGACCGGAATTCGGATTCCATTCTCTGAGTAGGTGAACGGATCAAAATGCGCGGTGCGTTCAAGTGTGTCACCGCGATGCAGGTCCGAGTCGCTATATTGTTCGGGAATAAAGTTCACGCAATGCGAATAATCGTGCTCTTGAGTGACATTCGTGAACTTGTCCAGGAGATCTTCGCCCGCGTTGACCTGGGTGGCGTAGGGGACGATCGAAATCGAAATCTCGCTCTCGCCAGGCTTGTCCAGCATCAGATTAACGAATTCCGTCGCCGAATCCCGCAAAACTGCCATTTTTGAATAGAGCGGATCGGCAGACCGTTCACTCATCGACCCCGAGATGTCCAGAACGAGCGAGATTTCCACCGCGCCGATTGACTCCTCAGCCGTGCTTGCGGCCGGCGCGATCATGGTTTCGACGCCAGACAGGCGCATAAAGTGCGTATTGACGATCGTTTCTGCTGTGGCCGAGACCTTCCGTGAGCCGAAGCCCTCGACAACGGTCACATCTTTCAGCTTGTCGCCAAGACCGGCTTTGTCGAGATAGGCTTCTACAACCGCTTTCGGTGGCTCTTTTTGGTCGAGATCTGCGGCAGCAAGAACCGCGCGATCAAGCGTCGACTGAAGGGCCGCGCGATCACGCTCGTAATTCATCATATCGACGCCAATCCCCGTCGTCGCAATCATGAGCAGGAAAAGAAAGACCGTGAGGATGGTGAACGAACCCTCCTCATTTTTGGGGAATTGACGGACTGTATCAAATTTGTTGTTTGGCTTGATAGAACCAAGACTGGGTAAGTTACTCTTCATATTTGGTGACTCCGCTGAGCAGGCCGATAAAGCCCCCAAGGAAAAATTTACTGTATTACGTTAATTTCCAAACGTGGCGGGAATTGGGCGAAAAAGGCTTAGTTTAGGCTGGTTTGCGGTAATTCCGAAGATAATCCCGCGCTCCGGTGTCGCTCTGTCGTCCTGCCGTGAACAATTGTCTGAGCCCACCATTTGCGACGCGACTCAGGCGCGCGACGGCAAGCTGAGTTCTCAAATTGATCAAAAAATATGCAGTTGGTGATTGCAGCCCGAGCGCAGTGGTGCGACAAAACGTCATGACATTCGTCATTTACCGGTACGGAGGATTACATGACGGCAATCAATGAACCCAGCTTTCGCGAAAGTGTAGATCTGATGTTCAACAGGGCGGCATCCTTGATGGACCTGCCGCCCGGGCTCGAAGAAAAGATACGGGTTTGCAACGCCACATATACCGTGCGCTTCGGCGTGCGCCTCCGCGGCAAAATTCAGACATTCACCGGATACCGTTCGGTGCATTCAGAGCATATGGAGCCTGTGAAAGGCGGTATCCGCTATGCGCTTGCGGTAAATCAGGACGAGGTCGAGGCGCTTGCAGCACTGATGACTTATAAATGCGCCCTGGTTGAAACTCCGTTCGGTGGCTCGAAGGGGGGGTTGTGCATCGACCCACGTCTGTACGAAGAGCACGAGCTTGAGCAGATCACCCGCCGTTTCGCCTATGAACTGGCCAAACGCGACCTGATCAATCCTTCGCAGAACGTGCCCGCCCCCGATATGGGTACGGGTGAGCGCGAGATGGCCTGGATGGCTGATCAATACGCGCGGATGAACACAACAGACATCAACGCGCGCGCCTGTGTGACTGGCAAGCCGCTGAATGCCGGAGGCATCTCAGGTCGTGTCGAAGCGACCGGACGTGGCGTTCAATACGCGCTGCGTGAATTCTTCCGCCACCCCGAGGACATCGCGAAGGCAGGTCTTTCGGGTAAGCTGGACGGCAAGCGCGTGATCGTTCAGGGGCTTGGGAATGTGGGCTACCACGCGGCCAAGTTCCTCAGCGAAGAGGATGGCGCGCGCGTCATCGGTGTCATCGAGTGGGACGGTGCGCTTTTCAACCCCGAGGGGATCGATGTCGAGGCGGTACGACAGTGGATCGTCAAGCACGGAGGTGTAAAAGACTATCCTGACGCAAATCACTCGGCTGAAGGATCTGCGGTTCTTGAAGAAGACTGCGATATTCTCATCCCGGCGGCCCTGGAAGGGGTCATCAACCTGTCGAATGCCGACCGTATCAAGGCGCCTCTGATTATCGAGGCGGCGAATGGTCCGGTGACCGCGGGCGCGGATGAAGTCCTGCGCAAGAAGGGCACGGTGATCATCCCCGATATGTATGCCAACGCTGGCGGTGTGACGGTGTCCTATTTCGAATGGGTCAAGAACCTGAGCCATATCCGTTTTGGCCGCATGCAGCGCCGTCAGGAGGAATCGCGCCACGAGTTGATTGTCAGCGAACTGGAGCGGTTGGACCGTTATCTGGGCGATGCTTGGTCAATGTCGCCGGACTTTAAGGCGAAGTATCTCAAGGGTGCCGATGAGTTGGAACTGGTCCGCTCGGGCCTCGATGACACGATGCGGATTGCTTATCAGGCCATGCGAGAGGTCTGGCACAGTCGTTCTGATGTCGAGGACCTGCGCACAGCAGCTTATATCGTCGCGATCGACCGCGTCTCAAAAAGCTATCGCGCCAAGGGGCTTTGACGCGACAGACCCAGACAGAAACCGGACCAATTTCATTGGTCCGGTTGCAGCCGCCCATCGTATACATACAAGGTGTCGAGAGGAGCGGAGCCATTGGAATTTTCCATCAGAACAGTTTTCTTGGCAGCATCGCTGTCGCTCAGCGCACCAAGCGCGATGGCGCAGGCTCCGTCAGGCTGGGGGGGCAGTGTTGAAGGCCTGGCGGTCTATCAGGGCAAGGCCGATTTGGATGACGGCGGAGATTTCAGCGCCAATCGCGCGTTCCTGCGTGGGGGCGCGATCAACCGCTTCGACGATGGGTCCTTTGCCGGTGTCCTCGTCAGCTATGGGTTGTTCTCATACGACTTTCAGCGTTCCGAAAACGCGCCGTGGGAGGATATTCGCGACATCCGGGTCACCGCGCCGATGCGCCTTATTCTGGACAATGGTGCCAGCGTGTTCATCTCGCCGCAACTGCGCTGGGATTATGAGCTGGGGGCCGATACGTCCGAGGGGTTCAGCTATGGTGCTTTTGCGGGGATTTCTTGGCAGCTGACGCCGAACCTACGGCTGGGTCCTGCGTTTGGCGTGTTTTCAGAGATTGGCTCGGGTGGCCCCGAGGTGTTTCCGGCGGTGCTTGTGGATTGGGAATTCGCTGACCGTTGGAAGCTGAGCACGGGCGGGGGTTTGGGCGCGACGCAGGGGCCGGGGCTAACCCTAGAGCGCGCGGTCTCTGACGATTTGACGGTTGGCTTGGCCGCGCGGTTCGAGAGTGTTCGTTTCCGGCTGGACGATGACGGAATTGCACCGGGTGGTGTCGGCGAGGACCGCAGTTTTCCGGTCGTGTTGTCCGTTCGATATGCCCCGAACCCGGGCGTAGCGCTGACGGCATTCGCCGGTGCAGAGTTTGGCGGCGAACTGACCCTGGAAGATGAAAATGGTCGCGAGATCAGTCAGCAGGACTATGACACAGCGCCGATCGCGGGCGTTGCTTTTCAGTTGCGCTTCTGACCTGTATTGAAAATTCGCATTCCGCTCATGTTTCGTCGCCCACGGACAAGTTGGTGTCGAAAACAGCGGTGGCGCGCCCTGGTGACATTGCTACTGCTGGTCAGAGTTTGTTTGATGCCACTCAGGGCTGCAGGGAGGTCTGAATGCGTTTTTCCGGCTTTAGGATTCTCAGAGAGGGGCTGACCGGTAACAAAGGTTGGGCCCCGCACTGGCGTGATCCGCAGCCCAAGGACGAATATGACATCATCATTATTGGCGGTGGCGGTCATGGCCTGAGTACGGCGTATTATCTGGCCAAAGAACATGGTCTGACCAATGTCGCCGTGCTGGAGAAGGGTTATATCGGCGGCGGCAATGTCGGGCGCAACACGACCATTGTGCGCGCGAACTACTTTCTGCAGGGCAATTCCGAGTTCTATTCGCATTCGCTGAAGCTGTGGGAAGGTCTTGAGCAGGACCTGAACTACAACGTGATGCACTCGCAGCGCGGGATCATCAACCTGTTCCACTCGGACGGGCAGCGGGACGCGGCGGCGCGGCGGGGCAATATGATGATCAGCCAGGGCGATGACGCCATCCTGCTGAGCCGTGATCAGTTGCGTGAGATGTTGCCTTATCTGAATTACGACGATCTGCGGTTTCCGCTATATGGCGGGTTGTACCATCCGCGTGGCGGCACGGCGCGGCATGATGCGGTGGCATGGGGTTATGCGCGCGGCGCGGATCAGCGCGGGGTGGACCTGATCCAGAATTGCGAAGTGACCGGGATAGATATCGAGAATGGTGCCGTGCGCGGCGTTCAGACCACGCGTGGTGCGATCCGGGCCAAGAAAGTGGCCGTGGTGGTTGCTGGCCGGTCGGGTCAGGTCGCGGCGATGGCCGAGATGCGCCTGCCAATTGAAAGCCATGTTCTGCAGGCTTTTGTGACCGAAGGGCTGAAGCCTTGCATCGATCACGTCGTGACCTTTGGAATGGGGCATTTCTATATTAGCCAGTCGGACAAAGGCGGTTTGGTTTTCGGCGGCGATCTGGATTTTTATGCATCTTACGCGGCCCGGGGGAACCTGCCCACGGTGGAAAGCGTGATGGAGGCCGGGGTCGCCCTGATGCCGATGATCGGCAAGGCGCGGGTGCTGCGATCCTGGGGCGGGATCATGGATATGTCGCCGGATGGCTCTCCGATCATTGATCGCACGGATATCGACGGGCTCTATCTGAACTGCGGCTGGAATTATGGGGGATTCAAGGCCGTGCCGGGCTCGGGCAATGTGTTTGCCCATCTGATCGCGACGGATCGCTATCATGAGAACGCGACCGGGTTCCGGCTGGATCGGTTCCGCACCGGGCGGAGGATTATTGATGAAGAGGGCAAGGGCTCTCAACACAATCTGCATTGAGGGTGGCGATGTTGGATTTGAGTATTTTTGAAAAGATGAAGCAACGGGTGCGGGTATGAGGGTTACCTGTCCCTATTGCGGTGAGCGTGATCGGCGCGAGTTTTACTATCGTGGCGCGGCGGTGGATCTGAATCGTCCGGCCCCGGATGCGGGGGATGATGCCTGGGATGGTTTCGTACATCTGCGTGACAATCCTGCAGGTGTGACTAGGGAGCTTTGGTATCACGAAGGCGGCTGCGGCGCGTGGATCGTTGTGACGCGCGATACGGTCACGCATGAGATGTTGGGCTCTCAACTGGCGTCCGAGGTGAAGGCATGAGGATTTCGGGCAAGGGACTGGTTGATCGGACGCAAACGGTGCCGTTTGTTTTTGATGGCGTCGGTTACGAAGGGTTTCAGGGGGACACGCTGGCCTCCGCCCTGTTGGCCAATGGCGTTCGGCTCATGGGACGGTCATTCAAATATCATCGCCCGCGTGGTGTGCTGACGGCGGGCAGTGAAGAACCCAACGCATTGGTGACTGTCGGTCACGGGGCGGCGCAAGAACCCAATGTGCGTGCCACCATGCAAGAGATTTACCCCGGGCTTGAGGCGCGCAGCCAGAATCGCTGGCCCAGCCTTGGGTTTGATGTGATGGCGGTCAATGATCTGGCCGCGCCGTTTCTGGGGGCGGGGTTTTATTACAAGACCTTCATGTGGCCCAAAAGCTTTTGGGAAAAGCTTTATGAACCCGTGATCCGCCGCGCCGCTGGGCTGGGGGCGCTGTCCGGCGAGGATAATGCCGACAAGTACGAAAGCGCCTATGCCTTCTGTGATCTGTTGGTCATTGGTGCCGGGCCTGCGGGGTTGATGGCCGCGCTGACTGCCGCGCGCGCCGGGGCGGATGTTATTCTGGCGGATGAGAATGCACGGATGGGTGGGCGGTTGTTGGCCGAGACCTATGAGGTCGACGGCAAGCTGGGCCCTGTCTGGGCGGATGAGGTTCTGGCGGAACTCAGCGGCATGGACAATGTGCGTCTGATGACCCGCACCACGGTCGCGGGTGTCTATGATCAGGGCACCTATGCGGCGCTGGAGCGGGTGTTGCATCATTCGGATCGCCGCCCGAACGGGGCGCCGCTGGAAACGTATTGGCGGATCGTGGCGAAGCGATCTGTTCTGGCCGCAGGCGCGTTGGAGCGCCCGGTCGCCTTCCGCGACAATGACCGTCCGGGGATCATGGCCGCCGGTGCTGTGCGGGCCTATTTGAACCGTTGGGGCGTCAGCCCGGGGCGCAACGTGACGATCTTCGGCAACACCAATGACATTCACCGGACCGCCCGGGATTTGCTGGACGCCGGTGTGCATGTCGCCGCAGTGATCGACAGCCGCCATGATGCGCCGTTGTCTGATGAGTACGAAGTGCTGCGTGGTGCTCAGGTCTGTGGCAGTTCCGGTCGCAAGGGGCTGGAATCGATCACGGTGCGGCGTGCCAGCGGCGAGGAGCGTATTCATACCGACTGTCTGGCGATGACCGGCGGATGGAATCCCTCGGTCCACCTGACCTGTCATATGAATGGCCGTCCGACTTGGAAACGTGAAATCGAAGGGTTTGTGCCCACACCCGGCGCTGTTCCGGGCATGGTGACGGCAGGGGCTTGCAACGGCGCGTTCTCGACCGCGTCCTGCCTGCGGGAAGGGGTTGAGGCGGCTGAAAGCGTACTGGCTGATCTGGGTTTGAAAGCGCCTAAGACCCTTCTTCCGCAGGCCGAGGATACGCCTTATGAGATTACTCAGCTTTGGGCCGTTCCCGGCAAGGGGCGCGCGTGGCTGGATTTTCAGAATGATGTGACGGTGAAAGACGTCAAACAGGCCGCGACGGAGAACTTCCGGTCCGTCGAGCACATGAAGCGTTACACCACGCAAGGTATGGCGACTGATCAGGGCAAGAACTCGAACGTGGCGGCGCTGGCCATTTTGGCCGATGCCACCGGGCGAGGGATACCCGAGACCGGGACCACCACGTTCCGCCCGCCATATTCCCCGATTGCCATTGCGGCGCTGGGCGCTGGTGCGGAAGGAAAGGGGTTCAAACCTCAGCGGTTTACCACATCGCATAAGGCGACCGTGGCGCGGAAGGCGCCTTTGATCGAGGCGGGTCTGTGGTACCGGCCCAGCTATTTCCCGCAGGACGGAGAGACCAACTGGCGGCAATCCTGTGACCGTGAGGTCAACATGGTGCGTCAGGCCGTTGGGGTCTGCGATGTCTCGACGCTTGGCAAGATCGACATTCAGGGGCCGGATGCGGGGGTATTTCTGGGTTTTGTCTATACGAACATGTTCTCGACCCTCAAAGTTGGTCGCGCGCGATATGGCCTGATGCTGCGCGAGGATGGGTTCGTCATGGATGATGGCACCACGGCACGGCTGGGTGAGACGCATTATCTGATGACCACGACCACCGCTGCGGCGGGTGAGGTGATGAAACATCTGGAGTTTGTGCATCAGGGCCTGCGCCCCGATCTGGATGTCTCGTTCACCTCGGTGACCGAGCAATGGGCGCAATTCGCTGTCGCCGGGCCGAAATCGCGCGAATTGCTGAACGACCTGCTGGATACTCCGCTGGATGATGAAAACTGGCCGTTCATGGCCTGTGGGGCGGTCTCGGTCCTGGGCGTTCAGGGACGTCTGTTCCGGATCTCATTCTCGGGCGAGCATGCCTATGAAATCGCCGTGCCCGCGCGCTATGGCGCAAGCCTGTTCGACATTCTGACCGAACGGGCCGAGGCGCTGGGCGGAGGCCTTTACGGGATGGAGGCACTGAACGTTCTGCGCATCGAGAAGGGCTTTATCACGCATTCCGAAATCCATGGTCGGACAACCGCATATGATATCGGCATGGGGCGGATGGTGTCGCAGAAGAAAGACTGTATCGGCAAGACCATGTCCGAACGTCCCGGTCTGGAAGAGGCAGGGCGCGAACGGTTGGTTGGGCTGAAACCCATCGGGGAAAGCAAGGAATTGCTGGCCGGAGCGCATCTGTACAACGAAGAGGCCGAGCCGGTGCGCACCAATGATCAGGGCTATCTGACCTCGGTCTGCTATTCGCCCACGCTCGGGACCATGTTGGGGCTGGGTTTCCTTGCGGACGGGCCGGACAGGTACGGGGAAATCGTGAAGATGGTCGATCACCTGCGCGGTGTGACCACCCTGTGTGAAGTGGTGAATCCGGTCTTCTTTGACCCCGAAGGAGGGCGCGTTCGTGGATAAGCTGATCGCCGAAACCCCCTGCGACGGGCTGCTGCCGTTGACAGTCGGATCTGTGACAGTCAGCGAAGAAGATGCGGGTGCGATCCATTCGATCTCGCCCTTCAAAGGCAAGCAAAAGACGGTGTCCGAGGCGTTGAAGGCCGCGCATGGGATGGCCTATCCGGCAGCCAATCGGGCGACGGGAAAGACAGGGGCGCGGGTGATCTGGTTCGGACCGTCCCATGCGATGCTGATGGGGCCTGTGCCCGATGCGGTGCTTGGTGAACACGCGGCCGTTGTGGATCAATCGGATGCGTGGACGGTCGTTCGGTTAGAGGGTGCTGGCGTCGAGGACGTGCTGGCCCGCGTGGTACCTGTTGATCTGCGCAGCGCACAGTTCAAGCGGGGACACACCGCCCGGACTTTGCTGTTTCACATGACAGCTTCGATCACCCGTGTCGGAGGAAACGCGTTTCAGATCATGGTTTTCCGGTCCATGGCTGAGACACTGGTTCACGATTTGAAAAGGGCGATGGAAGGCGTCGCCGCGCGCGGGTAAACTGCCCGGAACGAAACGAATCCTCGGAGAACTTTATGTTGCGTATCGCCATTGTCGCGGCCCTGCTTGCCACCCCGGTAGTTGCTCAGGAAACCAAGGAGCAAAGCTGCAAGTATCAGGCAGAGGTTGTGGCCGCGATCCAGAAGGCGCGCCTTGATCGGGTCAAGGAACGGGACGTGGCGCAGGCCGTCGCTGACAGTGGCCCGACATGGCCCGAGAATTATAACGCGGCGGTCCCGCTGATCACGCCGTGGGTTTATGAACAAAAGATGCGCGACGTGCGGAAAAAGGACCTTGGTGCAGCGTGGCTGGAGCTGTGCCTGCAGCAGTAATCCACAAGGCGCGCATTTCCTTGTGGACAACCGCGCGCCTTCCCCTTGGCGCGCGTTTTCATTTCTGGCAGGTTTGACCCATGTCTTTGCCCCCCGGATTTCTGGATGAACTGCGCACGCGCCTCAGCCTGTCTCAGGTTGTCGGGCGCAAGGTCATGTGGGACCAGCGTAAATCCAATCAGGGCAAAGGCGATATGTGGGCGCCGTGCCCGTTTCACCACGAAAAGACAGCCTCGTTCCACGTCGATGACCAGAAGGGGTTCTATTACTGTTTCGGCTGCCATGCCAAAGGCGACGCGATCAGTTTCGTGAAAGAGACCGAGAATGTCTCGTTCATCGAAGCGGTCGAGATTCTGGCGCGCGAGGCCGGGATGCCGATGCCCGCGCGCGATCCCAAGGCGCAGGAAAAGCAAGACCGCCGCGCGCAACTGGCCGAGGTGATGGAGCAGGCGGTGCAGTTTTTCCGCCTGCAGCTAAAGACCGGGGCAGGGGCGGCGGCACGCGATTATCTGACCCGCCGGGGCTTGAATGCGCAGGGGCTGGACCGGTGGGAGATCGGCTTTGCCCCCGATGGCTGGCAGGCGCTGTGGGATCATCTGACCGGCAAGAACGTGGCCGAGGATCTGATCCTGGGGGCCGGGCTGGCGAAACCGTCGAACAAGGGTAAGAAGCCCTATGACACCTTCCGCAACCGGATCATGTACCCAATCCGCGATCCGCGCGGGCGGTGCATCGCGTTTGGCGGTCGGGCGATGGACCCCAATGACAACGCCAAATACCTGAACTCACCCGAGACCGAATTGTTCGATAAAGGCCGCAGCCTCTATAACCACGGCCCCGCGCGGCAAGCGGCGGGGAAGGGGCAGCCTCTGATCGTCGCCGAGGGGTACATGGACGTGATTGCTTTGGCCGAGGCCGGGTTCGGCGCGTCGGTCGCACCGTTGGGAACGGCGATCACCGAGCATCAGTTGCAACTGCTCTGGCGGATTTCCGATGAGCCGATCATCGCGCTGGACGGCGACACGGCGGGCCTGCGCGCTGCGATGCGGGCGGTCGATCTAGCTTTGCCGTTGTTGGAAGCGGGCAAGTCCCTGCGCTTTGCCCTGATGCCCGAAGGTAAGGACCCTGACGACCTGCTGCGCGCCGAAGGGCCGGGGGCGGTACAGGCCGTTCTGGAAGGCGCAATTCCGATGGTCAAACTGCTGTGGCAGCGCGAGACGGACGGCAAGGTCTTCGACAGCCCCGAGCGCAAGGCGGCGCTGGACAAGTCGCTGCGGGACAAGATCAAGCTGATCCGCGACCCCTCGATCCGGTCCCATTACGGGCAGGAAATTAAGGACCTACGCTGGCAATTGTTTCGCCCACAGCGACAATCGCCCAACCGCCAATGGCAACCGCGCGGAAAATGGCAACCACCGGCGCAGCCCGCGACACCGGGCGCGCGCGCGTCGTTTCTGGCCTCGTCCGAGAACGCGGATATTCAACTGCGTGAGGCGGCCATTCTGGCAATTGCCATTCTAAATCCGCAGGTTGTCGTGCAATTCGAAACCCAGCTTGAAGAAATGGAGTGCCACGATCCCGACCACGCGGCGCTGCGTGGGGCGATCCTGCGCCATGCGATTGACGACCCCGAAAACCTGCAGGACCACATCATGCAAACTTTGGGGCCTGAACCCCTTGAAAACCTGCTGGCCCTTCGCCATGTGGCAGTGATCCCCTGTGTGTATAAACCGGGCGACGTTGAAAAGGCCGAGATGACGCTGGCCGAGGAACTCGCAAAGATCAAAGCGCTCCGGGGGTTGGATGCTGAGATTGCCGAAGCGGCGGAGGAGTTGTCTGATCTGGCCGATGAGGCGCTGACATATCGGCTGGCGCAAGCCGCCGAAGAGCGTAACCGCACAAGCCGCAGCCAGAATGAGGACAGGGCCGTTTTCGACATCGCCGACAATGGTGCGCGAATCAACCGCGACGAGAAAGACGCGTTTGAAGCCATCATGTCTGGTATCAATTTCGAGCGGAAACGCCGGTAAACTGGTGTTTTCGTAAGGCACTGGAAAAGAAAAACAGGTAAACGGGTGGCCGAATCACTTCTACGCGCTAATGATTCGGCTTTAACGAATCACCCATCCCTGCAGGAGCATTGAATGGCCGCCAAGGATACGAACGAAGACCGCAAATCCGACGAGCAGGAACAGGAAATCTCGCTGGACATGAGCCAGGCCCAGGTCAAGAAGATGATCGCCGAGGCCCGCGAGAAAGGCTACATCACATACGACCAGCTTAATCAGGTGCTGCCGCCTGATCAGGTCAGCTCGGAACAGATCGAAGACGTGATGTCGATGCTGTCCGAGATGGGCATCAACATCATCGAAGATGAAGAGGCCGAGGAAGAAGAAAACAAGGGTTCAACGGAACTGGTCACCACGGAAGGCCCGCGCGAGGTTGCGCTGGCCGGTGCCGCGACCGAGAAACTGGACCGTACCGACGACCCCGTGCGCATGTATCTGCGCGAGATGGGATCGGTCGAACTGCTGAGCCGCGAGGGCGAGATTGCCATCGCCAAACGGATTGAGGCGGGGCGGAACACCATGATCGCCGGGCTGTGCGAAAGCCCGCTGACCTTCCAGGCGATCACCATCTGGCATGACGAACTTCTGTCCGAAGACATTCTGCTGCGCGACGTCATCGATCTGGAAACCACCTTTGGCAACCAGATGGACGAAGACGGCGATGTGTCCGAGCCGGTCGTCGATACCTCGGCGGTGCAGGCGGCGAAGCCTGCCAAGGATGAGGGCCCCGAGTTGGATGCCGATGGCAATCCGATTGCCAACGATGACGACGATGATGACGACGATCAGGCCAATATGTCCCTCGCCGCGATGGAAGCGGCGCTGAAGGATCAGGTGCTGACCACGCTGGAACGGATCTCGACCGACTTTGCCATGTTGTCCGAGATGCAGGACAGCCGGATTTCGGCGACGCTAAACGAAGACGGTTCGTTCAGCGAAAAAGACGAAGACACCTATCAGAAGCTGCGCGCCGAGATTGTCGAGCTGGTGAACGGCCTTCACCTGCACAACAACCGGATCGAGGCGCTGATCGACCAGCTTTACGGCATCAACCGCCGGGTCATGTCGCTGGACAGTTCGATGGTGAAACTGGCCGACCAAGCCCGCATCAACCGGCGTGAGTTCATCGATGCCTATCGTGGCCGTGAGCTTGACCCGAACTGGCTGTCCGAGATGGCTGAAAAGCCGGGCCGGGGTTGGCAGATGTTCATCGAACGCTCGACCGAGAAGGTTGAGGAACTGCGCAACGACATGGCTCAGGTCGGGCAATATGTTGGTCTCGACATCCCTGAATTCCGCCGCATCGTGCAGCAGGTTCAGAAGGGTGAGAAAGAGGCGCGGCAGGCCAAGAAAGAAATGGTCGAAGCGAACCTGCGTCTGGTGATCTCGATCGCCAAAAAATACACGAATCGCGGCCTGCAATTCCTTGATCTTATTCAGGAAGGCAACATTGGCCTGATGAAGGCGGTGGACAAGTTCGAGTATCGTCGTGGTTATAAATTCTCGACCTATGCGACGTGGTGGATTCGTCAGGCGATCACGCGGTCTATCGCGGATCAGGCGCGGACGATCCGTATCCCGGTTCATATGATCGAGACAATCAACAAACTGGTTCGGACCGGTCGTCAGATGCTGCACGAAATCGGCCGAGAGCCGACGCCGGAAGAATTGGCCGAAAAGCTGCAGATGCCGCTTGAGAAAGTGCGCAAGGTGATGAAAATCGCCAAAGAGCCGATCTCACTGGAAACGCCCATCGGCGACGAAGAAGACAGCCAACTGGGGGATTTCATCGAGGACAAGAATGCTGTGCTACCGCTGGACAGCGCCATTCAAGAAAACCTCAAGGAAACCACGACCCGGGTTCTGGCCTCGCTCACCCCGCGTGAGGAGCGGGTTCTGCGGATGCGGTTTGGCATCGGCATGAACACTGATCACACGCTGGAAGAGGTGGGTCAGCAGTTCAGCGTGACCCGCGAACGTATCCGTCAGATCGAGGCGAAAGCGCTGCGAAAGCTCAAGCATCCCAGTCGGTCGCGGAAGTTGCGGTCGTTCCTGGATCAGTAAGTCAAAGGCGCCCTGGGGCGCCTTTTTCTTTGCCTCGCTCACGCTGTCCAAACTTCAAATCAATTTGGCGAGAACGCGCAAGGATCGCTGCGGGGGGCTCTTTATATCGGCGGTGTCCACTCATGGGACAGGCCGGGGCGAGGTGGCAACGCTGATGACCCTCGGCCACCCTCACCTCAGGGGATGGTCGACGCGATTGCGAAATGCACTGGGGGCTTGTCCGGTCCAGCGTTTGAACGCGGTGGAAAAAGCAGCCTGATCGGAATAGCCCAGCGCATAGGAGATTTCGGACAGGGACATGCCGTTCTTGATGAAGGTCTGCGCAAGATCGCAGCGCAAATCCTCGACAATCTCGCGATAGCTGGTGCCCTCATCTGCCAGCCGACGGGCCAAGGTGCGCGGGCTGAGGCCCAGTTGCGCGGCGGCGTCCTCGGCCTGAATGAGACCGCCGGGCATCGACCCGGTGATCAGCCCCTCGACCCTGGCTCGTGTTTTCTGGCGCGGGGATTGCCGCTCGGCCAGCAGGCGTTCGCCATACTCCAGAAGATGGGTGCGCAGGCTGGGATCGTAAGTCGGGATCGGGATCTCCAGCGAGGGTAGGGACAGGATGATCTCCAACCGCTCGGCCCCGAATGTAACGGGGAAACCGCCGATTTTCTCAAACCTGCCAGCGTGTTGCCCGACCTCGTGCTGAAACCGTATTTCAATCGGATGCAGCTGGGTCTGTGTCAACGCTCGCATCCGCGCGATGGCGGCAAACAACAAGAATTCGGTACGGCGGTGATAGCGGGAAAAGCCGGGGTCCTTCCAATCAGCCTCAAGCGAGGCGGAATTGCCCGAGACGCGCAGGCGGAAGGCCAGAGCTGGATCGATGATGCCATGAAACCGCGCGGTGTTTTCCATGACCTGTTTCAGATCACGCGAGTATTTACTGATATAGGCCGTGATGCTTGACGAGGCGTTGAATCCCAGCCCGGCGCGCGCGCCAAAAGTAATATCGGCCACCGCGTCGCAGGCATGGCGAACAAACTGCGCCTCTTTATGCGCACTGTATAGCGTGGCGGGCGGTGCAATCTGAGAGCGGTCCAGATCGCAGCGACTTAGCACGCGATCAACGACTGAGGTGCCCACCTGTTCCTCAAGCGTGCGTGACAGCAACTGAATTCTCGAAATGTCGACGTCCATCTGAAACCAAACACTGTTAACCCACACAGCCTAACGCCAAATCTGCGCTCAGTGCGAGTCTTTCAGATGTCCAATCCGCACAAGGAGTTGACCGAAATTGCCAAGACATGCCGGTGGATCCCGGCCTAATCTCTAGATGTTGTCGGGTCAGCGCCTCACGGGGAAGAGGTCAGAGCCTGGGCGAATGGTCCACCAAACCGTTTCAACGGGTTCCCCGACACTTCAAACCTTGCGCCCTGCGTGTCGCATTGCCACCGACAGACAGGCGTGCCAAATTCGACGAACATGCTGGCAATCCTTTGAAAAACGATGCGCGACCTGACGATTTCTGAACCGGATCTGATCGTCTTTGACGGCGAATGCGTGCTCTGTTCGGGGTTCTTTCGATTCATGCTGCACCGCGATACCGAGCATCGCTTTAGATTTGCCACTGCGCAGTCCGCTCTGGGGCAGCGCCTGTATGCGCAGCTTGGCCTGCCAGTTGCCGATTTCGAGACCAACCTTGTGATCGTCGACGGGCGGGTCCATCAGAGGTTGGATGCCTTTGCCGCCGCTATGCGTGTCTTGCCGGGGGCATGGTGGGTGTTGGGTCTGTGCAGGTACCTGCCACGCTGGATGAAAGACCCGTTGTATCATGCGATTGCCAGAAATCGATATACGCTTTTTGGACGTCGCGACAGCTGCCTCGTCCCGAATTTCGAGGTAAGGGCGCGGTTTGCCAGCGATGGATACTGAGCCCGATCCCTTCCTGCAGGCGCTGGGCAAGTCACCCAATCTGCCTGCAGCGATCCGGGCTTTCCATCAAGGCGGGGGTCGGTACCACGGGCGCTGCAGTATCACACGCGGGCGGGGGCGGCTGATCGCATTGGCGCTGTGGGCCGGAGGGTTTCCGCCTGCGGGCGACGATGTTCCAGTGGCGATTACCATTCGCCGCAATGATAAGGATTGGCTGTGGGTGCGCGAGTTTGCGGGTCACCGCACACGATCACGCCTGCGTTTTGATGAGCGCCGCGGCTGCGTTCGAGAGCGTATGGGCGCCCTGACCCTCTTGCTGCGCCCGGTGCTGACTCAATCCGGCATTGCAATCGACATCCATCGCGTCAGTGTGCTTGGCATCCCATGCCCAAGGATGCTGCGGCTCAGATCGACCTCTTCCGAAGGTCAGGATGATCAGTCGCGCTTCTGCTTCGATATCGGCGCTCATGCTCCGGGTCTTGGGGTGCTGATCCGCTATACGGGGTGGCTGGTGCCGGATGGGGAAAAACAGGGTGTTGCCTGACATGATTGTGGGGCACAGTGATTTGAAAGTGCAATTTACTATTCTAGCTATCAAGTTGAAACTGGAAGATGGTGATGATGAAACAGTTTAGCTCGCTGATGCTTATGATCCTGGTGATGCTGGGCGTGTCTGCCAGCCCAAGTGCAGCGCGTAACGGCTATCAGGCGCACGCGCTCAATGGCACCGATTTCGAAGTTACTCCGGGGCCGCGCATGGACTCGGGTGGTTATTGGTGTACCGCTGCTGATTATGCGCGTCGAAACCTGGGCGCAGGCTGGCAAGACAGAATCTATGTGCTGCGCGGTTACGGACCGAGCGTGACGACAGGACGCAAGACCGCCGTGCAATTTTCAATGCAGATGCCAGCAAACGGATCGCAGCAGGGATTTGTTTCAGCCGGGTTCAAACCGGGATACAGCATGTCTGTGCAGCGCGCCAATGGTCGATGCAACGGTCGCGCAAACACGCGTTGACCCGTGCGCCAAACCGAATTCACAATCCAGACGAACGGGGCCGGCCTTTATGAGTTCACCGGCCAAGTGCGCGCTTGGCTGCCCTCTGCATCAGACGGGCTGCTGACTCTGTTCGTGCGGCACACCTCGTGCTCGCTTCTCATCCAGGAAAACGCCGATCCCGAGGTTCAGACCGATCTGCACGCGTTTTTTGACAGGCTGGTACCGTCGTCTGACCATCCATCCATGGCCTATCTGCGCCACACCTATGAGGGGCCGGATGACATGCCTGCCCATATCAAGGCGGCCATGATGCCGGTGTCGCTGTCGGTCCCGGTCTCGGGCGGGCGGCCTGTTTTGGGCACATGGCAGGGCATCTACCTGTTTGAACACCGCAGCGCACCCCATCAGCGCAAGGTTGCCGCGCATTTTGCGTGACGCTTTATATTGCGGTGAAAATTTCCGACTACCCAAATCCTAGCGGCTGCCCTATAGTTGTGGATAAGTAAGCCGTAGTGCTTACAAAAGAGGCGGAACTAGGGACGAGGAGACGGCGGATGCGCTGCCCGTTTTGCGGAAATATCGACACTCAGGTCAAGGATTCACGCCCTGCAGAGGATCACGTCGCGATCCGCAGGCGTCGGTTCTGCCCCGCATGTGGTGGCCGGTTCACCACCTATGAACGGGTACAACTGCGCGATCTGGTGGTCATCAAAACCAACGGCAAGCGCGAGGATTTCGACCGCGACAAGCTGGAGCGCTCGATCCGCATCTCGATGCAGAAACGACCCATCGAACCGGATCGGATCGACCAGATGATCTCGGGCATCGTACGCCGTTTGGAAAGCATGGGTGAGACGGATATACCGTCCAACAAAATCGGTGAAATCGTTATGGAGGCGCTGGCCCGGATCGACACGGTTGCGTATGTTCGCTTTGCAAGTGTCTACAAGAATTTCCAGGCGGCCGATGATTTCGAGGAGTTCGTCCACGAGTTGCGCCCGCCGCAGCCCACGACGGATGAGTGAGCGAAACAGATAAGCGATTTATGGCGCTGGCCCTGTCTCTGGGGCGGCGCGGTCAGGGGCAATGCTGGCCCAACCCGTCCGTCGGGTGTGTGATTGTGCGCGATGACCGGATTGTCGGTCGGGGCTGGACCCAGCCCGGCGGACGCCCCCACGCCGAGACCGAGGCTCTGACGCGGGCCGGATCGGCGGCGCGGGGTGCGACCGCGTATGTTTCGCTGGAACCTTGCGCGCATCACGGCAAAACGCCGCCCTGTGCGCAGGCCCTGATCGACGCGGGTGTCGCGCGTGTTGTCTGCGCTGTCGAAGACAGCGACCCGCGCGTGGCCGGGCAGGGCTTTGCCATGTTGCGCGCCGCGGGGATTGAAGTGCAGACCGGTGTCTTGACGTATGAGGCCGAGCAAGACCACGCCGGGTTCTTTCTGAAAACCGAGCAGGGCCGCCCGTTCGTGACGCTTAAGCTGGCCAGCAGCTTTGATGGCCGGATCGCGACCGAGACCGGCCACAGCCAATGGATCACCGGACCCCAGGCGAGGCGCGCGGTGCATGCCATGCGCGCCCGTCACGATGCGGTGATGGTTGGCGCCGGGACGGCGCGGGCGGATGATCCGTCGCTGACCGTGCGCGATCTGGGCATCACGCAACAGCCGGTGCGTGTGGTTGTCTCTCGCCATCTGGATTTGCCGCTGATGGGGCATCTGGCCCGCACCGCGACCGAGGTTCCAGTCTGGTTGTGCCATGGTCCGCACCCCGACCCCGAACGCGCCCGCGCGTGGGAGGGGTTGGGCGCCAAACTGATCCCCTGCGCATTGCAGGGGCATCATGTTGATGCCGCTGACCTGTTGCAACAACTGGGTCAGGCAGGATTGACGCGCGTGTTCTGCGAAGGTGGATCGGCGCTGGCCGCCTCGCTGCTGCGAGGTGATCTGGTGGATGAGCTTGCAGGCTTTACCGCCGGTCTGACCATCGGTGCAGAAGGTCTGCCCGCGATCGGTGCCTTGGGCCTGAATACGCTGGGCAATGCACCCCGATTTGATCTGGTCGAAACGCAGGTTCTGGGCCCAGACGTTTTGCACCGCTGGGTCCGCACAACGCGCTGAAGGTCAGCGCCACAGATGGGCGTAGGTTGCAAAAGCGCCTTGCAGTTTTGACAGAATCCGATTGATCGGCCCGGTAAATGCCGGGGCGCCAAGCGCCAGCCGCTCGACCGCGATTTCGACCGGGCAGGGCTGCTTGGTGACAGGATCGAAATAGCGCGGGTAGTCGATCAGCGCTGCATGCACCAAACCCGACAGCGAAGGCCGCGCGCCGCGCCGCGCCGGAACTGCGCCAAGATCAGTCGTCAGCCCCCACCCGGCATAGAACGGCGCGCCGAGCGTGGTGACCTGAACGCCGCGCAACAGTGCCTCGAACCCTATCAACGAGGTCATGGTCCAAACCACATCGACTTGCGTCAGTAACGCGGCCGGATGGGTGTCAGCGGCAACCACGTCGGCCAGACCCTCGGCGTCGATCTGCCCCTCGCGCAGCCCGGCCTCGACATCCGGGTGGGGCTTGTAGATCAGAACCGCATCCGGGTTGGCCGCGCGTGTGGCACGCAGCAGGTCCAGATTGGTGCGGACAGCACCGGTGCCCAGGCGGATAGAGGCGTCATCCTCGACCTGTCCGGGCACCAGAATGCGACGCCCCTGGGGCAGGGGGACGGCGGGATTTCCGGTGTTGTATTTGCTCAGACCCTCGGCCAGCAGCAGGGCCACCAGCCGTTCGGCCCGCTGGTTCTGATCCGGGCGCAGGGTTTCGCGCGCGGCGATCCATTCCTCAAGACGGCTGGGGCGGGTGGGGTCGTAATAGATACCCAGATCATCGGTGACCAGCGACAGAGGAGGCACCAGTTCAGCCCCCAACCCGCGTGAGCGCAGGAACCCATCCTCGATCCGGACCACATCCGGCGCGTCACCGGCGCGGCTGGCCCAACTCATATGCGGCTGTGTTTGCGGTTTCGGGGGCTGGGCGACAAAGCGCAGTTTGCCGTGTTGCCCGAACATTTGCTGTAGGTGACGGCGTTTCCAGACCCGCATGCCGGACGCGGTCCAGCCATTGTGATCCTCACGCCACGCACGGGTTGTGGCCTCGAACGCGTTCAACGCGGTCTCAAAATCGCAAAGACAGTCATGAAACGGATCATACCAGCGCGGATACAGGATCATGGCTGCAGCAAACATCTGAGCCCGCGTGAGGTTGCGCTGACGGCGCTGCACGGGAAACTCATCCTGCGTCAGACCCCAGCCCGCATAGAAAGGCTGGCCAAAGACGCGCGGTTTGTGTCCGGCCAGAATAGCCTCGAACCCCATCTGCGAGGACACAGTGTAAACGCCAATCGCGCCGTCCAGCAGCGACCACGGGTTGATCGGATCGGTCAGAAAGGATACGCGGTCGTTCTGGTCCCCATCCTCGAAGTAGCCATTTCGGTGGCCCGCGGCAGTTTCCGGGTGGGTCTTGATCAGAATGGGCGCACTGGGGTTTTCCTCTTGCGCGACGAACAGCATTTCAAGAAAGCGCGCGCGGTCGGCCCGGCTTGCGGTGACCGAGGCATCGCCCTGCGTCTGGTCGATGACAAGGACATACCCGGGGTCGGGGGGGGGGTGGTTGGGATCAAAGCCCGTGTACTTGCTCAGATGCCCTTCGCGTATCCGGGCCATGCCGTCGCGCGCGCGGTTCAGCAGCGCGGTGTCGTCCAGAGGGTGGGTGGCCAGCAAAACCTCGAGGTCGGACGGGGCGCTGGGGTCGAAATGCAGGCCGGACCGATCCAGCAGCAGTCCCAGCGGCGGTTCGCCTGCGCGCCCGGGGCGGACCGAGCGCAAAAATGCATCCTCGACCCGTAAGACGGGCGCGCCACTCTTTTCGGCAACTTGCAGGCCGCGATGGGCCGTCGGGCTGTTGCCCCAGACGCCGATTAGGTCGCCTGTTTCAGGTCGACCGAGTTTCAGGTCGTAGCCCGCCAAAGACAGAATGCGTCGGACTCTGCGCTGTGTCAGAAACCCGCCATTGTAAACAAAAAGCCGAGAGCGTGCGCCCCCGGCCGATTGTTCCTGTTCGGGCAGCATGTATCAGCCACCCGTCAGGGTCGCCACGTTCGCGATTGGCGTCAGCCCTCCCGCGATCAGCGAGATCGACTTGGTCCATTGTGCATACGGCGCTTCGGTCACATAGATTGTGTCATCGTCGCGGATGACAAAGTCACGGGCTACGAACAGGCCGTTCGGCGCGGTCAGGTTCAGCAGATAGATCATGCGCTGATCACCCTGCAGGTCTGCCCGGCCCATCACGTTGCGCGCGATGTCTTGTCGTTCTTTGCGCAGCACAAAAATGCCGGTCGGATCCGAGGACAATGATTGCAATCCGCCGACCTGGGCCAAAGCCTCGAGCGCAGAAAGATCCTGGCTTTCGAATGGCACACGCGATTGCCCGCCGGTCGAACCCAGCGCTACAAATGATCGGCTGTCCTGTTCGACCAGAATGCGATCACCGCCGCGCAGCGCAATATCGGTTTCTGGGTTGCGGAACAGATCATTGTACCAGATCGTTCCGCGCTGTTTGCCGCGTATGACGGTCACCAATGCGATGTCGGGCGCGACAGCCACACCACCAGCGCTGGCCAGCATGGTCGACAATGTGCCGGTGGGCCGCTCGATCGGGTAGATGCCCGGCGCGCCAATCGTGCCTGTCAGCGACACGGTGGAGCCATCGCCGGGGGTGCGGCTTACCTGAACCTGAGGATCCGGCGTCTGTTCTTCCAGTTTAGAGGCGATCAGCGTACGCAACTGTTCGGGCGTATTTCCCGCCGCGCGCACGCGTCCGGCATAGGGCACGAATATAAAGCCGTCGCTGTCGACCTGAAGTTCGCTGAGATTGGCGGCGCCGCCCGCGGCCGTGGTCAGCAAACCATCTTCGACATTTTCCCAGACCGTCAGATTCAGCGTGTCGCCGGGGCGAACAGTATCCGAAGCTATGCTTTCCGCGCCTCGGAAGGATTGCGAGAAACCGAATTGCGGTACGGCGGCTGTGGCACGCGCGACGCGATCATCCACCTCGACAACAAACGCATCGCCGCCGTTTACAGTAGACCCAGCCAGAATTTCAGACTTGCTTGGACCAGCTTTCGGAAGCTGGCATGCCGCCAGCAATCCAAGGGCTGCCACAAAAGAAGCTGCCCGCATCCATCGGGTAGAAAAGCGCTGCACTGCCGGTGTCCCTCAGTCGTCTTTGTTTTGCGTAGATTATCCGGTTGATCGCGAAACTTCCAGCGCGACTTGAGCGGGTTTAGCGAACGAGGCGCAACTGTGGCGTGGCGGTCGCGTCGCGGTTCAGAACGGCCTGATAGGGATCGTGCGGCGGCAGCATCAGGTCGACTGCACGGCGCAGCAGCTGTCGCCGCCCGCGATGCGAATAAAATCCTCCGGCCACCTGACTGGTTTCAAGCAGAAACTGGCGATAGGTGCGATATGCGGCGGCATCCGGGGCCTGCGGGGCTGTGAAAAAGGCTTCGATGCCCTGACCGGATACGAACTCGGGCTTGTCGTAGACGGACCTTCCGAACGCCTTGAGCGGGATGCCTCGCCACAAGGCTTGCTGCCCTGCAGTCGAGTTGACGGTGATGGCCGATACGGATTCGGTCAGCAGTTTGGCCAGCTTGCCCCCCGGCACATAGTGCACCCGGTCAGCAAGCCCGTGGAGACGGGCAAACTTGCGGGCAAGCTGGCGCAAAGGCTCCCGATGGTTTTCCAGTGGGTGTTCCTTGATAACAAGGTGATGGTGGGCGGGTGCCCCCTTGGCGAATCCGGCAATGACTTGTTCCAGAAACGCGCTCATGCAGGTGAAATCGGAATGCGACTGGACCGAACTGTCATGGCCAAGCTGCAGCAGCACCAGATGATAGGGAAACCCGCCCCATTTGACGCGCGCCGTCGCCAGACCGCGTTGCATACGGTGAAATGGCATCAGTGCCAGGCGTTTGAAATACAGGCGAAATTCTCTTGCGACCGGAAGCTCTCGGTGAGATCGGAAGTTGCGGTAGCGGCGGTTCAGGAACAAAACGAACCAATGGTAGAGTGCGCCATAAAAGATGTGCTGGCGCATATCGCCCCAATGGGAGGGGGGCGGCGGAGTTGGGCCGTCAGATTGCGCCAGCGCTCTCTGCATGTCGGCCACATTCAGGTGCATCAACCGAGAGTTCCCGTTTGATCCGTCGCGCTCGTAGGTGACCCACCATGGACGCAGATAGCCTTCTTCAAAAACGTGAACTGTCAGATGGCGCTGTTTCGCAATGCGCACGGCCTGCGCATGTATCGGACGGGTGTCGCCATACAGGACAATGTCAGTCACATCATGGTCGTCAATCAGATCACAGAACGCCTGCGGCCAGTGTTCGGGCTTGCCCAGATAGGGGATATAGGTGGCCCTATCACGCCAGAAGGCCTGATCGCCCGCGTTGAATCCGACGCGCAGCGTGCGCGCACCCGTCGCGCGCAGCATCCGGCCAAGCGCGTTGAAGAACGGGCCATGGGGCCCCTGTAAAAACAGAAACACACGCCTGTTCGGGCGAAGGTTGGAAGGGCTCATGCGGTGTGCTCGTGCCGTGGTGGAGTGGTGCGTCTTGCTAAAAATATGCCTCTTTGTCACTTTGACAGCAAGGCGGGGCTTGCCGGTTGGGTTATCGGGCTTTACCTGCAGGCTCAACGCTAGGCTCTGAGGGTTACGAATATGTTTACAGGGATCGTTACCGACATCGGTACTGTCTCCGAACTGGATCAACAGGGCGACCTGCGCGCCCGGATCAAGACCGCCTATGACACGGCGGGTATCGATATCGGTGCATCAATCGCCAGCGACGGCGTTTGCCTGACGGTGATCGCGCTGGGGGATGACTGGTACGACGTGCAGATCAGCGCCGAGACGGTGTCGAAAACAAATCTGGACAGCTGGCGTCTGGGCAAACGGGTCAACCTGGAACGTGCGCTGAAAGTGGGTGATGAACTGGGCGGCCATATCGTCTCGGGCCATGTCGATGGCGTAGCCGAGGTCGTGGTCGTCGAGGACGAGGGCGACAGCACTCGCGTCACCCTGCGCGCGCCCGCCGATCTTGCCCGGTTCATCGCGCCCAAAGGCTCGGTTACGCTGAACGGCACCTCGCTAACGGTGAACGACGTCGACGGGTGCGATTTTGGCATCAATTTCATCCCCCACACCAAAGAGGTTACGACGTGGGGCGATGTGACGGTGGGGGACCGTGTGAACCTCGAAATCGATACGCTTGCGCGGTACGTGGCGCGCCTGGCCGAGATGTCCTGACTTTGCGCTCTGGCCTTTGCGCCCGCTCTGGTCTATTCCGCGCAGCAAACACGCCATCTGAAAGGCTGCCCCATGAGCTTTGAAACCCCCGGCCCGGTCGAGGCGCAACTGCGCCAGGCGATCAGCCCGATCGAAGACATCATTGAAGACGCCCGCAAGGGTCGGATGTACATCCTGGTCGACCATGAGGATCGCGAGAACGAAGGCGATCTGGTCATTCCCGCCGAATTCGCCGATGCCGAGGCGATCAACTTCATGGCCACTCACGGGCGCGGCCTGATCTGTCTGCCGATGACGGCGGAACGGATCGAGGCGCTGGGTCTGCCGATGATGGCGGTGAACAACTCATCGCGGCACGAGACGGCGTTCACCGTATCGATCGAAGCGCGCGAGGGGGTCTCGACCGGCATTTCCGCCGCTGACCGGGCGTTGACCGTGGCGACGGCGATCAATGAACAGAACACGATGGCAGATATTGCGACACCGGGGCATGTCTTTCCGCTGCGCGCCAAGCGGGGCGGGGTGCTGGTGCGCGCGGGTCATACCGAGGCTGCCGTGGATATCTCGCGCCTTGCGGGTCTGAACCCGGCGGGCGTTATCTGCGAGATCATGAAACCCGACGGCACCATGGCGCGGCTGCCCGATCTGGTGGCCTTTGCCAAAGAGCATGGCATGAAGATCGGCACCATCAGCGACCTGATCACCTACCGCTCGCGCAATGACAATCTGGTTGTCGAAACCTCGCGCGATACGGTGACTTCGGAATATGGTGGCGAATGGGAGATGCGGATTTTCACCGATCAGACCCATGGCATCGAACACGTGGTCATGATCAAGGGCGACATCACCACGCCCGAGCCGGTTCTGACCCGGACCCACGCCCTGCACGAAGCGCCGGACATTCTGGGCCTTGGCCCGAAATCCTCGCGCGAATTGCCGCGCGCGATGGAGAAAATTGCAGAAGAAGGGCGTGGCGTCGTCTGCCTGTTCCGCCAGCCACGCAACTCGCTGTATGCCGCCGACGACGAAGGCCCCCGGACCATCAAGCAAACCGGTCTGGGCGCGCAGATTCTGTCGAAGATGGGCATTCAGGAACTTGTGCTGCTGACCGACTCGCCGGAAACCGTATATCTGGGGCTCGACGCCTTTGGGCTATCCATCGTCGGCACCCGCTCTATCCTCAAGGAAGACTGATCGTGGCTGAACAAGACAAACACGGCGTCCTGCCGACCCCGACATTCGATAAACCGGTGAAACTGCTGCTGGTGGTGGCTCCGTTCTATCGCGCCATCGCCGATAACATGGTCGCCGGTGCCAAGGCCGAGATCGAGGCTGCAGGCGGCACGTGTGACGTCGTCGAAGTGCCCGGCGCGCTGGAAATCCCGACCGCTATTGCGATGGCCGACCGTCAGTGCAACTATGACGGCTATGTTGCGCTGGGCTGTGTGATCCGGGGCGAGACCACACATTATGAGACCGTCTGCAATGACTCGAGCCGTGCCATCCAGTTGATGGGCCTACAGGGCCTGCTGATCGGCAACGGCATCCTGACTGTAGAGAATGACGAGCAGGCCGAGGTGCGTGCCAATCCCGAAAAGATGAATAAAGGCGGCGGCGCGGCCGCTGCGGCCTTGCATCTGATCGCACTCAGCCGTAAGTGGGGCTCTTCCAAAAAGGGCGTCGGTTTCAAGCCGCCGTCCGAGTCCATCCTTGTGGCGGGCGACAGCAACGGACCCTCGACAGCATGACAAAGACCGACGCGCCGAAACCGGCCAACCAGAAACGCCTGATGAAATCCGCCGCCCGGCTTTACGCCGTGCAGGCGCTGTTCCAGATGGAGCAATCCGGCCAGACGACCGAGGCGGTCGTGACCGAGTTTCTGGATCATCGGTTTGGTGCGGTCTATGAGGGCGAAGAGATGCTGGACGGTGATATCAGCGTTTTCCGCAAGCTGGTTGATGATGCCGTGAACTATCAGGCCCCCATCGACCAGATGACCGACCGGGCGCTGGTCGCCAAGTGGCCCATCGCGCGCATCGACCCGACCCTGCGCGCCCTGTTCCGCGCTGCAGGCGCAGAACTGACCCAAAGCGACACGCCGCCCAAGGTCGTGATCACCGAATTCGTCGACGTGGCCCGCGCCTTCTTCCCCGAAGGCAAAGAACCCAAATTCGTGAACGCAGTTCTGGACCACATGGCGCGCGAGGCCCAACCCGAGGCGTTCTGACGCCTTTACGCGGCGCGGACATGCACTAGACTCAGGGCATCAGAGCAACGAGGTTCGCCATGCCCAAACTGATCCGCCTTTACATCACACAGGTCGCGTGGGGGTTCGTCATCTCGGCGGTGTTTGTCGGGGTTCTTCTGGCCCTTAACGTGGCTAACCTGCGCCACCTGATCTCCGGCTCCGAGATCGGCCTGATCGCACTTCTGATGATCTGGTTTATGAACGGCATCGTCTTTGCTGGCGTGCAATTCGCTTATGCAATCATGAGCATGGCCGAAAAGCCCAACAAACCGCGCGGGGGCACACCGGTTGCGCATGGGCTGAAACCCGCGCCCGTGAAACAGGAAGCCCGCGCAAGGCGCTGAAATATCTTGGAAAATGTGGCGGGACCACCAGTCAACCGTGCGGTTTGATTCCCGAGGACCTGTATGTACAGGTGGGCGCCAGGTAATCAGGCCAGGACCTGAACAGAGCCAGCCCCCTCGGAATTGCTTAAGGCCACCAGAATGCTACCTGTCACAAGAAGGGCAGAACCCGCCACGGGTTTAACTAGGGTTTGGATGCCCGCAGCGCAAGAGCAAGCTTCTTGATTTTTGTTCACTAATTGTTCACATTTCTCATATGACACTGGACCTGCAACCCGGACAGAGGCTCGCGCGGGGCGTTTCGCGCCACCTGTTGACCCATGGTTATGTTTCAATTGAAGAATTCGTCCCCACGCGTGGGCTGCGGGTCGATGTGATGGGGCTTGGCCCGAAGGGTGAATTATGGGTGGTCGAGTGTAAATCCAGCCGGGCCGACTATCAGTCGGATTCCAAATGGCAGGGCTATCTGGATTGGTGCGACCGATTCTTCTGGGCCGTCGATATCGCGTTCCCGACCGAACTGCTGCCCGCGGAAACAGGGCTGATCATCGCTGATGCCTATGACGCCGAGATCATCCGAATGGGGCCGGAGAGCAAACTGGCCCCGGCACGGCGCAAGAAGATGGTGCAGAAATTCGCGGTCGACGCGGCCCGCAGATTGCAGGCCCTGCGCGATCCGCGGATTTAGCCTTTGACGGCGCGTGCGGCTTCAGCGGCGGCGCGGATTTCCTCGGCGATTTCTTCCGCCTCTTCGGGGTCGAAATCCATTGGGATCTCGATCCCTGCACCTTCGATGAACAGGCGCACCATGCCCTGATCGGTCGGCCCGATCTGTAGATTCGCTTCGATATCGCGTTCGGTGTTGATGCCCATTTGCGCCTCCGGGAAATGCGATTTGGTGCTAACGTGCGATGGGGCGAGAATCAAGCAGGCTATGCGTTTAGGTGCGACATGGATGACATTACCCTTAGACCGTTTACCGCCGCGGATGCGCCTTGGTTGGTCGAACAGCACGACGTTCTCTATACCCGTGACGAAGGGTTCGACCACAGTTTCGGCAAGCTGGTCGCGCGCATCCTGGATGAATTCATAGCCGATCACGATCCCAGCTGCGAACAAGGTTGGATCGCCGAGCACGCAGGCGAACGCTTGGGCAGTATCTTCTGTGTCAGGGCGGATGACAAAACCGCCAAACTGCGCCTGTTTTTGCTGGTGCCTGAAGCGCGCGGGCAGGGGCTGGGCAAGCGCCTGCTGTCTACCTGTATGGGCTTTGCCCGCGATACCGGGTATCAGGAAATGGTGCTGTGGACCCATGAAAGTCACGCCGCCGCCTGCGCGCTCTATCGCGCCTCAGGGTGGCACCTGATCGACAGCAAGCCGGTGCACTCATTCGGCGTCGATCTGGTGGAACAAAGCTGGCGAATTCAACTTTAATCCCCTTGCAATCCCCGCACGCCTTCGCTAAATCGCCCCTCACGAGTGCCGCCTTAGCTCAGTTGGTTAGAGCGCTGGATTGTGGATCCAGAGGTCCCCTGTTCAAGCCAGGGAGGCGGTACCATAAAAACCCCCACAAAATCATTGAGATACGGACACCAAGTGTTAGACGATCCGGCTGCTGTCTGGAACAAAGACACGCCACAGACACGTTATTCATCTGTAAATCGAGGTGTATTCTACAAAATCTGGTGGTCGGGGTTGAAAGGGCTACAAGGCGACCTTACCTACACCGATAAGACCAGCGGTTAGCCGAAAACCCAAAAAGCGGCAAACTGGCGTGGGGTGTGGGTGGCTGGTACAACAAGCGTCCCCCGCACACTTGAAGATGGAGGCGCTCATGCGAGCAACTTTCATCCTCGAAGCCAGCAGGTCGGACAGTTCGAAGTACCGTGTGCAGACTGTTTTTGACCTTTACGGTCTTGGCTGGCTGTTTCGGGGTATCGGACTTTAAAACTTGCTAAGAGAGGTCGTCCTTCGGGGCGGCCTCTTTAATTATTGGCGAACAGTGTACTTCTTCAGAGTGAAGAAAAGCTGACACCAACTCCAGAAACTAAAGCGACCAAAATCTGACAACTTGGCAGTGCGAAGCATCTGCTTACCGGATTTCCGGTAGATACGGATTTCATACATACCGACATCTTACCACAAATGAGAACATTTATCGAACAATCTGTGTGAATTAGACACATCTCAGACATGAAAATCACACTCATAAGAAACGGTCTTTTATGTGACTGAAATCATTTAGCTTAGAAAGAAGGGCTTCTGGACGGTTTATCCAGAGGTCTAAATTATCTTGTGTTTTCAACGGTTATTTGGGTTTTGTGGATCCAGAGGTCCCCTGTTCAAGCCAGGGAGGCGGTACCATTTCCCCAAGATTGAGAACGGTTTGCCGAATGAACCCCTTTCGATACATCCGGTATTTGCTGAAAATTGCATCCTGATGACGTGACCAAGATATGCCGGACGAGAAGCCCAAAGATATCCACAGAAGCGCCCGCCTGAGGGTGGCACCTATGATGAATTTTTGAATCAGGTTTTAGGTATCTGTATTTAAAAGATTTTTTGGGGAATTGGCCTCGCCGTCTAGCACATACTTAGAAACTGGTCAGACTTGATCATGAAGCTTCGCTTCAATCAGTTTCTCTAACAAGGTATAAGCGTGCTGGGCAAACGACTGCTTCACCGCAATACGCGCTGTGTCGCCGGATCGCAGTGAAGTTTGAAGATGAGGTCTAATTAGACGAGGCCAAACCTGATTTTGCGGTGGACGCTCATTCGCCATTCTTTCCGGCGCAGGCTGTTTCTGCCGGGCCCATACCGAAATCCCGAAAAAGCAACTGTACAGCAAAACATCGCCGACTTCATTCATTTTTTTGAATGGCAATCCGCTTCAGATCAGTCAGTTGTCGCGCCATAGTTTCAGACAATCGATCAGCATCATCCTGGTTCTTGCGAAGGTAACGGGCACCATCGGAAAAGGCGAAAGTCTATTGAAAAACTCTTCCTTGATCGAGGCATGAACTGCCGATCCGGATGTTGCTGGTGGGCCATTGCTTCGGTATCTGATCCGAGTGACGGTCGTGCGAAGAGGTACATCTGAACGACCGAGTGCGGGATCATTGGACGTTCTCCAAGAACCGGCACGGTCGGTTCTGCGGTGCATCCAAGAAGGTCTGGTCAGCGCGCAGCGCGTGCCGATTGATGACAGTCAGATCAAAACATATGCCGACCAGCAGAACTGCACACCGAAGGAAGAATTGAAAGCGGAGAGCATCGATCCAGCAGACGCAACCCGAGCGCTCCGGGGGTATCTCGACACACTGGATAAGGCGGCGTTTGGTGGGGGGCAGCGTTCTTTGGCTATTCCGGCAACTGGTTGATCGACACCGATCACGGGGTCATTGTCGATTTCGAGGCGGACCGCTCGACCTTGTAAGCCCAAGTTGGGTTAATACAGACGATGTTAGACCGCGCGACGTTAAAGTTCGATCTGCGTCCAGAACGGCTGATTGCCGATACAGCCTAAGGCACCGGTCCGCTTCTGGTGTGGCTGGTCGATCGCAAGATTGCGCCGCATATTCCAGTGTTCGCTAGATTAGAGCGCAACGAAGGAACCTGGAGCTTTACGCACTTCGAATGGGATGCCGAGAACGATCAATACATCTGCCCGGAGGTCCACGCGCTTAAGCAATTCCGCCGCAACTACTCCGATCCGAACCGGGGTCCGACCGGCAAGGGCAACGCCCGTTATGGTGCTTTGAAAGAGATCTGCCAGGTCTTCCCGTCCAAAGCCAGGCGCTGCCCGAACGCCGATGCCCGCAAGGTCAGCCGCGAAGACACGAGGATGCCCGACAAGACCCGCGGGCAAGGCATCGCAATGGAGCTCAGGAAGAAGGTGGAAATACTCGTCGCCCACCCCACACGCGTCCTCGGGATGCGACGGCTCTAATTGAGCAGTACCTGCGGTGCGAAAGACGAAATTCTCCTCGCCGCCACCGCCTAGAACCTCCGTAAATTGGCCAAGATTTTTATTGAACTGCAGCAGACATACAGATCCTGATCAGAAAGGCGTCTACGCCGTGTTACGACCATCGCATTCTGCGCCCGCAACGCAGCATTATTCAAAAGAACTAGCGGAAAGCTGGCTTTCTTGGCACCTGCGGAGAGTAGGAGCCGTCGAGGCGAAGCGGACATTTGGTCTGGGACATAACTCATAAAGAAGCTTGAGCTACCAGAAAGGCACGCATTGGCTAGACTTCATGACTTTAGTTAGACTGTGAACAGGAGGGTCCTATGAAGCGCCGACTCGCCGCGATCATGGCTGCCGATGTCGTTGGGTATTCGTCGTTGATGGGCAGCGACGAAGCAGGGGTATTGTCCGCTCTCAAAACTCTGCGTTCAGAGGTTTTTGATCCCGCAATTGCCAGGCATCACGGGCGCCTCGTCAAGGTGATGGGGGATGGTGCTCTTGTCGAGTTTGCTTCGGTTGTCGATGCCGTAAACTGTGGTGTCGAGATCCAGCAGGCAATGGCTGAGGCTGCTCCGGCCCTCGACAACGGGTCGCGGTTGCAACTTCGGATCGGGATAAACCTCGGTGATGTCATGATCGCTGATGGGGACCTCTATGGTGACGGGGTGAATGTTGCCTCCCGCATTGAAAGTTTGGCGGACCCAGGCGGCGTCGCGGTTTCCGAGAGTGTCGCGCATCAGGCTATGGGCAAGGTGGATGTCGGATTTGAGGATCTCGGTCTGAAAAACCTAAAGAACATCGCCGAACCGGTTCGGGTTTTCCTCGTTATGCCCGACAGAGCGCCCGCATTCAAACGGCGATCAAACAAGCTTCCATTGACGGCCGGTGCATTGGTTCTGGTAGGTCTTGGGGCTGTAAGCATATTAACGTGGTGGATCGGCTTTGATCGCGAACCGCCCGATGCCATGACCTTTGATGAAGCTGCTCTGTTGTCAGAGCCAACAGGCCCGACCGTTGCGGTTCTGCCATTTCAAAACCTTAGCAATACGGACGCCCGCGATTTATTGGCTGTTGGCATTGGCGAAGACATCATCGTTGAGCTGGGGAGCTACCAGGACCTCAACGTACTGTCCCGCCAATCCACCCATTCCGTCGGACCGGACGAAAGTGACCCGCGCAGTATCCGGCAGAAATTCGGCGCGGACTATGTGCTGGAGGGCTCAGTCCGGCAGGTTGCAGATCGTCTGCGTGTGACAGCACGACTGATAGACACAGCTTCGGAGCTTCAGGTCTGGTCGGAGGCGTATGACGAAAGCCTCACGACTTCAAGTATTCTGGACGTTCAACTGAACATAACTGAAAAAGTAGCCTCGGCTGTGGGTGACGCGGGCGGGGCGATCAAGCGCATTCACGCAGGTCATGCGCGTGCGAAACCTCCGCAACATCTCTCGTCTTATGAGTGTTCCCTGCTGCGCGTTGGTTTTCTGAACCGACGGGATATGCAAGAGCGTGTCCGCGGCTGTATCCTGCGGGTTGTTGAGGACGAACCCGAGTATTGGCGAGGGTGGGCGCAATTGGCCGAGGCACTGCTTACCGATGTGAAGCTTTTTACCGGGCTGTATCCAGGGACACAGGACGAGAAAATCCAACGCGCGGAAGAGGCCGCGCGGAACGCGGTGTCTCTGAATCCGTATTCTGAGCGCGCACACTTCCTTTTGGCGCTTGTGCTGCAGATTCAGCGCGATCTTGACGGGTTCTTCTCGTCCGCCGAAACAGCGCTTGCGTTGGGGGCAGATCGGTATCTGCAAGGTCAGATCGGCTATGAGTTCATTTGGTCCGGGCGTCTGGAATTGGGCGCCGCTCTTGTCGAAAACGCAATTGCGCTTGACCCAAATGCAGCAGACCCAAACTGGTATCAGTCACTGGCCGAGTATCATTTCTTGAACGGAGATTATGAAACGGCGCTGAGCACCTATCGCAAAGGGGCACAGCCGGACGTTTGGTGGTCGGTCTCCATTGAGGTTGCAATTCTGGCCGAACTGGGCCCGCGCAACGCCGCCATTGCCGCACGGGACAGGCTCAACAAAATTCGTCCGGGGATAAAAATTGCTGACATCGTCTGGATGTACCGGCGCTTTGCGCGCCCGGATGAACACATCTTGCCTTTTGTCGAAGCCTACAGAGCCGTGGACATGCCCGAGGGACAGTTTGCTCCGCTTCAGGATAGTGCAGGCTGACCGACAGAGGGCGGCAGGCCATAGCGTGGTGCCAAGTTTGGCACCGATTCTCATTTGGCACGTCCGCGATTTGCAAGCTTGCCAGCCAGATCCGTCGGTTTTCGGGGTGGTTTTTGATCCTGCGAATTGCCTGCGCATCGCCGAAATTGACAGTTTCGGGTCAGTCTCAAGCGCATCTTTGACGGCCTCTTGGGCATCCTCTTGCCTGCTCATCTCGGCAAGAGTGGCCGCGCTCAACAGGTGATGAAACAGCCGCCAAGTATTGCTTGTTGCCACCGCGCCCAACTGCCGGGCTGCGTCCAGCGCTACTTCGTAGCGTTCCAGGTGAAACAGGATGTGACCCCGTTAAAAGTACATGTTTTGCAACATCGGATCGCGCGGGCTCAACCGGATCGCAATCTCTATCTCGGGCACTCCTGGCCGACATTGCGTGCGTGATGATCTATTATTCGGAGGCGTTTGCCTTTGGGTTCAGATGCCAAGCTTCGATTGATTTCATGCTCGACTTTCTCTCGGACGGGTGCTTTGGGGACGATCTGGTCGTTATGTGAAACCCTCATGCGAACCTGACCTATTGCCATTCGGTATCGACAATGTTCATGGACTTTATCCGCGAATACAAAGTCGTTGGCCTGACGCCCAGCAACGCTGCGGCGCCGGAAGGGCCGGAAACCAGTCCTTGTGTTTCGCGCAAGGCTGCGATCAGGTTTAATCGCGCCAAGTCCTGCATCTGAGCTTCTGTTTTAAAAGAGGCGTTTGTGGGTGCGCCTGGTGACGCGCCCTCAAGCTCGACTACAAGCTTTGTATCATGAGAAACAATTGCGGCACGCTCGATCACGTTGTGGAGTTCGCGGACGTTTCCCGGCCAGTCGTAGCTCTGTAATTGCTTTACCCCATGCTCGGTCAGAACCGGCACCGGCCGGTTCAGCCTGCGGCAGGCGATCTTGAGCAAATGCGTGGCCAGTTGCGGGATATCCTCGGGCCGGTCGCGAAGGGGTGGACAGGTGATCGGAAAGACGTTGAGGAACAGATACAGGTCCTCGCGAATACGGTCGGCCCGTCGTGCTTGCGCTTCGGTCAGAGAAGTAGCGGCGATGACGCGCAAGTCGATCGGTTTTTCCCGCGTGTCGCCCAACCGTGTCACTACGCCGTTCTGCAAGACCGCCAAAAACTTGCCCTGAATCTCCAGCGGTAAATCTTCCACATCGTCCAGAAACAGCGTGCCACCATGGGCCAGTTCCAGCTTGCCAGGTTTGTCCCGCGTGGCCCCGTTATGGGCACCGCGCACCTGCCCGAACAGCTCGGCCTCAACTTCTTCGCGCGCCACGGAACTGCATTTGAAATGGATCAGCGGACGGCGGGCGCGCGGGCTGGCTTTGTGAATTTCGGTTGCTACCAGAGATTTGCCGGTGCCTGTCTCGCCCGAGATCAGCACGGTTGCATCCGTACCGGCTACCAGGTCGATCCGCGTCACGATCTGGCGGATCGCAGGCGAGGTGCCGATGATGTCGTGATGCGCCCGTTCCGAGGTGATCGCCTCTTGCAGATAGGCGTTCTCCTGCTCCAACCGGTCGCGCAGGGCAGCGACTTCATCCAGAGCGTCGCGCAGCTTGCGCTCGTTTTCCTTGCGTTCAGTAATGTCGCGAAAGATTACCACGGCCCCGGCCAGAACCTGTTGGTCGTAGATTGGGGTCGAGACATATTCGACGCGGATCGGCTTGCCATCCTTGCGCCAGAACACCTCATCCTCAATCCGGTTGACCTGTTCGAACCGGAATGAGCGGTAGATCGGGCATTGCTGAGATGGGTAGACTTCGCCGTTCAGATGATGGTGGTGGATCATCGAATGGATGTCTTTGCCCAATAGATCACGGGTTGTCCAACCCAGCATCTCTTGTGCGGCTCGGTTGACGAAGGTGGTTTTTCCCTCGGCATTGACGCCGTAAATCCCTTCACCCGCCGCGTTCAGGATCAGCTGGTTCTGACGTTCCAGTTCGGCAAAGAACCCCTCGGTCCGCTTCCATTCCAGGATACCGGCGCGAAAGGTCTCGGCCATCGCGGTCAACTCGGCCCGGTGGTCCAGCGCGTCCAGATCGGTCAGCGTCATCATCAGCCAGCCCGGTTTGCCCGGCATCTGACGTGCGCGCAGTTCGCAGCGCGTCACCTTTCCATTGGCCGAGGTCAGGGGAATATCACGGGTCCAGCTTTCGCTTCGGTGGTCGACCTCTTCAATAAACACGACGAATTGCGGCAGCGCGGATCGCAGGTAGCGCGAGAAGGGCAAAGGCCGGGTATCAGGCCCTGCACCCAGAAAATCACTTGCACTGGTATTCCATTCGACAATCCGGTCGGCAGAGGTGTCCAGCACCAGCGCCGCCTCGGGCAGCGCGTGCAAAAGGGAATCGGGGGGCAGCAGGGCAAGCGTCATATTCGCAGTCTAGCGCTGCGGCGCGGCATCTGAATTCGAGATTTCGTAATTTACGATTTATCGTAAAATCTGTCAGGCCTCATTTTGATTAAACTATTATTTTCAATTGATTTTATTCGACGCACAAATTTTATGCGCCCCCTGTTTTGGCGCCATTCCGGCTGGCACCATCATGTCAACTTCACTGAAACAAGGGGAAAACCATGACGATCAAGAGCCTTGGAAATCCGTTTTCCGCAAAGACCGACCTGCGCCACGGGGCCGATTGCGGTTGCGAGGGATGCCTGTCCGGCCACGGCCATGACAAGGACTATGCCGAGCCCGAGGTTATGACCTCGGAACAGATGACCGAACGCGTGGTCGAAAGCGCGATCGTGCGGTCTGTGTTCGGGCAAAGCGACATCAACCGTCGGTCGTTCATGGGGATGCTGGGTGGCGGGACCGCTGCTGCGGCGCTGGCCTCGGTCTTTCCGCTTGAACAGGCCAAGGCGGCCATCCTGGACAATCTGGGCACTCCCGAGAAAACCGATCTGAATATCGGCTTTGTTCCGATCACCTGCGCCACGCCGATCATCATGGCGCAACCGATGGGGTTCTACGAACGCTACGGCCTGAATGCTCAGGTCATCAAAACAGCCGGCTGGGCCGTGGCCCGCGACAAATCGCTGTCGGGCGAATACGACGCCAGCCACATGCTGACACCCATGCCATTGGCAATGACCATGGGCGCGGGATCGGTTGCGACGCCTTACATCATGCCTGCCATCGAGAACATCAACGGGCAGGCCATCGTTCTGTCGAACGAACATCTGGACAAGCGCGACCCGAAGCAGTGGAAGGGTTTCACCTTCGGCGTGCCGTTCGAATACTCGATGCACAACTTCCTGCTGCGCTATTACGTGGCCGAGTTCGGGCTGGACCCAGATGTCGATATCCAGATCCGTGTTGTACCGCCGCCAGAAATGGTTGCGAACCTGCGCGCCGGAAACCTCGACGGCTATCTCTCGCCCGACCCGTTCAACCAACGCGCCGTGTGGGAGGGGATCGGCTTTATCCACACCCTGACCAAGGACATCTGGGAAGGCCATCCCTGCTGTGCCTTTGCCGCGCCGCTGAGCTTTGCAACCGAGCTGCCAAATACCTATGGCGCGCTGCTCAAGTCGATCATCGACGCTACGCAGTTCGCGTCGAACCCCGATAACCGCAAGGATATCTCGGAAGCGATTGCGCCAACCAACTACCTGAACCAGCCGGTCCCGGTGATTGAGCAGGTTCTGACCGGTACCTATGCCGATGGGTTGGGTGAGGTGCAGCAAGTGCCGGACAGGATCGATTTCGACCCGTTCCCCTGGCATTCGATGGGCGTCTGGATCCTGACGCAGATGAAGCGCTGGGGCTATATCGAGGGCGATGTGGATTACAAAGGCGTGGCTGAGCAGGTCTATCTGGCTGCTGATGCCAAGAAGGTCATGACTGATCTGGGCTATGACGCGCCGGACGTGACTTACAAAACCCACACCATTATGGGCAAGACCTTCGATCCGAAAGATCCCGAAGGGTATGTGTCCAGCTTTGCAATCGGGAAAGCGTCGTAAATGTTGGACAACCTCTCGATCAATCAGCGCGCGGCGCTGCTGTCGGTGGTGATGCTGGTGGTCGGCCTTCTGATATGGGAGGCCGCCATTCCCGCCCAGAAAGCCGCCGAAGAGCTGACCGAATACGAACGCCTGACCGGTGGTGGCGCGCAGAAGGCCGGTGTGCCACCCCCAAGTCAGGTCATCGCCAAGGCGTGGGAGCAGCTGTCGAACCCGTTCTACGACGCGGGCCCCAACGACAAGGGGATCGGCATTCAGATCGGCTATTCGATCTATCGTGTTCTGGCCGGGTATTTCATGGCCGCCCTCGTGGCGATCCCGCTGGGTTTTCTGATCGGGATGAGTCAGGTCGCCTACAAGGCGTTCAATCCATTCATTCAGGTGCTGAGGCCCATTTCACCACTGGCGTGGATGCCGCTGGCCTTGTTCATCATTCAGGACAGTGAGGCAAGCGCGATTTTCGTGATCTTCATCTGCTCGATCTGGCCGATGCTGATTAACACAGCCTTCGGCGTCGCCGGTGTCCGGCAGGACTGGGTGAATGTCGCGCGCACGCATGAACTGGGGCCGTTTCGCACCGCCTTTACCGTCATTCTGCCCGCCGCGGCCCCAACCATCATCACGGGCATGCGCATCTCCATCGGCATCGCTTGGCTGGTCATTGTAGCGGCTGAGATGCTGGTGGGCGGCACAGGCATTGGCTATTACGTGTGGAACGAGTGGAACAACCTCGACCTCACTTCGGTGATCTTCTCAATCCTCATGATCGGCGTAGTTGGCATGCTGTTGGATTCGGCTTTTGCCTACCTGCAGCGCGCCGTCGCTTATGCCGAATAAGGAACAACACTCATGGGTAAACCGTTTCTAAGTATCGAATTGTTGACACAGCAATTCCCGGACGGGCAGGGCGGTACGCTGACCGTGTTCGAAAACGCCAGCTTTGGCATCGAAAAGGGCGAATTCGTCTGCATCCTGGGCCATTCCGGCTGCGGAAAGTCGACCATCATGAATATTTTGGCCGGTCTGGCAGAGCCCACGTCAGGCGTGGTGAAGATGGACGGGTTCGAGGTATCCGGCCCTTCGCTGGATCGCGGCGTGGTGTTCCAGAACTATTCGCTGCTGCCGTGGCTGTCGGCGCTCAAGAACGTGACCTTCGGTGTCAAAGCCCGCTATCCCGACTGGCCCGCCGCCAAGGTCGAGGAACACGCGCGCGCCTTCCTGGCCAAGGTGGGGCTTGAGGGTGACGTGGTGCACCGCAAGCCCAGCCAGTTGTCGGGTGGTATGCGGCAGCGCGTGTCGATTGCCCGCGCTTTTGCCAACCAACCCAAGCTGTTGTTGCTGGATGAACCCTTCGGCGCGCTGGATGCGCTAACGCGAGGCACGATTCAGGACGAATTGCTGAAAGTCTGGGGTGAAACCGAACAGACCGTGTTCATGATTACCCATGACATCGACGAAGCGATCCTGCTGGCCGACCGCATCCTGCTGATGACCAATGGCCCGTTTGCACGGGTGGCCGAGTCGGTCGAGATCACCATTCCCCGTCCCCGTACCCGCACCGAGATCGTTGATCACCCCAACTACTACGCGATCCGAAACCATCTGGTGCAGTTCCTTGGTCAGCGTTCGAAGGAACTCGCCGGTCAGGCCAGCGATGGTGCGGCGCAACGGCCTGAGTCGGTTGTGATCGACCTGACAGATTCGGCCCCCGAGGTGCCCGAGACCAACCCTCAACTGCGGGCCGTCAACGACTGAAAGCCCCGCGCACGGACATTCAAATCAGGAGGAACCCAAATGAAAGACACAATCGAAATCCCCGCTATGATGACCAAAGAAGATGTCACCATGATGATCCTGTCAGCCAAGAAACAGGCTGGCCTGACCTGGGAGGGCATCGCCGAGAAAATCGATATGTCGCCGGTATGGACCCATTCGGCCTGCATGGGCATGAACGCTTTCCCCGCCGACAAGGCCGACGCCATGGTCACCCTGATGGGCCTGCCACAAGAGGCCGCAAGCGTACTGGCCGAGCCGCCCACAAAGGTCTGGGAACAAAGCGTCCCTACCGACCCCTGCATCTATCGTTTCTACGAAATCGTCGGTGTCTATGGTCCGACCCTCAAGGCGCTGATCGAAGAGAAATTCGGAACCGGCATCATGTCTGCCATCGATTTCGACATGCAGGTCACCCGCGTTCCGCACGAGAAAGGCGACCGCGTCAAAGTCGAGATGTCGGGTAAATACCTGTCCTACAACTCCTGGTAAGTAGATCACCGGACATTGAGCCCTTTGCGGACAGCCTCAGGGCTCAGGCTGTCCGCAAACGGTGGGTTCGGAAACAGCGGGGCATTGGATTCCCAGCGAATGCCTCCTCGGGTAGGCCGCACCTATCATCGAAATTCACTGTTTAAGATCAGCTTTGGGCTATACGAAAACCCTTCAACTACGGCTCAGCGGTTTCTTCATGATCTCAGCGCGGCAGACGATGGATCATGGCCGGCGACCGCTCCTCTGTTAACGCGAACAAACGCGATGCTTCGGGCATTGCGACAGCGGCGGGGATTTACCGTATGGCCGAGCGCATCGAATGCTGGCGCAAGAGGCGGCTCACTGAACCGGCGCCTGTCAGGTGTCAGTTCTTCAAGGTCTGGTTCGGCCAGATCGGTCGCTGATCGCAGTTGCAACTTCCTGCCCAAAGCAGTGACTTCGACTAGAATTCTTGGCTCGAACCTATGTCACAGCGTTTATCTCATCAAAGTCTGTTCTTCCGGGTTTGGTACCCCAAATTCCATGGAAGGTCGCATAAAGGACGGGAACGAGGATCATCGTCAGGATTGTGCCGACCGTTAACCCTCCCATAATCGTAACCGCAAGACCGATCCAAAAGACGTCGGGCAAAAGCGGGATAACCCCCAAAACCGTCGTGGCAGCCGCCAGGGTCACGGGACGCAGGCGCGATACACCGGCGTCAATCAAAGCATCGTATGGTGCAAACCCGTCGGAGAGGTTGTCGTTTATCTGATCGATCAGCACGATTGCATTTTTTATCATCATTCCCGCCAGACTCATCGCTCCCAAAAGCGCGACGAAACCAAACGGAGTTCCTGTCAAAAGCAGGCTCGGGGCGATGCCGATCAGGACAAAGGGAATGACTGAAAAAATCACAAGCGGTGGGCGATACGCGTTGAATAGGCCAACTACAATCAACGCGATCAGGGCCACGGCGGGGGCGATACCGGGTATTAACGATGCTTGAGCTTCAACTGTGTCTTCGTATTCACCACCCCATTCCATGCGATAGCCGACCGGCAACGAAGCGGCGATAGCCTCAAAATCGTCCAGCAGGCTATCGCGATAGCTTGGTTGTGTGATGCCATCGATCGGGTTTGCCTGCACTGTCAATGTCCGCGCCCGGTTGAGGCGCTGGATCACCGGGTCTTCTGTTTCCGCTCTGAGATCACTGATGACTTGCGCAAGAGGGATTGTTCCGGGGACTTGCGGATTCTGCACCTGCAAGAGCTGAAAATTGTCTATCGCGGTCAAATCAGCCTCTGGCGGGCGCAAAACAATTGGCAGCAGTTCATCTCCATCGCGGAAAATGCCAATCGTCCGCCCGTCAAATGCCCGCTTGGTGGCATTGCCGAGATCTTCATAGGTGGTCCCGGTCCAACGAGCACTTGCCTGATTGAACTCTGGGACCTGAGTGAGGACTTTGTTGTGCCAGTTGGTGCGCGAAACCTTGGTCCAGGGATGTGCCTCCAAGAGTTGCAGAGCCTGGTCGCCATATTCGCGCAGGACCTCCGGGTCCGCATCTGCCGGACCTACGATCCTTGCCTCAAAGCCCCAGGTTGTTGCAGGACCCACGCCAAACCGCCGCGTGAATGCGGTTGCTTCGGGGTAAGCTTCAGCAAGCCAATCTGTGATCGCTTCTGCGATTTGCGGGATGTCCTTGTAGCTTTCGACATTGACGATCACTTGCGCATAAGCCGGGTTGGTCGGCTCAGGATCAACCGGCAGATAAAACCGGGGCGGGCCTGCGCCGATGAAGGCGGCAGTGCCGGTCACGCCGTCTTCTTCGGACACGCGCGTCTCAATCTCTGCGGCTGCCGCAGCCACGGTTTCGATCCGCGTACCTTCCGGTGCGTAGAAATCGATCATGAACTTGCTCATTGCAGATGTGGGGAAGAACAGCTGCGTGACCGACCCAAAGGCCACAACGGATGCAATCAGAAAGGCAACTGCTATTCCGATGGTCAGGTAACGCAGGCGAACGGCGGCTTCCAACAGCCTACGATATCCGCGAAGGAACACCCCCTCACTTTGCGCACCTTGGGCTGCAACCTTTAGCATCGCGACACATTGCACAGGCGTAACCGTCATCGACAAAAGCCAGCTTATCAGCAGCGATATTGCCACCACTGAAAACAGGGTTCGACAATACTCACCTGCGCTTTCGACCGATGCGAAGATTGGATAGAACGCCATTATGGCCACGATCGTCGCCCCCAACAGCGGGATAGAGGGGCGGGCAGCAGCCTCAACCGCGGCCGTGACGCGATCCATGCCTTTTTGGATACGCACACTTGCGCCTTCTGCAACCACGATGGAGTTGTCCACCATCATGCCCAAAGCAATGATCAAAGCCCCAAGAGACATCCGCTGAAGGTCGATGCCAAACATAGCCAGTGGAATGAACGTGGCAAGGATGGTCAGCAACAACCCACTGCCGATGATCAGACCCATCCGGACCCCCATCGCCAGCGTGAGTACCGCCAGAACAATCGCAACGGCCTGAGCCAGACTGATCAGGAAACTGCTAACGGCGGTGTCCACATCATCCGACTGCCAATGCACTTTCTCGATCTCGATCCCGATGGGCAGCGCAGGCAACAACTCATCCAGTCGCGCATCGACCGCCTGACCAATCGCGACAACATTCGCGCCGGATTGGAACGACAACGCGATTCCAATCGCAGGCTTCCCGTCAAAACGCATCAAGGTCGTCGGAGGATCGACATAGCCTTCCCGCACGTCGCCAATATCACCCAGGCGTATGATTTCGTCGGTGACGACCCCAGTTGTTGTCAGCGCGTCCAGGGCGCTGGGCCGGATGGCAAGATCAGCGATGTCCTCGGGGCTTTTGAAAGCGCCAGTTGGCGCAATGCGTATCCGGTGATCGCCGACATTCAGTCGCCCGGCATCGACAACCGTGTTCTGTGCATCAATCGTCGAAAGTAGAGTTGCGCCAGAAATGCCCAGAGCGGCTAGGGATTCTTCAGTAGCATCTACATAAATCGCGCGGTCCTGAATCCCCCAAATATCGACGCGTCCGACGCCATCGACAAGCGCCAGTTCTCTCTCCAAATCCTCGGCATACCCACGCAATTCGGTTTGGGAAAATCCGTCCGATGTCAGGGCGATCACCAAGCCCAGTACGTCCCCGAAATCGTCATTGATGATCGGGCGTCCGACGCCAGGTGGCAACTGCCCTTCAATGTCCCGAACCTTGCGACGCAGCGTATCCCAAATCTGCTGCAGCTCATCTGACCAGTACTGCGCTTTGATATCGACAACAATCGACGACATCCCGGCCCGGCTTTCGCTGGTTATCTGGTCAATCTCTTTGATTTCCTGCAGTTTTCTTTCGATCCGCTCAGTGACTTCCTGCTCGACCTCTTCGGGGCTTGCACCGGGGTATGGCGTTGCGATCACTGCTGTTTTGATTGTGAACTCGGGGTCCTCAAGCTGGCCCAGCGAAAAGAAGGACACGATCCCGCCAAAGCTGAGAAGCACAACCGTGAACCAGGTAAATTTGGCGTTGCGAATTGCGAAACCTGCAAAGTTCATCACTGCGCCTCCTCAAACATGCGCACCTTCTGGCCGGGTCGCAGACTGTTAGCTCCGGCGGCGACCACGATCTCGCCCGGCACGAGGCCATCTTTGACAGCCACACCACGGGAATCCGCAAATCCCAGTTCCACGTCCCGGGCGGATACGGTCATTGTATCTGCGTCAAGGACCCAGACTTGCGTTTGCGTCTGCCCTTCCGGAGTGAAAACGGCGCCAATCGGTACCGAGATCGCGCCCTCAACAGCATCGCCATCTTCTGGTTGACCGCGTACTCGACCGGTCATACCCGGAAGGATGCGTGCATCTTCCGGCTGGTCCATCGCCAGGGTGACGGGAAAAGTACCAGTGGTGGTCGAGGCTTCTTTGCCGATTTCACTGATGCTGGCGGGCCATTCCATCACGCCGACAGCGGGAAAGCTGACCACCAGATCGCCAATCTCTGGCAGGACCGAAATAAACCGTTCCGGCACGTCGATCACCATCTCGATCTGCTGATCATCCAGGATTCTGAGGATTTGTTCCTTGGCTTGGACCTCTTCAAAGACCTCAACGAAATCTGCAGTCACAATACCGGAAAATGGCGCAGAGATTTCCGTGTATGAGAGGTCAAGCTTGGCGTTTTCAAGCGCCGCTGTAACCGATTCGACGGCCGCGCGCGCAGATGCCTCTTGCGCAATGAAGCGGTCCAAGGTCGCCTGTGCCGCAACATCGCGCTCGACAAGCTGGCGCTGCCGATTGGTCTGGGTTTCTGCATTTTCAAACGTGGCCTCAGCGCTGGCGAGTTCTGCGGTCAGGCGATCGACTTCTGTCTCGAATTGCGCCCTGTCCAGACGCGCGACTGGATCGCCTTCTCCCACATCGTCGCCAACTGCAACCAAAAGCGCCTCGACCGTGCCCCCGACGCGGAAACTCAAAGTCGCCTGGCGTGCGGCTTGAGCAATGCCTACGAAAAAGCGGTCATGTTCTTCGGTTCGATCACTGATGGTCAGTGTCTTGACCGGGCGCACCACCTCTTCTTCGGTTTGCTCACTCAGTTCTTGGGTTTCGGCAACCGTCGCGACCAGAAATGGTACTGCAACAAAGGTTCGAAGCAATCGTCTCATTTGGCTATCCTGTTTCCAAGAAAACGTTCGCGGCGCGAATACGCGCGGCAATTTTCTTTTTAGGAGATCGCTGTCAGAGAGATCGTAGTAGGCATTTTACGGCGTTTTACCGTGAACTCATCTTGAAAATTGGGGCGAACCTAGCTGATCTGGTCGAATTTACGAAATATCTCGTCGACATGAGCCGGGTCAAAGAAAAGCTGATTGAGCAGCGGCCTGAGATTGGCATCTGGCCAAGCCCGTTGCATACGTTCCTTCGTATTCCTGGCTTTTTGCGACTGCCCATCTGCCTGATAGGCAGCGGCCAGGACTGCGTGGTTTATGACGCTGATGGGGTCACCCAACGCAGCGGCCCTTTCGAATACTTTCACTGCAGCGCCCGGATCGCCGCCTAGATACAGGGCCACACCAAGTGCGTTTTGCGACGCACCCCGGCGATGAGGCTCAGCGCTTTGTGCGTCCGCCGAACCGGTCACCGCAAAAACCATATCGAAGTCACCGGCAAAAAGTGCAATCAGTGTGTAATAGTCTCGGACATGAGGGTTGCCGGGATCGACTTTCAGCGCACGGTCCAGACGGGCTTTTGCGGACGGATAGTCATTCATCAAATAATCATAGAGCGCGCGCGCCGTCAGGCTCAGCGGATCAGTTGCATCAAGCTCCAGTCCCGCGTCAGCATGGGACTTCGTCAACGCAAGCGAGGCATCCCGGTTTTCACCTGCTGGCGTCAATGCGGTCCTAATACCAGATGCCAAAGCAGACGCTGCCGGAGCACCGGCGTAAGACGGGTCAAGCGCTGCCGCACGTTGGAACAGGATCATACCCGCCTCAGTTCGAACAGGGTCTGGCGCGGGTAGAAGCATATTCAAACCTTGTTCCACAAGGTTCAACGCCTGCAATCGTTCAGGCGCTTCGTTGAAAAGGATTTCCCGGCGAATAAGCATATCCCCGCGATCCTCTTCGGATTTACTGGTCAAATCCGAAACTGCAGCCTGGGTCTGTTGTAGTTGGTAAGCGCGCAAAAAAAGCCCGCCTGAAACCAGCAAAGAAATCAATGAAACGATCACGACCAATTGCATCCAAAGCGGGGCATCGCGCCAATTCAGTGCTTGTGTCGACCGCTCAGATTCATCTTTGGGTCCTTCCAAGTGGTGCTCGGTTTTTACTTCTGCACGCGTTTCATAGCGTGGGACATAGCCGCCGCGATCAATGTGGATCCGAATGGGAACCTGGTCTCCGCTCCCCGCGTAGTAAACGTCCAATCGCCGGCGCAATCGCCCGGCATCAACGCGCACCAGATTTTCTGCATCCGTCTCGCCAGAACTGCGGTGGTATATGTCCATAGCGATGGTTTTCGCGCGTGTCAGGTTTGACCGGCCAGCAAGATCTTCCGACACCACGTACCGGAGAAATTCCTTCAGGCGATCGGCACCGGAAAACTCTTTGCTCGTTAGAACCGCGTCGAGCGCATTCTCAATCTGGTCTTTATCCAGCTTCGAGTCGCTATTCTGAACAGCGTCGTGTTTCAACGATCGAAGCCCCGCATTGTAACAAACAAACCCATGGATCGTGTCACCGTATCACGCAGTAAATTACCTTACAAATATGGAAGAAATGCGGTTATTACACGGGCAAAACCTCGGTGAGTCCAGATGCCAGTCTCTGATCCGTTCGAAGACAGTTTTCCGAATGAGCGCGACGCAATCGCAGCGTTGCGCCAGCAAAATCCGACATTTGATGAACTCTGCTCTGACTTTGAAGACCTAAGTTCGCGTATTCCGACGACCGCACGTATTCACGCCCCTGCGATTGAGAGCCTGCAGGCATTGGAACGCGAAATCCGCGATTGGTTGCATAACGAGATACGGTGAGCCGTGATGTGCGAGAGATGTACGTTTCAAGTGCGGAGATGAATGTCCGGTTTTGGCAAAGTGCGTCGCAGCGTTCCTAGGCCTTTTGAACGGAAGCTATGGGCTTTTGAAAAGGTTGTGAAATACGTCCGGTAGCTGTTGCTGGATATGCGCGTAGGTCTGCGAAGAAGCCGACTCGGCCATTGAAGTTTCATAAGAGAGTGGAGCAACCTGTGCCAACACCGCGTGAGGACCTGGCGATGCAAGATTAGTCCGGGAACGTGGTTTGGGCGTCTGCATCCAATTCCTGACTTTCTTGGAACCGCTTGCCCTGCGGCATTGAACGCCAAAGAAGCCCTCGCAAGCGAGCTTCCAACGCAGCTGCAATAGCCCTTTCAAATTCGGCACATCACTTCGCCTGAAAAATAGGCGTTCTGCGGAGGGGTGTTGGCTGATCCAGCCCGTAGCACTTGAATCCGCAGGCATGTCCGTCACACTTCTCGCATGAGCGACTATTTTGACGAAATGTTCAGTGCTGACGGATCTCTGCGAGGGTCTTACGAAGAAATCGGGCGCTGGTTCAATGCAGAGGACGCTTCAAGGCTGAGAGCCAAACAGCGCGAAGCTGAAGAAGTTTTCAGACTGACCGGGATCACATTCAACGTTTACGGCAAAGCAGAAGCGGAAGAACGGTTGATCCCCTTTGATATCGTTCCACGGGTGATCTCCGGGCGGGAATGGCAGCGGCTGGAGCGCGGTATCGAACAGCGCGTCAGGGCGATTAATGCCTTTCTCTACGACATTTACCATCGTCAGGAAATTGTGCGTGCAGGACGGATTCCCGCCGAGATGATCGCTGGCAACGAAGCGTTCCTGCCACAGATGCTCGGCGTAGCGCCGCCCGGTCAGGTTTACACGCATATTGTTGGCGTCGATCTGGTGCGGACCGGGCCGGATGAATTCTATGTTCTGGAGGACAATGCGCGCACGCCATCGGGCGTCAGTTACATGCTTGAAAACCGGGAAACCATGTTGAAGATGTTCCCCGAGTTGTTCAGCGCGACAAATGTGCGGAATGTATCGGACTACCCCAAAAACTTGCGGCGATCGCTTGCCGCCTGTGCGCCCAGCTGCGCTGAAGGAGAGCCAACCGTCGCCGTGCTGACACCCGGCATCTACAACTCTGCCTATTACGAGCATGCCTTTTTGGCAGACCAGATGGCCGTTGAATTGGTCGAGGGGCATGACCTGCGGGTTGTTGATGGTCGCGTCTGCATGCGTACAACGCGAGGCTACAAACCGATCGATGTTCTGTACCGGCGGGTCGATGACGAGTTTCTGGACCCTTTGAACTTTAACCCAGAGAGTGCTTTGGGTGTGCCGGGTATTATGGACGTGTATCGCGCGGGTGGAATCACGATTGCCAATGCACCGGGTACTGGGATTGCTGACGACAAGGCGATTTATTCCTACATGCCCGAAATCGTTGAGTTCTACACGGGTGAGAAGCCGCTTTTGCAGAACGTACCGACATGGAGGTGCAGCGATCCGGACTCTCTGGCCTATGTGCTTGACACCCTGTCAGAGCTTGTCGTGAAAGAAGTGCACGGCTCTGGCGGTTATGGGATGCTGATCGGGCCCACGGCCAGCAAGAAAGAAATCGCAGCGTTCCGCGACAAACTGAAATCGCGGCCCTCGAACTACATTGCCCAACCGACGCTTTCTTTGTCGACGGTGCCGATTTTCGCAAGATCCGGGCTGGCGCCAAGACATGTTGATCTGCGGCCGTTTGTTTTGGTTTCGCCTGAAGGGATCAAAATCACTCCGGGAGGGTTAACACGCGTAGCACTCAAGAAAGGGTCACTGGTTGTGAATTCCAGCCAGGGCGGCGGGACAAAAGACACCTGGGTTCTGGAGGACTGACATGCTGGGAAAAACGGCTGGCGGGTTGTTCTGGATGGCCCGGTATCTGGAACGCGCGGAAAACACAGCAAGACTGTTGGAAACCGGTCAACGAATGGCTTTGACGCGCACCCACAACTCGGTCGAGGAGTGGGCTTCGGTATTGAAAACAGCGGGCGTTCTGGACGGGTTTCTTGCCAAGTATGAAGAGATAACCAAAGAAAATGCCGTGGACTGGATGCTGAGGGACGGTGAAAACCCCTCATCCATAAAATCGGTCATCAAACAGGCCAGAGATAACGCGCGCCTCGTGCGAACGGCGTTGACCCACGATGTCTGGAGTGCGGTAAATGGCACCTGGATGAAAGTGGACGCGGCAATGAAACGTCGCGTGAATGAGCGAGACCTGCCGGGTACGCTTGAGCTGATCCGCCAGCAGACGGCCCTGGTGCGTGGCGCGACCCTTGGCACGATGCTGCGCAATGACATCTTTGATTTCATGCGCATCGGAAATTTTATCGAACGTGCCGACAATACCGGGCGCATTCTGGACGTTAAGTATTATGTTTTGCTTCCCACGGCGTTTTCGGTCGGGTCGTCGCTGGACAATATCCAGTGGGAGAGCATCCTGCGCTCGGTGGGGGCCGGTGGCGGATACCTGATGACCCACGGGCAAAATACCACGCCTTCGGATATCGCTCAGTTCCTGATCCTGGATCAGCGCATGCCCCGCAGCCTTCATTTCTGTTGCAGGAAGATTCAGGAGAACCTGTCCTATCTCAAGAAAGACTATGGATTCACGGGCCCCTCATGCGAAGCATCCAATCAGCTTTCCGACAAGTATCTCGGCCGACAGATATCAGATATTTTCGACTATGGATTGCACGAGTATATCGAGGATTTTCTTAACGATCTTAGTGCGCTAAGCTACCAGATCGAAATCGACTACCGGTTCTATGAGTAACCCATGAAACTGCGCATCAAACATGAAACCCGATACGATTTCGATGCTCCAATTCCTTTTGGCCTTCAGCAGTTGAGGAAAACGCCCAAGTCTTTTCGCAACCAGCGCATCGAAAGCTGGACGACTAAGGTTAATGGTGGTCGCAAGGAACTGAGCTATGAGGACTATCATCGCAACACGGTGGAACTGATCAGCTTTGATGTGAACACCCAATCTGTTTCCTTGATTTCGGAAGGCGTGGTCGAGGTTGAAGACACGCATGGTGTATTGGGGCGCCATGAAGGCGCGACTCCTCTTTGGCTTTTCAAACGCAGCACGGAAAAGACAAAGCCGGGCAAGGGTGTCAACGAACTGGTCTGGTCCTTGCCGAATGATGAACCCCTGGCCCAAATGCACGCTTTGTCTGAAGCAATCCGAGGCTGCGTTAACTATGAGATCGGGAGCTCGCACCCCGATTGGAGCGCGGAAGATGCGATCGAGGCAGGCAGCGGAGTATGTCAGGATCATACCCATATCTTCATCACCTGTGCGCGCAAGATCGGACTGCCCGCCCGCTATGTCTCCGGCTATCTGATGATGAATGAAACCGAACTTCAGGATGCAACCCACGCTTGGGCCGAGGTGCATCTGGAGGGGCTCGGTTGGGTCGGTTTTGACGTGTCGAACGGGATTTCCCCAGATGATCGTTACGTTCGCGTCGCAACCGGTCTGGACTATACACAGGCTGCCCCGGTAATAGGAAGCCGAGTTGGAACGGCGGATGAGCAATTGACGGTACAGTTGCAGATCGCACAGCAATAACGGAGAAGACAATGACCTATGCTGTGGGCATGCGGCTAAGCCGCGGACTTGTTTTCATGTCCGACACACGCACAAACGCTGGCGTCGATAACGTCTCGACCTTCAACAAGATGTTCAACTGGACGGTAGAGGGGGAGCGGTCCATCACTCTGCTGACGGCCGGAAACCTGGCGACGACCCAAGCGACAATCAGCTTGCTTGAAGAACGTACCGAGGTGCCCGAAGAGCGCACGCCATCGATCCTCGAAGCGCCTACGATGTTTCGGGTTGCACAATTGGTGGCGGAAACACTGAACAGTGTGATTGAACAGCATGCGAAATCGGGCCAACAAGCCGACAGCGCCTTTCACGCCACAATGGTGCTGGGTGGACAGATCAAAGGCGGACCATCGCGCCTGTTCCTGATCTATCCGGAAGGCAACTTTATCGAAGCCGGAGATGAAACTCCGTTCTTTCAGATCGGAGAAACAAAATACGGTCGTCCAATCCTGGTCCGCGCTTATGATCCCGAGATGAGCTTTCCTGAGGCCGTTAAACTCTTGCTCGTTAGCTTCGATTCCACGATCAAAGCCAATTTGTCCGTCGGGGCACCGCTGGACCTGCTGCTTTACAACGAAGACAGCCTTAAGGCCGGAAAACGCTCGCGGTTCGAAGCGGATGACGAATACTTCCGCACCGTTTCAGAAGGCTGGGGCGATGCGCTAAAATCAGCTTTGTCCAAAATTCCAGAGTATTCCCGCGCAGGCGAACAAGACCTTTAACTGCCGCTGAGGTGTGACGGAGATTTGCAAGCGACTCAAATGCTGTGCGGTTTCGATGGGCAGGATTGGGGTGGGGGCCAATCAACATCCGTTCGAAGTGATCAGGGCGCGTGTATGACAGACTTTCCACACAAGAATGACCGAAGGTCGAATTGCTATTGGTAGGTTTGTCCAACTCCAACATTGGGCCCGCATAACAAGACATCTTTGACTTGATTTGCCCAATCTTCAGAAACAGTCATGTGTCCGACCTGTTTGCACCGCTTTGACCACTGGCCTTACCCAAATATATCCAGGGAATGATGGCCTCTTTCCGGTGGAGTAACGGAGAGAAGGGACAGGGTGTGCCCAGCTCAGAAACCAGCAGTATTCGGGCCACTGTTTGTATTCTCTGGATATGCTACACCGTAGCACGCTCGAATCGAAAACCCCCGGAAATCGGATGAAGTCGTGGTATACGGTATTCAGATGCGAATGAAGTTAACACCATGAAAAATAACGCACAAAAAGCAGCGCGTTTAAGCGTGGCACCTATGATGGATTGGACCGACAGGAACTGCCGGTATCTGCACCGTCTGCTTAGCTCGGAAACCCTACTTTACACCGAGATGGTCACAGCACCGGCGCTGGTGCGTGGCGGGGCGTTGCATCTGTTGGACTTTAGCCCACAGGAACATCCGGTGGCGCTGCAGTTGGGGGGCTCAGACCCGCGGGAATTGGCACAGGCGGCCAAACTGGGGGCCGAGGTAGGGTATGACGAGGTCAATCTGAACTGCGGTTGCCCCTCGGATCGGGTGCAGTCGGGGACTTTTGGGGCGGTGCTCATGCGATCGCCTGAGAAGGTCGCTGATTGTGTCGCGGCGATGCGCGAGGCGGTGGATGTCGAGGTCACCGTGAAATGCCGCATCGGGGTGGACGAACAGGAGCCCGCCGAGGTTCTGCCCGCCTTCCTTGACCAGATTCACGCGGCGGGGTGCACGCGTGTCACGATCCATGCGCGCAAGGCGTGGTTGCAGGGATTAAGCCCCAAGGAAAACAGGGATATTCCGCCTCTGGATTATGATCTGGTGCATCAGATGAAGGCGTGTTTTCCAGAAATGCATATCTCGATAAATGGCGGCATCACTTCGCTTGCGCAGGCGCAAGAGCATCTGCAGGCGGGGCTGGACGGTGTCATGATCGGGCGCGCAGCGTATCATCAGCCCACTGATATTCTGGCCGCTGCGGATCCACTGATTTTCGGAACCGGAGAGGTCGCCGACCCGATAGACGTGGTGCACAAAATGCTACCCTATGTCGAGGCGCATCTTGCCCAAGGCGGGCGCTTGCACCAGATCACCCGACACATGCTGGGCCTGTTTGCCGGGCGCCCCGGCGCGCGCGGCTGGCGGCGGATGCTGTCTGAGGGTGCGGTGCGCGACAATGCTGGCCCGGATGTGATCCTGCAGGCGCTGGACTCTGTCACCGCGTTGGCGCAGGTGGAACAGGTGGTTTGATACGGCCTCGGGCCGGTTTGGGGGGATGATGCCCGAGACGATGTTGCTGGCACAGATGTTGGGCCTTTTGCTTGTGATCGGCGCGTTGGCCGGCGTGCTGGCCGGTTTGTTGGGCGTGGGCGGCGGCATTGTTCTTGTGCCCGCGTTCTTCTACGCATTTCAGACACTTGGATATGGTGGGCCGCAATTGATGCAGCTTTGTCTGGCGACGTCACTCGCGACGATCATTGTTACGTCTGTCCGCTCGGTTCTGAGCCATAACAAGAAAGGCGCCGTCGATTGGGATATCCTGCGCGGCTGGGGCCCGGGTATAGCCGCAGGGGCCGTGGTCGGCGTATTGGTGGCCTCGGCACTGCGCACCGAACTGCTGCAAGCGCTGTTTGGTGTGCTGGGGATCGTGATCGGCCTTTACCTTGGCCTCGGCAAATCCGAATGGCGGCTGGGGGATGCGATGCCCAAAGGGCTGCACCGTGCCGCTCTGTCACCCTCGGTTGGATTCCTGTCCGTGTTGATGGGCATCGGCGGAGGTAGCTTTGGGGTGCCGTTGATGAGCCTCTATAACACGCCCATTCACCGCGCGGTGGCCACGGCGGCAGGGTTTGGCGTGATCATCGCGGTGCCCTCTGTATTTGGCTTTCTGTTCCTGAACATTGCGGCTGAGCATCGTCCTCCGCTGACGATCGGCGCGGTCAATCTGGTGGCCTTTGGCATTGTGGTGGCCATGACCATGATCACCGCGCCCTGGGGGGTGAAGCTGGCCCATGCGATGGACCCGAAACCGCTAAAGCGGGTATTCGCGGTCTTTCTCACTCTGGTCGCGTTGAACATGCTGCGAAAGGCACTGGGATGGTAGAGGCGTTGCACGAACGCGGGTGGGTCAAGTTTCCGTTTGATCCGGTTTTGGCGGAATGGGTGGCGCACGCCTTGCCGGCGGCGCAGGCATCGGTGAATGATCCTGCGCATGACGAGTGGCTGGACTGCGATGGGACCTGGTTCATCGGGGTTGATGCGCTGGACAATGACGCTCAAGGCAGGGTGGCCGGATCGCCCGTCTTGGCCGGAGCTGCGGTTACGCTGGCGCATCGGCAATTCGGTGCGATCGATCTGCACAAGGGGCAGGTCTCGGTGATTTATCCGGGCTACCCGCAGCCACGGCGCGGCGAGAGTGAGGCGGCGGCGCGCTATCGTGCCCGCCGGGATGCGGCGCATGTGGATGGGCTGAAACCGATGGGACCTGACCGGCGACGGCAGGTCGATGAGCCGCATGCGTGGATATTGGGTATCCCGCTGACCGAAGCAAGCGCTGATGCCGCCCCGATGGTTCTGTGGGACGGCAGTCACAAAATCCTTGGCGATGCGTTTCGCGCGGCACTGCGCGACGTCCCGCCCGACCAACTGGCCAGCGCCGATATCACCGATATCTATCAGGCGGCCCGCCGCGAGGTGTTCGAGACATGCCCGCGCATCGAACTGCCCGCACGACCGGGAGAGGCTTACCTCTTGCACCGTCATTGCCTGCACGGTGTCGCACCCTTCGCCGAACAGGCGCAGGCGGGGCCGGATGGACGTATGATTGCCTATTTCCGCCCTGAATTGCCCGGCGGAGTGGCGCAGTGGCTCGAATCTCCGTAACCTCCTGCCATTCTTTGGTTTTGGAGGATTGGTTCGATGATTACGGTTCATACAAATGCCGATGGTGCACTGATCGAAGTAGAACTGTCGGGTGAAGTCACCAGCGCCGACTATGCGGCGACGCTGGTTCCTGCGATTGAGGCAGCGTTGGAGGAACATGACGCGGTGCGCCTTCTGGCCATCGTGGGTTCCGAGTTCAAAGGCTATGATCTGGGGGCCGCGTGGGCGGATACAAAGCTGGGCCTCAGCCATTGGCGTGGTTTCGACCGGATCGGCGTGGTCGCGGACCAGGGGTGGGTTCAGACAAGCGCGCGTTTGGCGGCACCGATCCTGCCTTGTCCCGTCCATGTGTTCGAGATGGAAGAACTGGAGGCCGCCCGCCGCTGGATGCGCGAGTCTTTGGGGGCGATCCATGTCACCGATCTGGGCGGTCCGTGCATCCAGATCAGCCTGATGGGCAAGCTCGATTCCGAGGATTATAAACAGGCGCAGACCGATCTGGATGCGCTGCTGCAAAATCGCGAGGGTTTTCGGCTGCTCATCGATCTGCGCGAGTTCGACGGGTGGCAGGGCCTGACCGCGATGGGTGCGCATTTCCGTCTGGCGGCTGGGCATATCGGCCTGCTGGACCGCGCGGCGATTGTCGGGGACAAAAACTGGCAGAAGATGGCGCAACGCATGGCGAGCCATGTGCTGGGTACGCGAACCGAGTATTTCCCGGCCGAGAGTTACGACAGGGCCAAATCCTGGCTTGCGGCCGGATAGCTCTGCCCAGCCCAAAACAGCCCATGCGCCCCGTGACGCGGCGTTACGAATGCGCATCGGATTCGTGGCGTGAAAGCGGCAAATCATTGAACTGTCGCGCAGAAACCCGAACGCGGTCTGGGTTGTGATCTGTCTTGCAGGTTTTTCCCCCTTATTCGGGCCAGGGGCTTCTCTAAATGCGTCCCATTGCTGCTAACAACCCAGACGTGCCGGCGCACCCTTCTGCTAGCCTTACGAGGCAAGCAAACGCTGGTTTTGCTCTGGCCTCGGTGGGGGACAAGGATGATTTTTCAGAAGTTATTCTCTCGGGTGTTCGATGGACCTGTTCGGCCTGCGCCGTTGCGCCATGATCGGACACAGGATCATCCACACCCCAACGACGGCGCGAAGCAGATACAGAAATCCGAAGTTCGGGCCCTGTTTCAGCGAGACTTGTCAGCGACCCCAATTGTCCTGAAGGCTCGTCAACGGCACGATCCCGAGGCGCGCCGATGATCAGTCGCGCGCCATCCGTGCTGCGCGTCCGCCGCGGCGTTTGGCCAAGCGCGGTTTTCGGTCGGGCAGGTCCTGCATGATCTCGGCGCGCTCAGTGCTGTCCATTTTGGACCAGCGCGAGATTTCATCGATAGTACGATAGCACCCGGTGCAGATACGCTCGGTGGGGTGGACAACGCAAATCTGGACGCAAGGGCTTTCGACCTCGTTTCGTTTCCAAACCATGTTTGTCATCTGCGGTTTCCGATCCGTCAAAGAAAGCGCAACCTATCCAGCGCTCCTTGCAAGATATAACCGGCGGCGACGTGATCAATAACCTGTCCGCGACGCTTTCGTGTCGTATCCGCCTCAAGCAGCGCCTTTTCTGCGGCCACGGTGCTGAGGCGTTCGTCCCAGAAGCCGATGGGCAGATCTGTGAGCCGAGTCATATTGCGGGCAAACGCGCGCGTTGACTGGCAGCGGGGGCCTTCGCTGCCATCCATGTTGCGGGGCAGGCCTAGGACGATGCCACCGATCTCACGCTCGGTCACGATCTCGATCAGCCTTGCGGAATCCAGTGTGAATTTCTTGCGTCGCACCGTTTCAAGCGGGGTGGCGACACCGCGCATCCGGTCCGAGACCGCGACGCCGATGGTCTTCTCACCCAAATCCAGCCCCATCAGGGCGGACATCGGGGTCAGCGCCGCTGCGAACTCTTCAAAGACGTCATGGATCATTGCGCGATGCCAGCCTGCAGCGCAGCGGCGTCGATCAGCTGCAACGCTTCACGGTCCCCTGCAAACACCTCCATCGCTTCGTTGCGAATGTCGATTGCGCGTTGCCCCTCGCCCAGCACACCCAGAGCGGCGATCAACCGTGCCCATTCTTCCGGGGTGCCACCTTCAGTTGCCAACCTGTCCGAAAGGCCGTCGACCATGCCGCGGATCATCTCTTGCCGCTCTTCCGGTGTCATCGAGGCGGCAGCATCCACATCATCCGCGCTGGGGCCGGGTGCGGCTGAGAAGTCGGGGGCATTGAACACCCCGGCTCGGAAGGCAAGATCATCGATCTGGGCGCGGATCGCCTCGGCCCACGGCGCGCCCGGCGGGGCGTCGTTCAGTGTTTCGACCCAGACGCGATAGGCCATATCGGGACGCCCCGTCTGCGCCAGCATCTGACCCCAGTAATACCGGGCGGGTCCCAGCCTTGGATTACGTTCAAGCGCTTGTCGCAAAGCGGCCTCGGCCTCGGGAGAGACATAGCCGCCCGCGGCCAGAATCATCATCTCGGCCAGATCTGAAAACGCCTCGGCCGAGGCGTTGGTGCCCGATAGCTCGATGACGCGCGACTGTGCTTCGTAGCCCGCTTTGAAATTACCGGCGTTGGTCTCGTGCTGTGCAAGCAGAATATGGCCCTGCAGATCATCAGGACGCTCGGCCACCGTTTCACGCAAGCGCCCGAGCAAAGTGGCATAGCTTTCTTCCAGCGCCGGGGGCTGTACCGGCGTCGCCAGGCCCTCAGCCTCAAGCTGAGAGGGGCGGTTGGTGCGCAGGTCGTCCGCCAGTTCCAGACGCGCCGACAGCGGCATGTCGGGGAAGCCCGCAGCCCCCATCTGACGATACATCGCAAGCGCACCGCCAACGAGTACGACTGCCAGTAAAATCAGGGTAATAGCTGACACAGTGCGCGAGGGCCCTGCGGTGGTTGCCTCGCCGCGCATATGCGTATCTGCGGCAAGAATGCGCCGCGATATTTCGGTTCGCAGGCGTTCTGCATCAGCCTCGGCAATCACGCCTCGCGCAAGGTCCCGGTCAACCCCTGACAGCTGCTCACGATATACCCTCAGGTCATAGGCGGCGGTCGGCTGTTCTTTGCGACGGTTGCGCAACAGTGCCATACCTAGAAATCCGGCAATCAGCAGGGCGACGAGAAATATAAGAACCCAGAACGGCATGGTGTCTCCGAAGATGTTGCCCTGACTTAGACCTCTGCGCCCGCAGACAAAAGGGACAAATGGCCGCGAGGGGCGCTCATGTCGCAATAGTGCATTATTGCGACGTTGCGCGGCGCGGGTAAACTGTCAGGGCACGGCATATCTGCGCCCAATCACCGAACCGGATGGATTCGCTTATGAAACACTATTCAGCTTTTGCTGTGGCGCGTGAAGCGCTGCGCTATCACACCGGATGGGAACGCGCCTGGCGTTCGCCCGAACCCAAGAAGCGCTACGACGTCATCATCGTCGGCGCGGGCGGGCATGGTCTTGCGACGGCCTATTACCTTGGCAAGAACTACGGCATTCAGAATGTCGCCGTGATCGAGAAAGGCTGGCTGGGCGGTGGCAACACCGGTCGGAACACCACCATTATCCGATCGAACTATTTGCAGGACCCTTCGGCGGCCCTGTATGAGAAGGCGCGCAGCCTCTACGAGGATCTGAGTCAGGAGCTGAACTACAACATCATGTTCAGCCCGCGCGGCGTGATCATGCTGGCGCAGACTCAACATGAAATCCGGGGTTACCAACGCACCGCGCATGCGAATGCACTGCAGGGCGTCAAAACCGAGTGGATCACGCCCGAGCGCGTGAAAGAGCTGGTGCCGATCATCAATCTGGACGGCCCGCGCTATCCGGTGCTGGGTGGCCTGTGGCAGGAACGCGGTGGCACTGCACGCCACGATGCGGTGGCCTGGGGGTATGCCCGCGCCTGTTCTGCAATGGGCATGGACATCATCCAGCAATGCGAAGTCACCGGTGTACGTCAGGAAAACGGCCGCGTCGTGGGTGTCGATACCACCAAAGGGGCGATCGACTGTGACAAGCTGGGGATTGTCGTTGCAGGCCATTCCGGTCAGTTGGCCGAGATGGCAGGTTTCCGTTTGCCGCTGGAAGCCGTCGCGCTGCAGGCGCTGGTCTCCGAGCCGATAAAGCCCTGCATGGATGTGGTGGTGATGGCCAACACCGTGCACGGATACATGTCCCAGTCCGACAAAGGCGAAATGGTGATTGGCGGCGGCACCGACGGGTTCAACAACTTTACCCAGCGCGGCAGCTTCCATCACATCGAGGAAACCGTGCGAGCACTGGTCGAGACCTTCCCGATGATCTCGCGCCTGAAAATGCTGCGTCAGTGGGGGGGGATCGTGGACATGACGGGCGACCGTTCGCCCATCATGTCGAAAACCCCGCTGCAAGGCTGCTTTATCAACGCGGGTTGGGGCACGGGCGGCTTCAAGGCCATTCCGGGCTCGGGCTGGGGTATGGCACAGCTGATGGCCACAGGTCATTCCCCGCTGACCGAGGCGTACACGATGGACCGCTTCAAAGAGGGCCGCTTCATCGACGAAAGCGTTGCCGCCGGGGTGGCGCACTGATGAAGATTTTTCGTCGAAAAATCGCGCGCACCTTCTACGTAGATTTTGCAGGACGCTTTGTCTCGCCTGCCGCCGAAAGGATGATCACATGCTGATCCTGAACTGCCCCTGTTGTGGCGTGGATGCCGAAGAAACTGAGCTGGCCGCTGGCGGTGAAGCGCATCTGAAACGGTTTGGTCCCGGCTCTTCGGATGATGAGTTCCACGACTACCTGTTCATGCGCGAGAACCCCAAAGGCGTTCATTTCGAGCGCTGGCGCCACGCCAATGGCTGCGGCAAGTGGTTCCACGCCGCCCGCTGTACACACACGCTCGAGGTCTTTGGCACCTATTCCGCCCAGACCACCGAGCCGCCGCAAGAGATCAAGGACGCCATCACGGCCAAGCGCCCGGGATGGAAATGGAGAGAGTTCTCCTGATGCTTCATCTTTTCCTAAATACTCCCGCCGGAGGCTCCGAGGTCTCCACACGCGAAAGGTCCGCACAATGAGCACCCGTCTCGCACAACAAGGCCGGCTGATCGACCGGTCGAAACAGGTTACCTTTACCTTCAACGGCACCTCGATGCAGGGCTACGAGGGTGATACGCTGGCCTCCGCCCTGCTGGCGAATGACCAGATGATGGTCGGCCGGTCGTTCAAGTATCACCGTCCACGCGGCATGGTCGCCAGCGGCGCGGAAGAGCCGAACGCTCTGGTCGGTCTGGGCGAAGGTAACCGGTTCGAGCCGAACCAGCGCGCCACCACAACCGAATTGTTCAACGGCTTGACTTCGGTGTCGCAGAACCACTGGCCGAACCTTGAGTTCGACATTGGCGCGATCAACACGCATCTGTCGCGCTTCTTGCCGGCCGGTTTCTACTACAAGATGTTCATCCATCCGAAACCGTTCTGGAAACATGTCTACGAGCCGTTCATCCGCCAGTCCGCCGGTCTGGGCAAAGCGCCCGACAAGGACAGCCGGGATGCTGATACCTATGAACATTTCTATACCTTCACCGATGTTCTGGTGATCGGCGGGGGTGTCGCGGGTCTGCAAGCCGCAAAAGCGGCTGCGCAATCTGGTGCGAAAGTTCTCCTGATTGAGCAGACGGCGCATTGGGGCGGGCGCGCTCCGGTTGATGGTGGAACCGTCGACGGTGAACCTGTGGATAAGTTCGTGGAACAATTGGTTTCCGAACTCGAAACAATGGACAACGTCACCATGCGCAATCGTTGCATGGGGGCAGGGGTCTATGACCACGGTTATGTGCTGGGATATGAGCGGCTGACCGACCACAAGCCGGGCACCCAAGGCCCGCGTCATCGCCTGTGGCGCATTCGTGCCAAGCAAGTCGTCACTGCCACCGGCGCGATTGAGCGTCCGCTGTCTTTCGCGGGCAACGATGTTCCGGGCGTCATGCTGGCCTCGGCCATGCGTGACTATGTTGTCAACTGGGGCGTAACACCGGGTGAGCGTGTCATCGTCGCCACGAACAATGACGACGGCTATCGCACTGCGATCATTCTGAAACAGGCTGGCGTGGATGTTCTGCGCGTGATCGACGCGCGTGACAGCGCCGGACCTTTGGCCGAGGAGGCCCGGCAACTGGGCATCCGCGTCGACCCCGGCAAGGCCATCGCCAAAGTCAAAGGCGGTAAACGCGTCAAGAAGGTCGAGCTGTGCAATCAGGACGGCATCGGTGGCGCGCGGGAAGAGGTCGAATGTGATGCGGTCGCCATGTCAGGCGGCTGGTCCCCGGTCGTTCACATGTGGTCGCATTGCGGCGGCAAACTGATCTGGGATGAGGCGAACGCTCATTTCCGCCCCGACCCGTCGCGTCCTCCGCTGGGTGCAGATGGCGAAGGCTTTGTGGTTGCGGCTGGCAGCTCGAACGGTCCGCTGGCGCTGGGCGAAGTTTTGACCGACGCACACGCGGCGGGCAAAGCGGCGGCGAAAGCTGCCGGTTTCAAGCCGAAGAACACCAAGGCTCCGGCTGGTGAAACCACCGAGGAGGCGCCGATGGCAGCCGTCTGGCTGATGCCCGCGAATGCGGACATTCAGTTGCGCATGAAATCGTGGCTGGACTTCCAGAACGACGTCAAGGTCTCGGACGTTCAGCTGGCGGCGCGCGAAGGCTATGAAAGCGTCGAACACACCAAGCGTTACACCACACTGGGTATGGCGACCGACCAAGGTAAGTTGAGCAACATCAACGGCTTGGCGATCCTAGCTGATGCGCTGGATTCGGAAATTCCGAAGGTCGGCACCACCACATTCCGCCCACCTTACACGCCCATCTCGATGGCCTCGATTGGCGGTGAAGCGCGTGGTGAGGTGTTCCAGCCGATCCGGCAGACACCGATGCACAACTGGCATGACAAGAACGGCGCAGACTGGGAGCCCGTGGGCCATTGGCGCCGGACCTATGCTTATGTCCGTCCCGGTGAATCCGTGCATGACGCGGTGAATCGTGAGGTGAAAAACACCCGCGAAAACCTCGGCCTGCTGGACGCCTCGACGCTGGGTAAGCTGATCGTCAAGGGCCCGGATGCGGGCAAGTTCCTGGACATGCTGTACACCAACATGATGTCCACGCTGAAAGTCGGCAAATGCCGCTATGGCCTGATGTGTTCGGAGAACGGCTTCCTGATCGACGACGGTGTTGTTGCCCGCATCGACGAGGACACATGGCTGTGCCACACTACCACGGGCGGGGCGGAGCGTATCCATGGTCACATGGAAGAATGGCTGCAAACCGAATGGTGGGACTGGAAAGTCTATGTCGCCAACGTGACCGAGCAATATGCTCAAGTCGCTGTCGTGGGTCCGAACGCGCGCAAGGTGCTTGAGAAACTGAACGCGCAAGCGGGTGGTGGCATGGACCTGTCGAAAGAGGCGCTGCCCTTCATGGAATGGCGCGACGGCAAGATCGGTGAGTTCGATGCGCGCGCCTATCGCATCTCGTTCTCGGGTGAGCTGTCTTACGAGATCGCCGTGCCGGCCTCGCAGGGTCAAGCGTTCTGGGACGCTCTGATGGACGCAGGCAAAGAGTTCGGCGTGATGCCTTACGGCACCGAATGTCTGCACATCCTGCGGGCCGAGAAGGGCTTTATCATGATCGGCGACGAGACCGACGGTACCGTGATCCCGCAGGATCTGGGGCTGCATTGGGCGCTGTCCAAGAAGAAAGAGGACTACCTAGGCAAACGTGCCCACACACGCAGCCATATGGCTGATCCCGAACGCTGGAAATTGGTCGGTCTGGAGACTGTGGATGGTTCGGTTCTGCCGGACGGTGCCTATGCGGTTGGCGAGGGCGTCAATGCCAACGGCCAGCGCAATATGATCGGGCGTGTGACCTCGACCTATTACTCGGCCAATCTGGGCAAAGGCATCGCCATGGGTCTGATCAAGCATGGTCCCGACCGGATGGGTGAGATTGTCGAGTTCCCCGGAACCGACGGGAAAACCTACAAAGCCAAGATCGTGGACCCGATCTTCTACGACAAGGACGGGGAGAAGCAGAATGTCTGAACCCATCAGGGCACTGAACCACGCAAGCTATGAAGGCATCGCCAAGGTCGAGGAATGCGGCCTGCAGGGCATGATCACTCTGCGCGGTGATCTGTCGGACAAGGTGCTGGCCAAGGCCGTCAAGGACGCGACCGGGCAAAAAGTGCCCGGCCAGCGTGAGGCTTTGGTCAAGGGCGACACTGGCGTATGCTGGATGTCCTCGGACGAATTGCTGGTGCTGGTGCCTTATGCCGAGGTCGAGGCGAAGCTGGCCGATATGGCAGGTGCGCTCAGCGGCACCCACGCCTTGGCCGTAAATGTCTCGGACGCCCGCGCGGTGTTCCGTGTCTCGGGTGGCAGCGCCCGCGAGGTGCTGGGCAAAGTTGCCCCGGTCGAGTTTTCGACCGAGGCTTTCCAGCCCGGTCAGATCCGCCGCTCGCGCCTGGCGCAGGTGGCTGGGGCCTTCTGGATGGACGATGCAGATACCTTCCGCGTCGTCTGCTTCCGCTCGACTGCGGATTATGTGTTCAAGCTGCTCAAGGTTGCGGCGCAGCCAGGGAGCGAGGTTGGGGTTTACTAAAACCCTGATCACTTTTTGAGATGCAGGTGAGGGGGCTTTGCCCCCTCGGCCTGCGGCCTCACCCCCAGGATATTTTTGGCCAGATGAAGCCCAATTGGTCGTGTTTGCCACGCATGTACCGGGTGGGCGTGGATGCGAAACACTTCTGATGTCGCAACATCGGAAGTGCCCTTGGTGTGGCGCGACGGGTGGCCCGAGTACCTTAGGCTGCTGGTCGCAGCATTCGAAAAAAGCGAGCTATCGGGCGAGACCGGGACGCCATGATCTGGTGGTGGACGTTTGTTGGGCGCGGTCGAGCTCAGGGTTTTGTGATCTCGGCCCTTGACCTACGGCCCTTGCCGCAGCATTTAACCTTTGGAACCGCAACACTCATTTTCAACAGGGGGCCGAGATGGCTTTTGAACTTCCTGATCTTCCTTATGCACATGACGCGCTGGCAGCCAAAGGTATGTCCGCCGAAACGCTGGAATATCACCACGACCTGCACCACAAAGCGTATGTCGATAACGGCAACAAGCTGATCGCCGGGACCGAGTGGGATGGCAAGTCGATGGAGGAGATCATCGTCGGCACCTATGACGCCAACGCCGTCGCGCAGAACGGCATCTTCAACAACATCAGCCAGCTTTGGAACCACAACCAGTTCTGGGAGATGATGGGCCCCGGCGACAGCGCCATGCCCGGTGAGTTGGAAAAAGCCCTGACCGAGAGCTTTGGTTCGGTTGACGAATTCAAGTCGCAGTTCAGCGCCGCGGGTGCGGGCCAGTTCGGTTCGGGCTGGGCGTGGCTGGTCAAGAATGCCGATGGCTCGCTGGCCGTGACCAAGACCGAGAACGGCGTGAACCCGCTGTGCTTCGGTCAGACCGCGCTGCTGGGCTGTGATGTGTGGGAGCATTCCTACTACATCGACTTCCGCAACAAGCGTCCGGCTTACCTGTCGAACTTCCTCGACAATCTGGTGAACTGGGAAAACGTCGCATCGCGGATGTGATCGCACCCGCGAAGGTTTTAAAGGGGTCCGCTGGCGGAGACGCTGGCGGGCCTTTTTCGTTGAGGGGTACTGATTTCAAGGTTCAAGCTGTTTGGTTGGTTTGAGTGTCTGATCGGAGCCCTCAGCGGACATGGTTGAACAACGAGAGTGGCACGTTAGGTCGTGGTACCTAGCCTCTCTCATTAGACGTAAGGCCCAGTTTTCCTTGAGGTTTGTAGTACTTGCTCAGGCAGTGAGTTTTCGGCATCAAAAACAAGTACGCGCAATATATGGAAATTTGACCGACAAATTCACTTCCCCTTGCCGCGATAGCCATCAAGAACCTTTTTGCACAATCCATTTGAATTGCTGCCACTTGAATATGCGCACACTACCAGAGATTGTTTGCTTGGAAGTTGGACGAGGTATGAGCAACATGAGAATCGCTGCTGTCACTATGGTGTACAAAGGCTACGCAACACTCGGAAGATGGTGCGCCCACTACGGGCAGCTTGTTGGTTACGAAAACTTATACATAGTATCCCACGGAGATGACCCCAGACACCGAGAGATTGGTGCTGGGTGCAACGTCATAGGGATACCCAGAACTGGGCTCGATCGCTTTGACTACCATCGACACAATGCGCTCAACGGATTAGCTCAGTTTTTGAGAACCTATGTTGACGTGGTGATGCAGGTCGACGTGGACGAGTTCGTTTTCGTCGACCCAAATGAGCATCAGAATCTGGCCGACTGTTTTCAATCGGGTAGCAGCGACGGCTGGTTCTGCGTCGGATTTAATCTCATTGCACGGCATGATGATATGCCGCTTGATCATGAACAGCTTTATTCGGCGCAAAGGCAGCTCGGCATCGTAGACTCAATGTACTCAAAGGCGATCGCAGGACGGAATGGAATCCAGATTGGCTTTCATGGTGCCAAGGATCCCAAAACACATGATGCGAGCCGTATGGCTCTTCCTAGAGGACTATATTTGGCCCATGTGCGTTATGCTGATATTGGCGAACCCGGTGACGCGGACAGTTTCACGGAAATGAGCCGCAGCCGCCGAAAGACTGACGATCGTTCAAACACCTCGACGGAAACAGTGTCAAATTTTGTTGTAGTTGAGGCCGAACAAGAGCTCTCGGATAGTTATGAGAGACTAGCGGCCGGATTCCAGCGCAATAGGAAAAAACGACCGGGCGTTTGGTGCGTTCCCAAGTTCAAGCGAAAGGTCGCGTTCGAATTGCCGGATCGGTTTGTAGGGCTATTCTGATCTCTAAATTCACTGTCGATATTCGCGAACGAAATTGACAATAGAAGGAGCTGACAGCGTGGTAGCCCCGATGTGGGGGTTGTCAGCAGAGCCGACCCTGCATTGGTGCCAGTATGACACCTTCCGGTGTGCTGGTGATGCCAGATTGCGTCCAAGAAGCAGTGTTTTCTAATCTGCGCATTCTAGCGCACTGCCGCAGGTAGAAACCTGCCTAAGCGTCAACTTTCGTCGCGCGCGGCATTGTACGCGGCCCCGCAATACCTAGCTATAATATGCGGAGGGAGAGAGCCGCCAACTGATTGAAAACAGACCGCTCAGCGCGCCGCGACATTGCCGGCACGCAACCGATAATCTGTGCCCGAGGGATGGGGAGACCACGTCAATCTTTGCAGGAGACCATAATGGCCGCACTTGAACAGGGAACTTGGGTTATCATTGCCGACGGGGAAAAAGCGCTGGTGATGGAGAATATCACCGACGCGCAGGACCCCAATCTGGTCGTCGTATCCGTCGAGGAACAAGACGCCGCCCCGACCAGACCAGCCGACCGGGCTGGTCGCCGGGCCGATACAGGCCCCAAGCAGAAATCTGCGGTCGAGGAAGAGAGTTGGAAGGCCCACGCGCGATCTCTGTTTGTGCAGGATGTGGCAAATCTGTTGAACCGGAAAGGGCTGAAAGGGGCGTACAAAAGGCTCGTACTGGTCGCCAGCCCGCATGTTCTGGGCTTGCTGCGCCGTCGTCTGCACAGTGAGGTTCTGGCCAAGGTGGTGGCCGAGGTCGACAAGACGCTGACCAATCATCCGTTGCATAAGGTCGAGCGTATCCTCAAGACACGGCTTGCCGCGCCTGCCTGAACGCTCAAGGGTACGGGCGGCACACCGCCCGGTTCCCGGCCCGTCAGTTCAGGAAACTGCGCAGACGGGTCATGGCCTCTTCGGGGGTGCCGACCCAGGTAACAAAATCGGCCAGCGACCCATCGGCAAAACCCTGATCGATCACCTGATCCAGCAGCGTGTGCAGCGCGTCCCAATACCCATCCACATTCAGCACAAGAATGGGCTTGTCATGCAGGCCCAGCTGCCGCCAGGTGAGCGCCTCGAACAGCTCATCCAGCGATCCGGGGCCGCCGGGCAGCACGATCACCGCGTCGGCGTTCATGATCATGACTTTCTTGCGCTCGTGCATCGTCTCGGTCACCACAAATCGTGTCAGATCGGTCTTGCCCACCTCGCGCTGCAGCAGGTGCACGGGGATAACGCCGAACGTGTCGCCTCCGGCGGCCTGTGCGGCGCGGGCGACTTCGCCCATCAGACCCACATCCCCCGCGCCATAAACCAGCCGCCAGCCTTCGTGGGCGAGAAGGGTGCCAAACGATCGGGCTGCCTCAGCATAGGCCGGAGTTGCACCATTGCGTGACCCGCAATACACACAGACGGATTTCTGGGGCATAAGTCGATCTCTCTGCTCTTGTGTTCGGGGTTTTGACCCCTGATAGCGGGATTGATAGGTTGGCTCAACCGCTCCATGTAAGGCTTGGCTGTCAAAGTACTTACGGGGCGGAGTGAAAGGAAAAGAATGGACGCCAATTCGGGAAGCGGAAGCTCGGGCACCTTCATCTGGGGGCTGGTTGCCGGGATCGTCGCAGTTGTGGGCGCGGGCGGGGTGTACCTGTTGGGCGGCTTTGGTGATACGCCAGAGCAAGCTGCACCCGAAGTGGTGGAAGTTGCACAAACGCCTGAGACGAGTGCCGAAGGTGCGCCCCAGCCCGAGGCGGCACCTGATGCCGAGGCACCGAGCCAGACCGCCGAGGCCGAACCTGAAAGCGATGAAGCCCCGACAGAGGCGACTCAAGCGCCCGTTCTGGATCAGATATTCGTGGAGCCCGATGGCAATGCTGTCCTGTCGGGCAATGCCGAACCCGGGTCTGAGATCAACGTGCTGCTGGATGGGGAAACCGTCCACAGTTTTACTGTCGATCCCAGCGGTCAATTCGCTGAGTTCGTCACGATCCCATTTGCGGATGCTGCGCGAGGGCTGGCTCTGGAGGTGTTGGGCGAAGGAGAGCCTGTGCGTTCGGATGATTACCTGATCGCAGCGTTGCCGGCACCCGAGGAAACGCCGCCGCCGGTTGATGCGCCGGACGTGGCGGCGGCTGAGACAGCCCCGGAACCTGAAGAACCGCAGGTGGAAACTGCTGAGGTCGAGACAGCGCCTGAGCCAGAGGCTCCTGCCGAAACCACTGCTGAGGCCGACCCGTCTGACGAAACCAGCGGCGCACCGCAAGTGGCGGAACAGGCTCAGGCAACACCCGAGCCGCAGCCTGAAGCCACAGAGCCCGAGCCGGTCGAAGCGCAGGACCAGCAGATTGCTGTCCTGCGTTCAGGCGAAGAGGGTGTCGAGCTGGTTCAGCCCCCGACCGTTCGGGATGTGCCGCCCAAGCAGATCGCTCTGGATACGATCGGGTATTCGGACACTGGCGATGTGCAGCTGACCGGGCGGGCGCAGGATGGATCGGCGGTACGCCTCTATCTGAACAACCGCCTGGTCGCTGATCTGCCGCCCGCGCCGGACGGGCAGTGGCGGGGTGAGGTCGAAGGCATCGATCCCGGTGTCTATACCCTGCGTGTGGATGAGGTCGCACCCGATGGCACTGTTGTCAGCCGTCTTGAGACACCGTTCAAGCGCGAACCGGTCGAGGTTCTGCGCGCCGCCGAAGAGACCGGGCAAGGCGACAGTCCGACCGAAACACCCCCGATCCGGTCCGTCACCGTTCAGCAGGGCGACACGCTCTGGGCCATCTCGCGCGAACGGTTTGGGGATGGCATCCTTTACGTTCGGTTGTTCGAGGCCAATCGGGAATCCATTCGCGACCCTGACCTGATTTTCCCGGGGCAGATTTTCACCATTCCCGAATGACACAACGCTTCGGCCCCGTGGGCCGGGCGCATTCTCTGACCGCAGTTAAGGTACGTGATGAGACGATCCTCAGCCCTGCAAGTTGATGCAGAAGAACAGCGCTCAGGCTGGCGCACGATCCGCAAGGTCGCGCCTTACCTGTGGCCCGATGATGAGCCATGGGTGAAACGCCGCGTCGTGTTGGCGTTGGTGATGTTGGTGGTGGCCAAGCTGATCGCTGTCTACACGCCGATCCTTTATAAAGGAGCGGTCGATGGTCTGGCTGGTGAAGGCGTGCCGCCGCTGGCGCTGGGCGCAATCGGGTTGACCGTGGCCTATGGCGTGGCCCGGATGATGACGGTGGGCTTTCAGCAATTGCGCGATGCCTTGTTCGCGCCGGTGGGGCAGCGGGCGCTGCGGGCACTGGCGCTTGAGACGTTTCAGCATATCCACCAGCTTTCGATGCGCTACCACGTGACCCGGCGCACCGGTGGGCTGAGCCGGATCATCGAACGCGGCGTCAAGGGCGTCGAGTTTCTGCTGCGCTTTCTGCTGTTTTCCATCGGGCCGTTGATACTGGAACTGCTGCTGGTCGCGATCATTCTGATGTGGTTGTTCGATGTCTGGTATCTGGTGGTCGTGGCCGCGACCATCGCGCTTTATATCTGGTTCACCTTTGCCGTGACCGAATGGCGCGTAAAGCTGCGTCGCGAAATGAACGATCAGGATACCGAGGCCAACCAGCGCGCCATTGACAGCCTGTTGAACTTCGAAACCGTCAAATATTTCAACGCCGAAACGCGCGAAGCTGAACGCTATGATGTCTCGATGAAAGCCTATGCCAAGGCTGCCTTGAAGACGGCGTACTCGCTGGCTTTCCTGAATTTTGGCCAGTCCTTCCTGATCACCTGCGGCCTGATCGGCGTGATGGTTCTGGCCGCCATCGGGGTGCAGAAGGGGCAGTTGACCGTCGGCGATTTCGTGATGGTCAACGCCTACATGATCCAGATCACCGTGCCGCTGAACTTTCTGGGTACGGTCTATCGCGAAATCCGCCAGTCGTTGGTGGATATGGGGCAGATGTTCGACCTGCTGGAACAGCCTGCCGAGGTTACAGACAAGCCCTGTGCGCCGAATTTGAAGGTCAACGGGGGCGAGGTCACGCTGGACAATGTACGCTTTGGCTATGACGCGGATCGCGAAATCCTGAAAGGCGTGTCGCTGACCGTTCCGGCGGGGCAGACCGTAGCCATCGTTGGGGCAACCGGATCGGGCAAGTCCACCATCGGGCGGCTGCTGTTCCGGTTCTACGACGTCACCGGTGGTGCCCTGAAAATCGACGGGCAGGACGTGCGCGATGTCAGCCAGACCAGCCTGCATGCCGCCATTGGTGTCGTGCCGCAGGACACGGTGCTGTTCAACGATACGATCCGCTACAACATCGCCTACGGTCGTGAAGGGGCCACTCAGCAGGATGTCGAGGCCGCCGCGCGCGCGGCCCAGATCCATGACTTCATCGCCAGCCTCCCCGAGGGATATGACACCAAGGTCGGTGAACGCGGCCTGAAGCTCTCGGGCGGTGAGAAGCAGCGGGTGGGCATCGCGCGCACGCTGCTCAAGAACCCTCCGATCCTGCTGTTGGATGAGGCGACCTCGGCGCTGGACACCGACACCGAACAGGACATCAAGGATGCTTTGGCCCGTGCCGGTGAGGGGCGTACGGTGATCACCATCGCCCACCGCCTCAGCACCATTGCCGAGGCCGACCGGATCGTGGTTCTGGAAAGCGGAGAGATCATCGAGCAGGGCACCCATGATGAGCTGCTGGCGCGCGAAGGCCGCTATGCCCAGCTGTGGAGCCGTCAGCAATCGGATGCGCAGGCGGCCTGATCCTGCGCGCCCGGTATGCTATGATCGGGCATTGATAGTCGGAGGATTTCAGATGCGCAGACGATTGCCCCTTATCGCAGCCTTGCTTGTGGCCCCCGCCTTGGCTGCGGCGGACCCGATTGAAGGGATCTGGAAGACCGAACCGGATCGCAAGAACCTGACCTCTCACATCAAGATCACGGCCTGCGGAGACAAGTTCTGCGGCCAGATAATGTCAGCCTATGATCCATCGGGCAAAGAGGTGCAGACGCCGAATATCGGCAAGAAGCTTTTTTGGAATGTGGCCAGCGAAGGCGGTGGCAAATACGGCGGGGGTGAGTTCTGGGTGCCCCTTATCAATGTTGACGCTGTGCCGCAGATGACGCTGCAGGGCGACACGCTTCAGGTCAAAGGATGCGAGCATCTGGTCTGCGCGCATCAGACGTGGTCGCGGTTGAAGGGCTAAGAAAAAGGGCCGGAACGACCGGCCCTGATCCTGCTATTCGGCGGCTTTAAGCGGTGGCCCCGGCGGGTGATCGGGGTCCTGCTTGGCCTCGGATGTGCCGTCGTTCCAGACAATCTCGGTCCACTGCATGTCGCGCGCGCTTTGGTCAATCGCCATGTCCTGCGCGATCTTGCTAGAGCGGCCCTGCGTGGCCCGTGCGATCGCCTTGCCCCCCCAGATCACGTAGGTCGTCACCCAGACGCGCAGCGCCAGCAGGGATGGCGTCACGATCAGTGTCAGCACCGTTGCGGTGCCCAGACCAAACACGACCGCCGTCGCCAGCTGCTTCCACCACAGTGCGGTAGGGCTGTCGATCGAATAGCCGCCATTGATGAAGTCCAGCGACAGCCCGAACATCATGGGTGTCAGGCCTGCCATGGTGGTCAGCGTGGTCAGCAGAACGGGCCGAATACGCGCCTCGGCCGTGCGGACAATCGCTTCGATCCGGGGCATATAGCGGCTGTATTCCTGATAGGTGTCGATCAGAACGATGTTGTTGTTCACCACGATCCCCGCCAGCGCCACGATGCCCGTTCCGGTCATGATGATTGAAAACGGCTGCTGCATCACCATCATCCCGATCAGAACCCCGGTGGTCGACAGCACCACCGCCAACAATACCAGCACCGAGTTGTAGAACGAGTTGAACTGCGCCAGCAGGATCACAAACATCAACCCAAGGGCGGCGAGGAATGCGCTGGACAGGAAAGCCTGGCTTTCGGCCTGATCTTCCTGATCGCCGGTCCATTCCCAACTGATGGCACGGTCAAAGGGATCGGTCTGCAACCACTCGGTCAGCACGGCAATCCGCTCGTTCGGGTTGATCAGCGCAAAGCTGGCACTGCCATCCTCGATGCTTGTTCGCAGTTGGCCGATATTCTCGGCACCGGTCAGTTGTACCAACTCGTATTCACTGCCATTCGGTCCCGTGATGATCGCACTTTCCGAGGTTGCCCCTGCGGCCAGCGGACGTACAACGGCCAGCCGTTGCGGCGTACCATCCGGACCATCGACGACAATCTTGCTGAGGCCGGGCTCAACATCTGCTTTGACATCATAATAGCGCTGCTGATCGACGCGATTGATCTCGGCCAGTTTGGCCACCGGCTGGCGGGTCACGAAGTTCGACAGCGGCACCAGCCCGTCTGGCGTGCGGACTTTGAGCGTATCGAGCGTTGACAACACCCGGTCCTGATCGGGCAGGCGGACGCGGATTTCGATTTCTTCATCGGTCGAGTCCGGGCGCATTTCGCCCAGCAGGATGCCACGGGTGACAAGCTGGACCATCGCGCCGACGGTGGCGACATCGGCCCCGAAGCGGCCCGCCTTGGCGACGTCAACGTCGATCTGCCAGTCGATGCCGGGCAGGGGCAGCGTGTCTTCGATCTTGATCAGCCCGGGCGTTTGTTCGAACACCTCACGCGCGGCAAGGGTGGATGCGGTCAGTTTTTCCCACCCATCACCCTTGATACGCAGATGGACGGGCTTGGCCGAGGCCGGGCCCTGTTCCAAAGGCAGAATTTCGACGACGAAGCCGGGGATTTGCGCCAGCTCGGCGTTCAACTCGTCCAGAACATAATCGCCGTCATAATCGGGGGCGATGATCTGGCGGTCAAAGAGACCGCCCAATATCGGCTCGGACACGTTGGGGCGGTCTTCCCATGGAATGATCTCGAACTGAACGCGGCCAACGGTATCCGCCGGCTCGCTTGCGCCGCCATTGTTCTGGTTCAGCCCGCCGTCACCCGCGAATGAGAATACATTGATCACCGCCGGGTGGGCGCTGATGATCCGTTCGGCCTCCAGCACCATCTCGTCCTTTTCGGCCAGAGACAGGTTGCCGCGCGCTCGCACATAGGCTGTCGCTTGCTCGGGTTCGCTTTCGACAAAGAACTCGACGCCCCGGTTGTTTTCCCCAAAAGCGGTCATGACGCTGATGACGGCGAAACCAACGACGGCAAGCGACACGACGGGCATGATCGGATTACCGACAAGGAACTTCACCACATAGCCAAACGGCGTATGCTCGTTGGCGGTGTGCACATGATCATCCGGAGCACGCTGAATCTTGGCCGCGCTCAGGGTGACCGAACCGGCAAACGCCCCGAACAGGAACATCAAGGCCCCCGCCGCTGCGCCACCCGGCACCAGATAGCCCGGGTTCAGCATCTGCATCGCGCCGAGGAAGATCATGTACAATGAGGGCGGCACCAACAGCGCGCGCACCCACCAGGGCGCCCGTGCCCTGAGCCAGTTCGAGCTGCGGTCGAAACTGCGGCTCATCCGGCCAGAGACACCGCCCATGACAGGCAGATAGATCAACGCCACGATCAGCGAGGCAGACAGTACGAAGATCAGCGTAACAGGCAGCATGCCCATGAACTCTCCGGGAATGCCGGGCCAGAATAGCATGGGCAGGAAGGCGCACAGCGTTGTCGCGGTCGACGACACGATGGGCCAGAACATTCGCTGCGCAGCTTCGACATAGGCATGCATGGGACCGACGCCATCCTTGATACGCTTGTCGGCATATTCGACCACCACGATGGCACCATCGACCAACATACCCACAGCCAGGATCAGGCCGAACATCACGATGTTCGAGATGCTGACGCCCATGACCGCAAGGAACGCAAAACACAGCAGGAACGAGGTCGGGATCGCAAACCCGACCAGCAGCGCCGCGCGCGTGCCCAGCGAGGCCAGAACCACGATCATCACAAGTGCAATCGCTGTCAGCACCGAACCTTCAAGCTGACTGACCATCGAACCGACGATGCGGCTTTGGTCATTCGAGGTGCCGACGTCCACGGCGGCCTGCAGCTCGGCAGGCCATTTGGTCTGCGCCTCGGCGATGGTGGTTTTGACCAGCGCCACGGTATCGATCAGGTTGAAACCCTTGCGTTTGACCACCTGCAGCGCGACTGTGGGTTCTCCGTTAAAGCGCGCGGTGCCTTCGCGATCTTCGAACGTGTAGTTGATCTCGGCCAATTCGCCCAAGGTTACGACGCGGTCGCCGTTGACCTTGATGGGCAAACCATAGACATCCTGAGCGGTTTTGAAGGACGAGGGAATCTTGACCGAGAACGTGCCTTGTTCCGTCTCGACTTCGCCAGCGGCGATCAACTGGTTGTTGTTCTGCACCACACTGATCAGTTCGGCGGCGGTGACGTTATAAGCCTCGAGCCGCAGGGGGTCGATCACCACCTCAAGCATCTCGTCACGGTTGCCGGCAATCCCGGCCTCAAGCACCGCATCCAACGACTCAAGCTCGTCCTGAAGGTCTTTGGCGACGCGGGCCATCGTGCGTTCCGGAACAGGGCCGGTCAGGTTGACAATGACGATGGGGAATTCCGAGAAGTTGATCTCGTTCAGCGAGTATTGCTCGGCCCCATCCGGGAAATCGGCCTGCGCGCTGTTCATGGCATCGCGAACATCCGCGGTGATGGCGGTTTTGTCCCAGCCGAAATCAAACTCAAGCGCGATACCGGCATAGCCTTCGGCAGCAGTCGCCGTCATCTCTTTCAGACCATCCAGATCCGCCAGTTCGGTTTCCATCGGCTTGATCAGCAGGTTTTCGGAATCCTCGGCAGAGATGCCCGGAAACTGGACCGACACGAACAGAGCAGGGATTTCGATATCCGGTTCGCCCTCTTTCGGAAGGCCCACATATGCGAACCCGCCTATGACCAGCGATATGGCGATGAAGGCCAGGACCATTCTGGCCCGGCCAGCGGCCCAACTGACGATCCCGGTCATTGTGTGGCTTCCCTATAGGTCGGCGTGACGCTGACGCCGCGGGTGACGAACTCTTGCCCGACCACGATGATGTCCGCGGTTTCCGGCAGCCCGCCCACCCAAACACCGTCGGCGGTATCGCGCAGCAGGCGAATGGGCACGAAATCCACCACATTGTCGGACACCACGGTGCGTACGCCAAGCTGACCTTCATTGTTCAGGGTCAGCGCCGATTGCGGCAGAAGGTGCGCTTTGACGCCCTCGGCCGCGATCTGGATATTGGCGGTCTGTCCGTCCCGGATCAGAAGTTCAGGGTTGGGAACCGTGATTTCCACTTCGAACGTCCGTGTGGTTTCGTCGGCAGAGCGGCTGAGAAAAGTCACCCGGCCTTCAACCTGCAATCCGGTGACCAGCTGCGCCGACGCCATAGACCCGACGAGGATCCGGTTCACCTCGGTCTCGGGGACGAAACCCACCAGCTTGATCGGGTCCAGCTGGATGACCGTCGCGCAGAGAGCACCCGGCTGCATCAAGCTTCCGAGCTCGGCTGTATCGCTCTCAAGAAGACCTTTGAAAGGGGCTTCGATTGTCAGGCGGTCCATCTCGCGTTGGGCGGCGGCGACTTCGGCGGTCGCGGCCTCGATCCCGGCCTGAGTGGCTTCCAGTCCGGCTTCGGCAGACTTGATTCCCGCTTTGGCGGAGCTCATCTCTGCTTCGCTCGAGATACGGCGCGTTTCCGAGCCAAAGCCTGTTTCCGAAAGCTTGCGCGCGGCGGTCAGATTGATCTCGGCTTCGGCCAGGCGCGCATGGGCTTCCTGCAGGCGGGCCTCGGCTTCGGGCACGCGGCTTTGTGCCTCAAGCTTTGCGGCCTTGGCCTCGGCAAGACTCGCCGGACGCGTACCGGGATCCAATTCGCACAGCAGATCTCCGGCCTCGACGAAGGTGCCTTTGCGCTTGGGCTCGGACAAAACGGTCGAGGTCGTCTCGGCCAGCACTTCGACCTGCCGGTTGGCTTTGGTTTGCCCGCGCAGCTGCACCGCGCTGCCAATCTCGCGCGCGGTGGACCTTATGGCTATGACGCCGATGGCATCGGCGACCTGCACAGGTTCAGTTTCCGCACCATCGACGGTTGCCTCGGTCTGCGCCTCGCCGCGGCCCGCAAATGCAAAAAGCGCGTCGCGTTCGAACACGAGAAAATACAATGCAACTACAACCAATATGGCGTTGATGAATGAAATCAAACGCATGCGGTGTCTTCTCCAGATATGATCGCCTACACGGCAGCGGTGCTTATGTTTTCAAAATGGGGTCGAGCCCGGTCATTTCCATACTAAACTGAATAGTTCGGTTCACTTTTTTAAGCAAGACCCGGCGACATCCAGGCAAATGTATGAATTCGGGCACTTGGCTTGGCCGGAAGGCCGGGGTATGACATAGCGCTAGAAAACCGGACACCTAAGCCTGGGGGCAGGATGAGCGATACCGACAGTTTTATCGATGAGGTCACCGAAGAGGTGCGCCGGGATCGTATGTACCTGCTTTTGCGTCGCTGGGGCTGGGTTGGCGTGGTTGCCGTTGTAGCGATTGTAGGAGGCGCTGCCTTCAACGAGTTTCGCAAGGCACGTGATGCAAGTCAGGCCGAGGCACTGGGTGACGCGATTCTGACCGCGCTGGCCGAGAATGGTTCGGCTGAGCGGGCCGCGCGCCTGCAAACGGTAGACGCACAATCCGTTGGCGGAGATGCGGTGCTGAACATGCTGCTTTCGGCCGCCCAGGTCGAGGCCGGGACCGAGCAGGAGGCCGTCAGCAGTCTCAACGCCATTGCCACGCAGGGTGATCTGCCCGAGATTTATCGCGCCATCGCGGGGTTCAAGGCGCTGTTGCTGCAGACAGACACCATGCCCGCCGCGGATCGCCGTCAACAATTCGAAGCGTTGGCGGCTCCGGGGGCTCCGTTGCGCCTGCTGGCCGAAGAGCAGCTGGCCTTGATTGATGTCGCCGAGGGCGAGACGCAGGCGGCGCTGGATCGTTTGCAGGCGCTGCGTCAGGACGCAGAGGCGAGTATTGATCTGCAACAGCGCGCGGCGCAGCTGATTGTCGCGCTGGGTGGCGCACCTGAACCCGTGTTGGGGCAACAGGGCTAACCCGGCGGCGAAACGGAATTTCACAGACGAGTTCATCAGATCATGGTATCACGTTCTTTCTCACGCTTTGGATTGCCCGCTGCGGCGCTTGTTCTGATCGCCCTGAGCGCGTGTCAGCAGCCCGAGGCGATCCTGCCCGGTGAGCGCGAGGATATCCGCCCGGCGGTCGACAACGAAACGGTTGAGACCCGCGGCGCCAAGCCGATCAGCCTTCCATCGCAAAGCCGAAATGCCAGCTGGTCGCAAAGCCCCGGCACGACTGCGTTTCGTACGACAAACGCGGCGCTCAGCGCGGCGCCACAACGGATCTGGTCCGCCAATATCGGCGCGGGCGACAGCCGCAAACAACGGATCACTGCCGATCCTGTGGTCGCGGGTGGCTTGATCTATACGCTTGATTCCGGCGCGAATGTTACGGCGGTTACGCCTCAGGGTCAGGCGGCATGGACCACCAACCTGATTCCCGCCAACGAGAAAGAGGGGGACGCCACTGGGGGTGGTCTCGCCTATGCCGACGGAGTGCTTTATGTGTCGTCCGGCTTTGGCCGTCTGACCGCGCTGGACGCCAAGACCGGCGCGCAGAAATGGCAAAATCGCCTGAACGCCACCGGCAGTGGTGCGCCGTTGGTGAGCGGGGGCATTCTCTATGTCGTCGCCGGCGATGAGACAGGCTGGGCGGTGGACACGAAAGATGGGCGCGTCCTCTGGCAAATTCAGGGCACCCCAAGCGTTGGCAACGTATTGGGTGCACCTGCGCCCGTCATTGCGTCCGAGTTTTCCGTTTTCGCATTTGGATCGGGTGATATCGCCGCGGCTTTCCGTCGAGGCGGAATTCAGCGTTGGAATGCCTCTGTGGCGGGCGGTCGGCGTGGCCGTGCTGCAGCGCAGATCGTTGACGTGACCGCGGGGCCAATGGTGACGGGTAATGCAATTGTGATTGGTAACCATTCCGGTCGCACCGTTTCGTTTGATGTCGATACGGGTGAACGCAACTGGACCGCCCTTGAAGGCGCAATCGACACCGTATGGCCGGTTGGAAACAGCGTTTTCCTGATCAGCGACCGCAGCCAGTTGGTGCGGCTGGATGCAGCGGACGGTTCGACTGTTTGGGCTGTCGACCTTCCGAGCTTTGTCAAAGACCGACCGGGCCGCCGCGGGCCGATTTTTGCCCATTACGGCCCGATCATGGCGGGTGGCCGTGTCATCGTCGCCTCGAATGACGGCTTCCTGAGGTTCTTCAACCCCGTGGACGGGGCGCTGGTGCATCAGGTCGAAGTGCCCGGTGGCGCGACCACGGCCCCGGTCGTGGCGGGGCAGACGCTGTATGTCGTGTCCACCAAGGGTGAACTGCACGCTTTTCGTTGACGAAAAGATGCGTTAAAGGGCGCATCTTGAGTCTTGAAAGATTGGTATCATGTCGCTGACCCTCGCCATCGTGGGGCGCCCGAATGTGGGCAAATCCACCCTGTTCAACCGCCTTGTGGGCAAACGCCTGGCCCTGGTCGACGACCAGCCCGGCGTGACGCGTGACCTGCGCGAAGGCGAAGGGCGGCTGGGCGATCTGCGCTTTACCGTGATCGACACGGCAGGTCTTGAGGACGCGACCGACGACAGCCTGCAAGGCCGGATGCGCCGTCTGACCGAGCGTGCGGTGGACATGGCTGATGTCTGCCTGTTCATGATCGACGCGCGCGTTGGCCTGACGCCCACGGATGAGATGTTTGCCGAGATCCTGCGTAAACGTTCGAAGCATGTGATCTTGGCCGCTAACAAAGCCGAAGGCAACGCGGCGGATGCGGGTGTGCTTGAGGCGTATAATCTGGGCCTTGGCGAACCCGTGCGCCTGTCGGGTGAGCATGGCGAGGGGATGACGGACCTCTATGCGCAGCTGATGCCGTTGGCGGATGCGGCCGAGGAACAGGCCGTCGATGATACCCCGCAAACCGATATTGAACTGGATGAGGATGGCGAGGGCGAAGCGCCTCTGATAACCGCCGCCAAGCCCTTGCAGGTCGCTGTGGTGGGTCGTCCGAACGCAGGGAAATCCACGCTGATCAACAAGATCATGGGCGAAGATCGCCTGCTGACCGGGCCTGAGGCCGGGATCACCCGCGATGCGATCAGCCTGCGCATCGATTGGGCCAGCCCCGAGGGCGACAGCACTCCGATGCGGATCTTTGATACCGCCGGGATGCGCAAAAAGGCCAAGGTGCAGGAGAAGCTGGAAAAGCTCTCGGTCTCGGATGGTCTGCGCGCGGTGAAATTTGCCGAGGTTGTGGTGGTTCTTCTGGATGCCGCGATTCCGTTCGAACAACAGGACCTGCGCATCGCCGACCTGGCCGAGCGTGAGGGTCGCGCCGTTGTCGTCGCCGTGAATAAATGGGACATCGAGGACAACAAACAGGAAAAGCTGCGCGATCTGAAAGAATCCTTTGAACGGCTGCTGCCGCAATTACGCGGCGCACCGCTGATCACCGTTTCGGCCAAGACGGGACGCGGGCTGGAACGTCTGCGCGCCGCGATCCTGCGCGCCCATGACGTCTGGAACCGCCGTGTGCCGACGGCGGCGTTGAACCGCTGGCTGACCGCGATGCTGGAACAGCACCCGCCGCCCGCACCACAGGGCCGCCGGATCAAGCTGCGTTATATGACCCAAGCCAAGACCCGCCCGCCGGGGTTCGTGGTGATGTGCTCGCATCCCGACAAGATGCCCGAGAGCTATAACCGCTATCTGGTCAATGGTCTGCGTGAGGATTTTGACATGCCGGGCACCCCGATCCGGCTGACTTTGCGCGGACAGGGCGACAAGAACCCCTACAAGGGGCGGCGCAAGAAAAATGCCGGTGCCTTGGCCAAACATCTCAAGGGACGCGCGTAACCGCGCTAATTTTCAGCATTTTCAGACAGGGGGCGTGACAGCCCCCGTTCCCCACGCTAGCATTCAACTGCGTGCATTTGTTTTCGCACGCGGCTTGTTTGCGGGCTGCCCGCACATCATTTTGAAACACGACATAACCGGACCACCCTGGGGAGCGGGCGAGATGGATCTGAGGGAATACACCAGACAATACGCGGTACAGGACAACCGGCTGGCCGCGCTCAGCTATTTCGGGACGTTTGCGGTGTATTTTGCATCGCTGACGCTGGCGATCGCCTATGTGGATCGTTGGTATATCATGATCCCGGCGGGGGTCGTTTTTGCCTTCTCTGCCGTGCGTCTTTATGTGCTGCAGCACGATTGCGGGCATCACTCGCTGTTTGAGACGCGGGCGCAGAATGAATGGGCGGGCCACGGCCTGTCGCCGTTCACCTTTGCACCGTTTGAGGTGATGAAGCAGAACCACAATCTGCATCACGCGGGGATCGGCAATCTGGAACATCGCGAAACCGGCGAAATCCACACCATGACGCTGCGCGAATGGAATGAGGCGGATTGGAAAAAGCGTCTGTTTTACAGGCTTTACCGGAACCCGTTTATCCTTGTGCCGGTGGGTGCGCTGTTCACCTACTTCATTCGTTATCGCTGGCCAAAAAACACCGTTCGCTTCGGCGTAAGAGGCGTGTTGCTGCATAATCTGTCGATCATTGTCTTTCTGGGGCTGCTCTATCTGATCGCGGGCAGCACCGGCATTCTGGTCTGGCTGATCTTCTCTTTGCTGGGCGGGATGCTTGGTGTGTTCCTCGTCTACCTTCAGCATAATTTTGAGGATACCTATTGGGATCGCCGCCCCGATCTCGATCCGCAACTGGCGGCGCTGCAGGGATCATCGGCGCTGGATTTTGGCTGGTGGTTCGACAATGCGGTGGCCTGCATCACCCTGCACGACATCCACCATTTCAACGCGCGGATACCGTCCTACCGGCTACGCGCGTGCCACTATAACCTTCCGCCCGAATACACCCCGCGCCGGATCAAATTCCCCGAGGCGGTGGCAGCGCTGAACCTGAAGCTTTGGGATGAAGAGGCCAAGCGTCTGGTGCCGTTCCCGCAGCGGCCACATCGTCAGCGGGTGGCGCAGGCTGGTTAAATGGGGGGCAGTCGGCGCTCTTGTCAGAGTGTATAGGCTGTGCATATACACAAGTAAGGGATGACAGGAAAGGATCCGTGATGACCGCAGTTACCGATGTGCGCGGCGTTGGAGAAGCGTTGGCACAGGCGCTGAGTGCGGGTGGTTTCAAGACCGCCCAGGCTGTGGCGAAAGCCAGCCCTGAGGATCTGATGAAAGTGCCGCGCATCGGCGCCGCGCGGGCCGCGCGCCTGATCGCAGCCGCGAAAGAGGCGGTGGCCGCTCCGGTCAAACCTCCGGCGCGTCGGGCGCCGAACCGGAAGCCTCCGGCGCGTCGGGCACCTGCGCGCAATACAGCGGCTGCCAAGAAGGCCGAGGCCGAGCGCAAGGCCACAGAGGCGCGTGAAGCAGCTGAGAAAGCAGCGGCTGAAGCCAAGGCGAAAAAGAAGGCGAAAGCCAAGGCCAAGGCCGAGAAAGCAGCCCGGAAGAAATCCGAGATGGAGGCCGTATTCTCGAAGGCCAAGGAAAAGGTCAAAGAGAAGGCCAAGAAAGACAAGAAGTCCAAAGGCGGCGGCAAGAAAAAGGCCGACAAGAAGAAAGCGGACAAGAAATCCAGCAAGAAAAAGGATAAGAAAAAGGCGAAGAAGTAGACACCTCTTCGCCTCGTTCGATCCAACCGGCACCCATGTGTGCCGGTTTTCTTATGCCAAGGTGCCGTCGGTTTGCAGCGTCAGCTTGCCACCCAGATAGGGGGCCAGAACCTCGGGCAGGGTAACTGTGCCATCCGCATTCTGACCGTTTTCCAGCACCGCAATCAGGCAGCGCCCGACCGCAAGCCCCGAGCCGTTCAGCGTATGCACATATTCCGGCTTGCCGCCACCTTCGGGGCGGAAGCGGGCGTTCATGCGGCGGGCCTGAAAGTCTCCGCAGGTCGAGACCGAGCTGATCTCACGGTACGTATTCTGACCCGGCAGCCATGCCTCGATGTCAAAGGTCCGACGCGCGCCAAAACCCATGTCGCCGGTGCACAGGATCACGGTGCGATAGGGAATGCCCAGCTTTTCCAGAATACCTTCGGCGCAGTGGAGCATACGCTTCTGTTCGTTGTCGGATTTGTCCGGGTGGGTGACCGAGACCATCTCGACCTTTTCAAACTGGTGCTGGCGCAGCATCCCGCGGGTGTCTTTGCCCGCCGATCCAGCCTCGGACCGGAAGCACAGCGAATGCGCGGTATAGCGGCGGGGCAGGTAGCTTTCGTCGATCATCGTGTCGTTGACGATATTGGTCAGCGAGACCTCGGAGGTCGGGATCAGCCACCAGCCCTCGCGGGTCTGATAGCTGTCTTCGCCGAATTTCGGCAATTGGCCGGTGCCCTGCATCATCTCGGACAGAACCAGAACCGGGCCGTTGACCTCGGTCAGCTCGTTCTCGTTGATATGGGTGTCCAGCATGAACTGCGCCAGCGCGCGGTGGATGCGGGCGACGCCGCCGGACAGCAGCACAAAGCGCGAGCCAGAGAGCTTCGCGGCGGTCTCGAAATCCATGCCATGCTGAACGGCTTCGATCTCGAAATGCTCTTTCGGCGCAAAGTCCAGTGCGCGCGGGGTGCCCCAGCGGCTGACCTCGACATTGTCGGCCTCATCCGCGCCTTCGGGCACATCCTCGGCGGGCAGGTTGGCGATGCGGATCAACTGGTCGGTCAGCAGTGCATCCAGATCCTTGGCCTCGGTCTGCATCCGGGCGATCTCGGCCTTTTTCTCGGCCACGAGCGCGCGCAGGCGCTCGAACTCAGCCTCATCACCGCGGCCCTTGGCGGCGCCGACCTCTTTGCTGGCCTTGTTCTGTTCGGCCTGCGCGGTTTCGGCAGCCAGAATCTTGACGCGGCGGCTTTCGTCCAGCCGCAGCAGGTCTGACGACACCGGCGCGTCCCCACGGCGCGCGAGGGCGGCGTCGAAGGCGGCAGGGTTTTCGCGAATGGCGCGGATGTCGTGCATGTCTCAGATCCTTGAATGCGTGAATCACTGAAACCGCTTATGCACCATCTGAATGTCAGGGTGTAGCGCCGGTTACGACTTATCGGATTCGTCGTGCGATTCATGTGCCAGATGACCGTCCCAGCCCTCTGCCGGAATCTTCGGTTCAGGCGGGTCGGCGATATACGAGGGCGTCATGATCTGTACATTGTTCTCATTGAACACCGCGACGATATTGCGATGCAAATCCGAGCGGATTTTTGGAATGATACTGCCCCGCGTCGTATAGCCGTTGATCTGATAGTTGATGGCGTAATCGGCCAAAGCGGTCCACAAAACAAAGGGTTCGGGCTTGGTCTTGATGCCCTTTGTACGTTGGGCGGCCTCGATCAGCATCGCCTCGATCTTTTCGGGCGGTTCTTCATAACCGATACCGACAGTGGTGTGCAGCAACAGCCCGCTGCCGTCGGTTTTCTTCGAGAAATTGACCACATCCGAATTCATCAACTGCGCGTTGGGAATTGAGATCAGCTCGTTCTTGATCGATTTCAGATGGGTTTCCATCAGTTTGATCTGCACCACATCGCCGATGTGATCGCCGATCTGGATACGGTCCCCGATCGAAGTTGACCGGCGATAGATCACAAACAACCCCGCCAGCATGTTCGATACGACCGAGTTCGCACCCAGCGACAGCATCGCACCAACCAGAATGGTCAGCCCCTGAAACGCCGCCGAGTCCGAGCCCGGTATATATGGCACCGCAAAGACCAGCGCGATCAGGATGACGACGACGCGGGCGATGTTGAAGGTTGGGCTGACCCAGTGTTTCTCAAAATCCCCCAGGTCGAAGGACCCGGCTTCGACGGCGTCGAAGAACACGCGCATGCCCTTGATGACGTACAACGCAACCCATGTAATCAGACCCAGCATAATCATGTTCGGGATGTAGCTGAGTATGCCCCTGAAGATCAGCAGAACCGGTTCGGTCAGGTAGGTCAGCAGAAGTTGCGCAAAGTACCGCGTCTCGGCGAAGGCCAGCAGCACGAAGGAGAGATAGTAATAGAAGCCCAGAAAAAAGACGACCAGCAGAACGAAATTCAAACCGTACCGCACGAGGGCCGCAATCGCTTCGGCCTGAACGCTTTTGGCCGTGGCGGTTTCTACTTCTCGTAGGTGGCGTTTGACGAATCTCAGTGTACGTCTGCGAATCCGTCGGTGCAGCCAAAGGATCAGCACGACGAAGACGACAAAGCCGATTGTCCACGCGGCGGCCTCGATCGCGCCCGAGACGCGCGCCTGTTCGGTGCGATTTGCGCGATAGGATTCGATGGATTGCCGGATCGCATTGCCATGCAGCACGCTGAGAACGCTCAGCTCCATCTGCTCCAACTCCGCGTCTGCATCGGTGACGATGGACACTCTTTCGCCATCCGCCACGATCCAGGTGCCAAATTCGGTGCGTTCATAGGTGATCTCGACCGAAAGCGCGTCTGACGCTTCGGCGATTTCTATGATCTTGTTCTGCACACCTTCCGCACGCTCAGGGGCGGGCAGGGCGCTGGAGCCCCGCAGCTGGAACAAAACATCCCCATCAACGATGACGGGGGCCACGAAGGTCTCGGAGTCATCAACCTCGGACGCGCTGTTTTCGGAAGGCGTTTCCTGCGCCCGAACCGGCTCGGCGACCCAAAGGCCCAAGGCCATTGGGATCAGGAAATATAGCAGCAAAAGGAATGGCTTGAGATACCGTCCCATATGTCCCCCTTGACCCGGACTATACCCGGTATTGCCTGTGTTCCTAGGACATATCTGCAACGTTTGGCTTGTTCTTGCGGTGGTGGGGTCGGGTTCAGGTGTGTTACAGCGCCGCCTTCGCTTGCAAACCCCCGGATCAGAGCATAGGTTCCCGCCAACTTTGCAGAGAGCCCTCTGCATCATCAGAACAAAGGAATATCCCATGGAAGGTGGCGCAATCGCCCAGTTTCTCCCGCTGATCCTGATCTTTGCGATCATGTATTTCCTGCTGATCCGTCCGCAGCAGAAAAAGATGAAACAACATCAGGCCATGGTCGAGGCCGTGCGTCGGGGCGATCAGATCGTCACCCAGGGTGGATTGATCGGCAAAGTGTCAAAGGTCAAGGAAGGCGAGAACGAGATCGAAGTCGAACTGGCCGAGAACGTAAAGGTTCGCGTTGTCAAATCGACGATCGCACAGGTTCTTAACAAGACTGAACCGGCGAAGTAACCTCGCGCGACAATTCCTTGAAAAGGCAGGGTAATGCTGCAAATTGATACCTGGAAGCGGGTTCTGATCTGGGCGGTCTGCGTGATCGGCTTGATCCTTGCCCTGCCGAATGCGTTTTACACGCGCGTAGAACAGTCCAACGATGCCAGGGCCGCGATCGAACTTGGGCTCGATACCCCTGAGATGCAGGCCGAGGCCGAGCTGTGGCCCGATTGGTTGCCGTCGTCCTTGGTCAACCTCGGCCTTGATCTGCGCGGTGGTGCGCATCTGCTGGCCGAAGTCAAAGTCGGCGATGTTTACGAATCCCGGATGGAGGCGATGTGGCCCGAAATCCGCGACGCTCTGCGCGATGAGCGTGCCACAGTTGGCACCATCCGCCGTCAGGATTCAGAACCCGACGAGATTCGCGTTCGCATCAGCCAGTCCGAAGGCATGCCGCGCGCCCTTGCGGTCGTCCGCGGGCTTGCGCGTCAGGTGCAAACACTGACCGGCGTGGGCGCAACCGATATCGAGGCCTTTGCAGATGGCGACACCATCGTGGTGCAACTATCCGAAGCTGAAAAGCTCGCCTCGGACGATCGCACAGTTCGGCAATCTCTGGAAATCATCCGCCGCCGAATTGACGAGGTCGGCACCCGTGAGCCCACCATTCAGCGTCAGGGCGCCGACCGCATCCTGATTCAGGTTCCCGGCATCGGTAGCGCCGGCGAGTTGAAAGAGATCATCGGAACGACAGCTCAGCTGACCTTCAACCCGGTTGTCGGTCGCGGGTCCGACCCCGATGCGACCCCCGGCGTTGGCGAAGAAATCGTACCCTCGCTGGACGAAGAGGGTGTCTATTACACACTGGAATCCGCACCCGTTGTGACTGGTGAGGAACTCGTTGACGCGCAGCCGTCATTCGATCAGAACGGTCGCCCTGCGGTCAGCTTCCGCTTTAACACGTCCGGTGCGCGCAAGTTCGGCGACTACACGTTGGACAATATTGGCGCACCTTTTGCGATCGTACTGGATGATGAGGTCATCTCGGCCCCGGTGATCCAAAGCCATATCCCAGGCGGGTCCGGTATCATCACCGGTAATTTTACGGTTGAAGAAAGCACCAATCTGGCCGTTCTTCTGCGTGCAGGCGCGCTGCCTGCGGGGCTGGAGTTCCTCGAAGAACGCACCATCGGTCCGGAACTGGGGCAGGACAGTATTGATGCGGGCAAGGTTGCGACCATGGTGGCGTTCGCGGCTGTGCTGGTCTTCATGGCGCTCAGCTACGGCTTGTTTGGTCTTTTCGCCAATGTCGCGCTGATCCTGAACGTGGGCTTGTTGTTTGGCCTGCTCTCGCTGATCGGCGCAACGCTGACGCTGCCGGGTATCGCAGGCATCGTTCTGACGGTCGGTATGGCGGTGGACGCCAACGTGCTGATCTTTGAACGTATCCGAGAAGAGCTCAAATCCGCCAAAGGCCCGGCGCGTGCTATCGAACTGGGTTATGAAAAGGCACTGTCGGCCATCCTGGACGCCAACGTGACCACCTTCATCACGGCGACCATCCTGTTTGCCATGGGCAGTGGCCCGGTGCGCGGCTTTGCAATCACACTGGGGCTGGGGATTCTGACCTCGGTCTTCACCGCGATCTTCGTGACGCGCCTGATGGTCGTCATGTGGTTCGAACGCCGCCGCCCGAAAACGATCGAGGTTTGACATGAGACTGAAACTCGTACCCCAAGGCACCTCGTTCGATTTCTTCAGCCGCTGGAAAGTCTGGTTAGGCATTTCCGGCCTGATGATGGTTATTGCGTTCGTGTCGTTCTTGCTCCAGGGCCTGAACTTTGGCATCGACTTCCGGGGTGGCACCACAATCCGAACGGAAAGCACGCAACCGATCGATGTCGGCACCTATCGCGACGCCATCGCGCCGCTGGAGCTGGGTGATATCACGATCACCGAGATCTTCGATCCGACCTTTGGCGAAGATCAGAATGTCGCGATGATCCGCATTCAGGCGCAGGACGACGCCGAGTCGGTGGCTGCAAGCACCATCACTGCCGTCGAAGGCGCGTTGCAGGTTGCCGTGACGGACATTCAGTTCGTCTCTGTCGAATCCGTAGGACCCAAAGTCTCGGGCGAACTGATCCAAACGGCCGTCATCGCCGTCGCTTTGGCGATCGGCGCGGTGCTCGTCTATATCTGGTTGCGGTTCGAATGGCAGTTTGCTCTCGGGGCCGTGGCCGCGCTGGTGCATGACGTGATCCTGACCATCGGTATTTTCTCGGAACTGCAGATCCGTTTCGATCTGGCCATCATCGCGGCGCTCTTGACCATCGTAGGCTATTCGCTGAACGATACCGTGGTCGTCTTCGACCGGGTGCGCGAGAACTTGCGGAAGTACAAGAAGAAAGACCTGAAAGAGGTTCTGAACATCTCGATCAACGAAACGCTCAGCCGGACGGTCATGACCTCGGTCACCACGCTGTTGGCTCTGATCTCGCTCTATGTGCTGGGCGGGGACGTCATCCGTGGCTTCGTCTTCGCGATGATCTGGGGTGTGATCGTGGGGACCTATTCGTCGGTCTTCGTGGCCTCGACCATCCTGCTGTGGCTGGGGGTGAAACGCGACTGGTCCAAGCCATCCAACACGGCAGGCAATCAGTTCGCCAATATCGATGCCTGAGTATTTCGGCCAGACCCCAACCGGTCTGGCCGTTCTCATTTCCGCGGCCCTGATTGGCGGCATCGTGCGCGGGTTCTCGGGCTTTGGCACAGCCCTGATCTTCCTGCCTATCGCCAGCCCTTATCTGGGCCCCTTCGGGGCGATCATCGCGCTGACCATCATGGACATCTTCGGCCCGCTGCCCAACCTGCGTCGGGCGTGGGCTGCTGTCGACAAGGCTGATCTGACACGCCTGTTGCTGGGCTGCGCCCTGATCCTGCCCGTTGGCCTGTGGCTGCTGACGCGGTCAGACCCTGAAGTGTTCCGCTATCTGGTCAGCCTGATCTCTCTGTCCATGCTGGCGACTCTGATCCTGGGCCTGCGGTACCGTGGCCGGGTTGGGCGCGGTATGGTCACCGCAATTGGCGGCGCGGCAGGCTTTCTCGGGGGCATAGCGGGGATCCCCGGCCCGGCGGTGATTCTGTTTTACATGTCACGCCCGCTGCCTGTTGCCGCTATCCGGGCCACGATTCTCCTGTTCCTGTTTGCCTTCGATTTCCTGATCCTCGGCTACCTCACCGGTATGGGCCGTGTCACTTTTTCGACCGTTGGAATGGGGCTGCTGCTGGCTCTTCCCAACATGGCGGGCAACTGGCTGGGAGGCTGGATGTTCCGGCCCGAACGCGAGAGGCTCTACCGCATAACCGCCTATATCGTGATTGCGGCGGCAGCCTTGTCCGGCCTGCCGGTTTGGGGTTAAAACCGCACCCATGCGCCTGAATGAGATTACCTACACCAACGCCCTGCCCATCGACGGCTATGGCCCGGGATTTTTCCGTATCGGTGGCCAAGTCCACCAAGGCGCGGTTCTGACCGGCCCCACGGGAACCATAGCCTGGGGCGGCTACACCGACGAAAGTCCGCTGCTGGCTTTGTCCGACCAGATCGATGTCCTCTTCATCGGCACCGGCAAAGACCTGACCCACATCCCGGCCACCCTGCGCACAAAGCTGGAAGAGGCAGGCATCGGCGTCGAAATCATGAACTCCCCCGCCGCCTGCCGCACCTATAATGTGCTTCTCTCCGAAGGCCGCCGTGTCGCGCTCGCCCTGATCCCCGCCTAAGGATCCATTCTTCATCTGGCTAAAAATATCCCGGGGAGCCGCCATTGGTGCGCCATTGGTTCAAGCGCCAATGGCGGCGGGCTGGCCCCTCGCTCCAACCTCACCACAAAAAACGATGCCAGCACTCTGCGGCATTTCCGACCTTTTGCCGACACCCACAATCCGCTAAGCGGGCACCATGACATTGAAAGTAACCGATCTGGCCATCGCCCGTGGCGGCGTTCCTGTGCTCGAAGGCCTGAGCTTCTCGCTCGAACCCGGGCGGGCGCTGATCCTGCGGGGCCCTAACGGAATCGGCAAGACAACCCTGCTGCGTACGCTTGCCGGGCTGCAGCCGCCGCTGACCGGGGAAATCGAAGGAGCAGAGGACCAGATCGCCTACGCCTCGCATTCCGACGGGCTGAAACCAACGCTCACAGTGGTCGAAAACCTCAACTTCTGGGCTTCGGTCTTCGGGACCAACGATATCCAGACCGCCCTGGATGCGTTCGCCCTGAACGAACTGGCGGATCGCCACGCGGGAAACCTGTCCGCCGGACAAAAACGCCGCCTCGGGCTGGCGCGGATGCTGGTCACCGGTCGCCCGATCTGGATGCTGGACGAACCCACGGTGTCACTGGACAAAACCGCAGTGCAGATGTTCGCGGACGCTGTCCGCGCGCATCTGGGGCAGGGCGGTTCCGCCCTGATCGCGACCCATATCGACCTTGGCCTAGACGGAGAGGTTCTGGATGTCGGCCCCAACAAGGCCAAACCCAAACCCATCGACGATTTCGACGGAGGCTTCCTGTGATCGCCCTTCTGCTGCGCGACCTGAAACTGGCCTTCCGCGCGGGCGGAGGGTTCGGCCTCGGTCTTGCGTTCTTCCTGATCGTCACCGTGCTGGTGCCCTTCTCGGTCGGCCCGCAATCCTCGCTGCTATCGACCATCGCCCCCGGAGTGCTGTGGTTGGGCGCGCTACTGGCCTGCCTGCTGTCGCTGGACCGCCTGCTGGCGCTGGATTGGGAGGACGGCTCGCTCGACCTGCTGGCCACTGCGCCGCTGCCGCTCGAGGCCGTGGTAACCATCAAGGCGCTGGCACATTGGCTGACCACCGGCCTGCCGCTGGTTCTGGCGGCCCCGTTTCTGGGCGTTCTGCTGAACCTGCCCGTTCCCGGCTTTTCATGGCTGGTGGTCTCATTGCTGATCGGCACCCCGGCCATGAGCGTCATCGGCACCTTCGGCGCGGCGCTGACTGTTGGCCTGAAACGCGGCGGCCTGTTGCTGTCGCTGCTGGTCTTGCCGCTTTACGTGCCAACCCTGATCTTCGGGGCCGAGGTCGCCCGCCGTGGCGCCACGGGGATGGAGACGCAAACACCGCTGCTGATGCTGGCCGGGATCACCGCGGCCACGGTCGCGCTGCTGCCCTTCGCCAGTGCCGCCGTTCTGCGTATCAATCTTCGGTGACGGGGAATGAAGATTGACCAAGGTCAATTGAGAACCACACCGACTCGGACTAGATAAGGCCCATGACAATCGCAGCCAAAGCCAATGCCCTCTGGGAATACGCCAACCCACGCAAGTTTCTTGCCACCAGCGAGCGTGTCCTGCCGTTTTTCTGGATCACGTCGACGGTTTGCATCGTCGTCGGGCTGATCTGGGGCTTTTTCTTCACCCCGGATGACTACAAGCAGGGCTCGACCGTCAAGATCATATACCTGCACGTTCCCGCCGCGCTGATGGCGATTAATTGCTGGCTGATGATGCTGGCGACATCATTGGTCTGGCTGGTGCGCCGCCACCACGTCAGCGCTTTGGCCGCCCGCGCCGCTGCTCCGATCGGCATTGTCATGACGCTGATCGCATTGGCCACCGGCGCGATCTGGGGCCAGCCCATGTGGGGCACCTGGTGGGCCTGGGACCCGCGCCTGACCTCGTTCCTGATCCTATTCCTGTTCTATCTGGGTTATGTCGCCCTCTGGGAAGCAATCGAAGATCCTGATACGGCGGCTGACTTGACCTCGGTCCTGTGTCTGGTGGGATCGGTCTTTGCTATCCTCAGCCGCTATGCGGTGAATTTCTGGAATCAGGGGCTGCATCAGGGGGCTTCGGTCATGCGCGCTGCAGCGATCACCGGGACCGATACCGAAGAGAAGGTCAGCAACATCTATTTCTATCCGCTGCTGTTGTGCATTATTGGCTTCGTTCTACTTTTTATCGCGCTGGTTTTCTACCGCACGGGCACGGAAATTCGCGCGCGCCGGATCAAGGCGCTGCTGGCACGGGAGAGGGCGAAAGGATGATCCCAGATCTTGGTAAATACGCCGATACGGTTCTGTGGTCCTATGTGGTTTCGATCGTGTTGCTGGTCGCGTTGGTCGTTTTCAGCGTGATCCGGGGCCGCAAGCTGCGGGCCGAGATGGAAAAGGTCGAACAGAGGATGTCGCGCCATGGCTAAAATCTCGCCTCTAATGATTGCGCCGCCTCTGATCTTCGGTGCTTTCGCGGTGCTGGCTGGCATTGGCATGTTTCGCGACGATCCCAACGCGCTGCCATCGGCGCGCGAAGGACAACCCGCGCCGCCGGTCGTTCTTACCGAGTTCGCGGGCAAACCGGGCTTTGATGACGCCACCCTGCGCGATGGTGAGGTCAAGCTCGTCAACTACTGGGCCAGCTGGTGCGCGCCCTGCCGCGTGGAACATCCCAATCTGCAGGCGCTTTCGGACGAAGGTATCGCGGTCTATGGCATCAACTACAAAGACCAACAAGACAACGCCGAGGCTTTCTTGACCGAACTTGGCGATCCCTACACCGGCATCGGGCGGGACGAACAGGGCCGCATGGGGCTCGACTGGGGTGTCTACGGTGTTCCCGAAACCTATGTGATCGACGGAGAGGGCACAATCATCCTGCGCTTCGCCGGACCGATCACTCAGCGCGTCATCGAAAGCACGATCCGCCCCGCGCTCGAGAAAGCGGCCGGCGGTTCATAACCGATAGCCGCCAGTGACGGCCAGTACCTCTCCGGTGATAAACGACGCGGCATCCGATGCCAAAAACCGCACCGCCTTGGCGATATCCTCGGGCCGCCCGGCCCGGGCGAGGGCTGTGTCCTTCACGAACAATTCTGTCAACTCGTCCGACCGCGGCGCTTCTGGAATGTTGATCGCACCCGGAGCCACCGCATTGACACGTATCCCGTCCGGCCCCAACTCCTTGGCCATGGCACGCGTCCACAGGTTCAGCGCGGCTTTGCTGGCCCCGTAGGTGACCGCGTCGCGCGGTGGCAACACCGCGTTCATCGATGAAATGCTGACAATCGCAGCATCCCTCTTCAGATGTGGCAACGCCGCCGCCAGCAGTGCGGCAGGCACCAGTAGGTTCAGGTCCAGAATGGCGCGATGCGCGTCCACCTGAAACGCCTCTTTCGGCGTTGATCGCACCAGCCCCGCATTGTTGACGATCACATCGATCCGCCCAAACCGTTTCATCACCTGCGCCACCACCGCAGCCGGCTGATCGGCTTCCGTCAAATCCGAACGTATCGCCAAAGCCCTCTCGTGCAGTAATGCGGGCACGGGCTCCGTGGAAAGCCACGTAAACGCGACCTTATGATCTATACTCAAATCCTCGACGATCGCGCGTCCAATGCCGCGCGCACCCCCTGTCACCAATACCACCTTTTCCATTCCAACCTCCTCAACGGGGATTCCGCACCGCTTCAACTTCATCTTTTCCAAAATACTTCGGAGCGCGAGGCAGAGCCTCGCAAAAGAAAAGGACGCCCGAAGGCGTCCTTTAATACTGTCCCTTTGACGAAACCTTAGCTCGCTTTCGCCAGATTCCGCAGCACGTAATGCAACACGCCACCGTTTTCGATGTATTCGATCTCGGGTGCGGTATCGATGCGGCACTTCAGGGTGATGGTCTTCTCGGTCCCGTCAGCATAGACGATTGTGCACGGAACCTCCTGCAGCGGCTCAATCGTATCCAGCCCGTGGATGGAAACCGTCTCATCCCCCGTCAGACCCAAGGACTTGCGGGTGTCGCCGCCGGTGAATTCGAACGGGATCACGCCCATGCCGACCAGGTTCGAGCGGTGAATACGCTCAAAGCTCTCGGCGATGACGGCCTTAACGCCCAGCAGCGCGGTCCCCTTGGCCGCCCAGTCCCGCGACGAGCCGGCACCATACTGTTCGCCACCAAACACAACCAGCGGAGTGCCTTGTTCCTGATAGGCCATAGACGCCTCATAGACCGAGGTCTGCTGGCCATCGGGACCCTTCGTATAGCCCCCCTCGACACCGTCCAGCATCTCGTTCTTGACGCGGATGTTGGCGAAGGTGCCGCGCATCATGATCTCGTGGTTGCCCCGGCGCGAACCATACGAGTTGAACTCGCGCGGTTGGACCTGACGGTCGGTCAGATACTTGCCTGCGGGTGTGGTGGTCGCAAACGAACCAGCGGGCGAGATATGGTCGGTGGTGATCATATCGCCCAGGATCAGCAGAACCTTCGCCCCGTCAATGTTCGAGATCGTGCCGGGTTCAGCGCCCATACCTCGGAAATAGGGCGGGTTCTGGATATAGGTCGAGGTCGCAGGCCAGTCATAGGTCTCCTGCTGCGGAACATCGACGCCCTGCCACTTCTCATCGCCTTTGAAGACGTCGGCATATTTCGACTGGAATGCCTCACGGGTCACTGTGGCCTCAACCAGTTCAGCAATCTCGCTCTGGGTAGGCCAGATGTCTTTCATGTAGACATCATTGCCATCCTTGTCCTGTCCGATCGGTTCCGAGGTCAGGTCAATATCCAAGGTCCCGGCGAGCGCGTAGACGACCACCAGCGGAGGTGAGGCCAGATAATTGGCGCGCACATCCGGAGAAATCCGACCTTCGAAGTTTCGGTTGCCCGACAGGACTGACGTCGCAACCAGATCGCCCTCGGCGATGGCATCGGAAATCTCGGCCTGAATCGGGCCCGAGTTGCCGATACAGGTGGTGCAGCCATAACCCACGAGGTTGAAACCGATCTTGTCCAGGTCTTCCTGCAGGCCCGCAGCCTCAAGATAGGCGGATACGACCTGAGACCCCGGAGCCAGCGAGGTTTTGACCCATGGCTTGCGATCCAGTCCCAAAGCAGCGGCCTTGCGTGCGACCAGACCAGCACCGATCATCACATAAGGGTTCGACGTATTGGTACAGGACGTGATCGACGCGATCACGACCTTGCCCGATTCCATCGTGTAGTCCTCGCCCTTGACCGCGACTTCCTTGCCCATTGGGCGCTTGAACGTCTCGGCCATTTCTTTGGTGAACGCGGCCTTGGCATTGGTCAGTGCGACATAATCCTGCGGACGTTTCGGGCCCGAGATCGCGGGGACGATGGTGCCCATATCCAGTGTCAGCGTATCCGTGTAGATCGGCGCATAATCCGCGCCACGCCAGAAGCCGTTTTCCTTGGCATAGGCTTCGACCAGTGCAATACGGTCTTCATCCCGTCCGGTGTTGCGCATGTAGCGCAAGGTTTCACCGTCGATCGGGAAGAAACCACAGGTCGCGCCGTATTCGGGGGCCATGTTGGCAATAGTGGCACGGTCAGCCAATGGCAGACGGTCCAGACCCTCGCCGTAGAACTCAACGAATTTGCCGACCACACCTTTTTCGCGCAGCATCTCAACGACCTTCAGAACAAGGTCAGTACCGGTTGTCCCTTCGACCATCGAGCCAGTCAGCTCAAAGCCCACAACCTCGGGGATCAGCATCGAGATCGGCTGCCCCAGCATCGCGGCCTCAGCCTCGATCCCGCCGACGCCCCAGCCCAGAACGGCCATGCCGTTGACCATGGTGGTGTGGCTGTCGGTACCAACCAGCGTGTCGGGGTAGGCGACTTCTTCGCCGCTCTGATCGGTATCGGTCCAGACGGTCTGGGCCAGGTATTCCAGGTTCACCTGATGACAGATGCCGGTGCCGGGCGGCACGACGCGGAAGTTGTTGAACGCGTTCTGGCCCCATTTCAGGAACTGGTAACGCTCCATGTTGCGTTCGTATTCGCGGTCCACGTTCATCTGGAACGCGCGCGGGTTGCCGAACTCGTCAATCATGACCGAGTGGTCGATAACCAGATCAACCGGGTTCAGAGGATTGATCTTCTGCGCGTCGCCGCCCAGACCCTTGATGCCGTCGCGCATCGCCGCAAGGTCCACAACCGCGGGAACACCAGTGAAATCCTGCATCAGAACGCGGGCAGGGCGGTAGGCGATCTCACGCGGGTTCTTACCACCATTCGCGCCCCATTCTGCAAAGGCCTTGATGTCGTCGACCGAGACGGAAAATCCGTCATCCTCGAACCGCAGCATGTTCTCCAGCACCACTTTCAACGCGGCGGGCAGGTTCGAGAAATCACCCAGACCGGCCTCTTGCGCGGCTGGGATGGAATAATAGGAGATGGACTTGCCATTCACGCTCAGGCTGCGGCGTGTCTTGGCGGTATCCTGTCCGACTTTGATGGGCATCTGATGGCCTCCCTCTCAAATGACTTGGAATAGGGGAATCGCTAACGCTTATCTGTATCACGATTGTTGACGGTTCAAGGACCAAGAGGCGATCTGCGTCAATTTTTGTATACCATCGCACACATATTTGCGAAATTCTGCTGCAGAACTCTCAAGAAACCTTGATTGGTGGTTGAGTGCAAACCGGTTTAGACATTTCCCAACGCCGACCAGACCGAGAGATTTCATGCTCAGATCCGCCGCACTCACCGCTATTGCCACACTCTTTGTTACCGCCGCCACGGCCGAGACAGATCCTGTGGTCGTCGAGCTGTTCACCTCGCAGGGCTGTTCATCCTGCCCGCCTGCGGATCGAATCATGGAGCAGCTGGCACAACGCGAGGACGTCATCGGTCTGGCGTTGCATGTGGATTATTGGGACTACATCGGCTGGAAAGACGAATACGCCAAACCGGATCACACCTTGCGCCAGCGCGCCTATGCGCGCGAGGGCGGGCGCTCGATGATCTATACGCCGCAAATGGTGGTGAACGGCCAGCAGGACGTTGTGGGGGCGAAAGCGGGTGAACTGGATCGTTTGATCACCGCCCATCTTACCGCTGCACCCGAGGCAGAGGTCAGTGCCAAACGCACCGGCGATGATCTGGTTGTGGATGTCGCCCCGGTCGAACTGCCTGCGGGCCAGACCTATGAGGTACGCGTGGTGCAATACTCGCCCATGCGCCACGCATCGATCCGGCGCGGAGAGTTGGCAGGGCACGAACTGGATTATGCCAATGTGGTCGAAAGCTGGCAGATCGCCGGGCACTGGGACGGTGTTGCACCGCAGGAATTCAGGACTTCCCTGACCGGAGATTTTCCCGCTGTCGTGTTGATCCAGCGGGTCGGCCACGGGCCAATCGTGGCCGCGACACGGGTCGAGTGATCAGGGCATGTCCTGAGGCTGAACCCCCAGCTTTTTCCACGCTTTCCAGCGGCGGTGAATCCAGAACCACTGACCCATGTTCTGCCGCACCATGGCCTCAAGGTCGTCATTGGTGAACTGGGTCATGGTCTTCGGATCGGTGTGGGGGACGGGGTCGTGCAACACGATCTCGAAATCGATACCGTTGGGCTGACGCACGGCGTAAACCGGGATCAGCACCGCGTTGTACTTGATGGCCAGTTCGGCATTCAGAACCGAGGTGACGGCGGGTTTGCCAAAGAATGTCAGCTCTTCTCCGCCATGGGCGTGCAGGTCTGACACGATCGCAATGATGCCGCCCTTTTTCAGCGACCGGACCATCTCGACCATGCCGCGGCGACCCTGTTCGAACATCGGGGCGCCGGTCTGATAGAAGGCGTCGACATACATTTCGTTGAAATAGGGATTGGCCATGCGCCGATAGAGACACCCGATCGGCTGACCGCTGCGCGCCTGCAGCGCGACGCGTGCAGCCAGATAATGCCCGAAATGCGCGGTGATCATCATCACCGGCTTGCCCTCGGCCACCGCCTTGTCAAACGCCTCAATCCCCGAGCCAGATACTTTGGCCTTGCTCTGCCGGTCGATGAACCCATCGGCCGAGAAATGTTCCATGATGGCACGCCCGGCGTTGTCGGGTACGGCGCGGCAGATACGCTTGACCTCATCCTCGGGCAGATCGGGGCAGGTGAGTTTCAGATTGCGCCGCACCCGTGTGCTGAACCCCACGACAGGAGCCAGCCAGCGGGTCAAAGCCCCCATCGCACCAATGCGCCGCTCATAGGGCAACAGGCGCATTCCGCCGATCACAGCTTTCAGAAACAGGTTGGCAACGTAGTATTTTCCAAGCTCAAACCGGCTCAGTTCCGACTTTTCGACGGGCATGGGGAGGGACACCTGGGTGTTGTGAACTGCGCGACCAGACATACAGGCCCCGTTGTTTGATCACAAGTGGGGCTAGGCGTCGTCCTCGGCAGTCTCGACAAGCGCAATGGTCCCGTCGTCCAGCAACGCGCGAATGGCCGCTACGATCTGTGCCATGGCCTCTTCTGCCTCGGATTGCTTGACCTTGCCGCGATCCGCCATCTCTTCGCGCAGATTGTCCGCCATACGCGACGACATGTTCGACAGCATGAATTCGACCGCAGCTGCATCGTCTTCGGTGCTTGCCCCCGCTAGGGCGGTGACCAACGCCGGCTGGTCCACGCCGCGCAGGATCGCCGGAATGTCGCGCGACTGAATGCGGCTGGGGATATGCGCAAAGATAAATATCGACTGCCGCACGCTGCTTGCGAAATCGGCGTCTTCTTCATCCAGCGCGGTCAACAGGCCATCGCGAGTCGCGGCGGCGGATTGGTTGAGAATCGCCCCGACGCGCGCGCCCGGGCCATCGCGAAACGCGGGTGTCGGGCGCTGGTCCAACTGCGCGGCCAGCGACCAGCCGATGCGTTCCACTGCCTCCGGTGTGACATTCGCGGTTTTCGAGACCGCATAGGTGATACGCCGCGCCGTAGGCCCGGGCAGGTGGCTCAGCAATTGCGCCGCCGAAGCTGTTTCCAGCTTCGAGAGCATCACCGCCGCCACCTCGGTGCTTTCGGCCTTGGCCATTTCAGCGAGTTCTTCGGGTGGAACTTCGCGCAGGCGTTGCCACGGATCGCCGATTTGGCGCACACCAGCCAGCTTGCGCAGCCGAGCGGCGGTGGCTGGTGCAATTTTGCCATTTACAGCATCCAAGGCCCCTGCCAAGCCATGCGGGAAAGACAGTCCCACACCGTCAAGTGCATCCGCGAATTCCTGTGCGACAGCGGCCAGTGTCACCCGGTCAACAAGACCCATCTGGCCCAGTTGGTGGGTCAGCTTTTCTTGCAGGGCATCGGGCAGTTCCTCAAGCGGGATATCCGCGCCTTCGTTCAACAGCAGTCTCACCACGACCGCCGCTTTTTCCCTGCTGCTCAGCGTACGGGGCACGACCCGTGGTGGCCCGTCATCCCGATCAGCAACAGGGGCCGCAGCCCCCGGTGCCATCTGTACCAATGCGTGTGTATCCTGCATCTGCCTGCAATGCCTAATTCGCGTTGCAGGCAGGATAGAGCGAGTCGGGTAAAGAAACCCTGAAACTCAGTAGCTGTAAGTCAGCCCGGTGCGGATCGCCTCGCGCAGGGACGCCTCGGCCCAGGTGCCTTCGCCGCCACGGGCCTTGATTTCGCGCCACTGGGCGATGGCCAGCTCGGTCTTGCCCTCGGCGACAAAGCCCTGACCCATGTAGCTGCGGGCCAGAATGTTGTCAGGGTTGCTGTCGATGGCTTTCTGGTAGAAGGCATTTGCCAGCTCAAGCTCGCCCATCTTGCGATAGGTGAAGCCCCAGTAGGTCTGAACCCGGTCATCTTCCTGATCCATGATGCGTAGAATACCCTGAGCATTCTCGAACTGCCCGTCATAGGCCAGTTCGCGCACGGCTTCGTACAGCTGATCTTGGGTGAAATTGGATTGGTTCGGCTTCACACACCGGCCAGCAGCTTCGTCGTAGACGCGGCCGAACAGGCATTTCTTCGTGGTGTTGGTCGGCTTGGGCGGGCTGCTGTCGCCGCCGCCTGCGGCATGAACCATGGGGGCGAAAGTAAAGGCCTGAAGGGCAATGGCGGACGCGAGTACGAGGCGCATGGTTGGTCTCCGTTCGTTGAGCTGCTTAGGTGAAGCATAGTGTGTTCTGTACAAAAGCTAACAACTCGCTGATCGCTTTTATTCACAACCGGGCAAATCCCAAAGGAAACGGGTGCTTTTCTACGGAAAAGACAAAGGCCCGCGCAGCGCGATGCAACGCGGGCCATTGCTTTAAAAATTAGCCCTTAGTCACCGAAAACACGAGAGAAAATGGTGTCGACGTGTTTGGTGTGATAGCCCAGATCGAACTTCTCCTCGATCTCTTCGGCGCTCAGCGCGGCGGTCACGTCTGCGTCAGCCAGAAGCTCGGTTTTGAAATCTTTGCCTTCTTCCCAGACCTTCATCGCGTTGCGCTGGACCAGACGATAAGCGTCTTCGCGGCTGACACCGGCCTGGGTCAGGGCCAGCAGCACGCGCTGGCTCATCACCAGACCGCGGAACTTGTTCATGTTGGCCAGCATGTTTTCGGGGTAGACGACCAGCTTGTCTACCACGCTGGTCAGGCGCGCCAGCGCGAAGTCCAGCGTGATCGTGGCGTCGGGGCCGATGTTGCGTTCGACCGACGAGTGCGAGATGTCACGCTCGTGCCAGAGGGCCACGTTCTCCATCGCGGGCACGACGGCCATGCGGACCAGACGCGCCAGACCGGTCAGGTTTTCGGTCAGAACAGGGTTGCGCTTGTGCGGCATCGCGGATGAGCCCTTTTGACCTTTCGAGAAGAACTCCTCGGCCTCCAGCACCTCGGTCCGCTGCATGTGGCGCACCTCGATGGCGATATTTTCGATGCTGCTGGCGATCACGCCCAACGTGGCAAAGAAGGCCGCGTGACGGTCGCGGGGGATGACTTGCGTGCTGATTGGCTCGGGCACCAGCCCCAGCTTGTCGCAGACGTGTTCCTCGACCTGAGGGTCGATATTGGCGAAGGTGCCAACCGCGCCGCTGATCGCGCCGGTGGCGATTTCCGCACGGGCATCGCGCATGCGGGACAGGTTGCGGTCCATCTCGGCGTAGAAACGGGCGAAGGTCAGGCCCATCGTGGTCGGCTCGGCGTGGATGCCGTGGCTGCGTCCGATGCGGACGGTTTCCTTATGCTCGTAAGCGCGGCGTTTCAGGGCGGCCAGCAGACCTTCGAGATCGGCGATCAGAATGTCGGCGGCGCGGGTCAGCTGCACGTTGAAACAGGTGTCCAGCACATCCGAGCTGGTCATGCCCTGATGCACAAAGCGTGCCTCGTCGCTGCCCACATGCTCGGCCAGATGGGTGAGGAAGGCGATGACGTCATGTTTGGTGACGGCCTCGATCTCGTCGATGCGGGCTACGTCGAACTCAACATCCTTGGCTTTCCAGACGGCCTCGGCATTTTCGCGCGGGATCACGCCCAGATCGGCCATGGCGTCGCAGGCATGCGCCTCAATCTCGTACCAGATGCGGAACTTGGTCTCGGGCGACCAGATGGCGACCATGTCAGGGCGGGAATAGCGGGGAATCATTGGCGGCAGCACCTTTTTGTGATTGGGATGAGGCGTTGGCGCGGGGTTTAGCCGCGCATTCAGATCGGAACAAGGCGCGAGTGCTGTTATGAGACGGTTTGCCCTGATTTTTTCCCGCTCGGACCGGCAAGACGGGCGCTCGGCATGACAGCCCCGGCCCGATTATCAGAATTCGAGGGGCAGTGGGCGCTGACGCGCGTTATAAACGACAGACGCGCGGGGCAGGTGGTTCACGCCGACGGCAGCGCGGTTCTGCGACCTGAGGGCGACGGCTTGATCTATGACGAGACCGTCACGCTGCGTATCCCTGGGCAGCCCGAGATGACGGGAACGCGTCGATACCTGTGGCATCAGGCGGCGGGCCGGATCGCGATACATTTCGACGACGACCGGTATTTTCACGCGCTGCAACTGGGACAGGACCGGGCCGAGGATCATCATGATTGCCCGCCCGACAGCTATGATGCATTATACGACTTCTCGGGATGGCCGCGCTGGACGGTCCGCTGGTCGGTGTCGGGACCGCGAAAATCCTATGAAATGGAGACCAAATATACGCGGCGATAGCGTAATCATCTTGCAGCATCGGCCCGGAACGGGCATTGCTGCACTGCAAATAGGTCCGCAACTGGAGAAAACAAAATGAATGCGAACGTATTGGCCAACGCGATTGGCCCGCGCGAGGGGACGGCGCTGCGCGTCAAACAGGCTGTACTGGTTGTTCTGGGCATCGTTGCCCTGGCCGTTGCCGCCAAGATCAAAGTTCCGATGTGGCCGGTTCCGATCACCATGGGCACCTTTGCAGTGCTGACCATTGGCACCGCCTATGGCGCGCGTCTGGGTCTGGTCACCATGATGGGTTACCTGCTGGTTGGCGCGCTGGGCTTTGACGTGTTCGCAGGCTCTTCGGCTGAGAAATTCGGCCTGACATACATGATGGGCGGCACTGGCGGTTATCTGGTCGGGTATGTCCTCGCCACCTTGGCCCTGGGAACTCTGGCCGCGCGCGGCTGGGACCGTTCGGTTGGAAAACTGGCGCTGGCGCTGGTTCTGGCCAACGTACTGATCTATGTGCCCGGCCTGCTGTGGCTGGGTCAGCTGTATGGCTGGGACAAGCCGATCCTGGAATGGGGCCTGACACCGTTCCTGCTGGGTGATGCGATCAAGCTGGCGCTGGCCGCGCTGCTGATCCCCGCCGTGTGGAAGCTGGTGGGCAACGCCCGCGCCTGATCCACACCGGATCGTGACATCGAAACCCGCATCCGAGATACCTCGGGTGCGGGTTTTTTCGTGCCGGTTCAACGTCATGCTGGACAACCGCAACAATGAAGGTTCAATCTGATCCCCGAGACATCATCAGGTTATTGAGATATGCATATTCGATTGTTTTCAACATCTGCTCTTTGCGCAGCGCTTTGGGTTGCGGGTGGCGCCGCAGCAGACACGCCGGTGACCTACACCGACGATGGACGCGCTCTGTTTCGGTTTGAAGTGCCAGATTTCTGGGCCGTCCGCACGGGTGGTCCGCGCGAGATTGAAGATACCGAACTGGGCGATACCCGCGCCGTTACGCGCGTGATGGGGATCAGGCCGTTAACGGATGACAGCGTCTGGATGGGTTTTGTCTCACCCGCCGGGGTGGCCGATATTCAGGGCGGCATTCGGTATCTCGAGGATATCGACAAGTTTCTGGTCAACGCTCCTGCCATCACCAGCACCAGCGAAACCAGTATAGGTGGGCGTCCGGCGCGTGTGATCCGGGGGACTGGCAGGCGCGATGGGCGCGGGGTCAATTTCACCGCTGCTATCATTGATCTGCCAGGCGACCGCGTGGCCGTAGCGGTGTCAATCCTGCGCGACGGGGCTGATCCGGCATATGTAGATGATCTGAACGATGTCTTTGCATCGTTCCGACCCGTGCAGTGACGGAGGTTCGGATGACACGCAAATTGTTCAAACGCTCGGTCATTGCGCTCGGGCTTGGCGTTGCAACCCTTACGCTGAGCGCGTGTGACGGTGTTACGGTCGGGGTCGGATATGGGTATGACCCGTTCTACGACTCGATGCTTTGGAACGACTATTATCATGATCGCAACGTGAACGTTGACGTGGATATCAACCGTCCAGATCGGCCCGACCGCCCAAAGCCGCCGGTTTCGAAGCCGCCCCAGCGACCAAAGCCGCCGATCGGGAAACCCCCGTCGCGTCCGCGCCCGCCCGTCGCGCGCCCCCCTGCAGCGCGCCCGCCGATCCATCGTCCGACACCCCGGCGACGTTGACCCACAGGGGCTGCATGCGCGACCCCTGACCCGGACCCGCCCGCGTGTTTTGAGCGAAAACCACCATCTGTGGTACTATACCCTATGGGCGGGTCCGGCTGACCACCTGTAGGGTCAGATCAGCGCGTGAACCAGCGGCCCGCTCGATCCCAGTAAGATGGAGTCGACGATGCTGACTGAAGAACAGTTAAGAGCCATAGCCGCAGCGTTCTGCGGTATACTTATTGTGCCTAATATCGGGTTTCCCAACCCGTATCGGATCAATCTGACCCCGCAGGCTCTTCCTGAGGACACCGTTGAAGAGATCGAAGAACGCATGGGCGAATTCGGCTTTGCCGGTCGCCCCGGCGGACCTTTCGGTAAAGATATCCGACGCGCGTATATAGAGGTCACCTACGATCAGCGCGGCTGCCATTACAGGATCACCGCCGTGGGACGCGTGAAACGCGGGCTTGGTGCGAATAGTCGTAGAGAGCGCCACCACACCGAATGGAAGGCGCTCTGAGTCGCGCGTTGCAGGCGCTACGACAGCAATTCGGTCGTGATCTGCGCTGATCCTTCCAGAGTGCGATGCACCGGGCATCTGTCGGCGATCTCCAGAAGTTTCGCCTTTTGCTCTGAATCGAGGGGACCTTCGAGCCTGATTTTCCGGCGGAACAGATCCACCTTGCCCGCATTCGCAAGGCCCGCATCCTGTGCATGTACCTTGTCGTGGCAGACATCCACGGCGATCCCGGTCAGGGGCCAGCGTTTGCGACGCGCATACATGCGGATTGTCATCGAGGTGCAGGCCCCCAAGCCCGATGATACGAAGCCATAGGGTGACATGCCCCGATCGGTCCCGCCATAAGAGGCAGGTTCATCCGCCACCGCGTGATGACGTGGGCCGGACTGGATGTCCTGCAGAAAACCCGCAGGATCAGCCTCGGTCACCCGGACGACTCCTTCGGGTGCCCCCGGCGGCGGGGCAGGCGGGCTGAGTTTGACATAGCGCGACACCCATGCCGCAATGACATCAGCGGCATATTCTGCGTCCGCAGCGCGTGTGATCAGGTGGTCGGCGTCATCAAGTGTAACAAAGCTTTTGGGGTGTTTTGCGGTCAGAAAGATGGTGCTGGCATTGTCGATACTGACGGTCTCATCGCGCGGGGCGTGCAGGATCAGCAGCGCGGCCTTCAACTCGGCGATGGCGGTGTTCAGCGCCGCCTCCGAGATGTCGTCGACAAAGGCTTTGCCGATGCGGAATGGGCGTCCGCCCAGCGAGACCTCGGCGCTGCCTTCGGCCTCGATCTCGGGTAAGGCAGCTTCGAAGTGATGCGAGACATGGCCGGGATCAGCAGGAGCACCCAGTGTCACCACGGCCTTGACCGAAGGAATGCCAGCGCGCGCGCGCAGCACCGCAGCCCCACCCAGCGAATGCCCGATCAACAAAGCGGGGGCCATATCGCGCCCGGCCAGATACTGCGCCGCCGCGATCAGATCTTCGACATTCGAGGTGAATGTGGTGTTCGCGAACTCCCCTCCAGAATGACCCAGCCCGGTAAAGTCAAAGCGCAGCACAGCGATGCCCATGGCCGCAAGGCGCGCCGAGATGCGCCGTGCCGCCGGGATATCCTTGGAGCAGGTAAAGCAATGTGCAAACAGGGCTGTTGCCAGAACGGGCCCGTCCGGCAGGTCAAGGCGCGCGGCCAATTGGCTGCCGTCGTGACCGGCAAAGGTAATGCGTTCGGTGGCCATGGGTATTCCTTGGTGTTGGGACCGGGCCAATACTGTGTCCTAGCGCAGGTTCTCTCAACCCCTATGTCAGAAGCGTCACGGTAAGGTGAGGATTTGACATTTTAGCTTTGTGGCTGACCGAGAGATTGCAGTTTTTGTATCATTATTGGTGATGTTAAATTCAAAAAACATTCATTTTAATAATCTATCGATACAGCCCAAGTTATATTCAGCCAACAGACGTGAAACGGAGGTTTTCATGGCATACGCACCGAATATATCGTCCAGATCAACACTGCATCCGGGGATCATTGCTGCGCTTTTGCTTGCGGGCGCAGTTGGTTTTGCGCTTGGGCAGAGCTGGCCGGTTGTGGAGCCTTCTCAAGGCGCTGTGACCGCACCAGAGGACTGGCACGGCAATGTCAAACGGTCGGATTGGGGCCGGAACGGTTCGTTTTAGCCCAAGCCCATCAGTTGTGTGTCAAAGGGGTACTTGGTCAGGTTCTCATACCCGTCCTCGGTGATCAGAACCTGATCTTCCAGCTTGATCGAGAAATCCCCACCGACTTCGCCCACGGCGGCTTCGACGCACAGGACCATGCCGGGTTCGAGAGGATAATCATACGCCCCCTCGACGGCCTTGTCGGGATAGGCGACCAGCGGCCATTCATCACACAGGCCCACCCCATGCATCAGGCAACCATATTTCTGAGCCTGAAACTTTTCGTCCAGACGATGTGCATTCGCGGTTAGTTCCGGGATCATGACACCGGGTTTCAACATCTCCATGTTCGTCATGATGTGTTCATGCGCATGCTGCATCGCGTAGATCATGTCCGGGCGCGGCTTCTGATCGCCGATCCACCAGGTGCGTGAGATATCGACGCAAATGCCGTACGAGCCGATCAGATCGGTATCAAAGGCAATAATCTCGTTCTGTCGCGTGATCCGGGGGCCGCATTCCTGAAACCAGGGGTTGGTCCTCGGCCCCGATGCCAGCAGTCGTGTTTCGATCCATTCACCGCCACGCCGGATGTTCTCGGTGTGCAAAACGGCCCAGATGTCATCCTCGGATGTTTTCCCGTCGCCGACATTGGCGCGGGCAAAGCGCTCCATTTCAGCCACGGCCGTTTCGCAAGCGTGGCTGGCGCAGCGCATGGCAAGGATTTCGTCTGGCCCTTTGATGGCGCGGGTTTTTTCGGTGAGTTCTTCACCTTCCATGACGTCGAAGCCCTGCGCCTCGAGCGCGCGCAGCCCGTGCAGCATGATCTTGTCCACGCCCAGCCGCATATTGCCACCGCCATGTTCGTTGATCAGCGCCCGCACCTCGTTCGAGAACACATCAGCGGCGATGTCGATCTTGTCGCCGCGGTCGAAATAGAACAGGTCCGCACCCGAGCGTTGCTCACGTACCAGCGGGTTGAATGTCGTCAGGAAAGGTGAGTTCTTATAGTCCCAGATCACCATATATCCGTCGGCACAGACCAGTACCGCCCGAAACGGGTTGTGGGTGTTCCACAGCTGCATATTGGTGCTGTCGGTTGCATAGCGGATATTCAGCGGGTCAAAAAGCAGTACTCCACCCCAATTCCGATCGACGATGCCCTGCGTCAGTCGTTCCCATCGAAATCTGCGCATCTGTTCCAGGTTCGGAAGCGTCAGCCCGGCGGCCGCCCATTCGCCGAAGGCCAGCTGAGTCGGCCCGATCTCGATCCGGTCATTGTCGTTGGGGGTGCCATCCCCAAGGGTGGCGCCTTTGGTCGGGTCGATTTTGCGGGTATCGCGATAGGGGCTGTTCACGGCTGGGCCTTTCTGCATGCCAGACCAGCCTGCAAAGCGCGCAACGCGGCGTCTTGAAAATTTGCGACCGCAAGCGGGTCGCTTTTTGACCGACAGGCCAGGGAGGGACTGCTATGGCTTGGTCATGACGGTGATTTTACAGCAAGATATCCCCTACGACCCGCTGGCCCCGAACCCTTTGCCGGGTATACGACCCGCCGACCCTGACACTTGGCTGCACCGGGACGACGCTTTTGCGGCACAGATGCAAAAGCGGGCGGAGCTTCTGGCCAACCGCAAGCCCGAGGTTCTGGCGCAAAGCCCTGCGGCCTTGGAACCGGCGCAAGAGCTGCTGAATCTGGTTCTGAAACAGACCTATCCGGGCGGCTCTGATCTGGTGCGCCGACCCGACGGTGTTCAGGTCACGCTGGACAGGTCGCGGCCGCTGGAAACGCTGTGCCAATTGGTGCAGGAGGATTTCTGTATTCTGCAGAAGCAAGACGACGAGCATATGTTGACGGGTGCAATCCTGTGCTTCCCGGCCAGTTGGTCCTTGTCCGAGAAATTCATGCGCCCGCTGGTTGCGATACATCAGCCGGTGGACACTTACGACGCCAATATCGCGCGGCGGGTGCAACGGTTGTTTGATGGCATCCAGCCCGGTCGCCCGCTGTGGCGGTTCAACGCGTTGTGGTATCACGATGCCGAACTGTTCCAGCCCCGCAGCATGCATCAGCGCCGCGACCCGCGCGGCAGGGGCACGGCCCGCTATCTGCGCAGCGAGCGCCAGACTCTTCTGCGCTTGCCCGAGACGCGGGCCGTCGTCTTTGCAATCCACACTTATGTTTTGCCGGCCAGCCGCTTCCGGGAAACGGAAGACCCCGCCTGACGGCGGGGCCTCCTAGGAGGGTCTTGGGTCGTTTCTTTAGATGCCAAGGACGCTGGCCACCTCGGCAAAGGCGTTGGTCGAATGCAATCCGAAGATGGCCATGGTGAACGCCAGCACCTGTGTATTCAGGCGAAAGTCCTCTCCGCGGATCAGATTAACGGCCGCCAGAGAGATCGCGATGGGTGCCGAGACACTGGCGACAGCACCTGTCATTCCCCAGCTTGTGAGCCTGAGGATATCGCTGGGCCGTTCACTGGTTTCGGCAATCTGGTCCGGATCATTCGCGGGCGTTGGCACCTCTGTTTCAGTGCGAAAGGCGATGCTGAGCAGCTGTTCATCGCTCAACTGGATTGGGCGGGCGGCTTGCACTTTGGGAGCGGGCGCGGGTTCATCGAAGTCCGAGAGGCTGAGCCCCGCAAACGGACCGCTGATGGCTTCGAAAATCTGCTTGCGATCTCGCGGTTTACGCGGAGCAATTGAATCGAACGCACTCATGAATTGCTCTACTGTCAGCACCGTTTTCGGCGACAGCCATTCGACGCGCTGGGTCGAACAGATATCCACCATCCGATAAAGAATGACGACCAGCATCAGTTCAGAGATTTCAGTGTCATCCAGCAGGGAAGAGACCGGGCAGATTGTTATTGCCAACCGGTTTTCCGGCAGCGTCACAACGGGGCGATCCATGGTCTGCAATCCCGCTGCACGGTCCATCCGCTGGTGATGGGACCCTTCAGCTTCGTCCTGGGTCGCGTCCAGTGTCAGACGCACCAGGTACTGGCTGGTGACAATGCTGGTCTCGTTGGCGCTGAGGTCGGTTTTGCGTTCGATCAGGTGGCCGTAGTCCTGAAGCGTTGTGGTAACGACCTCGCAGAACCGTTCGAGCGCGCCGTCTGCAGGGCCATCAAACTGCAGGCCACCATGATACATCAGCTTTGCGGTCACAACGTGTTCCTTTGCCGTAGTCATTCTCAGCCCAGATTAACGGGCGATGTGGGGCAAATTTTGGCAATGCGGGAGAAAAGTCAGAAATTTCCGACATTGATTACGCTTTGGAAACCAAGAAACTAAAGGGTCCGGTTAATGTCTGTGGCAGGAATGTGGCTGAAATCGGGTTCGCCTATGTCAGAGCTTGGGCGCGGTCAGTTGTCGATTCGCCATGCCATGATTGCGATGGATTGCTGATAGACTGACGCGGCGTTCCACTGTTGGATCACCGCGAAATTCGGCTCTCCGGGCTGGTAGCCTTTTCCTGGCTTCCACCCTTTCTTGCGAAGAAAATTTGCGGTCGATGCCAGTGCATCGGTCATGTTGTAAAAGTCGACCTGACGGTCCCCGGTGGCGTCAACGCCATAAGTCAGGGCATTGCCGGGCAGGAACTGCGTGTGGCCCAGCTCGCCATGTTTTGCCCCTTTTGTCGCCATTGTGATGCTGCCCCGATCAACCAGTTTCAGCGCCCCGATGGCATGCGGGATGAAGAAGTCGGACCGTCGACAATCATAGGCCAAAGTGGTGATTGCTGAAACAACTGGGCTGTCGCCCATGAAGTTCCCGAACCCGGTTTCCATACCATGGATGGCAATCAGAACGCCGGCGGGCACCCCATATTGGCGTTCGAGCGCCGCGTAGAATTGGGGGTTGCGGGCTTTGCGCTTGCGCCCCTGTGCGACGATCGTATTCGCGCCCCTTACCTGCATGAACTTGTCGAGCGAGTATCTGAAGCTTTTCTGATTGCGATCCGCCGCGATGGTTCGCGTTTCGTATCTGGTCTGAGCCAGCGCCTGCAGGCCTTTCTTTTTCACACCCGCGCGTTTGGCCTGTTTTGCAAAATCCTGTTTCCAGGCATTGAACCCGGCGCTGGTATTGCCGCATGGGGCAGCGATCGCAAGGTTCGGGCTGATCAGTGCGAGTGTAAGAAGGAAAAGGCGAAGCATGATGAGATCCAACGTACAAAAATGAAAGGTTAATAAAGGTCCAATTCCCCGGCGGCTTTCAGGCTTTCGAACCATTCATCCGGGGTTTTGTCGATTTTGGCGTGTTTGACCATCATCGCATTCATATTGGGCAGGCCGGAGGAGTCTGGCCAGGCCTCGGGCTGCCACAGGTTCGCGCGGACGACGCATTTGGGGCAGTGCGCAAAGACGGTCTGGACGCGGATCAACAGTGCCAGCTTGGGCGCGTGCACGTTGACAGCCATCGACTTTAGAAGGTCAGGGTCGGCGCATATCTGGGCCGTGCCCCGCAGACGCAGTGTCTCCATCTTGCCGGGAACAAAGAAAATCACGCTGACTCTTGGGTCCTGCAGAACGTTGTGAAACGTATCCACGCGCTTGTTGCCAGGGCGATCCGGGATCGCGATCAAGGTGTCAGAGTGCACCCGAACGAAACCCGCGGGATCACCGCGCGGTGAAATATCAAGGTGTCCGGCCGGATTGGCCGATGCGATCAGACAAAATGGCGAGGTCGCGATGAAATCACGACACATCTGATCCAGTGCGGGCACTTCCTTGGCGATGATTTGCGGCAGGGGCGCGCCGGTGATGCGCTCGAGCTCTTCTGTGGTGGTCACGAAATTCGAGAATTCAGCGTCCATGCGATCTCCTCCTGCGGAGCAGTGTGGAAGATCGTGTCAAATGAAACAAGGGCGTCCGATTGGACGCCCTTGCAAGAATTTTCGTCGAAAATTCTGGATCAGCAGCTGTAGTACAGACCGTATTCTACAGGGTGCGGAGTGTGCTCGTAGGTTTCGACCTCTTCCATCTTCAGTGCGATGTAGCCGTCGATCTGGTCTTTGGTGAACACGTCGCCCTGCAGCAGGAAGTCGTGATCGGATGCCAGAGCTTCCAGAGCTTCACGCAAGCTGCCGCAAACGGTCGGGATGTCGGCCAGTTCTTCGGCAGGCAGATCGTACAGGTTCTTGTCCATGGCTTCGCCCGGATCGATCTTGTTCTTGATGCCGTCCAGACCTGCCATCAGCAGCGCGGCAAACGCCAGATAGGGGTTTGCTGCCGGATCGGGGAAGCGAGCCTCGACGCGCTTGGCTTTCGGGCTTTCGGTCCACGGAATACGGACACAACCCGAACGGTTGCGGGCCGAGTAGGCGCGCAGAACGGGGGCCTCAAAACCGGGGATCAGACGCTTGTAGCTGTTGGTCGCCGGGTTGGTGAAGGCGTTCAGCGTTTTGGCGTGCTTCAGGATGCCACCGATGAAGTACAGCGCTTCGTCCGACAGATCGGCGTATTTGTCACCAGCGAACAAAGGCTTGCCGTCTTTCCAGATCGACATGTTCACGTGCATGCCGGTGCCGTTGTCACCTGCGATCGGCTTCGGCATGAAGGTGGCCGATTTGCCGTAGGCGTGTGCAACGTTGTGGATGACGTACTTGTACTTCTGCAACTCGTCGGCCTGCTTGGTCAGGCTGTCGAAGATCAGACCCAGTTCGTGCTGACAGGACGCGACCTCGTGGTGGTGTTTGTCCACTTTCATGCCCAGACGCTTCATGGTCGACAGCATTTCCGAACGCAGGTCCTGGCTTTCGTCAATCGGGTTGACCGGGAAGTAGCCGCCCTTGACGCCAGGGCGGTGGCCCATGTTGCCCATTTCGTATTCGGTGTCGGTGTTCCACGACGCGTCGGTCGCATCAACTTCGTAAGATACCTTGTTGATACTGTTCGAGAAGCGGACGTCATCGAACAAGAAGAACTCGGCCTCGGGACCCATATAGGCGACGTCGCCGATACCGGACGCTTTTAGGTAGGCTTCGGCCTTCTGCGCTGTACCACGGGGATCGCGCTCGTAGGCCTCGCCGGTGTCGGGCTCAACAACCGAGCAGTGCAGGCAGATGGTTTTCTCTGCGTAGAACGGATCGACATAGGCGCTGTCGGTGTCGGGCATCAACTTCATGTCGGATGCTTCGATCGACTTCCAGCCCGCGATGGACGAGCCGTCGAACATAAAGCCCTCTTCCAGAAAGTCTTCGTCGACCTGATCGGCCATGATCGTCACGTGCTGAAGCTTGCCGCGCGGATCGGTAAAGCGGATGTCGACGTAATCTGCGTCTTCGTCCCGGATCAGCTGAAGAACTGCGTCCTTGCTCATTCTCTTGTTTCCTCTGATTTGAAGATGATACGTTACAGGGCTTCCGAACCGGACTCGCCGGTACGGATGCGAATGGCTTGTTCGACGGGCGAGACAAAGATTTTGCCATCCCCGATCTTGTCGGTCTTTGCGGCACCGACGATGGCCTCGATCGCGGCGTCGACCTGGTCGTCATCCAGCACGACTTCGACCTTCACCTTGGGCAGGAAGTCGACAACATACTCTGCACCACGATACAGTTCGGTGTGACCTTTCTGGCGACCGAAACCCTTCACCTCGATCACGCTGAGGCCCTGGATGCCCACGTCCTGCAGCGCCTCTTTCACTTCGTCCAGTTTGAACGGTTTGATGATCGCTTCGATCTTTTTCATTCCGGGTCACCTTGCATGGTTGTCTGGACCGCACTGATCACGTCTGGGATTGTGCAGCAATCCGATTACTGTATTGCTTGGAAAGAGGTGCGCGGAATATGTGCGAAAGATTAATTTTTGAACTCTTTGCATAAATAGTAATCAAAACTGAATCGCGCGAGGATTTGGGATGACAGAATTGCTGACCGCTGCACAGATGCGCGCTTGTGAGCGTGCGGCGATTGACGCGGGCGAGGTGACCGGGCTTGAACTGATGGAACGAGCCGGACGGGGCGTTTTGGATGCGATTTTCGAGGAATGGCCGGAGCTGGCGCAAAGCGACGGTCGCGCGACGGTGTTGTGCGGGCCGGGGAACAATGGTGGCGACGGTTTTGTCGTGGCGCGCTTGCTGAAAGACCTGGGCTGGGCGGTTGAGGTCATTCTTTACGGTGATCCGGCCAAGCTGCCACCGGATGCCAGGGTCAACTATGAACGTTGGGCCGGACCCACATTAAACCCGACGGACCCGATTAGCCCGCAGGCTCAGCACCCCGACCTTTCGATCGACGCACTGTTCGGCACTGGCCTGGCGCGGCCAATCGATGACCCGGTGTTGTGGGAGCATCTTTGGCTGCACGATGATGCGGCCGATGCGTGGGACATGCGAGAGAATGGGGCAGGCAATCAGATCACGGCTCCGCGAACGGTGGCCATTGACCTGCCATCGGGGCTGTGCTCGGATTCGGGGAAAGTGCTGGGTGGTGCATTTCCTCAGCACGGGCGCCGATGTGCGCGCTCTGCTTTGACGGTTTCATTTCATGCGCGCAAGCTTGGGCATGTCTTGGCGGACGGGCCAGCGATGTGTGGCCGGTTGGTTGTCAAAGACATTGGGCTACACCATGGCTCAGACGATGCAGAAATTGCGCGCTCTGCCAAACGCCCGACCGGTTCGAACCTCGGCAAGACCGAACATGATCATAAATATGCGCATGGCCACGCGTTCCTCCTTGCGGGGGGTATGGGCAAGACTGGTGCTGCCCGCCTTGCTGCGCGGGGCGCTTTGCGGATCGGGGCGGGCTTGGTGTCGCTTGGTGTGCCGCCTTCGGCGCAGATGGAGGTTGCCAGCCACATCACGGCATTGATGATGCAGCGCGTCGAGGATGCTGACGGCCTTGCAGAGATCTTGGCGGACGCACGCTTGAATGCGCTTTGCCTGGGACCCGGTCTGGGGCTGGAGCGTGCGCGAACACTGGTTCCGGTCGCCCTGGCCGCGCAGAGGCCCATTGTTCTGGACGCAGATGCATTAACCGCGTTCGCCGACGATCCGCAGAGCTTGTTTGGGCAGTTGCACGCGCTTTGCGTAATAACCCCGCATGCGGGCGAATTCGCGCGCCTATTTCCTGATATTGCGGAAAAGATGAAGGCCGTCGCGGATATCGGGCCGGGGTATTCAAAAGTCGATGCAACCCGCGCTGCGGCGCGGCGCGCAGGGTGCGTCGTGCTTTTCAAAGGCGCCGATACGGTCATCGCTGCGCCGGATGGGCGCGTCTTTGTGAATGCCGCCATGTACGAGCGGGCGGCACCGTGGCTTGCCACTGCGGGCTCTGGCGATGTGCTGGCCGGGTTTGTCACGGGTTTACTTGCGCGCGGGCAAGCGCCGATCGATGCGGCCACCGCAGCTGCGTGGCTGCATGTCGAGTGCGCGCGGCTGTTTGGATCTGGGCTGATCGCGGAAGACCTGCCTGAGCAAATGCCCATATTATTCAAACAACTTGATATTTAATTATTTTGTGAAAAGAATGTTCTGGCACGTAGGGTGCCAAAACCACCTGTGTGGCTGGTTTGCCCAAGGTGTCTCGCGGCTATCTGCTGGACCAAGGGCGCGGTGGCGAAATCTGTAACAGGTAAGTCGACCGCACGGCGCAAGCCTGACCCTTGACCGACATATGACCGCCTGCATTTCAACTGCCGCGTTTCGGGCCGAGCGCGAAATGCGGAATTTTGATGGTGATCGATATGGCGCACATATTCCAACGTTCTACGGTGGCTACATTTCTGGTCGCGACTACCGCGATGCCGGCTTTGGCCGAACTGAAATATGAAAACAACTCGGGCGGCTATGTGCTGCTGTACGGACAGTTGCACCCGGCGATCGTGTCGGTAGATGACGGAGCCGAGACCGAGACGCGGCTGCTGGACAATGACCTGTCCAACAGTCGGGTGGGTCTTCGATTGATGCAGCCTTATGGTGCCAATGAGTTTATGTTCCGCTTTGAAACCGGCCTGGGTTTGCCGAGCACAGGAACGGCCAATCAGGACGGAACCAACGCGGATGGTTGGTCACGGGAAGACATCCGCCATGTCGATTTCTCTTTGGCGGGTGCATATGGCCGGTTTTCAGCCGGGCAGGGCAGTATGGCCTCGGATGGTGCTGCTGAAACGGATCTGTCTTATGTCGGAACAGCCCTGTATTCCTTCACCAACGACGAAAACGGCGCGTTTTTCTATCGTGGCTCGGATGGTGTGCTGAGCGATATCACGGTGGGCGATTCAGCAAGCAACTTCGATGGCGCGCGCCGCGGGCGCATCCGCTACGATACGCCGGATTTCAATGGGTTCTCGGCAGCGATTGCCTATGGTCAGAACATCCTGTCCAGCAGCGATGGCGATGACTACTACGACATCGCTTTGTCGTACGGCAACACTTTCGCCAATGGAGTCGAGTTCGCCGCGAGCCTCGCCTACGCAGTGCGCGACTTTGACGACGGATCGGGCGAGCGGAGGGATACGATCGGGTCGGCCTCGGTCCTCTTGCCAAGCGGTTTCAGCGTCACGGCTGCGTTGGGATCGCGTGATGACACGGCTGCTGGCGCAAGCGATCCGGACTATTGGTATGCGAAACTGGCTTACGAAGCCGACTGGGTGGCCTGGGGCAAGACAGGTATTGGTATCGACTATTTCGACGGGTCGGATTTTGAGAACGCCGGCTCCAGCACCAAGTCCTGGGGCATTGCCGTTGTGCAGCGGATCGACAGCATCAACACAGACGCCTATCTGAAATATCGCAACCACGATTTTGACGACACCATCGACTTCGACGAGAACGAGGCGTGGGTTCTGGGCGCGCGCTGGAGGTTCTGAGCCTGCGTCCTCTGCGAAGTTTGCGCATCCTCTGCAGCCGGGGCGTTTTTTTGTTCAAATCGGCGGCAAAACAAGACCGATAAGGGCATTGCCCCCTTGCACGTAGGGGGCTGGGCAAATAGAAGGCGTCAAATTTGCCCGGCGCGCCCGTTTTGCGCGCCCCGAATCCTATGGGGACTACCATAATGCAGGTTACCGAGACGCTGAACGAAGGTCTGAAACGCGGTTACAACATCGTCGTTACCGCAGCCGAGCTGGACGACAAGGTCAACGAGAAACTGACCGAAGCGCAGCCGGAAATCGAAATGAAGGGTTTCCGCAAAGGCAAGGTGCCGATGGCGCTGCTGAAAAAGCAGTTCGGCCAGCGTCTGTTGGGCGAAGCCATGCAGGAAACCATCGACGGTGCGATGAACAAGCACTTTGAAGACAGCGGTGACCGCCCTGCGCTGCAGCCCGAGGTCAAGATGACCAACGAGGACTGGAAAGAAGGCGACGACGTTGAGGTCGCAATGTCCTATGAGGCGCTGCCTGAAATCCCGGAAGTTGACCTGAAATCGGTCGAGCTGGAAAAGCTGGTCGTCAAAGCCGACGATGCAGCCGTCGAAGAAGCGCTTGGCAATCTGGCCGAGACCGCTCAGAACTTCAAATCGCGTCGCAAAGGGTCCAAGGCGAAAGACGGCGACCAGATCGTATTCGACTTTGTGGGCAAGGTTGACGGCGAAGAGTTCGAAGGCGGTTCTGCGGAAGACTATCCGCTGGTTCTGGGCTCGAACAGCTTCATCCCAGGCTTTGAAGAGCAGCTGGTTGGTGTGAAGGCCGAGGAAGAAAAAGATGTTAACGTCACCTTCCCCGAAGAATACGGGGCCGAGCACCTGGCCGGCAAAGACGCCGTATTCACCTGCACCATCAAGGAGGTGAAGGAACCCGTTGCAGCTGAGATCGACGACGAGCTGGCCAAGAAATTTGGCGCCGAGGATCTGGACGGGTTGAAGGCGCAAATTGCTGAACGTCTGGAAGCCGAATACGCTGGCGCGTCGCGCGCGGTGATGAAGCGCGGCCTGCTGGATGCACTGGATGTCAAAGTGACCTTTGACCTGCCGCCGTCGCTGGTGGAAGCAGAAGCCAAACAGATTGCACACCAGCTGTGGCACGAGGAAAACCCGGATGTGGAAGGCCACGACCACGATCCGATCGAGCCCACCGACGAGCACAACAAACTGGCCGAACGCCGCGTGCGTCTGGGCCTGCTTCTGGCCGAACTTGGTCAGAAGGCAGAAGTTGAAGTGTCGGATGCCGAGATGACGCAGGCGATCATGAACCAGGCACGCCAGTACCCGGGCCAGGAACGCCAGTTCTTTGAGTTCGTGCAGCAGAATGCCCAGATGCAGCAGCAACTGCGCGCACCGATCTTCGAAGACAAGGTCGTCGACTACGTGTTCGAACTGGCGCAGGTCACCGACAAAGAGGTCAGCAAAGACGACCTGCAAAAAGCCGTGGAAGCGCTGGAAGAGGAATAATCCTCTTCCTTCCCCGCAAGGGGGGCATAAAAAAAGCGGAGCCGTCTGGAAATAGGACGGCTCCGCATGGGTGGCTTTGTACTATGAGGTGAGGGGGTCAGGCCTCATGAGCAAAAGCACGGGGGGTCTGTAACAGAGCGGTCTTTTGCTCTGTGGTGAACGTATCTGACAGGGCCTCGATCAGTTTCAGCACTGCCTGCCGTTCTTCTTCCGTTTTTGCCGCACTCATCTGCTCGACAAAGTACTTCTCGAGATCTGTGAGCGGCTTGTGGTCTCGGTTCGCCGGGCTGAGCTTTTCGGCCTTCTTGGCTTCGAACATTTCCAGCGCAGCATCTTCGTCGATAAAGACATCGTGGTGGATGTCTGCAAAATCACGCAATCCGGAAATCCGTTCCTCGCTGCAATCAAGCAGGGCTGCCATGGCCGGAACTTTGCCCATCGGAACGGTCTCGCCGACATAGTCGTACGGCGCACAGTTCGACCGTTTCAGAACACGGTTCATGACCGGGTCGATGACGGTGATGATGTCCTGGATACCTGCGTTGCGGCAATATTCCAGTGATCCGATCATCAACTCACAGGTCGCATAAGAGACCGAGTTTTTCTCTTTCCCGCGTGTCAAGCGCTGCGTGTCGACGCAGAAGCGCGTGGATTCCCACATGGTCGCACTGCGCATCGGCGCCTCGCCGCAAAGAATATCCGAGAACACATCCGATAGCATGTGCGGCCCGGTGGTCTGCAATGCACGTACTGCGGCCACGACGTTCCCCTCATCGTCGAGACCGATTACGTATGCAGGATCCAGATGGTCGAACTGGTCGATTTCTTTACCGTCTTCAATGTGAACGTCCCATCCAAGACGTCCGCCAAAAACACGGGCGCGCAGTTCGAACATATCGTCAAGAACTTCGGTGAACAGATGTCTGTTCAGCCCATCAACTACCAAAATCATTGTAACCCCCTTCGAGTGATCTGTCTGTGGATAAGACGTTACTCGGATTTCAGGGCGAATCTATTGGGGGTTTCCCGTAATCTGGGCTTTTTTGGGTCAGATTTTGGCAGAATTTTGCTTTAGCCCGGGTAGATTAGCCCGATTCCAATCGCGCGGCCCACGGCCTGCGGCGTTGTGAGTGCATTAAGCTTTTCGCGCGAAGAGCGCAAGTGGACCTCAACCGTTCGGTGTGAAATCGACAGAATGTCACCAATATCCTGTTGCGATTTGCCTGCAGCGGCCCATTGCAAAATCTCAAGTTCGCGACTTGAGAGCGTCGGGTGGTACAACATCCGACTGATGGTGTCCGATGTCATCACGTTGTCATGAATGTGGACAGCCAGAGACTGCAGATCGCTGATCACATTTGGCACAAGCTTCTTCCATTCCTCGCGGCTGCAATCGCGGGTCGCACTGAGCAAGCCGATGTCACCATATGGGCCGCGTACAGGAATGGTAACGCCCTGATCTGGGATGCCAAAATCATGCGCGTCACGAAACACGCGCTGGAAATCCTTGCCGCGTTCAAGGCGGCTCCAGTCGACGGGCGCGATGCTGCGTTGGCTCATGTGCAGGGTCGGGTCGATCAGGTGCAGGCCTTGCTCCTGATAGTGGTTTTTCCAGTCATCGCCATAGGTCACATGGCCATGGATCGTACCCGCTGCAGGGTTCATGCCGGCATAGGCTGCGTGGTCCATCTCGTATTTGTCACAGACCTGGCGCAGGAACTCATCATAGCGAGAGTCCTGTTCGGGAAGGGTGCTGAGATCAACAATATCCATACGGTAACGACCAGCTAGACCCGAGTGAGCGGGCGGATCCCTTTGGCCAGGAAAAAGGATAGTGCTTTCCCTGACGTCACATAGCACATCACATTTCCCAAATTATGACAAGAAGATGTGGGAAATGTCTGCCTTTTAGGGGAAAATGTGCCATTCATGCACATCTATTTTTCCCCCACATAGGGGATTTGTTGGGGTTTGTCTGTGTCAGCCATGGTGTCCGCTGCTGTATTTGAGTGGTTATGTACGAGCTTTAATCATTAAATTCGCGAAAATGATGCCTATTTTGTGGCGGAAACCAGACCTGTTTCGACCAACATGCCGCGTGCTTTCGCCTCAGGGTAGTATCCTTTGGCGTAAAGAAAGATCGCGCGTTTCTGATCTCCGTCCGACAATAGCCAGGCCCCGCGCAGGTATTTTCCCGCAAACTCTAGATTGGTATCCGCGTCCAGCAGGCCTTGCGCATTGCCGGTGTAGCCCATCGACCGGGCGGTGGCGGGTAGAATCTGCAGCAGCCCGTAATAGGGGCGGTTCACGGCCCATGGGCGGTGTGTGCTTTCGCGGATAGCCAGTTTGTGCACCAATTCGCGCGGCAGTTCGTAATGATCTGCCCATTTGTTGATCGAGGCACGCAGCTCAGGCGTTTCGTTGGGATAGAGCGGTGGATCGAAGGTATCCTGACGCGTCGGTGTGTCAGGACCGCCGCAGGCAACGAGGGGGGCTGCAATCATAAGGGCCAGCACTTTACGACGAAGAAGAGGGGGCATAGGGGAAACTCCGGTTTTGCAAGGGCCGATGATATGGATCATGCGACCGATCGCAAGGTCGTGCTGACGTTCGGGGCCGATTTCTGCCGTGCCGGTAGCTATGAAAGAAAAGAGCCACGCAAACGCGTGGCTCTTGCAAAGTGCAAAGCTGTGTCAGATCAGGCTTTAGCTTCGTCTTCCTCAGCCGGTGCTTCTTCTGCAACCAGCTCTTCGTCGTCCGAAGCGGCCGAGCCGATATCGTCGAACAGTTCGGCGATCTCGAATTCAGCAGCGGCTTCTTCTTCAGCAGCCAGTTCCTGAATCGATTTACCCGATGCCTGCAGTTCGGCTTCTTCTTCCGAACGGGCAACGTTCATCTGGATCTCGACCTCGACCTCGGGGTGCAGTTTGACTGCCAGCGAGTGCAGACCCAGTTCCTTGATCGGTGCGATCAGGGCAATCTGTTTCTTGTCGACGGTGAAACCAGCTTCGGTTGCAGCATCTGCCGCGTCACGCGGGGTGACCGAGCCGTACAGAGCGCCGGCATCCGATGCCGAGCGAATCACGATGAACTGCTGGCCGTCCAGCTTTTCAGCCAGTGCTTCAGCTTCTTTCTTGGTTTCCAGGTTGCGGGCCTCAAGCTGTGCTTTCTGGGCTTCGAACGAGGCGATGTTCGACTCGGACGCGCTCAGCGCTTTGCCTTGGGGCAGCAGGAAGTTGCGGGCGTAGCCGGGCTTGACGTCAACGACGTCGCCCATCTGACCCAGTTTCGCAACGCGTTCCAGCAGGATAACTTGCATGTCAGTCTCTCCTTACTTCACGGCGTAGGGCAGCAGGGCGAGGAAGCGGGCGCGCTTGATAGCACGGGCCAGTTCACGCTGCTTTTTCGCCGAAACGGCGGTGATGCGCGAAGGTACGATCTTGCCACGCTCAGAGATGTAGCGCTGCAGCAGACGGGTGTCTTTGTAGTCGATCTTCGGCGCGTTGTCGCCCGAGAACGGGCAGACCTTGCGGCGGCGGAAAAATGGTTTTGCGGCCATGGTTTAAGTCCTTTCGTCAGGCGTTGATCAGCGGCGCTCGCGGCGGCCTTCGCGCTCATCGCGCTTCTGCATCTGGACCGAGGGGCCCTCGGCATGCTCGTCGACCTTGATGGTCAGAACGCGCATGACGTCTTCATGCAGGCGCATTAGGCGCTCCATTTCCTGAACCGCACCCGAGGGGGCATCGGTTTTCAGGAAGGCATAGTGGCCTTTGCGGTTCTTGTTGATCTTGTAAGCCATTGTCTTGACGCCCCAGTACTCGCTGTCGACGACGTTGCCGCCGTTGTCAGCCAGAACGGTGCCGAAATGTTCGACAAGGCTTTCTGCCTGCGCGTTGGACAGATCCTGACGCGCGATCATTACATGCTCATACAGTGGCATGTGCACTCCTGTTTATATCAAGGCGCATTTCAAAGGCGGGGCCATATGGTCCTTCGCGACCCTGCCACGAGAGGCTGCGCGATTCATAACTCCTGCGAAGGATGGCCCCGTATACACGTTTGAGCGGACGGGGCAAGCCCCGCCACAGATGCCTTTGTGAAGTCGCCCAATTTCCTCTGACGCGCCCAATTCCTGACTTTTTTCGCGGCGAGGTTGTTCCACAAGTCGGGAACACCCGGATGATTGAGAAACCATAGACAGGGCAAGACAATGGCCGTCATGCAAACAAATACTTTTGAAAAGACAGCGCCCGGCGCAGTGTTCGATAAATCCGTTCCCGTTCTGATTACGTTTGCTCCGAACTGGCGTGCCCGGATGGTACTGCTGCGTGTCGCTGGCGCGTTTCTGATCCTCTCGGCTTTTTCGATGTGGCTCATGCCCGGCTCAGTCATGAGCGCCGAGGTCTGGCCGCTGAAACTGGTGGCGTCGCTGATGATGCTGATCGTGGGTGTCAGCCTGCTGACCATTCAGGTGATGGACGCGCGCCCCGACGCTTATTTTGACCCGATCCGCCGCGAAGTGCGTATCCTGCAAAAGAACGAAAATGGCCGCCCGCAGACGGTCCTGCGCCGCAGCTACGACTCGCTGGGCGGTGCACGTTTTGCCGATAATCAGGTCGAATTGTTCGACGTGGATGGCAGCCTGCTGATGAAGCTGCCTTTGGAATCGGCGGATGTCGGCGCAGCGCTGAAAGGGCAACTGAGCCAAAACGTAACAATTTTCGCCTGAATTCTATTCTGTTCAAATAGGAACAGAGTTTGTGAATCAAAAAAACTTGTCTGCCGCCCTTGGGCGGCACATTTTATTTCATGAGCAACCCACCCGGTTTGCAAAACCAACTTTGCGGAGATTGTTATGAAATCCACCCTTCTCGCCGCCGCTCTGGCTGTATCTGCCACGACCGCCTTCGCCAGCGCTGAAAAATACGTATTGGACCCAAGCCACAGCCAGGTGATCTTCAACTACAATCACCTTGGTTTTTCGACCACCTATGGCATGTTTTCGGGCTTTGAAGGCGAGATCATGTTCGATCAGGAAAACCCAGCCGCTTCCAGCGTGACCGTATCAATGCCGGTGGTCGAGATGTTCACCGGCTGGAAACCGCGCGAAGATCACTTTATGACCGAGGATTTCTTTGGCGTGACCGAAGGCGATCTGATCAGCTTTACCTCGACCAGCATTGAAGTGACTGGCGAGGACACCGCCAACATCACTGGTGATCTGACGATGAACGGCGTGACCAAGTCGGTGGTTCTGGACGCCAAGCTGAACCAGGTGGGTGAGCATCCGATGGCAGGCAAGCCCTGGGCCGGTTTCGATGCAACCACAACTTTGGTGCGCAGCGATTTCGATTTGGGTCAGTTTGCTCCGTTCGTAAGCGATGAGGTTCAGGTACAGATTTCGGTCGAAGCACAGAAGGCCGAATAAACCCTATTCGATAGACGCAACAAAGACCGCCGGGGTTGAACGCCCCGGCGGTTTTTTTATTCTTCGTCTCGCTCGGCTGTTAGTTCGACATCGACGTCGACGGTAAAGCCAAGCGAGTCTTCGGTGGGCTGTGACGTTCCAACGTCGAAATCCATGCGGTTGAGCGAAAGCCCGCCGGACATGGTGGCCCGATCATCCACCAGTTCCAGATCGAAAGGTAGGGTGACCTCGACGGATTTGTCGCGGATGGTGAGCGGGCCGCGGGCTTCGTATCCGGTTTCCGTTTTGAACAGATCGGCCTTGAAATTGGCCGTAGGGAATTGAGCGCTGTTAAAGAAGTCCGCGCCCATCGCCTGGTCACTGACGGTGCCCAGGCTGAGCGAGGCAATGGCGATCGTTACATCGACTGATCCCGCCAGCCCAGTATCTGCAGGATCTTGGAACGTGATCGCGGCGGTCCAATCCCGGAACTGTCCGGTGACGGGGCTGCCCAGCTGGGAGATCGTGATCGAGAGCGTGCCATCCTCGACCTCCCATTCGGATTGAACCTCGTCCAGCTCGGCGGTGTCCAGCGTGGCTTTGGAGTGATCGTCGAAGATGCCGGTGCTCCAGCCACCAACCAGCACTGCGGCCCAGATCACCAACGCAGCGAAAGCAGGCAGTGCCGAGTGGTGTTGTGCTGGCGGCTCGGGCGCATTTGCTTGGCCGGGCAGCATACGGCGTAGGGTGCTGTCCTTGTCCACGACATGGTGCTTCATTGCGCCCGCGATATGCAGAACCAGTGACCCGCCCAGTATCCAGACGAACAACCAGTGCAGGCTGGCCGTGAGTTCAGCCAGAAGCGCGGATTTTGGAACCAGCGGCAGATTTTGGCCAAACGGCCACAGGATTGGCGCGAAACCATCTGCTGCTGCGTGGTGGATCCAACCGCTGAGCGGAACCACCACAAGTGACCCGTAGAGAAGCCAGTGCACGGTTTCGGCGGCAAAAGCCTCGGGCTTGTTATCTGCGTTGAGCAGGCCGGGTTTGGTCTGTGTCATAGCCCACAGGATTCGGGCCAAAGCGACGAAGAACACGGCGACACCGATGGTCTTGTGCAACGAGAAAAGCCGAGCGGCGCGTGCGATGTCATCCTCGGTGGTTGCGACATCCGGGTTGTAGATCGCATGGGCCAGTTCGTTTGCGAACCAACCCAGCGGAATGGCGGCCAGGATCAGCAGGGCAGTCAGCCAGTGAAATGCCTTGGTTATGCCACCATAGCTCGATCGGGTGTTCGTCAGGGACATTGCGTGACTCTCTGCGTTATCATGTTGGGGACAACCTAAAGTGCTGGTGTGCCGACACAAGGCGGAGAAATGCACAGTAAGGGTGTCCTGATGCAGAACGCAGGCAATGCTTGTGCCGCGCCGTTTGTCAGTTTACACCCCGCCGAAACCTGACGTCACGCAAGAGGCACTTATGACACGCGCGTTTGTTTTCCCCGGGCAGGGTGCCCAGACCATCGGAATGGGCAAGGCTCTGGCCGATGCCTATCCCGCAGCCCGCGCCGTTTTTGATGAGGTCGATGAGGCTTTGGGTGAGAAGCTGAGCGATCTGATCTGGGACGGCGAGATCGCGGATCTGACCCTGACACAGAATGCGCAACCGGCGCTGATGGCGACCTCGATGGCGGCGATGCGCGCGCTTGAGGCCGAGGGGGCATCGATCTCGATGGCGTCATATGTGGCAGGGCATTCGCTGGGTGAGTACTCTGCCTTGGCCGCTGCCGGGGCTTTGTCGGTCGCTGACACCGCACGGCTGCTGCGGACCCGTGGACAGGCAATGCAGAGCGCCGTGCCGGTGGGTGAGGGCGCGATGGCGGCTATTCTGGGTCTTGATCTTGAAGCCGTACGCGCCGTGGCCGAAGAGGCCGCGCAGGGTGAGGTCTGTCAGGCCGCCAATGACAACGACCCAACACAGGTCGTGGTGTCGGGCGCGAAGGCCGCCGTAGAGCGTGCCGCCGAGATTGCGAAGGAAAAAGGCGCCAAACGCGCGGTTATGTTGCCGGTAAGTGCTCCATTTCACTGTGCGCTGATGCAGCCTGCGGCAGATGTGATGGCAGAAGCTTTGTCTGCTGTTGAAATCAAGGCACCTGCCGTGCCGCTGATCGCCAATGTGCGCGCCGAGGCTGTGACTGATCCGGATGTGATCCGCCAGTTGCTGGTCGAACAGGTCACCGGGTCGGTCCGGTGGCGCGAAAGCGTGCAGTACATGGTCGCGCAGGGCGTGACTGAGGCGTGGGAGATCGGCGCGGGCAAGGCTCTGTCTGGGATGATCCGCAAGATCGACCGTGCGCTGACGTGCACGGCGGTCGGGTCGCCTGATGATGTACAAAAAGCCGTTAATCCCGGCGCGTAAACGAAGGACAGTCGCCGGTTTCGGCGGCCAGAGAGGAATGCTAAATGTTTGACTTAACAGGTAAGAACGCGCTTATCACGGGTGCCTCGGGGGGTATCGGTGGCGATATTGCCCGTGCTTTGTATGAGGCAGGCGCGACCGTCGGCCTTTCCGGAACACGTGTAGAGCCGTTGCAGGCGCTTGCTGAGAGCCTCGGAGAGCGCGCGCATGTGTTGCCGTGTAATCTGAGCGACCCGGAGGCCGTCGAGGCGCTGCCGAAACAGGCGGCTGAGGCGATGGGATCGGTCGACATTCTGGTCAACAACGCTGGCATCACGCGGGACAACCTGTTCATGCGCATGTCCGATGAGGAATGGCAGAGCGTCATTGACGTGAACATGACCGCGACCATGAAACTGTGCAAAGGCGTGATCCGGGGCATGATGAAGGCGCGCTGGGGGCGGATCGTGAATATCTCGTCTGTGGTGGCGGCAATCGGGAATCCGGGGCAGGCGAACTATGCTGCGTCCAAGGCCGGTATGATCGGGTTTTCGAAGGCACTGGCGCATGAGGTTGCGACGCGTGGGATTACCGTAAATGCGGTGGCTCCGGGCTTTATCACTACGGCCATGACCGAGAAGCTGACGGACGAGCAAAAGAAGGGTCTGCTGCAGAAGGTTCCTGCAGGGCGCATGGGTGATCCGCAGGAAATCGCCGCTGCTGTGTTGTATCTGGCCAGCCCCGAAGCAGGCTATGTGACCGGAAGCACCTTGCATGTGAATGGCGGCATGGCCATGTTGTGATCGCAATTCGGGGCGGATGCGAAAGCGTTTGCCTTACGCGTTGTCTGTGCTATAGGCGGCGCGTATGCGCAGGGACCGGTCGGAAGGCCGGTTCTCTGATTTCCCGGGGACCCGGGACCCAAACCGCCCGGAACGGGCAAAACCAGTCCACCCCGAACGGGCAAGGGCAGAACCGGGCGAACCGCCCTGAAATTGAAATGAGGAATAGACATGAGCGACGTCGCAGATCGCGTTAAGAAGATCGTTGTTGAGCACCTGGGTGTTGAAGAGGACAAGGTTGCTGAAAACGCCTCGTTCATCGACGATCTGGGCGCAGACAGCCTGGACACAGTTGAGCTGGTAATGGCGTTTGAAGAAGAGTTCGGCATCGAAATCCCTGATGACGCAGCCGAGACCATCCAGACCTTTGGCGACGCCGTCAAATTCATCAGCGAAGCTTCCTAAGCTTATCGTTCTGAGACAAAAGCGGCGCTTCCGGGCAACGGAGGCGCCGTTTTTTATGCGCTGATGAAATTCGGGCTTGCCCCAAGGGGGTTACGCTCCGCACTCTGACCCCCGAGGCAAGTTATCGAGCGGGCAAGGGCATGATAAGATCCACCCCGATGATCAATACGGCGCGTCTGACCCTGTGTGCGATGCGCCCCGAGGATTTCAACCGGTTCGCCGAGATTTGGGGCGATCCGGATGTGGTGCGGCATATCGGTGGCACTCCGCTGAGCCGCGGCGAAGCTTGGGACAAGTTTTTGCGCAACGCCGGGCACTGGCAGATGACCGGTTTCGGGCAATGGGGCGTCATGCTGCAATCGAATCGCAAATTGATCGGTCAAGCCGGGTTCTTCTATGGTAATCGCGCCTTGGGAGAAGACTTTGACGGCTTCCCCGAAGCGGGTTGGGTTTTGATGACAGACATGCAGGGCCAGGGCTATGGTCATGAGGCCGCGCACGCGGCACATGACTGGTTTGATCGTGTCATACCCGGCCCTCTGGTCGCGTTGATCGACGCCGGGCACACAGCGTCACGCCGGTTGGCTGAGAAGCTGGGATACAAGCTTCTGCGTGAGACCGAATACCGCGATACCGCAGTGCATCTGTTTCGACGTGATGGTCCGCCTGCAAGGTTTTGAACGCGGCTTTTATTGCTGCGATGCCGCAAAATGCATGAACTGTGCCGATCCTGAGAAGTGATGGGCGTTACCAAAGTGATATGGTAATGTCGAACTTCCATTTGTCTGGGCGGAGGAAAAGGCACATGAGAATTTACCCTACGATGGAGCTGCAGAACGGTCGTTGTGTCACTCTGGACAAGGGCCGTCTTGAGGACGCGATGATCTGGCACGTGGATCCGGTGGAGACTGCGCGCAGCTGGTCGGCGGCAGGTGCCGAATGGATGCATCTGACCGATTTTGACGCGATTGAAGGGCGTGATACCAACGCGGCGCTGGTGGAAGAGATCATTCGCTCGGCGGAGATGCCGGTGCAATTGGCTGGCGGTTTGCGCAATCGCGAACAGGTCGAGTACTGGATCAACAAAGGCGCGGGGCGAATCGTGATCGGCACGCTGGCTGCCTGGGATCCGCAACTGGTGAAGGAACTGGCCAAGCTTTATCCCGATCAGATCGTGTTGGCCGTGGATGTGTGGCAGGGGCAGGTGATGACCGAAGGTTGGCGCAGCCAAAGTGCGTTTACGCCCGACGCTTTCATCGAAGCCTTCGCAGAGACGCCTTTCGCTGCGATTCTGGTCACCGATATCGACAGCGACATGGAAGATGTCGAGGCGCAGCTGGGTCTGATTTCTGGTCTGGCCGAGAAGTCACGCACTCCGATCATCGCCAGCGGTGTCGTGCGGACCGTCGACGATATCTCGCGGCTGGCCTACATTCCCAACATCTCGGGCGCGATTGTCGGCCGTGCGTTGTTCCGCAAGACCGTGGACCTGAGCGCGGCGCTGGAGGTCGCGAAAACTGCGCACGAACCGGTCGCAGAATTTCAGTAAGCTGTCTTTTGGCAATTGAACCCGCCCGCCGCAGAGATGCCGGGCGGGTTCTTTCGTGCAGCCATAGGCAATCACTGATGATGATCCGTTGGCAAAAATCCGGGCGCTGGTGCGTTGCCGGATCAGAATCCGCCGTTGCTCTTGCCCCCGCACCCCGGGCCGGGGTATGAGCGGTTCTCATAACAGGAAGCAGGCAAGAGGCACTTCATGCGCAGAGTCGTTGTAACCGGTCTGGGATTGGTCACTCCCCTGGCCAGTGGGGTTGAGGAAACCTGGTCGCGTCTGCTGGACGGTGAGTCCGGCGCGGGCCCCATCACGCTGTTTGATGCCGAAGGCAGTGGCGTGACCACGACCTATGCCTGCGAAGTGCCGCGCGGAGACGGTACCGACGGAACATTCAACCCCGATGATTGGATGCCGCCGAAAGAGCAGCGCAAGATCGAGGACTTTATCCTTTATTCGATCGCTGCTGCCGAGATGGCATGCAAGGATGCGAATTGGCTGCCCGAGGATGAAGAAGACCGTCTGCGCACAGGCGTATTGATCGGTTCGGGTATTGGTGGTCTGGGATCGATTGCCGAGACCGCGAACCTGATCCGCGACAAAGGTCCGCGCCGGGTGTCGCCCTTCTTTATTCCCGGCGCTCTGATCAATCTGGCCTCGGGTCAGGTTTCGATCCGCTTTGGATTCAAAGGTCCCAACCACTCGGTCGTGACTGCCTGTTCTACGGGTGCGCATGCGATTGGAGATGCCAGCCGGATCATCCGCTCGGGCGATGCGGATGTGATGATCGCAGGTGGTGGCGAGGGCTGTATCTGCGAGATCGGCATTGCCGGTTTCAACTCATGTAAGGCGCTGTCGACGAAATATGCCGACGATCCGAAAAAAGCGAGCCGCCCCTACGATATTGACCGTGACGGCTTTGTCATGGGCGAGGGTGCGGGTATCGTGGTTCTTGAGGATTATGAGCATGCCAAGGCGCGTGGAGCAAAGATCTACGCTGAAGTGCTGGGCTACGGCATGTCGGGCGATGCATATCACATCACTGCGCCCTCTGAGGACGGCGACGGGGCCGAGCGTTCGATGAAAGCTGCGCTGCGCAGCGCTGGGCTGGAGCCCAAAGATCTGGACTATATCAACGCTCATGGCACCTCGACCATGGCGGATACGATTGAGTTGGGTGCGGTCGAGCGTTTGCTGGGGGATCACGCCGGAAACGCCACCATGAGTTCGACCAAATCCGCGACAGGGCATCTGTTGGGCGCAGCGGGCGCGATTGAGGCGATCTTCTCGATCCTTGCAATCCGCGATCAGGTGGCCCCGCCGACGATCAACCTTGATAACCCGGCTGTCGAGACGCCGATTGATCTGGCGCCGAATGCCAAGCGTGAGCGTGAAATAAATGTTGCGCTGTCAAATTCCTTTGGCTTTGGCGGCACAAACGCGAGCGTGATCTTCGGAAAGGCCAGCTAAATGTGGCGGGCCTTGGCGTCGAACGCGCTGACCGTATTGGTCGTTGGGCTGTTCCTGTTGGGCGGCGTCGTCGTATGGGGGCAGTCTCAATACACGTCCGAGGGCCCGCTTGAAACTGCAATTTGTCTGCAGGTCAGGCCCGGTTCCAACATGACCCGCGTGAGTCAGGAGTTGGAAGATCAGGGGGCGATCAGCAGCGGGCTTATCTTCAGATTGGCCGCAGACTATGCCGATAAATCCCAACAGCTGAAAGCCGGAAGCTTTCTGGTGCGCGAAGGTGCGTCGATGGAGCAGATCATCGATGAGGTCACCCGCAGCGGTGCCAGTACCTGTGGGACCGAAATTGAATACCGCATTGGTGTCACCCGGATGCAAACACGGGTGCGCGAGCTTAATCCCGCCACACTGGACTTTGATGAGGTCGCATCTTTTGTGATCGGTGAGGAAGACGCCCCTGCAGTCTATGAAGAAAAACGCGGGGAGGCGGACACACGCTATCGCATTTCTTTGGCGGAAGGCGTTACCAGCTGGCAGGTTGTAGAGTCGCTCAAAGCGATGGATTTGCTGACCGGTGAGGTTGCCGATCTACCGGCTGAGGGGATGCTTGCGCCTGACAGCTACGAGGTCACGCCGGGTGCGGATCGCAACGCGATTCTTGCAGATATGAAGGAAAAACAGCAGCTAAGGATTAATGCGGCTTGGGAGGGGCGGCAGGACGGCTTGCCCTTGAGCAGCCCCGAAGAGATGTTGATCCTGGCCTCGATCATCGAAAAAGAGACCGGTGTCCCGGATGAACGCGGTCAGGTGGCCAGTGTGTTCGTCAATCGCCTGAATCAGGGTATGAAGTTGCAAACGGACCCGACGGTAATCTATGGTGTTACCAAAGGCCAAGGCACACTTGGCCGTGGCCTGCGCCGCAGCGAACTGCGCCGTGTAACGCCTTGGAATACTTACGTGATCGACGGGCTTCCGCCCACGCCGATTGCCAATCCGGGCATGGCCAGCCTTGAGGCTGCGGTTGCTCCGGCAAGTACAGATTTCATCTTCTTCGTTGCAGATGGAACCGGTGGGCACGCCTTCGCTGAAACACTTCAGGAGCACAATCGCAACGTCGCCAAATGGCGCGAGATTGAGGCCGAGCGAAACTCGGGCAACTGACGCAGCCCGTCTTGGTGAGCTTGTAATAGCGGCCTGATGGATCATCAGGCCGCTCGTTTTTTTGCTCAGGCCGCTTTCGAGCGCCGCGGACGGCGGCGTTTCTGGCCACCGGGTTTGGGCGCGCCGGAGTTTTGCGGTTTTGGTCCACGACGACGATTTCCCTGACGCCGGGCGGGTTTGGCCGGGGTGATCGCTTCGGGCATTTCACCGCTCGCCGTCGGAATTTCGATCTTCATCAGCTTTTGAATCTGGCGCAGCAGATCGACTTCTTCGGCCGAGCAGAACGCGATGGCTTCGCCCTCACGCCCTGCGCGTGCGGTGCGGCCGATGCGATGGACGTAGTTATCGGGCACCTCGGGCAAGTCGTAGTTGATCACATATGCCACACCGGGGATATCGATACCGCGCGCGGCAACGTCCGTGGCGACAAGAATGCTGATCTCGCCGTCGCGAAAGGCCTTGATCGCGCGATCTCGTTGACCCTGGCTTTTGTTGCCGTGGATTGAGGCCGCGTTATAGCCATCAGCCACGAGGCCTTTCATCAGCTTTTCGGCCCCGTGTTTGGTGCGGGAAAAGACCAGTGTCAGCGCATCGGGGTCGGTTGACAGAATTTCGCGCAGCTTCGCCGGTTTGCCGGGCTTGTCAACAAAATGGATCGACTGGGTGATCTTGTCCGCGGCTTTGCCGGGGGGCGAGACCTGCACGCGTTGCGGGTTGGTTAGGTAAGCGCGGCTGAGTTCTTCCATCTGTTTCGGCATGGTAGCCGAGAACAGCATGGTCTGGCGCGGTGTACCCAGTTCAGGCGCGATGCGGCGCAGGGCGTGGATGAACCCCATGTCCAGCATTTGGTCAGCCTCGTCCAGTACCAGATGGCGGACCGAGCTCAGGTCAACGGCCTTGCGTTCCATCAGGTCGATCAGGCGGCCCGGTGTCGCCACCAGGATATCAGTGCCGCGCGACAGGAACATGATCTGCTTGTTGATCGACTGACCGCCGACCACGGTGGCAACGCGCAGTTTGGTCTTTTTGGTGAGGTTGCGCAGGCTGTCGGCGATCTGGTTAACCAGTTCGCGGGTGGGCGCAAGGATCAGCGCCTTGGCGGTTTTGGGGTCGGGCTTGCCGGGCTGGGCCAGCAGGTGATCAATCAAGGGCAGGCCGAAAGCCAGCGTCTTGCCCGTGCCGGTTTGCGCGAGCCCAAGGATATCGTGCCCGTTCAGGGCCAGCGGGATCGCCTGGTTCTGAATTGGGGTGGGCTGAGTGAAATTGGCGCGTTTCAGCGCGTCATTGAGCGCGGGCGCGAGGCCGAGCATGTCGAAGTCGAACAAATAACTATCCTTTGTGGCCCCTTGCGTCGGCGCAGGGGGCGAAATGGGCCGCATCCGCGACCGGCAGGGGTTGTGCGAGACCTCAGGACAAGCAGGCGGTTCCTGCCTTATCCGGCCGTCGCGTCAAGAACCCTGCGTGATGGGGAACTGGGGTGAATCGGGCGCTGTAAGGGCGGGGCGAACCCGCCGATGCTCACGCTTCAGCGCTGCTTGAGGGGCACATGCGCTTTGCGGCCGGGATTGTCAAGCGTCGCGTAGCGAAACGCTTGCGCAAATTGCGCGTTTGCCAGATAGGGGTTCAGAGCGATTTAGGGATAGATCATGACGTTCAGAGCCCTGCAGAGTTCGGATTTGAGGACGGCCAGCATCGCCCTTGTCATCGGTGGGATGATGTGGGGGTTGTACTGGATTCCGGTTCGGTATTTCGTCGACCAAGGGCTGAGCGGTCCATGGCCGGGGATCGTCATGTATACTGCAGCTTTGATCGTGTTGACGCCCTTCCTGATGCGAGAGAGGCGAGCGCTTCTGAGAGACTGGCGCAAGCTGGTCTATAGCGGGATGTTCACCGGTGCAGCGTTTAGCTTGTTCACCATCAGTCTCGTCTATACGGACGTCGTCCGATCAATCCTGCTGTTCTATCTGACACCGGTCTGGGGAACGATCCTGGGCATGTTGTTCCTGGGCGAACGCCTTGGCGCGGCCCGGGGTCTTGGCTTGCTATGTGGTCTGGGCGGCATGTTCATTGTGCTCGGTGGAGAGCAGGGGGTTCCATGGCCGCGCAATATCGGGGACTGGCTGGCCCTGATCTCGGGCATGACCTGGGCTTTGGGGTCCATGGGGCTGTATCGGGCATCCGGTATATCGGTTTCCGGGCAGGTTTTTGCCTTCCTGTCCGGGGCTCTGGCCTTGTCGCTGCTCAGTCTGCCGTTTGCCGTTAGCCTGGGATCACCCGAGAGGGTCGGAGAGATTTTTATCGGCGTCGGGCCGGTAGCGTTGTTGTCGGTCCTCTACACCTTGCCAATGTTCTTCCTTACGATTTGGCCCGCAACAAAGTTGACTCCGGCGCGCGTAGGCCTGCTGCTGATGAGCGAGGTCGTGGTGGGTTTGATCTCGGCTGCGGCCTTTTCTGGCGAACCCTTTGGGATGCGAGAGTTTGCCGGTGCAGCGCTGATCGTAAGTGCCGCTTTTCTAGAGGTGATGCGGAGCTGATCGTAAACGGATCGGACGCTGGGTGTTGCGTGTATGTTGCGTAACACATTGACTTTGCGCACTTAATCGCGTACACCTTATGTCATGCTAGAAGAAGTGGGCGACGGCCCCGGGGCGACCCGGTGGCCGTTTTTCGTTTCTCTCGTGCGGAGAAAACTCACGCATGAGGTCAAAAGCCAAACATGACTTTGATTACCCCGGAAGAGCGGATTTCTCAGACGGCTGATTTGTTGCAGTCGCTTGAACGATCCATTCGCGATCTGCGTCAGGCAGCGGAAGAACTGCGAAAACAGATCACAGCCGGGGAGGATGCAGACCTTGCCGGAACAGGCAAGCAACTGGGTCAGCTAGAGGGGCTGATCCGCAGTTGTCAGAAAGTGGAGACAAGCTTTGTCGAACAACATCACAGACAAGCCGGAATTGCCCAAGGGGGCTATGCGCTCGACCTTGATCGGGCACGATCTGAGATCGGGTGCAGGCTGGCTCGCCTCCGCGCCTGCTGCGGTGCAGGACAGGTTTCTGAGTGAGATCGGGGAGGGAGGGCTGTGCGCCCTCCCTTTTCTGTTCGAGTTCTGGGCGCTGCCGCATCAGTTGCCGCCCGAGGGCGACTGGCGGTCATGGGTGATCATGGGTGGACGCGGCGCGGGCAAGACGCGGGCCGGGGCTGAATGGGTACGGTCTGTGGTCGAGGGGTCTTTGCCGTTGGATAAGGGTGAGGCGTGTCGGGTGGCCTTGGTCGGTGAGACATTCGATCAGGTGCGCGACGTGATGATCTTTGGCGATAGCGGGATTTTGCAGTGTTCGCCGCCGGATCGGCGGCCCGTGTGGAAGGCATCGGAACGCAAGCTGGTCTGGCCCAACGGGGCCGAGGCGCAGGCGTTTTCGGCGCATGATCCCGAGGGGCTGCGCGGGCCGCAGTTCGATGCGGCCTGGGTGGATGAACTGGGCTGTGCTGCGGTAGACAAGGGGACCAACCAGCCCAATAAGTTTCTGGATCCCAAGTCTTCGGAATCGGAATTGCCGAAGTATTCGAATGGGATGCGAGACGACTTTATTTCGGTTCAATATCTTCGGGCGATGCTTGGGTATTGGGGGGATCCGCAGATCAACCCGGTGTCCGAGATTTACGGCGGTCCAATGGTCGATATGTCGAACGCCTATGTCTGGGCCTGGGATGCGCGGCCCTATCCAACCTTCCCTAACTTGCGGTCACAATGGGCTGATGGTGACAACTATGCGCGTGGGCATTGGCTGAACGGGCGATCCGGGTCACGGACGCTGGCTTCGGTGGTGACCGAAATCTGCCATGGGGCCGGCGTGACGGATATTGATGTCTCGGCGCTCTACGGTGTTGTTCGCGGTTATGCAGTCGAAGACGTCATGAACGCGCGCCAGGCCCTGCAGCCGCTGATGCTGCGATTTGGGTTCGACGCGATTGAACGCGACGGGGTGCTGGTGTTTCGCACACGCGATGGGCGGCGTGCGCATGTGCTTGACCCGGACCAAATCGCCATCAGCGCAGATATTGAGGGATCGGTTGAATATCGCCGGGAGGCCGAGGCCGAGATGACAGGCCGCGTGCGCCTGCGATTTGTCCAGTCGGATGCCAATCATGACGTGGTTGCCGAAGAGGCGGTTCTGCCAGACGACAGGACGCATGCGGTCGCAGTGAACGAGATGCAGCTGTCGATGACGCGAGCGGAGGGGCGGCAAACGGTCGAACGATGGTTGAGCGAGTCGCGCATTGCCCGCGAGACGGCCAGATTTTCGCTGCCGCCGTCGCTGTCGCATGTGGGCGCAGGGGATGTCGTAAGCTTGACGGGCGCTGGGCAAGACATGGGCGCGTTGTATCGGATCGACCGTATGGAGCACGCCGAAATGCAGTTGGCCGATGCGGTTCGGATCGAGCCGGGCGTCTATGCGCATGCAGACGTGCAGGATGATGGTGTAACGGCGCAACCCTTCGCAGCGCCGGTTCCGGTCTTGCCAGTGTTCATGGATCTGCCTCTGATCACGGGGTCAGAGGAACCCCATGCGCCGTATCTGGCGACCACCGCCGATCCTTGGCCCGGCAACGTAGCCATCTACGCCGCTGCGCAGGATGAGGACTATAACCTGCAAGAGGTGATCGCTGGTCAGGCCGTGATTGGCTTTACCGAGACACCGCTGCGGCGTGCGAGTGCCGGAATTTGGGATGAAGGTCCAGCGCTGCGGGTCAACCTGATCGATGGTCTGCTCGAGTCGCGCCCACGCGCGGCGTTGCTCAGCGGGGCCAATTTGGCCGCCATCGGGGACGGCACACCCGGTAATTGGGAGCTGTTCCAGTTCTCTGATGCCAACCTCGAGGAAGCAGGTATCTATCACTTGTCGGGGCGTCTGCGCGGCCAATTGGGGACCGACGCTTTGATGCCGGATGTTTGGCCTGAAGGCTCGAGTTTTGTCTTGTTGGACGAACGTGTGTATCAGACCAGTCTGCAGCGTACCGAGCGGCGTATAGCCAAGCACTATCGCATAGGTCCCGCGACGCGCGGTTACGAGGATGCGGCCTATGTGCATCTGGTCGAGGCGTTCGACGGCAACGGGTTGAGGCCTTATGCGCCCGTGCATTTGCGTGTGTCATCGTCAGGCTCGGGGGACGCGTTCACATGGATCAGACGTACGCGCATTGATGGGGACGGTTGGGACGGCCTTGAGGTCCCCGTGGCCGAAGAAAGCGAAACCTATCTGGTCCGTATCCTAACCGAAGGTAGGCTGGTAAGAGAGGTGGTGGTCTCGACGCCCGCATGGTCCTACACATCGGCGATGCAGGCCGATGATGGCCTGAGCGGAGCTTATGAGATTGCAGTGGCACAGGTCTCGGCCGCCTATGGACCGGGGCCGGCTGCCCGGTTTGTAGTGGGCTAAGGCGCTCATGCGTCCAGTGTTACACGGCGATATCAGCGCGGCGGCGCGGGCTTTGTTGGCCGCGCCGCAGCCAGAGCGTTGGCGCCTGTGCGCCCGGATGATTTCCGAAACCGAGCTGGCGGACCGGCATGTGCGCGCAACCGGGCGATTGCACCCGCTATATGGCAACGGAGCGTTGATGAGTGTTGCGCGCACCCGCAGGCTTGCGGATGAACCGTGTTTTGACGATTTGCAATATTGTCAGTGTTTTGAGATGGTTCTGCGCGCCCTGATCCGGTTTCACACTAGCCAGAGGCGCAACTGACGCATTTGGTGGCGGCCAGATCAAGCTCTAGCCGCCCCCGTGCGATGCCTTCGCCGCAATCCTCGCAGTAGCCAAATTCATCTTCGGCCATACGGGCCAACGCGGCCTTGAGACGTAGGATCTCGCTGTCTCGGCGCGCCTGCTGCGCCTTGGCCATCGCCTGGTTCTGCAGGGCATCCATCCGACTAAGACGTCCGATCGCCTGCTGATCCAATTCGACCACCGCCTGCGCCTGCCGTCCGCTCTCGGACTGGGCGTGCAATTCGGCGAGGCGCTTACCGATCAAATCTTCAAAATGCTTTCGATCTTTCGCGTTCATTTTTTGTTGTGCGGTGCATCAAGGGTTTGCGTTTGGAGTTTTTACCTCTAGATGGCATTCTAGGCGCAGCAAAGGATGAAAAGCCATGTTTGAAAAGCGCAGCCAAGTCACACCGGTCGATCCGGTTTGGGATCGCATCACATCAGAAGCCCAATCCGCCGTCGAGAAAGAGCCGCTGATGGGCGGCTTGGTACATGCCTGCGTCCTGCATCATCGCAGTCTGGAACGCGCTTTGTCTTATCGGATTTCGGCTAAGCTGTGCTCGAATGAAATGTCGATGATGGTTCTGCGCGAAATCGTGGATGAGGCTTACGAAGACGACAAATCCCTGATCGCTGCGGCACGGGCTGACCTGATGGCCGTTTACGAGCGGGACCCGGCGTGCCACCGTTTGTTGCAGCCTATCCTGTATTTCAAGGGTTATCAGGCCATGCAGGCCTACCGCGTGGCCCACTGGCTGTGGCGCAAGGGACGTCATGATCTGGCTTATTTCTTCCAGATGCGATCCTCTGAGATCTTCGGGATCGACATCCATCCCGCGGCGAAGATTGGCAAAGGTATCATGATTGATCATGCCCATTCGATCGTGATCGGTGAAACCGCTGTGGTCGGGGACAATGTCTCGATGCTGCATTCGGTGACATTGGGTGGGACCGGCAAGGAAGAAGAACAGCGCCATCCTACAATTGGGGATGGTGTTCTGATCGGAGCCGGAGCCAAGGTGCTGGGCAACATCCAAGTGGGGCACTGCAGCCGCATTGCCGCAGGATCGGTTGTGCTGCAAGAGGTGCCGGCCTGCAAGACGGTCGCGGGAATACCGGCAAAGATCGTGGGCGAGGCGGGCTGCGATCAGCCCTCAATCTCGATGGATCACATGCTTGGGAAAGACCAGTAGCACTTAGTTTGATTGGCTGTTGCGTCGTTCTTGCCGGGCGCGCTTTCGCTCTTCCCGACGTTGCTTGCGCAGCTCAATCCGCCGCTCACGTTCGGCCTTTTGTTGCGCGATCACGGCGGGGTCGCTTGACCTGAACTTTGAATTCTCGCCGGGATAGCTGTTTGGTTTTGCGATGGCAGTAGCCGGAACTGCGGTTGCAGTCAGGACCACCAGAAGCAGGGTTTTGGTCAGATCAGAAACGCGCATGGCCCACCTTTGGATTGCATTCTGTTTGCATCCAAGGTGGTGAAGTCAGGGTGTTTGGGCAACTGCACGGACGATCACGCTTGCTCACATCGTGGCGGTGATCGTGAGAGCACCCGCCGAGGTTAGACCCCGGCGGGTGATGTTTAATCAGGCCAGCATGACCATCGGGTTTTCCAGGTTTTCCACGATGGCTTGCAGCAGTTGAGCCCCCAGTGCGCCGTCGATGACCCGGTGATCGACCGACATGGTAACGGACATCACGGTGGCGACCGTCAGCTCTCCATCATCGCCCACAACCGGTTTTTTCAGCCCGGTGCCGACCGCAAGGATACCGGCGTGCGGTGGGTTCACGATGGCGTCGAAATTGTCGATGCCGAACATGCCGAGGTTCGAGACCGCAAACGTGCCGCCCTGATACTCATGCGGGGCCAGCTTGCGTTCGCGGGCGCGTCCGGCGAGGTCTTTCATCTCGGTCGAGAGCGCAGACAGAGACTTGGTGTCGGCATCCTGCAGGACCGGGGTGAACAGACCGCCTTCGATGGCGACCGCGACGGCCACATCCGATGGTTTCAGTTGCAGAACCCGGTCGCCCGCCCAGACGGCGTTGCATTCGGGAACCTGCTGCAGCGCGTTGGCAACGGCCTTGATGATGAAGTCGTTGACGCTGAGCTTGACGCCCCGGCCTTCCAACTGCTTGTTCAACTGGCTGCGGAACTTGAGCAGCGCGTCCAGCTTGATATCGCGGCGCAGGTAGAAATGCGGGATGGTCTGTTTCGCTTCGCTGAGGCGCGCGGCAATGGTCTTGCGCATGCCGTCCAGCTTGACCTCTTCGTAGTCGCGACCCTCGTACATTTTCGCCACGGCATCCGCAGAGGGACCAGCCGGAGCTGCGGCTGCCGGGGCGGCTGCGGCAGGTGCTGCGGCGGGGGCCGGAGCGATCGCGGTTGCGCCTTCGACGTCGGCTTTGACGATGCGACCATGCGGGCCGGTGCCTGTGATCTGTGCCAGATCCAGGCCCTTTTGCGCCGCGATGCGACGCGCCAGCGGTGAGGCGAAGATACGACCACCATCGGCCTTGGCCGGTGCTGCCGGAGCAGGGGCAGGCGCCTCGGGCGCCGCTGGCGTGGCAGCCTCGTTACCCGCGGCGGCTGCGGGAGCAGCCGCTGGTGCTGCTGCAGGTGCGGTGCCAATGTCATCGGCGCTTTCGCCGTCCTCCAGCAGGACCGCAATCGCAGTGTTGACCTTGACCCCTTCGGAACCCTCGGGGATCAGGATCTTGCCGATGGTGCCTTCGTCAACAGCCTCGAACTCCATCGTGGCTTTGTCGGTTTCGATCTCGGCCAGCAGGTCGCCGGAGGAGACGGTGTCGCCTTCTTTGACCAGCCATTTGGCAAGTGTGCCTTCCTCCATTGTGGGCGAAAGGGCGGGCATCAGAATTTCGGTGGGCATCTGTCTGTCGCTCCTTACCGGTAGGTCACTTGTTTGACGGCGGCGATCACCTCATCGGTGGTGATCAGGGCCAGCTTTTCGAGGTTCGCGGCGTAAGGCATCGGAACATCCTTGCCGGTGCAGTTGATCACCGGCGCATCGAGATAGTCGAACGCTTCCTGCATCACGACCGAGCTGATGTAGCTGCCGACCGAGCCTTGCGGCCAGCCTTCTTCGACGGTCACCAGACGGTTGGTCTTCATCACCGAGTTGATGATTGCGCCGGTGTCCATCGGGCGGATGGTGCGCAGGTCAATCACCTCGGCGCTGATGCCGTCTTCAGCCAGCTTGTCGGCGGCTTCCAGAGCATATTGCATGCCGATGCCGAAGCTGACGATCGTCACGTCCGAGCCTTCTCGCCAAATGCGGGCTTTGCCCAGCGGGATGGTCAAGTCATCCACTTGTGGCACGTCGAAGGACCGCCCGTAGAGGATTTCGTTTTCCAGGAAGACCACCGGGTTGGGATCGCGGATCGCCGATTTCAGCAGGCCCTTAGCATCGGCTGCCGAGTAGGGCATGACAACTTTCAGACCGGGGATTTGCATGTACCACGCGGCGTAGTCCTGGGAGTGCTGCGCGGCTACGCGGGCGGCAGCACCGTTGGGACCACGGAACACGATCGGGCAGCCCATCTGACCGCCAGACATATAGAGCGTCTTGGCGGCGGAGTTGATGATCTGGTCAATCGCCTGCATGGCGAAGTTGAAGGTCATGAACTCGACGATGGGTTTCAGGCCGCCAAAGGCCGAGCCGACGGCGATACCGGCAAAACCATGTTCGGTGATGGGCGTGTCGATGACGCGTTTGCCACCGAATTCATCCAGCAGACCTTGAGAGACTTTGTAGGCGCCTTGATATTCGGCGACTTCTTCACCCATCAGGTAAACGTCTCCATCACTGCGCATTTCTTCTGCCATCGCGTCGCGGAGAGACTCGCGGACCGTTTGCTGCGCCATCTCGGCGTCTGCGGGCCAGTCGGGGGACAGGTCCACGACCGGCGCGGCAGGCGCTGCTGCTGCAGGAGCGGAGGCCTCAACCGCCGCAGGGGCGGCCTCGGTCACCGCTGCGGCTGCGGGCGCAGCCGCGGGCAGGGCGGAGGCGTCTTCGCCTTCTTCGACCAGGATCGCGATGGGGGTATTGACCTTGACCCCTTCGGTGCCTTCGTCGATCAGGATCTTGCCGACGATGCCTTCATCGACGGCTTCGAACTCCATCGTCGCTTTGTCGGTTTCGATCTCGGCCATGATATCGCCCGAAGATACGGTGTCGCCTTCCTTGACCAGCCATTTGGCCAGCGTGCCCTCTTCCATTGTGGGCGAAAGGGCGGGCATGAGAATTTCGGTTGCCATGTCTTAGTCGTCCTCTCAGGCGTAAATGTCGGTCCAGAGCTCTTCGACAGAAGGCTCGGGGCTTTCTTTTGAGAATTCGGCGGCCTGATTGACGATCTCTTTGATCTCTTTGTCGATCGCTTTCAGGTCATCCTCGGTCGCGTGTTTGCCGGTCAGCAGCAGCTCGCGCACGTGTTCGATCGGATCGCTTTGTTCGCGGACCTTCTGAACTTCTTCGCGGGTGCGGTACTTGGCCGGGTCGGACATCGAGTGGCCGCGGTAGCGGTAGGTTTTCACCTCAAGAATATAAGGGCCCTTGCCAGCGCGGCAGTGGGCCACGGCCTTTTCGCCTGCGGCTTTGACAGCCAGAACATCCATGCCGTTAACGATCTCACCGGGGATGCCGAAGGCCTCACCGCGGTGGTAGATGTCCTTGGTCGAGGTCGAACGCGCCTGCGATGTGCCCATAGCGTATTGGTTGTTCTCGATGACGAATACGACTGGCAGTTCCCAGATAGCCGCCATGTTGAAGGTCTCGTAGACCTGACCCTGGTTGGCCGCGCCGTCGCCGAAGTAGGTGAAGGTGACGCCACCGTTTTCCTTATACTTGTCGGCGAAGGCCAGACCCGCACCCAGCGGGACCTGCGCGCCGACGATGCCGTGGCCGCCGTAGAAATGCTTTTCTTTCGAGAACATATGCATCGAGCCGCCCTTGCCCTTGGACAAGCCGCCCTCGCGCCCGGTCAGTTCGGCCATCACGCCGCCCGGGTCCATCCCGCAGGCCAGCATGTGACCGTGGTCGCGGTAGGAGGTGATGCGTTTATCACCCTCTTTCGCTGCAGCCTCGAGCCCGACGACAACCGCCTCTTGTCCGATGTAAAGGTGGCAGAACCCGCCGATCAGACCCATACCGTAAAGCTGGCCCGCCTTTTCTTCGAATCGGCGGATCAGTAGCATCTCGCGGTAGTATGTAGTCAGTTCTTCCGCAGAAACATTTGGTTTCTTTGTGGTTTTTCGCGCAGCCATTGTGGCGATCTCCCCCTTTCGGCAAGATAGTTTAGCGTTAAACTATCTTCTAAGGCATTTCGCTTCATCTGGCGAGGGTAAAAGTGACGCGGGGGCAGGGCGCGCATCTTTCCAGGATGCAGCGCTTGTTTCATGGGCGGAACGGTGCGGAGATTTTTCGTCGAAAAATCTTGTCAGCGGATGACGATTTCGTCGGCGCGGATCATGCCGAGCACCGAGCGCGCTTGCTGATCCAGCAAGTCGAGATCCAGATAGGTGTCGGACAGGCGGCGGGTCAGGTTCTCCATCCGGGCGATTTCGGAATTCAGCCGTTCCAGATCATGCGAGAGCGCTGTGCGTTCTGCTGCAATCTCGACACGGCGAAACAGGCCGTAATCCCCCTGCACGGCGGCAAAGGTGAAATAGACGCCGAGCATGAAAGCAACCGAGAAAAAGATGAAAGCCCCCAGACCGGGCCGATGGGAACGGGTCACTGTGTCAACCGCCGTGTAACAAACTGCCTCAGAAACGCATCCTTTGCGGATGTCTGCACGCACTATGTCACAGCTGATTCGGCTTGTGAATCCCCCTCCGCGCAAAATGCTGCGCCGGGCGGCTTACTGGTCCAGTGCGGCCACACCCGGCAGGGTCTTGCCTTCCATCCATTCCAGGAATGCTCCACCAGCGGTCGAGATATACGAGAAATCCGCCGCCGCGCCGGATGCGTTCAGGGCGGCGACCGTATCGCCTCCACCCGCGACCGACGTCAGCTTGCCGTCGTGGGTCAGCGCGGCGGCCTTCAGCGCGGCGGCGTTGGTGGCCGCGTCGAACGGGGTGAGTTCGAACGCGCCCAGCGGGCCATTCCAGATCAGAGTCTGGCTTTTCTCCAAGACCTCGGAGACGGCGGCGACGCTTTCGGGACCGGCGTCGAGGATCATCGCGTCGGCGGGGCATTGATCTGCGGGCAGAACCTGATGCGGCGCGTTGGCCTCGAATGCTTCAGCCACGACGATGTCACGGGGCAGGACGATGGTGCAGCCTGCGGCTTCAGCCTTGCCGAGGATTTCGGCGGCGGTGTCGGTCATTGCGTGTTCGGCCAATGATTTGCCGACATCCAGCCCCTGCGCAACAAGGAACGTGTTGGCCATGCCTCCACCGATGACCAGATAGTCGACCTTCTCAATCAGGTTGCTCAGCAGGTCCAGCTTGGTGGACACTTTCGCGCCCCCTACAACCGCCGTGACGGGGCGTTTGGGCGCGCCTAGGGCGGCCTCAAGCGCGCTGAGTTCTTGTTGCATTAGGCGCCCGGCACAGGCGGGCAGTAGACGGGCCAGCGCCTCGGTCGAGCTGTGGGCGCGGTGGGCGGCCGAGAAGGCATCGTTGCAATAGACGTCGCCCAGCTTTGCCATGCCTTCTGCAAGAGGCACGCTGTTTTTGGTTTCCTCGGCATGGAAGCGGGTGTTTTCCAGCAGCAGGACCTCTCCATCGCCCAGTGATGCGGCGGCGGTTTCGGCATCAGGCCCGACGCAATCCTCGGCAAAGCGGACGGGAACGGCAAACGCCGCCTCAAGCGCGGGCACCAGTTGTTTCAGGGACATCTCAGCAATGCGTTCGCCCTTGGGACGCCCGAAATGGGCCAGCAGGATCGGCTTGCCGCCAGCAGCGAGGATATCGCGCACGGTGGGCACAATGCGCTGGATGCGGGTGTCATCTGTGACCACGCCATCCGCGACGGGCACGTTGATATCCACGCGCACCAGAACCCGTTTGCCGTTCAGATCCATATCGTCCAGAGATTTCCAGCCCATCGTGCCTATCCTTGCCCATTGCATCCGTTTCAGGCGGTTCTTTTCCTGCATTTTGCCTTCAGGTCAATGCGTCACTTGGCATTCGCGCCCCCGCGTCTTAGGTATTTGCGCAAGTTTCAAAGACAGGAGGGCCAGATGGCCGAGATCAAAGACCCCGAAAACACGATCATCATCGAGCTGAAGGACGGCAACGTCGTGATCGAGCTGCTGCCGGACGTGGCCCCTCAGCATTCGGCCCGCATGAAGGAACTGGCGCGTGGTGGCGAGTATGACAACGTGGCTTTTCACCGTGTGATCGACGGTTTCATGGCGCAGACCGGCGACGTGCAGCATGGTGACATGGAAGACGGGTTCAACATCCGCATGGCGGGCACCGGTGGTTCCTCGCTGCCGAATGTCCCGGCCGAGTTCTCGAAACTGCCCCATGATCGCGGTACGCTGGGCGCTGCACGCTCGGCCAACCCGGATTCGGCCAATTCGCAGTTCTTTATCAACTTCAAGGACAACCACTTCCTGAACGGTCAATACACCGTCTATGGCCGCGTCATCGACGGGATGGAGCATGTGGATGCCATCGTACGCGGTGAGCCGCCTGCGAGCCCCGACCGGATGATCAGCGTCAAGGTGGCCGCCGATGTATAAGCTGGCCGCCGCATTCGCTCTGCTGGCCAGCCCTGCGCTGGCTACGGGTCTTGAGATCGAGATCGAAGGTGAGGGCGCCAACGGCACCGTCACCGTCGACCTGTTCGAGGATCTCGCACCGCAGCATGTCGAACAGATCACCGCGCTGGCCGCCGCCGGGCAGTATGATGGCGTGGTGTTCCATCGTGTGATCGACGGTTTCATGGCGCAGACCGGCGATGTCGAACATGGCCGTCTGGGCGCGGATATGCGCCGCGCGGGCACCGGTGGCTCGGACCGTCCCGATCTGCCTGCCGAGTTCTCGGACTATAACTATGACCGGGGCGTGGTCGGTATGGCGCGGGCGCAGGATCCCGACAGTGCCAACTCGCAGTTCTTCATCATGTTTGCGCCGGGTCCGTTCCTGAACGGCCAGTACACAGTGGTCGGTCAGGTCACGGACGGGATGGATGTGGTCGATGCGATCAAGCGCGGCGACGGGCCGAATGGCGCGGTCATCGGCCAGCCGGATGCGATGAAAAAGGTCACTGTGACCGAATGAACGAACAGGGCCCCGGTGCGGATTGCGCCGGGGCCTTTGCTTTGGGGCTTAGTCGTCGCCCATGGCCCGCCAGATCACGGCGCCGATTGCAGCACCGATCAGCGGGGCCACCCAGAACAGCCACAACTGCGCCAGCGCCGGGCCGTCGGCAAACAGGGCAACGCCGGTTGATCGCGCCGGGTTGACGGATGTGTTCGTCACCGGGATCGAGATCAGGTGGATCAGGGTCAGCCCAAGGCCGATGGCGATGGGCGCAAACCCTTCGGGTGCAAAATTCGACGTCGCGCCCAGAATGATCACGATGAAGAACGCGGTCATCACGATCTCGATGATCAGCGCCGACATCAGTGAGTACCCCTCGGGCGAAGCCTCGCCATATCCGTTTGAGGCAAAGCCGCCCGCGCCTTCGAAACCGGGCGCACCGCTGACGATCAGATACAGCACCGCAGCGGCGGCAATCGCGCCGATCACCTGCGCAATCCAGTAGGGGATCAGGTCTTTGGCGTCGAACCGCCCTCCGATCATCAGGCCCAGACTGACCGCAGGGTTGAAATGCCCGCCCGAGATATGACCCACGGCATAGGCCATGGTCAGAACCGTCAGGCCAAAGGCAAACGAAACGCCCAGCCAGCCGATACCCACATCGGCCACACCTGCCGCCAGTACCGCGCTGCCGCAGCCGCCCAGGACCAGCCAGAACGTGCCGAAAAACTCGGCCATGAGTTTTGATGACATGAAATCTCCTCCGGAAAACAATGGGGTGGAGTGTAATTCAGAAATCAGTTTTTGTGAAATTGAAGTTTGCGGCCCGTTTCAGGCGATGGGTTTGCCAGATGCAGGGCGCGGGGGTAGACCTGAGGGACCCTCTTCAGTTTTCAGCGGGGTCCGTATGGGGCAAGAACGCAAACAACCTTTCACTCCGAAGGTCGCGGTGGGCGAGCCGTTTTACGAGCTTGTGCAAGAGGCCTATCGCGTGTTCGCCTATCCCAAACCTGCAAGCATCGAGGTGTGCGAGGGATGCTGCATGGATGCCGATATCGAGGCAGATTTCTTCAACCCTCCGATCGGCGATCTGCCACTGAGCTATGTTCAGGACTGGTACTTTGCGGCTTATGATCCCAGCGGGATCGCCAAAGCGACATGGGGTTATCTTCTGCCGCGTGTGCTGGAAATTCTGGCCTATGGCGAGGATGTCAGCAACGCCGGCCCCGAAGTCAGTCTGAACCGGTTCGCCACAGGCGTGGCCGCGAACTGGTCTGCCGACGAATGGAGCGTTCTGGACCGCTTCCAGCGCCTTTACCTGAACCGCGCCCTTGCGGATGATATGGGCGAGGCGCTTGACGATACATTGTGCATGTTCGCGCTGGCTGGTTGGCCGTTGCAGGAGCTGCTGGATCAGGTGGCGGCACAGCGCAGCGCGGTTCTGGCCCGCCGGTTCTGGCGGGATTGGTGTGCGGGGCGCGTACCGGGGCGCGAGTCGGTCTGGATGACCGCCTTCTGGGAAAGCCCAGCGCGCACCGAGGTGTTCGATTTTTACACCTCTCGCGCGATGTATCGCAGGTTGCAGCAGTTGGCCTTTGCCGATGATACGCCGCCTGATCTGTCAGAGAAGGCGTTGGCCGTCGCAGCCGTCATTGAAACGGACGCAAGCTGGAACCAGCCGCCGGATTAGCCGAGCATCAAGTCAGCCGGATACGGCCCGATCAAAGAAAAACGCCGCAGCGCGGGCTGCGGCGTTGGTCTCTGAAATCCGGTGCTGGATTTACTTCTGTGCTTCCGCAGCAGGGTTGGCCCCCGATTTGCCACCGCGGCCCGGGTTCAGCGGGTCGTCCTGACGCTGTACAGAGCCTTCGAAATGCGCGCCGCTTTCGATGGCGATGGTCTTGTGGATGATGTCGCCTTCCACCCGTGCGGTGGAGGTCAGGCGGACCTTCAGGCCACGCACACGGCCCACGATGCGGCCATTGACCACAACGTCATCGGCGGTGACTTCGCCCTTGATGGTGGCGGTTTCGCCGATGGTCAGCAGATGGGCGCGGATGTCGCCTTCGACGGTGCCTTCGACTTGGATATCGCCCGAGGTCTTCAGGTTGCCGGTGATGTGCAGGTCCGAGGACAGGACCGATGCGGGCGGCTTGGGCTTGGGCGGGGTGCTGGCCTTGGTTTCAGCCGGGGCAGGCGCCGCCGGAGTGGCCGGAGCGGCGGGTTTTGCTGCCTCAGGCTCTTTCGATCCGGGTTCGTTGATTTTGCTCTTAGAAAACATTTCTCGCAGCCTTGATGTAAGTCATTGGATTTACAGGTTTTCCGTTCACGCGCACCTCATAGTGCAGGTGCGTGCCGGTGGACCGTCCGGTGCTACCCATATCAGCAATATGATCCCCGCGCGAGACCCTTTGACCAACCTTTACACGTATCTTTGTGTTATGAGCGTAAAGTGTCTCAATCCCGAAGGCGTGCCTGATCTTGACCAGCCGTCCAAAGCCCGATTGCCAGCCCGCATGAGTGACCACGCCATCAGCCGTCGCAAAGATATCGGTGCCGGCCGGGCCGGCGAAATCTGCGCCGTTATGCATGCGACGGCCCCCGGTTTTGGGGTCTCGGCGGGTGCCATAGCCGCTGGTGAAGCGAACCGCTGCGCGCACCGGGCTGGCGAAGGGGGCCTTTTCGGCAGCGATGCGATAGAGGTTCAGCTGGTCCATCTGTTCCAGCAGGATATTGGCGCGGATCTGGTCGGGGGTCAGTTCCTCACCGCGTGTGCTCAGGGATAAAGGGGTCAGCGGACCGCCCATACCGCTATATCCGCGCCGAACTTCGTCGAGGATACGATCTGTTGGCATGCCCGCGCTGCGGAACATTTTGTCCAAGGGCTCGACCGAGATCAGCATTGCCTCTTCCAACTGGCGGAAGATCTCGTCGCTGCGTTCCTGCATCAGCCGGATTTCCAGCTCCAGCTCATCTTTCTGATCCAGCGCACCCTGCGCGTCGGCGGCGATCTGGTCGCGCTGCGCTGCGGTGCGGGCCAGTGCCTCGGTCATGAAGGCCATTTGCGCCGGGTTGGCCGACGCCATCATATAGGCCGCATCGCCATCCGAACTGTCCTTCAGCTCGGCCAGCTCGGAACGGGCGTCTTCACGCTGTTTCATGGTTGCGCGCAGCGTGGTTTGGATCACTTCGATCCCGGTCTCAAGCTCACGACGCCGGTTTTCCGATTCCAGCAGCTCGGACTGCATCACAGAAATTTGCTCCAGCGCCGCGTTGAACCGTTCATGAGCGGCCAACGCTTCGGCGGCGCGCGCGTCGCGTTCCGCCGACAGGATGTTCAGCCGTTCCTGATAGGTCGCCTGATCGCGCTTGGCCTGTTCCCGGAAATTCCCCGACCCGATGCTATCCATCAGCAGGATGGACGTTGCGATCGCCGTCCAGGCGACCATCACGGCGACGCCTGCGACGGCGGCGATCTGAGTCTCGGAACTCAGCCGGATGAACCGGGTGTCATTGTCGGATTTCAGAAAGACCCGGCGTTCAGGAAAGTGCCGCTCGAGCAGTGAGTGTAGTTTTATTGCCAGACGTGTGCGCACGCGTCCTACCTCAATTGTCCCCATATCCCGGAGCCGGTCGTGAGTGAGTAGCCGCCCCTTGGGGCGACTGCATAAAGCGGTCGGGTCAATCGGGCAAGTTTGTTAACCAATCAAGCGCCCCGAGCGGGGAATTCCCGCAGGCGATCGGCGGGAACTTGCCGAAACCGGGCGTTTCCGGTCAGTCGGCCACAACTCCTGGTGGTGGCAACTCTTCGGTCAGCGGCCAGTAGAAATCGGGCGGCAGGCCCGCTTCGGCGCGCTTTTCCTCGTTGAAGGGTGGCTTGAGTGCACCGTGGAAATAGCGGCGCACCAGCGTGTGGAACACATCCTTGGGATCCGCATTTTCGCGTCCGCACAGGAAGTGGAACCATTTCGAGCCATAGGCGACATGGCCGACCTCTTCGGCATAGATCACTTCCAGCGCGGCCACGGCGTCATCTGCCTTGGCCTTGCGGAAAATGTCGATCATGCCGGGGGTGACGTCCAGCCCGCGGGCCTCAAGCACCATGGGCACCACGGCGAGGCGGCCCATCAGGTCCTCAGCCGTGTCCTCGGCCGCGCGCCACATGCCCGCATGGGCGGGTAGGGCACCGTAATGGCTGTTCATCTGTTCAAGGCAATCGCAGATCATCTCGAAATGGCGCGATTCTTCTTCGGCGCATTTGACCCAGTCGTCGTAGAACCCGATGGGCATCGGGACGTGGCCGAACCGGGCGATGATGTCCCAGTGCAGGTCCACCGCGTTCAGCTCGATATGGGCGACCGCGTGCAGCAGGGCGATGCGCCCGGCCTCGGACCCCGGCCTGCGGCGCGGCACATCGCGCGGCGACAGCAGGTCGGGCTTGTCCGGGCGCGCCGGGTTCAGCGGGGGCGTGGCGGTTCCGATCTCGATCGCCTCAGCCTCGCCCTTGCGGGATGCGAACCAAGCGGCGGCGTGACGTTTGGATAGCGCGGTCTTGGCCCGCCCATCCGCTGTGGTCAGAACCTCGGTCGCCATTTGGGTCAGTGTTTTCGCCACGGCTTGTCCCCTTACGCTGTATGCGTGCGGGGCATAGCGCGGATGCAAGGGCGGGTCGAGAGGGTCAGAGCCCGCGCACGGCCTCAAGCACCTCATCGACGTGGCCGGGAACCTTCACCTTGCGCCAGACGCGGGCGATCTTGCCCTCGGCGTCGATCAGGAAGGTTGAGCGTTCGATGCCCATGGATTTGCGGCCATACATATTCTTTTCGACCCAGACGCCGTAATCCTCGCACACGGTCTGGCCGTCATCGGACAGCAGTGGCGTGGTCAGCCCGTGTTTGGCGACGAATTTGTCATGCTTGGCGACAGTGTCGCGCGAGATGCCGAAAACGTTAGCGCCTGCGTCACTAAATGCCTGAAGCTGTTCCGAGAAACCGATGGATTCCTTGGTGCAGCCCGGCGTATCATCGCGGGGATAGAAAAACAGAACGACGGCGCGACCGCGTTGTTCCGACAGGGTCACGTCTCCGCCGCCGTCACGAGGCAGTGTAAAGTCGGGTGCGATGTCTGAAACGTCGGGCATTTTGAACTCCGGCTGAAAAATTTAAGGGTCGCCCATTATCATAGGGCACTGTGAGCGGGTTGAAAGGCGTGGAACGCGAATTGGTTCAGCAAGATCAGCAAGATGGGGCAGAGGTCGGCAAGAAGCCGCGCCGTCGCTCGCGTCGGCGGGTGGCTGGCCTGTGGGCGATGGGGGGTGTTTTCTTTCTTGCGTTTCTGGCGGTGTTCACCGGGTTCATGGTGGTCGGGCATCGGTTGCATGCGCCCGAATGGGTACGTGACCGGGTCGAGGCAAGGCTGGATCAGGCCTTGGGCGGGGTACAGATCCGGTTCGGCGATGTGAGTTTCATCATTAACGAAGGCTGGAGGCCCCGGCTGCGCCTTACTGACGTGCGCGTCAGTGATGCGGCGGGGCAACAGATCGCCGAAGTCCGCGACCTGAGGGCCAGCCTTGCCATGCGGCCTCTGCTGCGCGGGAACGTCCGGCCCAAGCGGATCATTCTGCAGGGGGCCCAGATCGCTTTGACCCGCGGACAGGACGGGGCGCTGTCGCTTACGGTGGGAACAGGAAGCGCCCCGGTTGGCGAAGCTCCGAACCTGGCCCAACTGATCGAAGCCTCGGACGAGGTCTTTCGATCACCTGCGCTTTCGGCGCTGACGTCGGTCCAGCTGGATTCGATCACACTGGACTATCGCGACCTGCGTCTGGGTCGATCCTGGGTCTTGGATGGGGGGCATATTCAGGCGACGCGCAGCGCACGCGAAGTGCGGCTGGCGACCGGCTTCTCGCTATTATCCGGGCGTGATTTTGTCAGCGGAATCGAGGCGAATTATACCAGCTCTCTGGACAGCGCGGCCGCGCAGTTCGGGGTGTCGATTACCGATCTTCCCGCCGAGGATATTGCCGGACACAGCCCGGCACTGGCCTGGATGCAGGTGTTGCGGGCACCGATCTCGGGGGCCTTGCGCGGCAGCGTAGACGCGGATGCGGCGCTGGGGCCGGTCTTTGCCACGTTGAACCTGGGTGCGGGGGCGGTGCAGCCGACACCGGAAACCGTGCCGGTCCGGTTCGAGTCGGCGCGCACCTACTTTACCTACGACCCCAAGCAGGCGGTTCTGGATTTCAATGAAATCTCGGTCAACTCGGCCTGGGGGCAGGTGCAGGCGGAAGGCAAGGCGTTTCTCGAAGGTGCCGATGCAGGGGGGCTTGACAGTATGGCCGGGCAATTCCGCCTCAGCGGGATCGAGGTCAACCCGGCAAACCTGTTCCCCGAAGCTTTGAACCTGAAGCGCGCGGATGTGGATTTTCAGATGAAACTCGCGCCTTTCCGGATGCGTGTAGGTCAGATGACTGTCGAGGATGGTACGCACCGCCTACGGCTCAGCGGTGCGCTGGCCGGTCTGTCCGAAGGCTGGGAGGCGCAGATCGACGCCCAGATCGACCGGATGAGTTCGGATCAACTTCTGGGCTACTGGCCAGAGCGATTGGCCCCAAAGCCGCGTCTTTGGGTGACCAAGAACCTGCACACCGGAGAGATGTCCGATCTGGACTTTGCCCTGCGCCTGAAACCCGGCGCGCCGCCAGATATCTATGCGGATTTCGAGTTCGAAAAGACCAGTCTGACATTTGCAAAGACCCTGCCGCCAATTCAGGGCGGTCAGGGGCAGGCCAGCCTTTTGAACAGACGGTTTAGCGTAACTGCGCAGGCAGGCGTGGTGATCGCGGACCAGGGTGGCGCGATTGATGCCGCTGGAACATCGTTCATCATTCCCGACACTTCGATCAAGAAGGGCGCACCGGGCATCGCGCGAATACGGGCGAGCGGCAGTGTCACGGCAGCCTTGTCCCTGTTGGACCGGCCCCCGCTTTCGCTTCTGACCAAGGCGAATTTGCCGGTGGACTTGGCCGATGGTCAAGTGAGTTTGGATGGCACATTATCGCTGCCGCTGATCAAGGGTTTGAAGCTCGACGATACGCAATTTCACTTTGACGGCGTTCTGGCCGATCTCGACAGTGACAGGCTTGTCCCGGGCTTTGAGGTCAGCGCCGACCGTCTGCGTCTGACAGGGGATCAGACCGGCGTGTCGATTGACGGAGAGGGGCTGTTCGGAACAGTGCCGGTAACGGCGCTTTGGCAGCAGCCTATCGGCGGACAGGATCCGCAGCGCAGCACACTGAGTGGACAGATCGAGCTTTCGCCCCGGCTGTTGGCCGAGATCAAAGCCGGCCTGCCAAATGGGATGCTGACGGGGCAGGGTCTGGCAGAGTTCTCGCTTGGGATTGGCGCGGGAGAGCCGCTAAAACTGACGGCGCAATCGGATCTTGTCGGGGTGTCGCTGGCGATCCCCGAACTGGGTTGGCGCAAAGCGCCGACGACCAGCGGGACCCTGACAGCAGAGGTAACGCTTGGGTCTCAGCTCAGCGTCGATGCGCTGAGGATCAATGCCGCCGGGCTGCGGACCTCGGCTAGTATTTCGTTCCGGGACGGCAATTTCGATCGGGTCCGTTTCAGTTCCTTCGAACTGGGTGATTGGCTGGCAGTTCCGGCGGAATTGATCGCGCGTGGCGCGGCTCTGCCTGATATCCGCGTATTGGGTGGAGTGTTGGATCTGGGTAAATCAACGCTGGGCGAGGGCGGCGGCGATGGCGGGACCGGCGGGCCGGGACCCAAGCTGGACGTAACGCTCGACCGGCTGCAAGTGACCGAGGCGGTGGCCCTGACCGGGCTGACCGGCACATTTCAAACCACCGGAGGATTGACGGGCGCGTTTGCCGCGCAGGTCAACGGCGGCGCGCCGATCAAAGGGCAGGTGACACCGCGCGACGGGCGCACCGCTGTTGGTCTGACCTCTGCCGACGCGGGTGCAGTCATGCGATCGGCCGGTCTGATCACGCAGGCCCGGGGCGGCAATCTGCAGGTGCAGCTCGACCCGATTGCCGAGCCCGGTAACTATGACGTTGATCTGCGGATCGAAGGAACGCGCATCGTGGATGCTCCGGCGATGGCTGCGCTGCTCAATGCGATCAGTCTTGTCGGGCTTCTGGACGAAATGGTCGGGCAGGGCATCTTCTTTTCGGCGATCGACAGCAAGATGCGCCTTACCCCGACCGAGGTCAAAATACTCAGCGGCAGCGCCGTGGGCCCTTCGATGGGGCTGTCCTTCGATGGTACAATCGACACGGTGGCCCAGGTCCTGAACCTGCGTGGCGCGATCTCTCCGATCTATCTGTTGAATGCGATTGGCAGCGTCCTGACCCGGAAGGGCGAGGGCGTGTTTGCGTTCAACTACACACTGACCGGCCCGCTGGCCGAGCCGAAGGTGTCGGTGAATCCGCTATCGGGGCTGGCGCCGCTCTTCCTGCGCAATCTGATGCGCCAGCCTGCACCAACCGTTTCGGATGGCCCGAATGCCGCCCCCAAACGATCAGAGCAGCCGCATCCCGCACTACAGAGACGCGGGGAAGACCGCTGATCTGAACGCGGTGGTGGCCGAATCTGTTAGGGCGATGTATGGCGCGGCCATGAAACTGAGCGATTTTGATTTCCACCTGCCCGAACACCTCATTGCCACGCGCCCCGCCAGCCCGCGGTCTGCGGCGCGGCTGCTACTGGCGCAGGGCGATGCCGTTCGTGATCAGCACGTCTATGACCTGCCCGACCTTTTGCAGCCGGGCGACCGTCTGGTGTTGAACGACACGCGCGTGATCCCCGCGCGGCTCAGCGGTCGTCGACACCGCAATAGCGCGCAGGGGCCTGTCTCGGCCGCAATCGAAGCGACACTGTTAGAGCCGCAGGCGGATGGCAGTTGGACGGCGTTGGTGAAACCGCTCAAAAAGCTAAAGCCGGGTGAAGAGATCATCTTCTCCGATGACCTCAGCGCCACGTTGGATCGGGTTGCGGATGGGCAGGCCTACCTGCGGTTCAATCTGGTGGGCGAGGATTTCGACGCAGCGCTGGAACAGGCGGGGGCGATGCCGCTGCCGCCTTACATCGCAGCCAAACGCGCAGCGGATGAGCAAGACAAGACCGATTATCAAACCATCTGGGCCCGCCATTCCGGCGCGGTGGCGGCTCCGACCGCGTCGCTGCATTTTGATGACGCGGTACTGCGCGCTTTGGCGGCGCGCGGGGTCGAAATCACCTATGTGACGCTTCACGTAGGGGCGGGTACGTTTTTACCGGTCAAGGTCGAGGATGTCACAACCCACAAGATGCATGCCGAGTGGGGCCGTGTCAGCGCGCAGGCCGCTGCCGAAATCGCCGCGACCAAAGCGGCGGGCGGGCGCATTATCCCCGTCGGCACCACTGCATTGCGTCTGATCGAAAGCGCGGCCCGCGGCGGAGAGATCGCGCCATGGGAAGGTGAAACCGATATCTTTATCTACCCCGGGTTTCACTTTCACGCGACCGATGCGCTGATGACCAATTTTCACCTGCCGAAATCCACCCTGCTGATGCTGGTTTCGGCCTTGATGGGGCGAGAGCGGATGCAGGCGATCTATGATCACGCCATCGCACAGGAATACCGGTTCTTCTCTTACGGGGACGCATCGCTGCTGATCCCGTGAATGTGAATGTGTTCCGTTCGCGTCTTAAACAATGTCGTGGACAAGCGCGATGCAGCCTGTATGTGAGCGCTAAGCAAACTGTGAAACTTTTGGCATTTGGATAGGCAGCATGCTTCAGGTTCTTTCCAGCGCGTGGGCGCTTCTTCTTGGGATGGGATTGCTGATGGTCGGCAACGGCCTGCAGGGCACGTTGCTGGGTGTGCGGGGTGAGATCGAGGGCTTCTCGACCCTTGAGATGTCCTTTGTGATGTCGGCTTATTTTCTGGGCTTCCTCGGTGGGTCACGCCTTGCGCCCGAGATGATCCGGCGGGTGGGGCATGTGCGCGTGTTTGCGGCGCTGGCCTCGTTTATCTCTGCCGTGATGATCATGTACCCGATGCTGACGGACCCGATTGCGTGGTCGCTGGGCCGGGTCGTAATCGGGTTCTGTTTCTCGGGTGTGTATGTAACGGCCGAGAGCTGGCTGAACAACGCCGCCAGCAACGAAAACCGGGGGCAGGCGCTGTCGCTTTATATGATCGTGCAGATGGCGGGCGTCGTCAGTGCGCAAGCACTGCTGCTGGTGGGCGACCCTGCAGGGTATGAGACCTTTGTGATCGCTTCGATTCTGGTTTCGATCTCATTTGCGCCGATTTTGTTGTCGATCTCGCCCACACCGGCGTTTGACACCACCAAACCGATGACACTGCGCAAGTTGATGGAGACGTCTCCGCTGGGCTGTGTCGGCATGTTCCTCCTGGGCGGCGTGTTCTCGGCGCAATTCGGTATGAGCGCGGTCTACGGTGCGCAGGCGGGCCTGTCGCTGGTCGAAATCTCGACCTTTGTCGCGTCGTTCTATATCGGAGCGGTGCTGCTGCAATATCCTCTGGGTTGGGTCTCGGATCGGATGGACCGGCGTATCCTGATCCTGCTGGTGTCGGCGGTCGGTGGCCTGGGTGCGCTGATCGGCATGCTTTTCGGGGCGGGGGCCTTTCCCATCCTGCTGTTGGCGGCATTTGTGATTGGCGGCATGACCAGCCCGCTATATTCCCTGTTGATCGCCTACACCAATGACTACCTTGAATATGACGATATGTCGGCTGCCTCTGGCGGCTTGGTATTCATCAACGGCCTTGGCGCGATTGCGGGACCGGTGATTACCGGGTGGCTGATGGGGCTGGGTCTTTTGGGGCCATCCGGCTTCTTCCTGTTCATCGCAGCACTGATGTTCGCGATGGCCCTGTATGCCGCGTATCGCATGACGCAGCGTGCCTATGTGCCGGTGGACGAAACGGGCAGCATCGCCCCGATTTACCCGACCTCATCCCCCGTGGCGCTTGAAGTGGCGCAAGAGGTTGTCATCGAAGCCGCACAGGAAGAGCAGGATGCGCAAGAACCTGCCTGACGCGCGATTTGTGACTTTTGTGTTGCAATATGTTACTGTTACAAATCTGTAAAAGACATTTAAATGACGTTACGTCCCTGGGGAGGACAATTACGGAGTCTAGGGCAATGGTTGCTCCTGAAGAAGTATTGAGTTTTTGGTTAGATGAGGTTGGCCCGGACGGGTGGTACCTGCAGGATGAAGCGCTTGATGCGCAGATCCGTGACAAATTTCTGTCAACTTGGAAGGCCGCATGCGAGGGTCGATTTTCGCTTTGGCTGACCTATCCCAGCGGTGCGCTGGCCTATATTATCCTTATGGATCAGTTCCCTCGCAATATGTTCCGGGGTGATGCGCAAGCGTTCGCGACGGATCGTGCGGCACTGGCGGCGGCAAAATGTGCGGTCGACAAAGGGTGGGACATGAAGATCGACGAACCGGCGCGGCAGTTCTTCTATCTGCCGATGATGCATTCGGAAAATCTGTGTGATCAGGAACGCTGTGTGCGGCTGATGCACGAGCGTATGCCGCAGGCCGGTGCCAGAAACCTGCTGCACGCGCGGGCGCATCGCGAGGTGATCCGCAAGTTCGGTCGTTTCCCATACCGCAACGATGCGCTGGATCGAAACACCACTGAACACGAAGCCGCTTATGTCAGCAACGGTGGCTACGGCGCCACCGTGCGCGAGTTGCAGGCGGCCGCGACCTAGGTGGCAGGTATGCACCCACGGATGCTCAGAAGGCTGTCCGTCACGTCATCCACTGCCGTTGTGATTGCATGATCAATCAGGTCTTGCGGATTTTCCACAAGACCTCCCAACCGGGTCTGAGCGTCTTTCAGGCTGTCCTCCAAAACACTCAATCGCTGCAAGCTGGCGTTTAGCTGTTGCGCCGTTGCAGAATCAAGCGCAGACCCCTGCGTCCGAACTGCCGCAAGATCACTGCGCAATGCCGCAAGCTCGGACTGGAGATTCTGCGCCTGATCGCGCAACGGCGTCACGATCTGCAGACTTTCTGTGACCCCTGTCCTGATATCATTCACGGACTGCGCCAGTTTCCACCCCAGAAACAGGCATAACGCCAGCAGGATCAGAGTCGCGTTCAACAGCGCAAGCAGTAGATCTTTGAGTGTTTTTGCCATGCCAGTCCTCTTTGTAACATGCTGATACGGAAAGCTCTGGGTTTTGCTTCTAGTCATTGAAGGCCCCCGGGTATAGGCTCAATCCGGGGTCCGATTGGTGATCTGACCCTGCGTCACATATGTCGCGGGCAGTGATGTTGATGCGCTCCAAAAAATAGTTTAATGGTAAACTAGTTTTGAAACCGGACTGCGCCGAGAGGGATACATGGCTGCAAAATCTTATGATCTGATCGTAATCGGGGCAGGCCCCGGAGGCTATGTCGCGGCTATTCGTGCGGCTCAGCTGGGTCTGAAAACCGTCGTTGTCGAACGCGAGCACCTGGGTGGCATCTGTCTGAATTGGGGCTGCATCCCGACCAAGGCCATGCTCCGCTCGTCCGAGGTTTTCCATCTGATGGAGCGCGCTAAGGATTTTGGCCTTAAGGCCGACAAGGTGGGATACGACCTTGACGCGGTCGTCAAACGCTCACGCGGGGTGGCGGCTCAGTTGTCGGGTGGCATCGGACATCTGTTGAAGAAGAACAAAGTTGATGTGGTGATGGGCGAGGCGACGATCCCGTCAAAGGGCAAAGTCAGCGTAAAGACCGATAAAGGCACCGAGGAGTTGGCGGCCAAAAATATCGTTCTGGCCACGGGCGCACGCGCTCGGGAACTGCCAGGGCTGGAAGCGGATGGTGATCTGGTCTGGACCTACAAACATGCGCTGCAGCCGCCGCGTATGCCCAAGAAGCTGCTGGTTATCGGCTCGGGCGCGATCGGGATCGAGTTCGCCAGTTTCTACAACACGCTCGGTGCAGACACGACCGTCGTCGAAGTGATGGACCGCGTTCTGCCCGTGGAAGACGCCGAGATCAGCGCTTTTGCCAAGAAGGCCTTCACCAAGCAGGGCATGAAGATCATGGAAAAGGCGATGGTCAAGCAGCTTGACCGCGCCAAAGGTAAGGTGACCGCGCATATCGAGGTGAAGGGTAAGGTCGAAAAACACGACTTTGACACCGTGATCTCGGCCGTAGGGATCGTTGGCAATGTCGAAAACCTGGGGCTTGAGGCGCTGGGTGTGAAAATCGACCGAACCCATGTGATCACCGATGAATACTGCCGGACCGGGGTCGAGGGGCTCTATGCCATCGGCGATATCGCCGGTGCGCCGTGGCTGGCGCATAAGGCAAGCCACGAAGGGGTCATGGTGGCCGAACTCATCGCGGGCAAACATGCACACCCCGTGAAGCCCGAAAGCATCGCAGGCTGCACCTACTGCCAGCCTCAGGTCGCGTCTGTGGGGTATTCCGAGGCGAAGGCGAAAGAGCTTGGCTATGACATCAAGGTCGGTCGCTTCCCGTTCATCGGTAACGGCAAGGCTATCGCTTTGGGCGAACCCGAAGGTCTGATCAAAACGATTTTTGATGCCAAAACCGGCGAGTTGCTGGGTGCGCATATGATCGGCGCCGAGGTGACGGAGATGATCCAGGGCTATGTGGTGGGTCGCCAGCTGGAAACCACGGAAGAAGACCTGATGAACACCGTCTTCCCGCACCCGACGCTGTCAGAAATGATGCATGAAAGCGTTCTGGATGCCTATGGGCGCGTGATCCACATGTAAGGGTAGGGGGCTCTGCCCCCGCCGCGGCAAGCCGCGACTCCCCCGGGATATTTTTAGCCAGATGAAGCGGGGGATCCGTCCTTCATCTGGCTAAAAATATCCCGGAGCGCGAGGCAGAGCCTCGCAAAACCCAAGCTTAGGTGTTGGTCAACGCATCCAGTATACGCGCCCAGGATCGGATGCCCTTGTGGAAGCTTCTGACGTCGTATTTCTCATTCGGCGAATGGATTGCATCGTCGTCATTGGCATAGCCGACCAGCATCGAGTCCAGCCCCAGAACAGTGTCAAAGTAGCCCACGACCGGGATCGAACCGCCCATACCGGTGAAGACGGCCTCCCGTTCCCACTCGTCAGACAGCGCGCCGCGTGCGGCTTCGAATTCCGGGCGGTTGAGGTTCATGACCGAAGCGGGCGAGCCTTCGAGATCGTTGTCCCAGACCACTTTGGCGTCAGGGGACAGGCGCTGTTCGATATGGTTGCGGATTTTGCCGCGCAGGGCGTCCGGGTCCATGTCGCCAACGAGGCGGCATGTGATTTTGCAATGCGCTTCGGACGGGATCACGGTTTTTGATCCCGCGCCATTGTAGCCGCCCCAGAGGCCGTTCACCTCAAGCGTTGGGCGCGCCCATTGCTGTTCGAGGGTCGAATACGCCTTTTCGCCGTGCGGTTGGGTGTAACCGACCGAGTTCAGGTATTCGGCCTCGTCGAACCCACAGGTCTGCCATTGGCGCAGTTGGTCGGCGGGAACCTCGTGAACGCCTTCGTAAAAACCCTCAACCGCGACGCGCCCGGTTTCTTCGTCATAGAACGACGCCACGAGGCGAGAGAGTTCGCGCAACGGGTTCAGGCCGGGACCTCCGTAATGGCCCGAATGCAGATCGATGCGGGGGCCAATGATGGTGAATTCGTCCTTCAGCATGCCGCGAAGTTGCGCGGCGATCGAAGGCACACCGCGCGAGACCATCGAGGTATCGCAGACCAGCGCGAGATCGGCCTGCAGCTCGGCTTTGTTTTCCTGTAGGAACGGCACCAGCGAGGGCGAGCCGGATTCTTCTTCGCCCTCGAAGAAGAAGGTGATGCGGCAAGGCAGCGTTCCGTGGACCGCTTTCCAGGCGCGGCAGGCCTCGACAAAGGTCATCAGCTGTCCTTTGTCGTCGGACGAACCGCGTCCACGGATCACTTCTCCGTGTTCGGTCTGTTCTACTGCGGGGTCGAACGGGTCGCGATTCCACAGTTCCAGCGGGTCGACCGGTTGCACGTCATAGTGGCCGTAGAACAGGACATGCGGTCCGTCGCTGTCTTCGCCAACATGACCGACCACCATCGGATGGCCCGGGGTCGGGCGCTTTTCAGCCGTAATGCCGATGCTTTGGAGATCGGCCACCAGCCAGTCTGCGGCCTTGTCGACATGCTCTTTGAAGGCCGGATCGGTCGAGATCGAGGGGATGCGCAAAAACTCCATCAAGCGGTCGATAGAGGGGGTCAGATCGGTGTCGATCCGGCTGAGTACGGCGTCAAGCGACATAAGGCTCTCCTGCAAAGTCTGGATTTGCGGCAGAGCCTATCAGCGCTGGCGGGGCCGTCCAGCCCGTTTTGCAGGGCGACCTGCCTGCGTCGTTTCCTCGCGTCCGGGTGCCGTAACTTCTCTTGTCGCGGGGGGTGTTAGGCGGTATTTGATGCAAATCAAAGTTGGGTTCCGCAGTTCGGCATAGTCAAGTTGAACAGAGGAATGTAACGCCACGCTTTCAGCTGGTCTGCAGATGTGGTGAAATAAGGCGTCCGGGGGGAAGATAACCGGGCATCCAAGGAGGGTCCGGTGGACTATACTGCTCAGCTCGATACAGCGATTGCCAGGCTGCATGACGAAGGACGTTACCGGACCTTTATCGACATCGAACGTCGCAACGGGCATTTCCCGCATGCGGTGCGGACCTGTCCCGACGGGTCACAGCAGAACATCACCGTGTGGTGCGGCAATGACTATCTGGGCATGGGCCAGCACCCGGTCGTTCTGGAGGCGATGCACGAGGCGGTAGATGCCGCAGGCGCAGGTTCGGGCGGGACGCGCAACATTTCGGGCACCACCGTGTATCACAAGCGGCTTGAGGCCGAATTGGCTGATCTGCACGGTAAGGAAGCGGCGCTTTTGTTCACCAGCGCCTATATTGCCAATGACGCGACGCTGTCGACGTTGCCCAAGCTTTTCCCCGGCCTGATCATCTATTCGGACGCCCTGAACCACGCCTCGATGATCGAGGGCGTGCGCCGCAATGGCGGGGCCAAGCGCATCTTCCGCCACAATGACGTGGCGCATCTGCGCGCGCTGATGGAAGCAGATGATCCCGCTGCCCCCAAACTGATCGCGTTTGAATCGGTCTATTCGATGGATGGCGATTTTGGCCCGATCGAAGAAATCTGTGATCTGGCCGATGAATTCGGCGCGCTGACCTATATCGATGAGGTCCATGCGGTCGGCATGTACGGCCCGCGTGGCGGTGGCGTGACCGAGCGTGATCGTCTGGCCCATCGCATCGACATTATCAACGGGACTTTGGCCAAGGCCTATGGTGTCATGGGTGGCTACATCGCCGCCAGTGCCAAGATGTGCGACGCCATCCGGTCTTATGCTCCGGGCTTTATCTTTACCACCTCGCTGCCACCTGCGGTTGCGGCAGGGGCGGCGGCCTCGGTTGCGTATCTCAAGCGCGCGCCCGAGCTGCGCGAGCAGCATCAAACGCAGGCCAGCATCCTCAAGCTGCGCCTGAAAGGGCTGGGCATGCCCCTGATCGATCATGGCAGCCATATCGTGCCCGTGATCGTTGGCAACCCGGTTCACACCAAGAAGTTGAGCGATATGCTGCTGGATGACTATGGTATCTATGTGCAGCCGATCAACTTCCCGACCGTTCCGCGCGGTACGGAACGCCTGCGCTTTACCCCGTCTCCGGTGCATGGACCCGACGAAATGAACCGTCTGGTGCAGGCGATGGACGAACTTTGGTCACATTGTGCGCTAAATCGCGCCGAACTTGCTGGTTAACCTCACGCTAAAGTGTGCAACGAGTTTGCTGCGTGTTAGGCTTACGCTAACAAAAGTAGCGGACGAATCGTTATAGGGGCGATTCGGCGCTATCGCGTAACACGCGACAGGCAAAGATGGGGCAGCAGGAATGATTGGGCGCAGATCACAGCGCGATTCCGAAGAGGACATGGATGTCAGACCCAAAGGGTTTGATGACTATGAGGTGCGGCTTGGCGATGTCATGCGTGGCGAACGCGCGACGATGGGCAAGTCTCTTCTGGATGTGCAGCGCGAACTGCGGATCAAAGCCAACTACATCGCCGCCATCGAAAACGCCGATCCCGATGCCTTTGACACGCCAGGCTTCATTGCCGGATATGTCCGGTCTTACGCCCGCTATCTGGGCATGAACCCCGACGAGACGTTTCAGACCTTCTGCAAGGAAAGCGGCTTTGAAGTCGCGCACGGCATGTCTGCCGAGGCTTCGGTGGTCAAGAAAACGCCCGGTGGTTTGCCTGCGCGCGGGCCGATGGGGCGTGATCCTTTTGTCTCGCCCAATACACCCTACATCCCGGGCCGCGAATCCGTTGTCAGCCAGATTGAACCGCGCGCGATCGGCTCGACCCTGGTCCTGTTGGCCGTTATTGGCGGTATTGGCTATGGTGGCTGGTCCGTCCTGAACCGTATCCAGCAGGTGCAGGTCAGCCCGGTGGAACAGGCGCCTGTCGTGCTGACCGACCTCGATCCGTTGGATGCCGCACAGGCGCGCCCGGACGAATCCGAGCTTGCAAGCGTCGAAACACCAAGCGCTGAGGCGCTGGATCGTCTGTATCGCCCACAGGCGCTGGACGTGCCGGTTCTGGTGGCGCGCGATGCACCGATTTCGACGCTCGACCCCCGCACGGTTGGCACCTTCCGCGCGCCCGAGCCGCCGCAGATTCAGGTCACCGAGGTCCACACCGTTGAACGCCCTGCGTTGCCGCAGGTCGTCGAGCAACTGGATACGACCCTGAAGATCGTGGCGGTGAACCCTTCATGGATGCGCGTCACTGCAGCCGATGGCAGCGTGATCTTCGAAGGGACCCTGGGCACGGTTGAACAGGGCAGCACGTTCGAGGTGCCGCTGACCGAAGAACCGCCTCAGCTGCGGGCAGGGGCCTCGGGCTCGGTCTATTTCTCGATGAATGGCGAACATTTTGGCCCCGTCGGCGCGCCCGGCACGGTCACCAAAGGTGTGGTTCTGTCGAAAGACGCAGTGGCTGAGAATTTCGCTGTGGCCGATCTTGAGGCCGAGCAGAACAGCGCGCTCAAGCAACTGGTGGCCGAACTGCAGACCGAGGCGACAGAAGCGCCCGCCGAGTAATCCCGGCATTGCTCCTTCCCGCTTGGCGCACTATTTAAGGCGCAACTCAGGCTGATCCGGACCGATGCTCATGTCCCACAATCCCGTACGCCCGTGGCGCGATATCTATCGCCGTAAATCCCGTCAGATCATGGTCGGCAACGTCCCGGTCGGGGGGGATGCGCCGATTGCCGTGCAGACCATGACCAACACGCTGACCACCGATGTGGCCGCGACAGTGGCGCAGGTACAGGCGGCGGCTGAGGCTGGGGCGGATATCGTACGCGTCTCGGTCCCGGATGAGGCGTCGTCGAAAGCTCTGAAAGAGATCGTGCGCGAAAGCCCGGTGCCCATTGTGGCCGACATCCATTTTCACTATCGCCGCGGGATCGAAGCTGCCGAGGCAGGCGCGGCCTGCCTGCGGATCAATCCCGGCAACATCGGGGACGAGACGCGGGTGCAGGAGGTCATCAAGGCTGCGCGCGACCACGATTGCTCGATCCGGATCGGTGTGAACGCGGGCAGCTTGGAAAAGCACCTGCTGGAGAAATACGGAGAACCGTGCCCCGAGGCGATGGTGGAAAGCGGGCTCGAGCATATCCGTATCCTTGAGGATAACGACTTTCACAACTTCAAGATCAGTGTGAAGGCCAGCGATGTGTTTCTGTCTGCCGCCGCCTATCAGGGCATTGCCGAGGCCACCGATGCGCCGATCCATCTGGGGATCACCGAGGCCGGAGGGCTGGTCAGCGGCACCATCAAATCCGCCATCGGTCTGGGCAACCTGCTATGGATGGGCATCGGCGACACGATCCGCGTCAGCCTGTCCGCCGATCCGGTGGAAGAGGTGAAGGTGGGTTTTGAAATCCTGAAATCCCTCGGCCTGCGCCATCGCGGGGTGAACATCATCTCATGCCCCTCCTGCGCGCGGCAGGGGTTTGACGTGATCAAAACGGTTGAGGCGCTGGAGCGTCGGCTGGAGCACATCAAGACGCCCATGAGCCTGTCGATCATCGGCTGCGTGGTGAACGGCCCGGGTGAGGCGTTGATGACCGATGTCGGTTTCACCGGCGGCGGGGCGGGGTCCGGCATGGTCTATCTGGCGGGCAAGGCCAGCCACAAGATGTCGAACGATCAGATGATCGATCATATCGTCGAACAGGTCGAGAAGAAGGCGGCAGAGTTGGATGGTGCGGCCGAAGCCGCGGAATAATAGCGAAGTGGTTTTGAATCACTCGCCGAGCTTCGGATAAATGAAACCGTTCACCGGATATTGACTGCCAAACTGTCCGGGTTGGCTTTCGACCCGCACCAGTGTCCAATCGTTGTTCTTGGACACGTCTTTGACGCTCATACTCAACGATACTTTGTTGCGGTGCCAGTTGGCGTGGTTAATGATAACCTCACGCTCGGTTACGATATCCGAGACGACCGCGACATGCCCCAGGGGCATTCCACGTGTCGCCCGAAAAGACATCACAGACCCGACGACCGGTTCATTGCCCCGATCAAAGATATTGCGCGCCTTGCCCCACCAGTCTTTGGCGTTGCCGCGAATTTCGATGCCGCTGAGATTTCGGGCGTAGGGCACGCACCACACACGATGCCCCAGCGCCTGTTTTCTGGAGACTTCTTGCAGCGCCATCAACTGGCGTTCCGGATCGAGATCAACTTGGTTTGGATTCTGAGCACAGGCCGATAAAAGCGCGACAAGTCCCAGCGCAATCGCAGCGCGAACGACGCCAGGCGGGCGCGGCCAATTCCTATTCGTTTTACTGACGCTGTTCTGCAAGGGTCTTCGGCGTTGATTGGAGTGGTCTCAGAGTTTTATTGCGGACTTGCGGATTATGAAAAGAGGCGCGGAAAATTCCCGGCGGGATTTTGCCGATTCCATGCGTTCAGTGTGAGAAAATGGGCACAATAAAAAGCGCATCCGCGTCTCTCGCGGCGAATGAGGCGTTGGAACTAAGGTTTACAAAGGACCAATGCAGCCACTGGCGGCTTCCTAAGCCAAAGCCGCCAGTTGCATGTATCTGAGCGAAACCACGGCAGCGCGTCGCCCTATGGCTCAGCCCTGTTCGGCGCGTACGCCATCCGCAATCTGCAGCATCTGATCGGCAGGCAGGAACCCGCGCAGCATCTCGGTGCCCAGCACAAACGATGGGGTGCCCGAAATCCGCATCCGCTGCGCCAGTTCACGGGTCTGGGCGATTTCCGCAGTTACCGCGTCACTGTCCATCGCGGCGACGATCGCGTCGCTGTCTAGACCCAGCCCGTCCGAGATGCGGCGCAGGGTCACCTCGGACGGTTCGCCGCTGAACTCCAACAGCGCGTCGTGGACTTGCTTATACGCATCATCGCCCGCCACCTGTTTGGTCGCGATAGCAAAGCGCGAGGACACGACCGAGGCATCGCCCAGAATGGGCAATTCCTTGATCACCAGCCGGATGTTGCCATCTGCAGCCAGCAATTCGGCCACTTCAGGCACGGCGCGGCGGCAATAGCCACAGCGATAATCCATGAACTCGACCAATGTGATGTCGCCGTCGGGGTTGCCACCCACCCAGCTGTAGCCGTCGTTAAACAGCGCGTCGGCATTGGCGGCGATCAGTTCCTTGTCCGCTGCAGCTTCGGCAGCGGCGTTGCGTTCTTCCAGAATGTTGATCGCCTCGATGATCACTTCGGGGTTCTCCAGCAGGTATTCACGCACTTGCGCACCGAATTCGGCCCGCTCGGCGTCACTCATGGCGTTCAAGTCCAGCGCTTGGGCCGGAGCGGCCAGCATGGAAAGCCCCAGCAGGGCGGGTGCGGTGTGTCTGAGGATCATTTTCGCTTCCTTTTTTGTTTGTTCGCCCGTTCCGAGGCAATCAGCACGTCTTGTGCTCTTTGCCACCCCGGAGACCCCTCGGGCAGCAACCCGATGGCGCGTTTGGCATGGATGCCTGCATCGTCCATGCGACCATGCAAAGCATATCGTTCTGCGGTGACCGTCGAGGCCATCCCGGTGTTGCCGACCTGCGCATACGCCGCGCCCAGATCCTGCATCAGCCGCGCATTTCGGTAGTCCCGTGCGCGCGCCCTTTCTAGCGCTTGCAAGGCGTCCTTTGTCTGTCCGTCTGCCAGCAGGGCGCGCCCGTAACCGGCCAGGATCAGCGAGTCGTTTGGTGCCATATCAACAGCTGCGCCGTAAGCTGCAACCGCTTCTTTCACGCGGCGGTTTTCCAGCAGGATTTGGCCTTTCAGCTCATAGAAAAATGGGTCGTCCGGTCGGATTTCAAGGGCTTTGTCGATCGCGGCGCGTGCCCGGGGGAGATCCCGGTTCTGGTGGTGTGCCGAGGCTTCGCGCATCAAGCGGATGTCGGGGGCGGCCTCCTCAGCCGCGCGGCGCAAGGTCCAGCCGGGCGCGCGCAGCCATGCGGACAGTTTCCCTTTGACCCGTGCAAACCAATAGTCAGCATCTGAATTCGGCTGCGCCTGATCACCAAACTCGTCCAGAAAGTGCTCGGCCGCGCGCAGGCGTTCGCGGCTGGTCGGATGGGATCGCATATAGGGGTCCTGATTGGCCTCGCTCAGAAGCTCTTGTCCGGCGAATTTGCGATGCAGGTTAACCATCCCGCGTGGCGAGATGCCCGCCCATCTCAGATAACTGGCAGCGCTGCGGTCCGCCGAGGCCTCCTCAGCGCGAGTATGACCCAAAAAGCTGCGCAGCGCGGCCCCGGTAGCGCCCGTTGCGATCCCGGCGGCTGCTTCGCCGCCGCCCGCTGCTGCGACGACCAAGGCGAATACATTGCCCAGCCGCGCATTGCGTTGCGCCGCGCGCAGGTTTTCCACGCGCCGGGCAAGATGCCCGTTTGCGATATGGGCCGCCTCATGCGCGATCACGGCCTGCAGCATCTCGGGCGTGTCGACCGACAGGATCAGGCCGTAGTTCACATAGATCGTGTTGTGGTCGATGACGAAGGCGTTGAACGTGTTGCTGTTGACCACCAGAATGCGCACACGGTTGGTGTTCAGGCCCGCCGCGCGCAAAATCGGAAAGGCGAGTTCGCGTAATCCATGTTCGACATCGGCATCGCGGATCAGGCTTTGGGCCTGGCTCTGCGCGCTCGACGCCAGCCACATCACCGCAGCCAGCATCAGGGCCGGGATTGACGCCAGCCTGGATACGCGTTTCAAAGCCATGGCCGCAACATGGGAGATGGGCATGAGAAACTCAACCCGGTCCGGGGTTGATCCGTTCATTGTGATGGACGTGATGGAAGCCGCGCGCCGCGCCGAAGAGGCTGGGCGGCATATCATTCATATGGAAGTCGGCCAGCCCGGCACCGGTGCCCCAAAGGGCGCGACCGAGGCACTGGTCAAAGCGATGGACCAAGGCCCGTTGGGATACACCGTTGCGCTGGGTTTGCCAGCCCTGCGCCAGCGGATCGCACGGCTGTATGGCGAGTGGTATGACGTCGATCTGAATCCCGAGCGCGTGGTGATCACACCCGGTTCCTCGGGCGGGTTTCTGCTGACCTTCACGGCGTTGTTCGACAGCGGCGACCGCGTCGGGATCGGCGCGCCGGGCTATCCGTCTTATCGGCAGATTCTGAAGGCACTGGGGCTGGTTCCCGTCGATCTGCCCACCGCACCCGAAAACCGGTTGCAACCGGTACCTGACGATCTCGCCGGGTTGAACCTGCAGGGCCTGATGGTGGCGTCTCCGGCCAATCCCACAGGCACGATGCTGGATCGCGCCGCGATGGGTGCGCTGATCGAGGCCGCGCACGGGCAGGGCGCCTCGTTCATCAGTGACGAGATTTACCATGGTCTGGAATATGAGGCCAAAGCCGTCACCGCGCTGGAGCTGACGGATGAGTGCTACGTGATCAATTCGTTCTCCAAGTATTTCTCGATGACTGGCTGGCGTGTGGGCTGGATGGTGGTGCCCGAGGATCAGGTGCGCGTGGTCGAGCGGATCGCGCAGAATATGTTCATCTGCGCCCCTCATGCCAGTCAGGTCGCGGCGTTGGCGGCGATGGATTGCGAGGATGAGTTGCAGGCCAATCTGGACGTCTATCGCCGCAACCGCGCACTGATGCTGGAAGGGCTGCCCAAAGCCGGATTTGCCAATATCGCACCGCCCGACGGCGCGTTTTATGTCTATGCCGATGTCTCGGACCTGACCGATGACAGCCGCGCCTTCGCGGCTGAGGTTTTGGATAAGGCTGGCGTCGCCGTCACGCCCGGGCTGGATTTTGACCCTCTGCGCGGTCATACCACACTGCGGTTTTCCTATGCGCGCGCGACGGCAGACATCGAAGAAGGTCTGGCCCGCCTGCAGCGTTTCATGGCCGAACGCGCAGCGACGGTGACACCAGCCTAGGCCGTTCACAAAGACCGGGGGATGCTGTAGGTTAAGCTTCAAACGATCTCGGGAAAACTTGAGGCTATGAGCAGGATTTTCTACTTACTCGCCCTGTTTTGGGCGCTCACAGGTGCTGCGCTCGCGCAAGAGTTCAGCGCGCTGGCCCGCGTATTGCCAGAGCAAAGCCGGATCAGTGATGAGGGACGGTCAGATGTCAGGCTTGATCTGGGCCTCAGTCAGGGTGTGCCGTACCGCGTCTTCACCTTGCGCGATCCCTACCGGATGGTACTGGATTTTCAAGAGGTTGACTGGACCGGTCTGGACCGCCAGAGCTTTCTGCAAACCACCCGCATCAGCGGTGTTCAATATGGGGCCTATGTGCCCGGCTGGTCCCGGTTGGTGCTGGAGCTGGGGGCACCCCTTGCGATTGAAACAGCCGAGTTGCGCGTTGATGAGACCTCGGGCGCCGCGCATCTGACCCTGCACCTGACCGGCACGGACTTTGACAGTTTTGCCGCCAGCGCGGGCGCTCCGCGCCAGCCCGGGTGGGATTTGCCCGAACCCGCGTTTGTTCCCGACGCCCGCGCGCCACGCGATCGCAACAGCCTGCTTGTGATGCTGGATCCCGGGCATGGCGGCATCGATCCGGGCGCCGAGGTGGAGGGCACCAATGAAAAAACCCTGATGCTGACCTTCGCGCGCGAGCTGCGCGAGACGCTGCTGCGCGCTGGCGGTTTCGAAGTGGTCATGACGCGCAGGGACGACCGTTTTGTAAGCCTTGAGCGGCGCATCGCCCTGGCACATCGTGCCGGTGCGGATGTGTTCCTTTCGCTGCACGCCGATTCCCTGTCGGAAGGGCGCGCGCATGGGGCGGCAGTCTATACGCTTGCGGATGAGGCGTCGGACGTGGCCAGCGAAAAACTGGCGGAACGTCACAACCGTGGCGATCTGCTGGCCGGGATTGATCTGAGCGGCTCTGATGATCAGGTGGCCGACGTTCTGCTGGATCTGGCACGACAGGAAACCAAACCGCGCACGGATGCCTTGGCGCGCGCTGTGGCAGACGGGATGGCGCAGCAGGGCGGGCCGATGAACAGCCGCCCGTTGCGCACTGGTTCTTTTTCGGTCCTCAAGGCCGCTGACATCCCATCCGTTTTGATCGAGCTTGGCTTTCTGTCCAGCCCGCGCGATCTGAAGAATGTCCGGAACCCGGAATGGCGCGCCTCGATGGCATATGGTATCGTGCAGGGGCTTGAGGCCTGGGGGCAGGCCGATTTGGTCAACCGGTCGCTGGTCGGGCAATAACGCAGCGGCGCAAAACAGCCATTGAAGGCTTTCGTGTTTTGACCCGGAACAAGCGGCCCCCTATATAGGCGGCACCGCGAGAAAAAGGCAGTAACGTGATCCGGTTTGTTCTTTCGTTTTTCGGGGCCATCTTCAGCCTCGTCACATTGGGTATCTTCATGGCCGCGCTGGTTATCGGCGCGATCTTCTGGATGTATGGGCGCGATCTGCCCAGCCATGAGTCGCTTGCGCAGTACAAACCGCCCACGATCAGCCGGATCTACTCGGGCGAAGGGCAGCTGATCGACGAGTTCGCGCAGGAACGCCGCCTGTTCACGCCGTCCGAGGAAATTCCCGATCTGGTCAAACAGGCCTTTATCTCGGCAGAAGACAAGAATTTCTATACCCATCAGGGCTATGACCCACGCGGCATCGTTGCGGCCGGGGTCGAGGCCGTGCGCACCAAAGGTGAAACCGTGCGCGGTGCATCGACCATTACGCAGCAGGTGATGAAGAACTTTCTGCTGTCCGGCGACCGCCGCGCCGAACGCAAGATCAAAGAGATCATCCTTGCCACAAGGCTTGAGGATACGCTGGACAAGGAACAAATCCTCGAACTTTACATGAACGAGATTTTTCTGGGCCAGAACTCTTATGGGGTGACTGCGGCGGCGCAGACCTATTTCAACAAGACGCTTCAGGAACTGGCTCCGCATGAGGCCGCGACGCTTGCCGCGATGCCCAAGGCCCCGTCGGATTATCACCCAGTTCGGCAAAAAGAGCGCCTGCTGGCCCGCCGCAACTATGTGCTGCGTGAAATGCAGCAAAACGGCTATATCGATCAGGCGACCTATGAGGCCGAGGTCAATGCACCGCTGCGCTCGGTCCAGAATGGTGACTTTGAAAGCTTCCGCACGGCCTTGCCGCCTCGCGACTACTTCACCGACGAAATCCGCCGCCAGCTGAGCGAGGATTTCGGTGAGGGTGAGTTCTTTACCGGTGGCTTCACGGTGCGCGCCTCGGTGGATGAAGAGATGCAGGTCGAAGCCGCCAAGGCCCTGCGCACCGCGCTGCAGAAATACGACCGCTCACGCGGGCGCTGGCGCGGCACGGGCGAGGTGATCCCCGAAGAAAAGCTGGCGGATGAGGCGCAATGGCGCGAGGCGCTGGCGATCATGGAAATCCCGCGCGACGTGGTGTTGCCGACGCAATGGTATCCGGCGGTCGTGCTGAACGTGGCCGATCAATCTCTGACCGTCGGGATCGAAGATGGCCCGGCGGACGGCACCATTCCACGTTCGGACATCCAGTGGATGCAGGGCGACTTTGCGGCCAATTTCAAACGCGGCGACGTGATCCTTGTGATGGAAGGCGAAGAAGGCCAATGGTCCGCCCGTCAGGTGCCCGAAGTGCAGGGTGGCTTTGTTGCGATGGATGTGAACTCGGGTCGTGTTCTGGCCATGCAGGGCGGGTTCTCGTATCAGGACACCGTGTTCAACCGCGCCACGCAGGCGCAGCGCCAGCCGGGATCGAGCTTCAAGCCCTTCGTCTATGCCGCCGCGCTGGACAGTGGCTATAGCCCCGCGACCATCGTTGTGGACGCGCCGATTGAGGTGAACACGCCGCAGGGTCTGTGGCGTCCGAAGAATTCTTCGAACAAATTCTATGGGCCAACGCCGCTGCGCACAGGGATCGAACAGTCGCGGAACCTGATGACCATCCGTCTGGCGCAAGAGGTCACGATGCCGGTGGTCGCGGGCTATGCCGAACGCTTTGGTGTCTATGACCGCATGGGGGCGTTTCTGGCGAACTCGCTGGGGTCCGAGGAGACGACGCTCTATAAGATGGTCGCGGCCTACGCGATGTTTGCCAATGGGGGTGAACGGGTTGAGCCGACGCTGGTCGACCGGATTCAGGACCGGTACGGCAAGACGATTTATCGCCATGACGATCGTCAATGCGTGGATTGTAATTCAAGCTGGCTGGAACCTGATGAGGCCCCGCAGATCATCACCGACCGCAGTCAGGTGATGGATGCGATTACGGCCTATCAGCTGACCTCGATGATGAAAGGCGTGGTGGATCGCGGCACGGCCTCGGCCCATGTCAAGCTGCCGGTGCCGACAGCGGGCAAGACCGGGACGACCAACGAATCCAAGGATGCGTGGTTCATCGGCTTCACCTCGAACATCGTGGCGGGCTGCTATATCGGCTACGACCGCCCGCGCCCGATGGGGCGGGGGGCCTATGGCGGGACGATGTGTGGCCCGGTGTTCCAGAGCTTTATGGAGAAGGCCGTCGAGAAATACGGTGGTGGCCCGTTTGAAGTACCTCCGGGTGGTCAGTTCATCAAAATCGACCGGTTCAGCGGCGCGCGCTTGCCAGCGGATGCCTCGGGCGACTATGTGGTGGCCGAGTATTTCCGGGATGGCGTAGATGGCTTCATCGACCGGGTTTATGACGGTGGGTTCGCCGTGGGCTCGGAACTACCGCTGTTCGAAGAAGTGACCCGTGGTGGTCGTCAGGTGACGACCTCGACCGGGAACACGATCACCGTTGGGCCCAACGCAAGTCAGGGTGATCTGCAGGGCGGCGGGCTTTATTGATCCGCGATCTTTAGGAACAGGTGCAGCAGATCGGCCTCACGGTCGGTCTTAATCAGTCCATTGGCCCGCCAAAAGATCGACAGCGCGCATTTTGCAGCAGCCCATTGGGCTAGTCGGTTAACGTCTACGCTCATCACGCTGGCATAAAGTTCCAGGCATCGTTCGATCTGGCTGCGTTGCCGCACCAGCGCCGCCATGCCCTTGGGGTGGCGCAGAGCATTGGCCAGTTCAAAGGCCGGATCGCCGAGATAGCCTTTGGCATCTATGACCCGAGGGCCTTGGGTGGTTTGGATGACGTTGTCGGGGTGCAGATCGCCGTGCAGCGGGACGGCGATGGGCTGGCTGTCCAGCAGGGTGCGTGCCAGAGCGATCGCCCGGGCCATGTCATGCTGCAGTTGCGGGTTGCATTTCGGTGAGAAGCGGATTGCGAAGATCGGGTCGAAGACCTGCTGCAGCGGCTTGAGGCCCGTTGTCTGCACAACCGGCGCGCGATGCAGGCGCTGCGCTGTTTCGGCCAGAGTTGTCAGGGCCGTATTGGGCTGACCTCCTCGCGCCAGATCGCCCAAGGACGGCCCCTCTAGCCAATCCATCAGCACCGCGTCTGCGGTTTCGGCCAGAACCCGAACCGCGCCGCGATCCTGCCAGAGGCGCAGCAGCTTTGTCCCCGCAGCCTCATTCCCCCGATCGCTCCGGCGATAGAGCTTCAGGGCGGCGTAACCGTCAGCCGTCTGCGCCTTCCAGACCCGCGCGTGGCCGGTATCGGCGACCTGTTCCAGCAGGCTCAGACCCCATTCGTTTGCAATCTCTTCCGCCGCGCTTTGCATTCCGATCCCGCCCGTCTTGTGGTGGCCCGCACCTCTTGCTATCACGCAGGCCTGATTGAGCAAGTTGGGACAAGACCATGCGCGCCGAAACCCAGAACATCGTGGCGGAAATCGAAAAGTCGCTGGAGCTGCTGGCGCAGCGCATGGACTATGAAACCGCGCCGCACCGGTTGGAGGAATTCAACGCGCGCGTCGAGGACCCGAACCTGTGGGACAATCCCGAGAACGCGCAGAAGCTGATGCGCGAACGGCAGATGCTGGTCGATGCCATCGAGACCTATGAGACCATCAAGACCGATCTGAGCGACAATATCGAGCTGATCGAACTGGGGGAGATGGAAGAGGACGAAGAGGTCGTTCAGGATGCCGAAGCGGCCATCAAGGCGCTCGGCGCGAAGGCCGCCAAGAAAGAGCTTGAGGCGCTGCTGGACGGTGAGGCGGATGGCAATGACACCTTCCTCGAGATCAACTCGGGCGCGGGTGGGACCGAGAGCTGCGACTGGGCCTCGATGCTGGCGCGGATGTACGTGCGCTGGGCCGAGAAGAAGGGCTATACGGTCGAGCTGCAGTCCGAGACGGCGGGGGAAGAGGCGGGTATCAAGTCTGCCGCGTACAAGATTTCCGGGCACAATGCCTATGGTTGGTTGAAATCCGAGAGTGGCGTGCACCGGCTGGTGCGAATCTCGCCTTATGACTCGGCGGCCAAGCGGCATACCTCGTTCAGCTCGGTCTGGGTTTATCCGGTGGTGGATGACAATATCGAGATCGAGGTGAACCCGTCGGATATTCGCATCGACACCTACCGGTCGTCAGGGGCCGGTGGGCAGCATGTGAACACGACGGATTCGGCGGTGCGGATCACGCACATTCCCACCGGCATCGTGGTGACGAGTTCCGAGAAATCGCAGCACCAGAACCGCGATATTGCAATGAAAGCGCTGAAATCGCGGCTGTATCAGCAAGAGTTGGATCGCCGGAACGCCGATATCAACGCGGCGCATGAGGCCAAGGGCGATGCGGGTTGGGGCAACCAGATCCGGTCTTATGTGTTGCAGCCTTACCAGATGGTAAAGGATTTGCGGACCAACCATGAGACCTCGGACACCAAAGGGGTGTTGGACGGGGATCTGGACGGGTTCATGGCGGCGACGCTGGCATTGAATGTGGCCGGAAAATCCCGGTCCGAGGCGCAGGGCGACTGAGGTTTCTGGGGGCTCTGCCCCCGTCGCGGCGGGCCGCGCCTCCCCCGGGATATTTCTGGCCAGATGAAGCAGGGATCCCTGCAGATTCGATCGGAAAAGATACATCTAAACAGTGGGTTTAAATGAGAGAGCGGCTTGGCTAGGCTGAGCGGCGAACGCCTTATGTGAGCCTGCCGATGACCCTGCACCAAACCTCTGCCAAAGATCTGTTGAGCGATCTTGCCGCGCGGCGCGTTTCGGCGGTCGAGGTGATGCGGGCGACGCTGGATCGGATAACGGAGGTCAACGGGCAGGTGAATGCGATCGTCGCGCTGCGCGATGAAGACGCGCTGTTGGCCGAGGCGCGGGTGCTGGATGCGGGGCCGGTCGTGGGACCGTTGCACGGTTTGCCGATTGCGGTGAAAGATCTGGTGAATGTGGCGGGGGTGGTTTCGTCGCAGGGTTCGCCCTTGTTCAAGGACCATGTTCCGCAATCCGATGATCTGATCGCGGCCCGGATGCGGGCGGCGGGGGCGGTTTTAATTGGCAAAACCAATTCACCGGAGTTTGGATTGGGGTCGCACACCTTCAATCCGGTCTATGGTGCAACGCGGAACCCCTATGATCCAGCGCGGACCTGTGGCGGGTCATCGGGCGGTGCGGCGGTTGCGCTGGCTACCGGGATGGTGGCGCTGGCCGATGGTTCTGACATGATGGGCAGTTTGCGCAACCCGGCCGCATGGAACAACGTTTACGGGTTCCGGTCCAGCTGGGGGTGGGTGCCGTCCGAGCCGGTTGGTGACAGCTATTTGCATCAACTGTCGACCCTCGGTCCGATGGCGCGCAGCCCTGAGGATATTGGGATATTGCTGGATGTGATCTCGGGCCCTGATCCGCGGATGCCGTTGAGTTTCGACAGCCCGGATGTGTCGCCAGTAAGCCCGGTCGATCTGCGCGGGATGCGGATCGGGTGGTTGGGCGATTGGGGCGGGGCCTTTCCTTATGAGGCCGGGATCGCCGATCTGTGTGAGACCGCTCTGGACGTCATGGCGCAGCTTGGGGCGCAGGTCGAGCCGGTCGCTCCACCGTTCGAGGCGGAGCGGATTTGGGACAGTTGGATTACCCTGCGGTCGTGGAGTGTGGCAGCGGGCCTGGAGGTGTTGTCGGACCGCAAGGCGGCGCTTAAAGACAGTGCGCAATGGGAGCTGGAGCGCGGATTGGCGCTGAGCGCGATGGAGGTGCATCATGCCAGCGTGATCCGGTCCGAGTGGTTTCGGCGGGCGGTGGATGTGTTTGGCACCTTCGATGCACTGGTGCTTCCGGCGGCTCAGGTCTGGCCCTTTGAAGTAGATCAGCCTTACCCGACCGAAATCGCAGGGCAAGCGATGGATACCTATCATCGCTGGATGCAAGTGGTGACGCCGGTCAGCCTGCTGGGTTTGCCCTGTCTGGCCCTGCCTGCCGGGTTCGGTACGCAGGGATTGCCGATGGGTCTGCAGATGTTCGGGCCCCGCGGTTCGGACGCGAAACTACTGGCGATGGGGGCGGCGTACCACGAAGCGACGCGCTGGCCGCAGAACAGACCGGCCATTCAGGTCGGCTAGGGGAGGAGAGACAGAGAATGGACAAACCCTTTGGTGTTCCGACGATGCAGCCGGTCGACACGGCCATGCTGAAAGAGGCGCTGCGCCGGGCGTGGCAGGATTACCGCCGCGCGCCGCTGTTCGGGCTGCTGTTCGCCGGTTTTTACGTGTTGGCGGGTTGGGCGATGGCCTGGGTTACACTTCAGACCGGGACATCTTTCTGGCTGGTGCTGGCTGCGATTGGCTTTCCCCTGATCGGCCCATTTGCGGCCGTGGGGCTTTATGAGGTCTCGCACAGACTGGAACAGGGCGAGCCGCTGGATTTTGGCGCCATTTTCGGTGTGGTCGTGCAGCAAAGCCGTCGGCAGCTGCCTTCGATCTGCGCGATCATTGTTGTGATCTTCCTGTTCTGGTTCTTTTTGGGCCACATGATTTTTGCACTGTTCATGGGATTGTCGACGATGACAAATATCTCGTCATCGTTTGAGGTGTTTCTGACCCCCAACGGGCTATCGATGCTGGTCATAGGAACAGCCGTAGGGGCCATCTTTGCGATCTTGTTGTTCATGATCACCGTGCTGTCGATACCGATGCTACTGGATCGCGAACTGGATTTCGTAACGGCGATGATCTCAAGCTATGCCTATGTTGCCGCGAACAAAAGTGTGATGCTGGGGTGGGGGGCGTTTATCGCAATCTTCACTTTTCTGGCGATGATACCTTGGTTTCTGGGCCTGTTGGTGGTTCTGCCGCTATTGGGTCATGCCAGTTGGCACCTTTATCGGCTGATCACTTTGGATGAAGGTGCGGCCTGATTGGTCAGCGCGCGGTTGGCGCATGTGGGGCGTGTCGCCTCAGCCGCAGGGCGGCGGCCAGGTCATAGGCCAGATGATGCAGGTTCAGTTGCCGAACGTTGGGGCCACTGACCGTGTGATCGGATAGCCGGAGCATGTAGCCCGCCCAATGCAGACTGCCCTCTGAAGGTTGTTGCGACAGCACCATCAGGCGGCGGTCCTGCGCGCAGCGGCGGGACATCAGAACACAGACCTGTGTCCCGTTATGGGCAACGATACCTTGCAGTTCGCGCTGCGGTGCAGTTGCTCCTGGCAAAACCGAGCGCGGCTCGTAGCCGCGCAGCAATGCGCAATGGCCGATATGGCGCACATGCAGCAGCCGATGACGTGTCCTTGGATCGGTGTCAGCGCCTGTTTCAATCGCATGATAGAAACCGGGCGCAAACCGGAGGTCGGGGCCAGCCGCAAGAAAACGGTCGAGTGTTTCTGAGGCCGGATGGTCAACGGCTGGTTCAATATCATCCAGCGGTTTCAGAAGGATACGCGCATCGACGGCAAAGAAACGACAGATACGGTCCAGCACATCCGGGCGCGGAAAGCTCTCGCCCGAGAGATATCGGTTGAACTGGGTGCGATTGATACCCAGCCGGCGGCAGACTTCCGAAACCGAAGGATACCTGTTCGCAAGACGCCGAAGGTTTGCACCGAACATTCTGCGGAGGTCATCGGGGCTGCGGGTGGTTTCGGTCATATCTGTGCCAGCGTGTTGCGGTATTTCAGGAAAACACGATCGCAACGGCGGTTAGGCCGAACGTCTTGCAATAAAATCGTAAATGTGACCCCAGCGAAGATGAGATGCGGCTTCGCTACGGGGCACACGCTAGCGCTCTATATGGCAAAATCAATAGGTTTTTGGCTCATTTGCATGATCTTTTTCTGGGTGTAGATCAAAGGAGCCGAAATTCAAAACCGCGCGTTTGGTGCCGCGCGGTTTTGGTGTCGAAGCTTGGGCCGCACAGGGTTTCGTTGACCCGTCTGCGGACGTCCGACCTGCGCTTAGTCCCCGCGCAGCAGCGCCGCGACTCCGGTGCGCGCAACCTCTGCCAGCCCCAGAGGGCGCATCAGGTCGGCAAAGGCGTCAATCTTGTCGGGCGCGCCGGTGATCTCGAAAATGAACGAGTTCAGCGTACTGTCGACCACATTGGCGCGGAAGATATCGGCCAAGCGCAGCGCCTCGACCCGTTTGTCGCCTTCACCAACCACCTTGATAATTGCCAATTCACGCTCGACCGAAGACCCTTCGACCGTCAGGTCATGCACATCCCGGACCGAGACGATCCGACCGAGCTGGGCCTTGATCTGTTCGATGACCTGCGGCGTACCGTTGGTGACGATGGTGATGCGACTGAGGTGACCAGTGTGGTCCACTTCGGCCACTGTAAGGCTATCGATGTTGTACCCACGACCCGAGAACAGACCGATGACCCGCGCCAGAACGCCGGGCTCGTTTTCGACCAGCACTGCGATGGTGTGCTGTTCCTGCACATCCGAGAAGATGGGGCGTAGGTTGTACGCGGAATGGCGGGAGGAGCCTTTGACGATGTTGAGCGGGGTCATGGATTTTCCTGTCGTCTTAATGGAGCGGAAAGAGGGGCGCTGAGTTGGCGGGTGACTGCCGTCACACATACGATAATCGCAACAAACGTGACCGGAGCAAAGGCAAGCCGCATGCTGACGTTCGCCAAATCGGCGAAAGCCATGAGAAGAAAGGCGGGTGTAATGCCGAGCCACATCAACCCTGCAAGGATCAGCCCGGGCGCATTGCCACCCAAAACTCCGGCCCGCAGCATGAACAGGGCCGTGGGTGCAAGAAGCGCCGATTCATAAAACCATAGGTAGGGAGTAGACGATACAATACCCAGCAGGAGGATCGCAGCCTTCAGATCAAAACCGATTTTCGGACTGCGCCAGGTCAGAAAGACCATCAGTGCAGCGAGGGCGGTAAGCATCCATTGCAGAATCAATGCAATACTGTCTGACAGGCCGAAGCTGGAAAACGTAGAGAATGCACTGATCATCAGCGTGTTCTGTTGGCTGGCACCACGAATGTTGTCGAAGTGCATTTGCATCATATTGTACATTTCGGTCCAGTATTCGACGCCCACAACAAAGGTTGCGAATACTGAAATCACGATTGTCGTTACCGCTGCAGATAGGAACGTCGGCCAGGCGGCCACGGCTATCAGCGCAACCGGGATTAGGAGCCCAAGCTGTGGTTTTAGTGTCAGCAAACCAATGACGACGCCGGCGAGGATTGGTTTACCTGCCCGCAAAAGCGCCAATGCACCGACAATGCCAGCGGTCCACAGGATGCTGGTCTGACCCATCATCAGGTTGGGCAACACTGCAGGTGCCAGCGCAAATCCGAGCCAGACAGGTGTCACGCCGCCAGAAAACGGTCGAAAAGCTACCAAAGCGGCCAAAACAGACACGACTGTAAATACCATCCACGCGCCGGAAAACGACAAGACGCCGAGGGGCATCAATGCCACGAGGAAGCCTGCCGGATAAGCCCAAGGCATCCAGTCTTCATCATCCAGCCCATGGACGCTCGACAATGCATCCATACTAAGCGCATCCAGAGGCGCGCCCAGAGCAGCCAATCGAGCGGCAGCCCAAAAAACGCGAAAATCAACGGAAGCGGCTGTTTCTCCGGTTTCATGCAATTCGCGCCAACTGCCCAAAATCCAGAATGCGCAGAACACCATTAGCAGAGCCGGTATAAGCGTCCCGACCTGCCAACCTCTGCGCGTTTGGAAAATCAACAGGCGCGCGTCAGCTTCTTTAATCTGCTGATCGTGATCCAGTTTCATCTATCTCACTTGCCTCAATAGTTTTTTTCATAATGTCTCATACTAGGGTTTCAGACCAGAACCGAACCTTTGGAGTCGATCACACCTTGCGTTTCGGCCTCACCCAGCAACATTTCGTTATGCGCCTTGCCTGATGGGATCATGGGGAAACAGTTCTCGTGCTTTTCAACCAGGCAATCAAAGATCACCGGACCGTCATAGGTGATCATCTCCATGATCGCGTCATCCAGATCAGCAGGGTCAGAGCAGATGATGCCCTTGGCGCCGAACGCCTCGGCCAGTTTGACGAAATCGGGCAGGGCCTCGGACCACGAATGCGAGTACCGCTCACCATGCAGCAGTTCCTGCCACTGGCGAACCATGCCGAGGCGTTCGTTGTTCAGGATGAACTGTTTCACCGGCAGGCGATACTGCACGGCGGTGCCCATTTCCTGCATATTCATAAGCCACGACGCTTCACCGGCCACGTTGATCACCAGCGCCTCGGGATGCGCCATCTGCACACCGATCGAGGCCGGGAAACCATAGCCCATCGTGCCCAGACCGCCTGAGGTCATCCAGCGGTTTGGGTCTTCGAACCCAAGGTACTGCGCCGCCCACATCTGGTGCTGACCGACTTCGGTGGTGATGTAGCGGTCATGCTTTTTGGTCAGCTCTTCCAGCCGCTGCAGCGCGTGCTGTGGCTTGATGCTCTTTTCGCTGGGGGTGAAGGCAAGACAGTTGATCTTGCGCCAGTCGGCGATCTGCTTTTGCCATTCGGCCACGGCGGGGGCGTCGGTCTTGCGGCCGCGCGACTTCCAGATGTTCAGGATATCTTCCAGCACATGGCCGACATCGCCAACAATCGGGATGTCCACCCGGATGACTTTGTTGATCGAGGATGGGTCGATATCCACATGCGCCTTGATTGATTTTGGCGAAAAGGCATCAATCCGTCCGGTGATCCGGTCATCAAAGCGTGCACCTATATTGATCATCAGATCGCAGTCATGCATCGCCATGTTGGCCTCATAAAGACCATGCATCCCCAGCATCCCCAGCCAATTCTTCCCCGAAGCCGGATAGGCCCCAAGACCCATCAGGGTCGAGGTGATGGGGAAGCCCGTCGCATCTACCAATTCCCGCAGCAGTTGGCTGGCCGCGGGGCCGGAGTTGATGACGCCGCCGCCCGTGTAGAAGATCGGCTTCTTGGCGGTCTCCATTGCGGCCACCAACTCGGTGATCTCTTCCAGATCCCCCTTCAAGACGGGTTGGTAGTGTGAAGTCGAAGGTTTGGGCGTTGAATACTGCCCGGTTGCAAACTGTACGTCTTTGGGAATGTCGATCAGAACCGGGCCGGGCCGGCCTGAAGTTGCGACATGAAAGGCTTCGTGCAGGGTGTTCGACAGCGAATTGGTATCCTTCACCAGCCAGTTATGCTTGGTGCAAGGGCGGGTGATCCCGACGGTGTCGGCCTCTTGAAACGCATCCGAGCCAATCATGAAGGTCGGCACCTGTCCGGTCAGAACAACAAGCGGGATCGAATCCATCAACGCATCGGTCAGGCCAGTCACCGCGTTGGTGGCACCGGGCCCGGAGGTTACAAGGGCAACGCCCGGTTTGCCGGTCGACCGCGCATAGCCTTCGGCGGCGTGGATCGCGCCCTGTTCGTGCCGCACCAGAATGTGACGGATATCATTTTGCAGAAAGATCTCATCATAGATCGGTAGCACGGCGCCGCCGGGGTATCCGAATACCGTGTCCACGCCCTGATCCTTGAGGGCCTGAACCACCATCTTTGCGCCGGTCATCTCACGTGTCATCTGCTTTGCTCCGTTCGCGACATGTGTCTTGCGTTTTGCCAAAAAAAAGCCCCCGAGATTTTTCGGAGGCGCATGGGTTCGATTATGGTTTACCGTCACCGGCCCATGCGCGTGGTTCCTACGATTACGACTAGCGCTTTCATCGCCAGAGGCTCCTTCTTTGCGTGCAGGGACATTATGAGCGGCGCGCGGGGGCGTCAACAGGCAATTCTACAAATTTTCTATCCTGATGGCGGTATTTTGCGACATATTGTTGCGCCATTTGCCGCATGATGGGAATTTCCGCGAATTTCGTACTGATTTTGGCGTGTCCGGGGTGCTGCGCGAATGTCCGAAAGCGTCAGTGAAGTGTCTGAAATGGGCATGATCAGACCCTTTCTCTGCGCCACGCTGGGTGCAGGCGTATGACTATCGGAGGTCAGAGATGCTGCATGATCTGGTAGATCTGGGGCGGTACCCGATCGATTGCCCGGATTCGTGGGCCTATAACCGGATGATCGAGGATCTACGGCGCGAACTGGAACGGGACGGATGCGCCGTGCTGCCCGGTTTCGTGCATGAAGCCGGACTGGAACATCTGGTGCGAGAGGCTGAAGCCACCGCCCCGCAGGCACACCGATCGTTCAATCGGACCAACGTGTATTTCACGCAGGATGATCCGCGCTTTGGTGTCGGGCACCCGCTGCGCCGGTTCTATGATCGCTCGAACGCCTTTGTTCCCGCCGATAACTTCACCAAGGATGGCCCCCTGCGGAGGATCTATGAATTCGAGGGGTTTCTACCCTTCATCCGTGCGGCATTGGCGGAGCCCGAGGATCGCTTTTTCCGCTATGATGATCCGCTGGCCGATGTGATCATAAATGTGGTCGAGGAAGGGCAGGGCTTTCCCTGGCATTTCGACACCAACAATTACACGGTCACGTTGGCGATCCAGAACGGAGAAGAGGGTGGGGCGTTTCAATACGCGCCCAACCTGCGCAGCGCCGAGGATGAGAATTTTGCGGATGTGGCCTCGGTATTGGATGGCAACATGGGGCGGGTGCGCACGCTGGAACTGCAGCCCGGAGACTTGCAGATTTTCCGTGGCCGGTACTCGCTGCATCGGGTCGCGCCGGTCAAGGGGCCGCGGCGGCGGTATGTCGGGATATTCTCATTCGTCGAAACCGAGGGCATGTGTGGCGGGGTCGAGCGCACCCGGCAACTGTATGGCCGGGTATTGCCCCACCATTATGAACGCGAAGGCGTGCGCGGGGATCAGTTGATCGACTGAACTGTGCTAGACTGAAGACATCGGTCAGGGGAGGGTCGGTTGATGCAGATCGTGCAACTCACGCCATTTGTCCTGTGTTCTTCGCTGGACGCGCAGGTTGCGTTTTATTGCGACCGACTAGGTTTCGATTGCACTTTCCGGCAGGACAATTATGCCTTTCTGCGCCATGGCCCGGTGGCGATCCGGCTGCTGGAATGCCCGCCGCGCCCCGATGGGCGGGCTTTGGGGGATGATCAGTCCTTCTACATCGATGTAAAGGGTATCGACGCCCTGTTCGAAAGCTTGCGCCCGGGTCTGGACGACCTGCCCGAAGGGCGCGTGCGCCCGCCCTTCAACCAGCCGTATCAACAGCGCGAGTTCCATGTCATCGACGAGGATGGCACGCTGGTGTTTTTCGGAGAAGACATCAGCCCGCGCGGCGGCGGCTAGCCCTCCCGCCCGTCGTCAATACGCCTTTGGCGCATCTCCTTCGGTTGGGCCGGGCAGCGCGTGCCGCGCTGCGGTCAGAGCCCGGGGCTGGTCCCCTGCAGGACGCCATGTTCCAAAGCATAGCGGGTCAGGCCTGCGGTGGAAGAAATGCCCAGCTTGCGTTTGATGTTCTTGCGGTGGGTCTCGACCGTGCGCACCGAGATATCCAGCGCCTGCGCGACTTCTTTGTTGGATTTGCCCTGCGCCAGCTCCAGCAGGATGGTCTGCTCGCGGCCTGTCAGCGCCTCGCGCGTGTTGCCGTCCTTGGGCTCCAGCGATCCGCTGGCGCCGGTGCAGAGGTATCGCTCACCCCGCATGACGGCGTCGATGGCCTGTTTGATCTCTTCGGTGGGGACGTCCTTCAGCACATATCCCTTCGCCCCGTGGCTGAGGGCAGTCGAGATATATTCGGGGCTGTCATGCATGGACAGGATCAGGATGCGGGTGTCGGGCAGGCGTTCGAGGATGATCTCGGTCGCGCTGAGCCCGCTGAGGCCGGGCATGTTAAGATCCATCAGGATCACATCGGGTTGCAGAGCTACGGCCTGATCCGCTGCTTCTTGGCCGTTCGACAGTGTGCCGACCACCTCGATCTCGTCATAGCTTTCCAGCAGCGACTGGATGCCCTCGGCCACCATGGGGTGATCGTCGACAATGAGAACCCGGATCGTATCAGTCATCGGGAACCGGCCTTTCGTTTTGGTGTTGCGTCTTCCTGCGGCGGCAGCAGGTGGCTGAGGGGCAGGCTGACCTCGATCACCGTACCGCTGCGCTGGCCGCGCGAAGATAGGATGCGGAGCGATCCGTCAAGCTGTTCGATGCGTTCCTGCATGTTGCGCAGCCCGATCCCTGTACTGGCACCGTCCGTTTCGCTGCGCAGTCCAATGCCGTTGTCGGTGATCCGCATGGTGGCCCCTTTCTTATGGCCGCGCAGGTCTATGGTGACACGGGTTGCACCAGAGTGCCGCTCGATATTGGTCATCGCTTCCTGGGCAATCCGGTAGAGGGCGATCTTGCTGTCCTGATCCAACCGGTTGCGGAACACGACGGTCGAGAATTCGGTCTCGATCCCCGTCCGTTCGCGGAAATCATCGGTCAGCGCCTTGAGCGCAGGGCCGAGGCCCAGATCGTCCAGTACGCCGGGGCGTAGATCGCGGCTGATGCGACGAACCTCGGTGATGGCGGTGCCTAGATTGTCGATGCCTTTTTCCAGTGGGTCCTGCGCACCCTCATCATCGCCGCGCGACAGGCGGCGGCGGGCATTGTCCAGCGCATACCGCACACCGACCAAAATCTGGCTGATCCCGTCATGAAGTTCGCGCGCCACGCGCCCGCGTTCCTCTTCTTGCGCATCGAACACGCGCTGGGTCAGCTCCTTGAGCTTGGCATCGGCCAGGCGACGTTCGCGGATATTCAGCAGCATGCCCGAGGCGAAGACGATCAGAACGGCGGCCAGAACGATGCCGCCGATATACATGAATGTCCGTTGCACGCGCGCCTCGACCTCGGCGCGGGCATTGGCGACGGTTGCGACAATATCGTCGATGAAAACGCCGGTGCCCACGACCCAGCGCCAGTCCTGCAGGCCGACCACATAGGCGATCATCTGCGCCTCTTCCCCGGTCGATGGCTTTTGCCACATGAAACTGTGCCAACCCGCCCCCTGACGGGCGAGGCTGATGAATTCGTCCACGATCGGCGTGCCATCACTGTCGGTCAGGCCGACCCAGTTGCGGTTGATGAACTCGGTCTGGCGCGGGCTGACCAGATTGTTGCCGTCATAGTCGTAGACGAAGAAAAACCCGTCCTTGCCGTAGATCATCGCCGACAGGATCTGCGTGACCAGATTCTTGGCGACCTCGTCATCGGGCGAGGCGCGCCCGTAGATATAGGCGAACCCGTTGCGCGCCTGGGTCACGTAGTTGCGCAGTTCGTCCTTCTTGGCCTCGATCAGGCGGCGTTCCAGCGCCTGAATCTCGCTTTCTGCCGTTGCGCGCGACTCATAGGCGACCACCAATGCAATCGCCGCCACTGCCACAAGCAGCGGTATCGCCGCGACCAGTGACAGTTTCTGCGCATAGGTCAGCGAGATGAAGTTGCGGAATCCTCCCATGGTCGAATCGATACGCAAGCTGCCGCGAAATTGCAAAAAGATTGGGCGATCCGAGGGCTCGCCCACTGTATTTTGATGAAGATGGAGCAAAAACAGCCTGATTTCTGCGCCCAAGCGCTGAAAAACCGCCGCGGCTACGTAGTAGTAGGTATTCACATTCATCGGCGTGGATTTAGGCTGTCGCGCACTGGAAACGATCGGCTCGAGGACAGCCTTGGGTAATAAATATGTAGGGGAGGAACACTCATATGGATCGTCGTAAGTTTCTGAAAACCTCGGCACTGGGCGGCTCGGCTGCTGCAGCCACCACGCTGGCAGCGCCCGCCTATGCGCAGGGCAAGCGCACCCTGACCATGGTCACATCGTGGGGCCGTGGCCTTGCGGGCGTGTTTGACAGCGCCCAGCGCTGTGCCGACAGCATCACCACCATGTCGGACGGCAACCTGAACGTCGAAATCAAGGCCGCCGGTGAGTTGGTTGGCGCGTTCGAAGTGTTTGACGCGGTTTCGTCGGGTCAGGCCGATATGTATCACGCGGCTGACTATTACTTTGTCGGTCAGCATCCGGGCTACGCGTTCTTCACAGCTGTTCCCTTCGGCATGACCGCGCAGGAATTGGTGAACTGGTACTACCATGCCGGTGGGATGGAGCTGCATGATGAACTGGGCGAAATCTTTGGCCTGAAATCCTTCCTGGCCGGTAACACCGGTGCGCAGGCGGGTGGCTGGTACGCAAAAGAGATCAACAGCCCCGAAGACTTCAACGGTCTGAAGTTCCGTATGCCGGGTTTGGGCGGCAAGGCTCTGGGTAAACTGGGCGCATCGGTGCAGAACATTCCGGGTTCGGAAGTGTATCAGGCGCTGTCGTCCGGCGCGATTGACGGAACCGAGTGGATCGGTCCGTGGGCCGACGAAAAAGCGGGCTTCCAGGAAATCACCAAGACTTACTACACCGCTGGCTTCCACGAGCCGGGCGCGGGTCTGTCGCTGGCGACCAACCGCGAAGTGTTCGACGGTCTGACTGCTGCTCAGCAGAAGATCATCGAGATCGCGGCTGCTGAAGCGCACCAGTGGAACCTGGCCCAGTTCCTGGCCAACAACGGTGCCGCTCTGCAGCGTCTGCAGGCCGGTGGCGTCAAGGTCATGGAATTCCCCGACAGCGTCTGGGATGCCTTCGGTCAGGCCAGCCAGGAAGTTCTGGACGAGAACATGGGCGACGAGCTGTTCAAGCGCATCCATGACAGTGCCATGGAATCGATGGCCGCTTCGTCAGGCTGGAACAACCTGTCTTCGGGCGTCTATACCGCGCAGCGCGACCGCGTGCGCAGCTAAAGCGAGATCCAAGAAACCGGTTCCCCCGCGCTGCGGGGGAGCCTTTCCCGTTGCACATAAGCGGATTTCACTTACCGCAATAACGAAATGTGCAACCGATGCGACCTGGGGACAACATGCAGGACGAAAACGGTATCTCGTTCTTCGGCGCCCTGTGGAATGGACTGATCTGGTTCATTCAGAACATTGCCGAAGCCTTCTATAATTTCGGATACGCCATCACGCATCCGCAGCTCTGGCTGGATTGGTCGGACAAAGAGTCGATCATGCGCTTTGTCTACTACGGCGGCTCGGTCGAGTTCTTCTTTGTGATCTTCGCGCTGTTTCTGGTGTTGACGGCCATCGGCCTCTACTATCGGAGTTTCATGTGGGGGATGGTGCGCGTCCTTGAAGGGTTCGCCAACACGACTGGGCGGTTCTTTGCATGGGCAGGCCTGCTGATGGTTATCCAGCAGATCGTTATCGTATTTATGCAACGGGTCTTTACCCGTCCCGATATGTCCTTTGGGCTGGGCATCCCTTTTCAGATGGATATCAGTTGGTTCGCCGAGGAACTTAAACTGTATAACGCCATGGTTGTCTGCCTCTGTTGTACCTACACATTCGTGCAGGGCGGCCATGTGCGGGTTGACCTGATCTATGCCGGTATCAGCCACCGGGCCAAGCGCGTCGTTGATATGTGCGGCGCGGTTTTGTTCATGATGCCGATGGCAGTTCTGACCTGGATGTATGGCTGGTATTTCATGTGGCGGCACCTGATCGTGCCCAAGCCTTCGGCGAGTGACACGGTAGATCGGTTGATCGCGAAATCCCGTGCGTTGCGTTGGAACGTTGAAACCATCGGCTTCAGCCCCAATGGGTTCAATGCCTACTTCCTGTTCAAAATCCTGCTGGTGGCTTTCGCCGCCATGGTGTTCCTGCATGCGATCGCGTTCCTGTACCGCTCGTATCTGGAATATGTGGAAGGGCCGGAAAGCACTGGAAAATACCTCGACAAGGACAGCCTTGGTGAGGGTGAAGAAGCCTACGAAGGCGCGCATTAAGGACGGGGAACCAGACAATGCTATTCGGACTTGATGGCGTCGAGATAGGCCTCATTATCGTATTCTTCTGCCTCTTTGGAGGCATCCTGTCGGGTTTCCCCGTGGCTTTCGCCATCGGTGGCGCCGGGGTAATCTCATTCGGGATCATCGCCGCATTGAACAGTGCTGGTTTGTTGATCCATCAGGCGATTGACACCGGGTCGCAGGCCTATCGGGACCTGGTGAATTCCGGCGTGAAACCGGACTCGGTTTCGGTGTTCCGATACCCCGATTTGCCAAGGATCGCCGAACCGGTCTTTGTGCAGGGCTGGGAAACCGCGCTCGACCGCAACGTGTCCTTCATTGTAAATCGTATGAACGAACGCGTTCTGGCCGGTCAGTCGATCGAGACTCTGCTGGCCGTTTTGATGTTTGTTCTGATGGGCATCACACTGGAACGCTCGAAAATCGCGAACGACCTGCTGACTACAATGGCGCGTGTCTTTGGCCCGCTGCCCGGCGGTCTGGCCGTGTCGATCGTTGTCGTGGGCGCGTTTCTGGCCGCCTCGACCGGGATCGTCGGCGCGACCGTGGTGACAATGGGCCTGCTGGCCCTGCCGACAATGCTGCGCAACAACTATTCGCCAGAGCTTGCGACAGGCGTGATCGCGGCCTCGGGGACGTTGGGGCAGATCATTCCACCGTCCATTGTGATCGTTCTGCTCGGCACGCTGGCGGGCGACTTGTATTCGACAGCGCAGGAGACGCGTGCAGTCGAAGCCGGGTGTACCGACGCGCTGACCTATCTGGGTGAACCTGCTGTTGTTTCGGTGGGGACGTTGTTCCAGGCGGCGCTGCTGCCGGGGATCATGTTGGCCTTGCTCTATGCGCTCTATGCCTTTGGCTATGCGCTGTTGAACCCGGACAAGGCCCCGGCTGTTGAGCTGTCGGGCGGGACGGGTGAGACCATCACACGCTCGGAAGGTCTGACATGGCTGCTGGGTGCACCGGTTGCCCTGATCGTTGGCGCGGTCCTGCTGGGCAGCGCGGGTGTGATCGGCAGCCAGAACATCTCGGTCTCGGCGTTCTCAGATATTGGGCAGGGTGCCTCGTTGCGCACGAACGTCTCGGAAGAGTGCAAGGCCTCGATGATCGAGTTGCATGGTCAGTCTGCCTGGGATCAGGCCGTGGCCGAGCAGGAGGCGATCGACGAGGCTGGTGGTGCAGCTGAATCGCAGCGCTTGAGCGAAGAAGAACTGGCCGCGGCGCAGGAAGCCAAGATTGCTGCGGCAGCACCGATCGGAAACGGCGTCGCCGTTATGGTGGTTCTGCTGGGCCTGACACTGGTGCTGGGGCGTGGCATTGCGCCTTCGCGCTCGCCGCAACCGCTGATCGTGGGCGCAATTGGTCTGTTGCTGATGCTGTTGGTCGACGTTCTGCTGATTGCGCCGACAACCTCGTCAGGGGCGACGTTCCTTATGCTGGCCATCCCCTTTGTCATTGCCATGTATGGCTGCAAAGAGGCGGCAGCGCGGTGTGCCACCAACGATCTGATCCGCGTGGTCTTCCCACCACTGGTTCTGATCATCGCGGTGCTGGGTTCAATCCTGGGCGGGGTGACCAACCCGACGCCCGCTGCGGCCCTCGGGGCGGGCGGAGCGATCATGCTGGCGGCCTATCGCAAGCTGCAGGATCAGGGCCGGTCCGGCAAAGTGATCATCTGGTCGACCTTTGCCGTGATCATCGCCCTGTTGATGGGCGTGAACTTTGATCTGCGCATCAACCAAGGCGACGTGTCGGTTGAAAGCTGGATCGCGTTCATCATCGCCTATTCGGCATACCTGTATGCGTTGTTTGGTCTTCTGTTCGGCTGTTGGGTGCTGTTCTCAAGCGGGGTGTTGACGCCCGTGGTGCGCGAAACGGCCAAGGTGACCTCGATGGTCTTTACCATCCTGATCGGTTCGCAATTGCTGAACCTTGTGGTGATCTCGTTCGGGGGTGAGCACTATATCCAGCAGTTCCTGCGCAGTTTTGACAACGAGTTCACGGTCTTCCTGATCGTGATGCTGGTGCTGTTTATTCTGGGCTTCGTGCTGGATTTCCTTGAGATCATCTACATCGTGATTCCCATCGTGGGCCCAGTGATTTATGGCGGTTCGTTTGACCCGAAATGGGTGACGATCATGGTGGCTGTGAACCTGCAGACCTCGTTCCTGACGCCACCTTTTGGGTTTGCGCTGTTCTACCTAAGGGGGGTTGCGCCGAAAGAGGTCACAACGGGGCACATTTATCGAGGGATCATACCGTTCGTGCTGATCCAGGTGGTTGGGATCGGGATACTCTGGTTCTTCCCCACGATCGTGACCATCGTCCCGGATCTGATACCGAACTAACGTCACACAAAGGAGGCCCCGCAGGGCCTCCTTTTTTTTCTGTCATGTTTGCGGCTGAGGATGCGTCAGCTTGGCAAATTCCTGTTCGGTTGAATGATCGATCTCAAGATCGGCCGTGTCGAACGTGCCGGCATCGGGGTTATCGAAGACCGTCTTGTCCAGTTTGCCGACCTTCTTGCCGACGATGGTGGTCACGACGGCATCACCGGTGATGTTCACCACGGTCCGCATCATGTCGAGGATACGGTCGACGGCGAGGATGATCCCGATGCCTTCCAGTGGCATTCCCAACTGGTTCAGAACCATCGCCAGCATGACGATGCCTACGCCGGGAACACCCGCGGTGCCGATCGAGGCCAGAACCGAGATCGAGATGACGGTCAGATAGCCGCTCAGCCCCAGATCCATGCCATAGGCATTAGCGAGGAACACGGTGGCCACGCCATGCATGATCGCGGTGCCGTCCATGTTGATCGTCGCCCCGAGTGGGATGCCGAATGACGCGACCGAGCGATCCACCCCAACGCGCTGCGTCACGCATTGCAGGCTGGCCGGGATCGTTGCATTCGAGCTTGAGGTCGAAAACGCAAACACCTGAGCCGAGCGCATCTTGCGCATGAACGTGCGCGGGTTGAGGCCGGTGGTGAAATAGAGCAGCGCCATCAGAGTGACACAGAGGTGGAACACCAGCGTCAGGCTGATCGTGGTCAGATAGCCGATGACGGGGCCGAAGAGGCTGAAACCTTCCATCGCAAAGGTCTTGGCGATCAGGCTGAACACGCCGATGGGGGCAAAGGCCATGACGATCTTGACGATTTTCATCGCCAGTTCGTTCATGAACTCGCAGCCTTCGACAAACGCCTTGGCGCGGTTGCCCATCATCAGAACCGCAATGCCCACGACCATCACGTAGAAGATGATCTGCAGCATCTCACCATTGGCCAGCGCGTTGATCGGGTTCTTGGGGATGATGTTCGCCAGAATCTCCCATGTGGTCTGTGGGTTGGCGACACTCACACCGTCTCCGACCAGATACATGCTTTCGAACCCTTTGCCGGGACCGATCAGGCTGGCGAACACCAGCGCAGTGGTCACCGCCAGCGCGGTGGTGGCCAGATAGGTGACAAAGGTCATGCCGCCGACGCGGCCCAGCAGCTTGACATCTCCGATCCCGACCACTCCGCAGAGCAGCGAGAAGACAACAAGTGGCACTACAAGCATCTGCAGCGCGTTCAGGAACATCTGCCCCAGCATCGACAGCGCGCCATCGACAAGCGCGGTGTTCAGGGCGGCGATATCGAGATAGTTCAGAACCAGTCCAAACACTGACCCGAGGGCCAGCGCGATCAGGATCTGGGTCGTCAAAGTGGCCGAAACCAGTCGGCGTGTGGCGTTAACCATTTTCCCCCTCCTTCAGAAGCTCTACGGCAGGGTGGGAGGCCTGTCGCAGAAACAAAATCCCCAGCCCCGGCAGCGGCTTGATATGCGGCGGGTTTCACGGCTGGTTCGTGTGTTAAGAAGCAGGTTTAATGTGGTGACGCCGCGTCAGCTTTCAATTGCTCAACCGGTGTGCAAGTGCATTAATAATGCTTAATATTTGCGCGCATAGTTCGTAAGTATCAGAAATATATAAATTACTCTAAGAGGCTCGGGGTCGTGAACTCGATCAGGTCCCAGCGGTTTCCGAACGGGTCGCGCCAGACTGCGACGATGCCATAGGGCTCGCGGCGGGGGGCTTCCTCGAACCCGACACCCGCCTCAAGCATGGCTGCGTGGTCCCGATAGAAGTCGTCGGTCTCAAGAAAGAAACCGACGCGCCCACCGGTTTGCTGCCCGATCGCAGCCACCTGCGTGTCGCCAACGGCCTTGGCCAACAGCAGCGAAGCCCCCGCCGACCCCGGTGGTGTGACACGTACCCAGCGCTTATCCTCGCCAAGGTCGAGATCCTGTATCAGGGTGAAGTTCAGAACTCCGGTGTAGAACGCAATCGCCGCATCATAGTCGGGCACAACCAAAGTGACCGCATGAAGGTTTTGGCGCATGTCGGGTCAGCCTTTGGTGGGGTGGCGGTCGGGCAGCTGAATATTCGCGACCTGTTCTGCGATCGGCGCTGATGACAAGGGATGATGCGACGTCTGAGCATAGGACTCGGGGTCGTCGATCATCCGCCATTCTCCCTGCACATAGGCCTGCAGACCTGCGAACTTGGCTTTGTAACCCATCTTCGGACTGCCGGGCACCCAGTAGCCCAGATAGATAAAGGGCAGCCCGGCCTCGCGTGCGATCTCGATATGATCGAGGATCATGTAAGTGCCCAGCGATTTTTTCTGAAACTCCGGGTCATAGAACGAGTAGACCATGCTCAGCCCGTCATCCAGCACGTCCGTCAGGCTGACCGCGATCAGGTCGTCGGTTTCCGGGTCTGCATACTCGATCACGCGGCTGCGGATCGGGGTTTCCTCGATCATGGCGGCGAATTCGAACACGTCCATGTCGGCCATGCCGCCATCGGCGTGGCGGGCGTCCAGATACCGGCGGAACAGATCGAACTGTTCATCCGTAGCCCAGGGCGAGGTGGCGCGCCGTTTCAGATAGCCATTGCGTTTTGTGGCGCGCTTTTGGCTTTTGCTGGGGCGGAAGGCGGACACGTCGATCCGGGCAGACAGGCACGCGGCGCAATCGGTGCAGGAAGGGCGGTACAGCACGTTTTGGGATCGTCTAAACCCTTGTTGTGACAGGCAATCATTTAACTGATCAGCGCCTTCGCCCTGAAGGGCGGTGAACAGTTTGCGCTCCATCCTGCCCTCAAGATAGGGGCAGGGCTGGGGTGCCGTCACATAGAACTGTGGCGCGATTGGCAGCGTGTGTCGCATGAAGGTCCCGCATCTCCTCGGGACGGATGATAGCAACGGTTATGGGTGCCGCCAAGTTTTTTGCTCAGGAGTTTTTCAGGCCCGCTTGTTGATCATGACGGTGCCGAGGAAGGCATCGGTCAAACCCTGACAGCGGGCGCTTGTCATCATCATGATGACCGAGATGATCTGCAGGACCGGGATCGCCATGCTGACGAAATAGCCCGCCGTATGCGCGATGGCCTTGCCGGTATCCATGCGCGCCCCGAACGCATCACGCAACTCGATCCCCATGAACCGCATACCCAGCGTGGCAGAGCCATTGGCGATGGTCACGACCCGATAGATGAAGCTGATGACCGCATAGATCAGGGCGAGGATGAAAAAGCCCATGCCGAAGGTCAGCAGGATCGCAACGGTACACAGCAACGAGATGAAGGCGATATCAAACAGCCATGCGAAGAAACGCTTGGTGGCGACGGATTGGTAGAATTCCGGCTGGCTGTCGGGATCGGGCAGGTGGGTCATGTCTTGGTCCGGTTATTGGTCAAAGGCACCCTGTCCCGAAGATCGGGGCAGGGCAAGGCTGGATCAGGCGGGTTGTTCGCCAGTGCCTGTGTCATCGCGATTGTCGCGGGCGCGTTCGTCCATGAACTCGTCGAACTCGGCCTTGTCCTTGGCTTCGCGCAGTCGGTGCAGGAAGGCCTCAAAATCCTTCTGCTCGCGCTCCAGCCGCGCCAGAGTGTCGGCCTTGTAGGCGTCAAAGGCGCTGTTGCCGGAAGGTTTCATGGCGCTCATGTGGCTGTTCCACGACGAACGGCGGCTGCAGGATTTGCTGAACATGCGTTTGCTCCAGATCATATAGGCCAGAAAGGCCAGGCCGATGGGCCAGAAGACGATAAAGCCAAGGACCATTGCGGCGATCCAGGCCCCTTTGCCCTTGCTGTCAAGCCAGGCCTCGGCGCGGTGCAACCAGCCTGGATTTGCAGGAACGGCGTGTTCGGACAATGCGGTCATTTGGTCTCTCCACTCAGGATGTAAATGCTATTCACATTTCCTAGATGGGAGGGGGGAGCGGACGTTGCAAGGGGTAATGTGAAAAAGATTTACATACTGGTTTTCGACGGTTGACGCGGTGGCGGAACGGGCGCAGTTTCTGCTCATGCAAGATACTGAGAACACACACGCTCCGACGCTTGATCAGATACTTTCGCTGGAAAAGCAGGTTTGGACCGCGCTGGTAGAAGGCAACGCGCAGGCTGACCGCGCATTGCTGAGCTCGGATTTTCTGGGCGTTTACCCGACGGGCTTTGCCAACCGCGACGATCACGTTGGGCAGTTTGCCGATGCACCGACGATGGCCACGTATGAATTGTCCGAGGCGACGCTGCGAGTGCTGACCCCGGACATCGTGCTGTTGAGCTACCGTGCGGACTATACCCGTCCGGATGCACCAGAGCCCGAGGCGATGCTGATCTCGTCCCTGTGGGAGCGGCGGTATGATGTCTGGATCAACAGTTTCAGTCAGGACACGCCGCTGGAGCGCCCATGAGCCTTGCCATTCACCGAGTCCCGCGCGCCTTTGATCCGGCCCTTGGGGCCGAAACCCGCGCAGCCTTGCCAGACCTGAGCGCAGAACAAGGAGAGCTGATTGCAGGTACCGCAGGGTCCAGCCCCTATCTGAAGGGTCTGATTGATCAGGAAAAGGTTTGGTTAGCCCAAGCGTTGCAAGATCCGGATCAGGCTTTGGCGGATGTCATGGCGGTCGCACGGGCGCTGCCGCCGGATCAGTTGAAGCCGGGGCTGCGACAGGCCAAGCGGCGGCTGGCACTACTGACCGCGCTGGCCGATCTGGCAGGGGCTTGGCCGTTGGAAAAGGTGACCGGAGCGCTGACCGATTTTGGCGCGTTGGCTGCGGACGTGGCGGCCAAGGCCGAGATCGCCGCCCTGATCCGACGCGGCAAGCTGCCGGGCATGACAGAAGACGATGTCGAAACCGCCGCCGGGCTGGTCATTCTGGCCATGGGCAAGATGGGCGCGCATGAGCTGAACTATAGCTCGGATATCGACCTGATCGTGCTGTTTGACGAGACGCGGTTTGCCCCGGATGACTTTTACGATGCGCGCCATGGCATGGTCCGGGCGACACGGAATTTCTGCGCCACGCTCAGCGACAAGACAGCGGATGGCTATGTCTTTCGCACCGACCTTCGCCTGCGCCCCGATCCGGCGGTGACGCCCGTGTGCATGGCGATGGAGGCGGCTGAGCGCTATTATGAAAGCCTCGGCCGGACGTGGGAGCGCGCGGCCTATATCAAGGCGCGCCCCTGCGCCGGGGATATTGCCGCCGGAGAGCGGTTTCTGGACGCCCTGCGCCCCTTCGTCTGGCGGCGGCATCTGGATTTCGCCGCCATTCAGGACGCCCACGACATGCGCCTGCGCATACGCGAGAACAAGGGAACGGGCGGCAGCCTGTCGATCCCCGGCCACGACATGAAGCTGGGGCAGGGCGGCATTCGCGAGATCGAGTTCTTCACCCAGACCCGCCAGTTGATTGCCGGGGGGCGCGACCCCGATCTGCGTGTCCGTGGCACGGTTCCGGGGCTGGCGGCGCTGGCCTCGAAGGGCTGGGTGCCCGAGGACGTGGCTGTAAAGCTCACCGACCATTACCGCGCCCATCGTGAGGTCGAGCATCGCATCCAGATGGTGCATGACGCCCAGACCCACAAGATGCCGCAGACTGAGGACGGCATTGAACGGGTGGCCTGCCTGATGGGCCTCAGCAGCGCCGATCTGACCGCCGATCTGACCCGCCGCCTGACCGAGGTGCACGAGTTGACCGAGGGGTTCTTTGCTCCCGGTGCCAGCCCACGCCCTGCGACAACGCCAGAGGTTGAATTCGACAAGGGTGTGCTGGCCCGGTGGACCACATACCCGGCGCTGCGGTCGCAGCGTGGCGCGCGCATTTTTGAACGCCTGCGTCCCGAACTGCTCTCGCGCCTCGCCAAAACCGCAAAACCCGAAGAGGCCTTGCTGGCGCTGGATGGTTTTCTGGCGGGCCTTCCCGCCGGTGTGCAACTGTTTTCCCTCTTCGAGGCGAACCCGCAACTGATCGACCTGCTGATCGACATCGTCGGCACCTCGCACGCGCTGGCCACGCATCTGTCGCGCAACGCGGCCGTGTTTGATGCGGTCATCGGCGGTAGTTTCTTCGACGACTGGCCGGGGCAGGCGGTGCTGCAATCGGATTTGCAGCAAGCCCTGTCAGAAGAAGATGACTATGAAACTCAGCTGGATCTGGCCCGGCGCTGGTGCAAGGAATGGCACTTCCGCATCGGTGTCCACCATCTGCGCGGCCTCATAGACGGGGCGCAGGCCGGGCAGCAATATGCGGAACTGGCGGGGGCGGTCATCGCATCGGTTCTGCCCTGCGTCGAAACCCAGTTTGCCAGAAAGCACGGGCCTGCCCCAGGGCGCGGGGCGGCGGTTCTGGGCATGGGCTCGCTTGGGGCCGGGCGCATCAATTCGCAGTCCGATCTGGACATGATCGTCATCTACGACCCGCAGGACCAGGAAATGTCGGACGGCCCGCGCCCTCTGGCCACACGCACCTACTATGCGCGGTTCACGCAAGCCCTGATCACCGCGCTGACAGCTCCGATGTCGCAGGGACGGCTCTACGAGGTCGATATGCGCCTGCGCCCTTCGGGCAATCAGGGACCGGTGGCCACCAGTTGGAGCAGCTTTACCAATTACCAGCAGAACGAGGCATGGGTGTGGGAACACCTCGCCCTGACCCGCGCGCGCGTGATCGCCGGGGATGCCGGGCTGACCGAGGATATCGAAGGCTTTCGTGCCGAGTTTCTTTCGCGCCCGCGCGATCGCACCAAGGTTCTGACCGAAGTCGCTGAAATGCGCACCCGTCTGGCTGCCGCCAAGGCTCCGGCGGGGGTTTGGGATGCCAAGAACGGCCCCGGACGGATGATGGATATCGAATTGCTGGCCCAGAGCGGCGCGCTGTTGTCGGGCTCCGCACAACGCGATGTGCGCGCGGGTCTGGACGGCGCGGTCGCTGCCGGACTTCTGGAGGTCGCGCAGGCGCAGACGCTCAAGGACTGTTACGGCCTATGCTGGTCCGTACAATGCGCGGCGCGGCTGCTTTCGGGCAAAGCGATCGAGGCGGACAAGATCGGTGAGGGCGGCGCGGCCTTCCTCTGCCGGGCCACCGGGTTCGATCAGGTCGACACGCTACAGGCCGCGTTGCAGGATAGCTACGACACCGCCGCCGCCTTGATCGGCGCTGTGGTTGAAGGAGAGGCAAATGGCGCGCAGCGATGATCCGAACGACCACAAGGGCCTGATCCGCGAGGCCTATCGCATCGACGGCATCACCATGTCCGAATGCCGCAGCATCTTCCTCGACTGGGCGCTCAGCCTGCCCGAGGACAGGGATCAGAAACAGGCGCTGACCGAACTACACGCGCAATACGCGGCGCAAGCGGGTGATCACCCGATGACGCAGGTTTTGGCCGAAGGGCTGCAATCGGCGCAGGCCCCCAAGCGCCGCGGGGGCTGGCGCAACCGGAACCGTTAACAGGGCTTTCACCCCAACCGGTTCAAAGCTATGAGAGCGCCATGACCGCCTCATCCGACCGCCCCCGCATTCGCCTGAAACCCAAAGCCAACGCGCGCGGGCTGCGCCATGGTTTCCCATGGGTCTACGCCAATGACATCGTCACCGACCGCCGCACCCGCAAGATCGCAGCCGGAGCACTGGCGGTGCTGGAGGATGACAAACGCCAGCCCATCGCGCTGGTCGCGGTGAACCCCGCATCGAAAATCATGTGCCGGGTGTTGGACCGGGACATTGACGCGGACCTGAATGCCGACTGGTTCGAAACCCGCCTGCGTCGTGCGCTGGAGATGCGCGCGCGCCTGTTTGACGCGCCCTATTACCGCCTGATCCATGCCGAAGCTGATGGCTTTCCCGGCGTGATCATCGACCGCTTTGCAGATGCCTGCGTCATCCAACCCAACGCTGCGTGGGCCGAGGCGCATCTGGACGCCCTGACCGATGCTCTGGTCAAAGTGACCGGCGTGACCACGGTTCTGAAAAACGCCTCCGGCCGCACCCGAGGGCTAGAGGGTCTCGACGACCTTAACCAGACCCTGCACGGAACGACGCCCGAGGCACCGCTGCCCGTGCCCATGAACGGTGCAACTTATATGGCCGACCTGACCGGCGGCCAGAAGACAGGCCTGTTCTACGATCAGCGCCCCAACCACGCCTTCGCCGCCCGCCTGGTGCATCCCGAAGCGCATGTTCTGGACGTGTTCAGCCATGTCGGCGGCTTCGGCCTGGCCATGCTGGCCGGTGGCGCCGCGCAAGCGCTGGCGGTCGATGGTTCCGCCGCAGCACTGACGCTGGCCGAACAAGGGGCCGAGGCCGCAGGCGTTGCCGACCGGTTCCAGACCCGCCAAGGCGACGCATTCGACGTTCTGACGCAACTGGGCGAAGAAGGGGCCGCATTCGACGTGGTGATCTGCGACCCACCCGCTTTTGCGCCCTCGAAACAAGCGCTGGACGCAGGCCTGCGCGCCTACGAACGTATAGCGCGCCTTGCCGCGCCGCTGGTGAAACCGGGCGGGTACCTTGGCCTCTGCTCCTGTTCCCACGCCGCCGATCTGGCCCGCTTCCGCGACGCCTCATCGCGCGGGATTGGCCGGGCAGGGCGGCAGGCACAGCTGATCCATACGGGCTTTGCCGGACCGGACCACCCGCAACTGCCGCAACTGGCCGAAAGTGGCTATCTCAAAGCCGTTTTCTACCGCCTGTGAAAGCGGTGCTGGACACCTGCGTCATCTACCCCACGGTGATGCGAGAGATGCTGCTGGGCGCGGCAAAGCTGGGCCATTTCACCCCGGTCTGGTCCGCCCGCATCCTCGAAGAATGGGCCCGTGCCGCCCGCAAACTCGGCCCCACGGGTGAGGCGCAGGCCCGCGCCGAAATCGCCCTGACCCAAGCCAACTGGCCCAAGGCCGAACACCCCGCCGCACCGGGCATGGAACAACGCCTCTGGCTGCCCGACAAAGCGGATATCCACGTCCTAGCCACCGCAGTCGCCTCATCGTCAGACCTGATCGTCACCGTCAACGCCAAGGATTTCCCGAAAAACATCCTTGCCGAAGAAGGCATCGACCGCCGCGATCCCGACGGCCTGCTGCACAGCTTCTGGCTGACCGACCCCGAAGGCATGGCGCAGGTCGCCGCCAAAACCCTCACCCAGGCCAACCACCTCTCCGGCGATCAATGGACCCTCCGCCCCCTGATGAAAAAGGCCCGCCTGCCCAGATTGGGCAAAGCCCTCACCACCTGACGCGGATTCACCCTTCATCTGGCCAAAAATATCCCGGGGAGCGCGAGGGGCAGCACCCCTCGCACCCACACCTATCCGCCCGCCCCCCAGCGCTGCTCCAATGC